>NZ_JAGTPM010000012.1:0-231668 GCF_021147865.1 Pseudomonas sp. CDFA 610
GTCGGGTCGCATCATGAGGTGCTGGCTCCGGAGGGAATCGGGAGCACAGCATCCAGGATCATCTGGCCGCTTTGAATGTGGTGTTAATGGAGCGCTTACCTTCAATGGGGTCCAGTCGTCGCGAGCGTTCGTCGTTGTAGCTTGGACGGCTGACCATCCTGACCGGGTTCTCGGCAAGGTGAATTCCCCACTCGCGGCGAGCGACCTCAATCACACACTGAAACAACGCAAGCTCACGCTTCACCGTGTTGCCTTTGCGAATCTTCAGGCGCTCGTCACAGTAGCGCGCAAAATCTGAAGAGGTGAGGGTGGCAACGATGCGCGTTGCCAGTGGATGACGCTTGAGCGCTTCCAGGCGTTTGATTTCCGAGTACGCGCCCTTGTGCTTCGGAGCAATCTCGGAGATGTAGCGATCGATGAGTTGATGAAAGGCGGTGCGTTCAGCCTCGACGCGAGAGACAAAGATGCCCCTGTCGATTTCGCTTTCGATCATGCGTGCCCAGGCTTGGGCATCGGATTTGGTTTCGAAGGTTTTGCGCTGGGCTGGATAGCCCTTACGGCGAATTTGAGCTTCCCACTGTCCTTTACTAACAGCTAGGCCGCGATTCCTGATTGTTGCCATTTCGACTATTGCCGCCACGTTAAGGTGTGGCAAATTTGTGGCAAAAACGACTTTCAGGACTAGGACAGGTTTCTGGCAGTGGAGCTAACCCCTTGTAATACAAGGGATAGAAGATGGCGCACCAGGCGGGATTCGAACCCACGACCCCTGCCTTCGGAGGGCAGTACTCTATCCAGCTGAGCTACTGGTGCAACGCGGGCGCCATGATACTCATCTGATGGGCGGGCGTCCATGCTGGCGAGCGGCTGTTGTCGATTTCGCACGCTTTACCCGACCCGTGCCTGAAAACCACGCAAAACCTCCAATCCCACCTGAACACCCCGTTCTTTTTTTCGAACAGGCTATTGTCCTTTACCCCAGCAGTCCCTAGGATTCGTTTGAGATTTCAAACGTTCTTGTTCGGTCTTCGCGCTTTCTTGCGCCGCGCATCGCTCAGGCCGATGGAATGTTTTCCCGGCGATGACTTCCAACGGGGGTGCATCGATATTCATTTGTTCGCTCCGCCCTTGTGCGGTGCTGTTTAGGAGGCCGACATGCAGCTCAAAGATTCCAAACTGTTCCGCCAGCAAGCCTACATCAACGGCCAGTGGCTGGATGCGGACGGTGGTCAGTCGATCAAGGTCAATAACCCTGCTACCAACGAGATCCTCGGGACTGTGCCGAAAATGGGCGCGGCCGAGACGCGTCGTGCGATCGAGGCGGCCGACAAGGCGCTGCCCGCCTGGCGTGCGTTGACCGCCAAGGAGCGGGGCAACAAATTGCGTCGTTGGTTCGAGCTGATGATCGAGAACCAGGACGACCTGGGTCTGTTGATGACGCTGGAGCAGGGCAAGCCGCTGGCCGAGGCCAAGGGCGAGATCGCTTACGCCGCTTCCTTTATTGAGTGGTTCGCGGAAGAAGCCAAGCGCGTCTACGGCGATGTGATTCCCGGTCACCAGCCGGACAAGCGCCTGATCGTGCTCAAGCAGCCGATTGGTGTGACCGCTGCGATTACGCCGTGGAACTTCCCGGCCGCGATGATCACCCGTAAAGCCGGTCCTGCGCTGGCGGCGGGTTGCACCATGGTGCTCAAGCCTGCTTCGCAGACGCCTTACTCTGCACTGGCGCTGGCTGAACTGGCCGAGCGTGCGGGTATTCCGGCGGGCGTGTTCAGTGTGGTGACGGGCAGCGCGGGCGATATCGGCAGCGAGCTGACCGGCAACCCGATCGTGCGCAAGCTGTCCTTCACGGGCTCGACCGACATTGGTCGTCAGCTGATGGCCGAATGCGCCAAGGACATCAAGAAAGTCTCGCTGGAACTGGGCGGCAACGCGCCGTTCATCGTGTTCGACGATGCCGACCTGGATAAGGCGGTTGAAGGCGCGATGATCTCCAAGTACCGCAACAACGGTCAGACCTGCGTCTGCGCCAACCGTATCTACGTGCAGGATGCGGTGTACGACGCGTTCGCCGAGAAGCTCAAGGTTGCCGTGGCCAAGCTCAAGATCGGTAACGGTCTGGAAGAAGGCATCACCACCGGTCCGCTGATCGACGACAAGGCCGTGGCCAAGGTCAAGGAACACATTGCCGACGCCGTGAGCAAGGGCGCTAAAGTGCTGACCGGTGGCAACAGCATGGAAGGCTCGTTCTTCGAACCGACTATTCTGGTCAACGTGTCGAAAGATGCCGCCGTCGCGAAGGAAGAAACCTTCGGCCCGCTGGCACCGCTGTTCCGTTTCAAGGATGAAGCCGAAGTGATCGAAATGGCCAACGACACCGAGTTCGGTCTGGCGTCGTACTTCTATGCTCAGAACATGAGCCGCGTGTTCCGCGTGGCCGAGGCGTTGGAATACGGCATGGTGGGTATCAACACCGGCCTGATCTCCAACGAACTGGCACCGTTCGGCGGCATCAAGTCCTCGGGCCTGGGCCGTGAAGGCTCCAAATACGGCATCGAAGATTATCTGGAAATCAAATACCTCTGCCTGTCGGTCTGATCCAGACCGTCTGGCCAGAGTTATTGCAGCCGATGGCGCGCGAGAGCGACGTGTCATCGGCTTTTGCTGCACCCCAAACTTATTGGTGGCCTGAAGGCTGCGACAGTCGATCATCGTATGCTGTTGCAACTGATCCAGCCCGCTTGATCCTTGAGCTACGCCGACCGATGAGCGGCGAATGAGGAATACATGAGCAAGACAAACGACTCCCTGATGCAACGCCGCCATGCTGCCGTCCCGCGTGGCGTGGGTCAGATTCACCCGATCTTCGCTGCTTCGGCCAGGAACGCCACCGTTACCGACGTTGAAGGCCGTGAGTTCATCGACTTCGCGGGCGGTATTGCGGTACTGAACACCGGTCACCTGCACCCGAAAATCGTTGCTGCCGTGCAGGAACAGCTGACCAAGCTGACGCACACCTGCTTCCAGGTGCTGGCTTACGAACCGTATGTCGAGCTGTGCGAGAAGATCAACGCCAAGGTGCCGGGTGATTTCGAGAAGAAAACCCTGCTGGTGACGACCGGTTCCGAAGCGGTCGAAAACGCCGTCAAGGTTGCCCGCGCGGCCACTGGCCGTGCTGGCGTGATCGCCTTCACTGGCGCTTACCACGGCCGCACCATGATGACCCTGGGTCTGACCGGCAAGGTCGTGCCGTACTCGGCTGGCATGGGCCTGATGCCAGGCGGTATCTTCCGTGCGCTGTACCCGTGCGAGCTGCATGGCGTGAGCGTTGACGATTCCATCGCCAGCATCGAACGCATCTTCAAGAACGACGCCGAGCCGAAAGACATCGCCGCCATCATCATCGAGCCTGTGCAGGGCGAAGGTGGTTTCTACGTGGCGCCGAAAGCCTTCATGCTGCGTCTGCGCGAGCTGTGCGACAAGCACGGCATTCTGCTGATCGCTGACGAAGTGCAGACGGGCGCTGGCCGTACCGGTACGTTCTTCGCCATGGAGCAGATGGGCGTTGCGGCCGACCTGACCACCTTTGCCAAGTCCATCGCAGGCGGCTTCCCGCTGGCGGGCGTGTGCGGCAAGGCCGAGTACATGGACGCCATCGCGCCGGGCGGTCTGGGCGGTACCTATGCCGGTAGCCCGGTGGCCTGTGCGGCGGCGCTGGCCGTGCTGGATATCTTCGAAGAAGAGCACCTGCTGGAGCGTTGCAAGGCGGTCGGCGAGCGTCTGGTCACTGGCCTGAAAGCCATCCAGGCCAAGCACCCGGTCATCGGCGAAGTTCGTGCGCTGGGCGCGATGATTGCGCTGGAGCTGTTCGAAGACGGCGACTCGCACAAGCCGAACGCAGCGGCCGTGGCTCAGGTTGTGGCCAAGGCACGTGACAAGGGTCTGATTCTGCTGTCGTGCGGCACCTACGGCAACGTCCTGCGCGTGCTGGTTCCGCTGACTGCCGAAGACGAACTGCTGACCAAAGGTCTGGCCATTCTCGAAGAATGTTTCGCTGAAATCGCCTGATCCGCTGTGCGGTCACGGATTGGTTGATTTGTGACCAAACAGACAAAAAAAGCCCGTTTCGACGGGTTTTTTTTGGTCTGAACGAAGGTATTTCACTGTTTTGGCTATATCCGGGCGAAGGCTTTGGCTAAGGTGAACGCATCGATGTCGGAGAGTCCTGATGACTGCTGTAGTTTTACCCGCGGTACCTCGCGTATTGATTGCTGAGTCCGATCCGTGGGTTCGCGAAACTCTCAGCGAGCTGGTGCTGAGTGTGCGTGGTGATATCGAGCTGGAGATGTGCACCGACGGCAGGCAAGCCATCGAATGGATGAAAAAACACCTGCCGGACCTGGTTATTGCTGCACGTGAGCTGCCCGCCATCGATGGGCTGAGCCTCTTGCGCGGCATTCGCAACCTGCGTCGTCAGCCGCCGATCCCGTTCATTCTGATCAGTAACCGCAGTGATGCGGCCAGCGTGCGTGAGGTGTTGCCGCTCGCGCCGACGGCTTATCTGACCAAACCCCTGGATACTGTGGGCCTGAAGCAGCGTCTGGAAGGGTTGCTGCTGGGCCGTCGTTCGGCTGCACCGGGCGACATGCCTGCGCTGACGCCGGGTTTGACGTTGATGAAGTTTCTGGAAAAGCGTCGCGATGTGGCCGATGGCGCGCCGCTGTTTGTTGATGTGCCCAACGCTATTCAACTGAGCCAGGGGTCAAGCGGGCTGGATGCGACGCTACTGGAGCAGGAGTTGCGCAACGATCCGCACATCACGGCAGTGTTGATCGCCGCCGCAAACACGGCGGCCCAACATTTGGGAAAGCCTGTGCAGACGCTGGGTGGCGCGATGGCGGTGCTGGGCGCACCGCAGACGGCTACCATCGCGTCGGGTCTGGCCAAAAAGCGCATGGCGGTGCTGACCAGCGACGCGTTGCTGGCCAAGGCCAGTCAGTTCTGGACCCTGTCGCAACGTACGGCCGATTACGCCCGGATTCTGGGTGGCATGCTGGAACTGGATGTCGAGCGCTGCTTCTGTGCCGGATTGCTGCAATCGTTGGGCGATCTGGCGGTGCTGGGCTGTCTGCAGGAATGGTTGCTGGCGGGCGGTGAGCTGAATGAACAGGCAATCGATCAAGCGCTGGAGCAACACTCGGCGTCCTTCGGTTCTGCGCTGCGCACTCGCTGGCGTCTGCCGCTGGAGTTGCGCGAGCTGATCGCGGCGGTGTATCAGTACAACACCGGCATCTACAAGCGCGAGGTTCTGGCGATGAACCTGGCGGGCCAGATGGCGCAGTTGGGCGAGGAAGACAGCGTCACCCAGTTGCTCAAGACCAAGTCGGCCAAGTTGCTGAAACTCAGCGTCGGGGATTTGCAGCGCCTGCGTAAGAAACTGACGGGGGTGACCGATCCGAGTCTGTTGGCGCCCTTGGTGGTGGAGCCTGAGACCGCTGAGGAGCAGAGCGCCGAGGATGACGGGCCAGACCTCCTGGACCTGACACCCGAGCCGCCAGCGGCCGAAGAGCCCGAGCCCGAGCAAAGCATTGAGGATGTCCCGAAGGCTTGAGCTGGATGCGTTGTAGCGGTTCTCACGATCCGTGTCCGGCATTACTCACAGCTCTCGCTGGAAGAATGCAGAACCTTGTGGGAGGCGGCTTGCCGGCGATGCTCCACCATTGCCTGACCTGACGCCATCGCCGGCAAGCCGCCTCCCACAGGGTGATCTGACCCCCTCAGCATAGGAACCACTTGATGCCCACCCTCGACCTGCAACATCTCTACAACAAAGCCTGGCTGTTCGCGTCTCAAGCTCATGTCGGGCAGACGATGACCAGTTCGGATCTGCCTTACACCACCCACGTGGCGATGGTTGCCAATGAGCTGATCTTTGCCCATCGCGAGGAACCCGTGGGTGCATTCGAGATTGCCCTGCCTGCTGCGTTGTTGCATGACGTAGTGGAAGACACCGATGTGACGACGGCGCAGTTGCAGGAGGCGTTTGGCGCAGAGGTCGCATCGACCGTTGCATGCCTGAGCAAGAACCTGATCGTGCCGTTTTCCGAGGAGCGTTATTTTCAGGGTATCGCTGAGCATTCCCGTGAAGCGGCGGCGGTCAAGCTGTGCGACCGCATCACCAATCTGCAGTCAGCGCCTGCCAAATGGACGCATGCCAAGCGAGCGTCCTACCTGATCGAGTCCGAGCAGATCCTGAATGCGTTGGGCCATGCGAACGGCTACCTGAGGCAACGGCTTGGCGCCGCCATGGCGCGTTATCAGGTTCTGTATGTGGATGGCTTCGAAGCGGTGTGATCAGCCGGATCATGACGCGAAGCATCGGCACGATCCGGTCGGGCATTGAGCCTCAATGACTGTGACTGCGCCCCACATGCGAGGGCTCGCCTTCGGGTGAGGCGACGGCGCCGGTGACTTCCAGCCTTTCCAGAATCGCGCAGTGATCGGCCTCGCCGCTGCCGCAACGTTGGCGCAGATCAAGCAGCTGTTGCTGCAGCGCCTGCAGGCTGGCGACCCGGGCGTTGACGTGTTCGATGTGCTCGTCGATCAGCGCATTGACGCTTTCGCATTGATCCTGCGGGCTGTCGCGCAGATTCAGCAGGCTGCGAATCTCTTCCAGCGTCATGTCCAGGCTGCGGCAATTGCGGATGAACGACAGCCGCTCGACGTGAGCCTGAGTGTACAGCCGGTAATTGCCATCGCTGCGCGCGGGGGCGGGCAGCAGACCTTCACGTTCGTAATAACGGACAGTTTCGACCTGCGTATCCGTCAACTTCGCCAGTTCACCGATCTTCATGGGCTGCCTCTCGTTTTTAGTGCTTGACCCTATAGTGGCTACAGGGTGTTCACTTGGCAACAAGCAGAATCCAGGAGCGCGCCAAATGGGCCCGATCAGCAAAGCTACCCCGACACACGGTCATGACGAGCACGAAGACGTGCACGCAGAACATGCGCATTCTTGCTGTTCCAGCAAGGCAGCGCCCGCCGTCGTGACGCTCGATAACGCCTCGTCAGCCGATGCACGGTTGAGCAGTTTCCGTATCGAAGCAATGGACTGCCCGACCGAGCAGACCCTGATCCAGAACAAACTGGGCAAGCTGGCGGGCGTGCAGAAACTGGAATTCAACCTGATCAATCGCATCCTCGGCGTCTGGCATGACTTGCCGTCGACCGATCCGATTCGCGAGGCCATCGGTTCGCTGGGCATGCAGGCCGACCTGATCGAAGAGGGCGCGACTTCAGACGCCGCGGCTGCTCCTGCGCCGAAGAAACACTGGTGGCCACTGGCGCTGTCCGGTGTCGCGGCGCTGGCAGCCGAAGTGGTGCATTTTGCTTCGCTGGGTCCGACCTGGGTCGTTGCGCTGCTGGCGCTGGTGTCGATCTTCAGTTGCGGCCTCACGACCTACAAAAAAGGCTGGATTGCGCTCAAAAACTTCAATCTGAACATCAATGCGCTGATGAGCATCGCCGTGACCGGCGCCGTGCTGATCGGGCAATGGCCTGAGGCGGCCATGGTGATGTTCCTGTTCACGGTGGCCGAACTCATTGAAGCCAAGTCGCTGGATCGTGCGCGTAACGCAATCAGCGGTTTGATGCAGTTGACGCCGGAGATGGCGACGGTTCGCCAGTCGGATGGCGTTTGGCTGGAAGTTGATGCTAAAACGGTTGAAATGGACGCCATTGTGCGGGTAAAGCCTGGCGAGCGTATCGCGCTGGACGGTGAAGTCGTGTCCGGACAATCGACCATCGATCAAGCCTCGATCACCGGGGAAAGCCTGCCGGTTGAGAAGGCCGTGGGCGACAAGGTGTTTGCGGGGACCATCAATCAGGCGGGTTCGCTGGAGTATCGCGTCACGGCGGCGGCGAATAATTCGACATTGGCGCGGATCATCCATGCCGTTGAAGCGGCCCAGGGTTCGCGTGCGCCGACCCAGCGCTTCGTCGACAGCTTCTCGCGTATCTACACGCCGGTGGTGTTCGTGGTGGCGTTGGCGGTTGCGCTGGTGGCTCCGCTGTTCTTTGGCGGCGCGTGGTTCGACTGGATCTACCGTGCGCTGGTACTGCTGGTCGTCGCGTGCCCGTGTGCGCTGGTGATCTCCACGCCTGTGACCATCGTCAGTGGCCTGGCGGCTGCGGCGCGCAAAGGTATTTTGATCAAGGGCGGTGTGTACCTGGAAATGGGCGAGAAGCTGGATTATCTGGCCCTCGACAAGACCGGTACCTTGACGCATGGCAAGCCGGTGCAGACTGATTATGTTGCGCTGCATAACGAGGCAGCCGACACCGCGCCTGCCATCGCCGCAAGCCTTGCCGGTCGCTCCGATCATCCGGTTTCTCAAGCCATTGCCAAGGCGTCCGAAGCGGGCGCTGCCGTGCATGACGTGGTGAACTTCGAAGCGCTGGGCGGGCGCGGCGTGAAGGGCGAGATCAATGGCCGCCTGTACCATCTGGGCAATCATCGTCTGGTGGAAGAGCTGGGTCTGTGCTCGCCTGAACTGGAGGCACGTCTGGATGCGCTGGAAATGCAGGGCAAGAGCGTGGTGCTGCTGCTCGACTCAACCGGTCCGCTGGCGCTGTTTGCCGTAGCCGATACGGTCAAGGAAACCAGCCGTCAGGCCATCGCCGAGCTGCATGAACTGGGTATCAAGACCCTGATGCTGACGGGCGACAACCCGCACACGGCCAAGGCGATTGCCGATCAGGTGGGCATCGATCAGGCGCAGGGCAACCTGCTTCCTGCGGACAAGCTGGCGGCGATTGAAGGGTTGTACGCGCAGAATCATCGCGTCGGGATGGTTGGCGACGGCATCAACGATGCGCCTGCGCTGGCACGATCCGAGATCGGTTTCGCGATGGCGGCGGCGGGGACGGATACGGCGATCGAAACGGCGGATGTTGCGCTGATGGACGATGATCTGCGCAAGATCCCGGCGTTTATTCGCCTGTCGCGCCGGACCTCGACCGTGCTCAAGCAGAACATCGTCCTGGCGATTGTCACCAAAGTGCTGTTCATCGGTATCACCTTCGCGGGGCTGGCGACCATGTGGATGGCAGTGTTTGCCGACATGGGGGTCAGTTTGCTGGTGGTGTTCAACGGGTTGCGATTGCTCAAGAAGTGAGCGCTGGCTGATCCTGCCGTTGCGTGTGGCAGACAACAGAGTGTGGGAGGCGGCTTGCCGGCGATCGCGTCAGGTCAGGTGGCGAAGGGTTGTCTGACCGTCCGTATCGCCGGCAAGCCGCCGTCCACAGTAATCGTGTGTTCACCTGCCAAACCGCTCCTGGCCCCAGGCAATAAAGGTTTCCAGCAACGGTTTCAGGACGTTGCGGGTCGGTTCGGCAAGGTCAGGGCGGTAATGGAACGGGGCGAATTCTTCCATGTAGGTGCTTTGCGCCAGTTCCAGTTGCACGGCGTGGATGTTGTTTGCCGGGTCGCCGTAATGGCGGGTGATGTGGCCACCCTTGAAGCGGCCGTTCAGCACATGGCTGTAATCCTTGGCCGCCGCGCAGACCTGTTCCAGTCTGCTGGCCAGTTCCGCATCGCAGCTGGCGCCGTTGAAGGTGCCGAGGTTGAAGTCCGGCAGGCGGCCGTCGAACAGGTGCGGAACGTGGCCGCGAATCGAGTGCGCGTCGAACAGCAGCGCGTAGCCGAACTCGTCGCGCAGCCGTTGCAGTTCCTGCTCCAGTGTCTGGTGGTACGGCGTCCAGATCCGCTCCAGATACTGCGCACGCTCTTCATCCCCCGGTGCCAGGCCGTCCTTGAACAGAGGCACGCCGTCGAACAGGATCGACGGAAACAGCCCCGTGGTCGCACCGGCATACATCGGTTTGTCGTCAGCAGGGCGATTCAGGTCAATCACAAAACGCGAATATTCGGCCGCCAGGGTGCTGGCGCCCAGTTCTGCAGCGAAGTCGTACAGACGCGGAATGTGCCAGTCGGTGTCGGGCAGGCTCAGCGCTTCGTCTACGAGCCCCGCTTCCACGGCGGGCGTGAGCTTGAGGCCCGCGTGGGGCATGCTGATCAGCAGCGGAATACGGCCGCGGGTGAATGTCAGAACGTTGTCCACAATCTTCTCCTTTAAACCAGTGATTCCATGCCATGACGCACGATGCGTTTGTCCAGATCGCCGCCCAGCCAGTACGCCAGGTCAGCCGGTCGCTCGATGTCCCAAGCGACGAAATCCGCCGTCTTGCCGACTTCCAGAGAACCGTGTGTGTCGCCCATGCCCAGCGCCTTTGCGGCGTTGAGCGTGACGCCCGCCAGTGCTTCTTCAGGCGTCATGCGAAACAGCGTGCAGGCCATGTTGAGCATCAGGCGCAGCGACAGGCCGGGTGAGGTGCCGGGGTTCATGTCGGTGGAAATCGCGATAGGCACGCCGTGTTTGCGCAGCGCATCCATGGGCGGCAGTTGCGTCTCGCGCAGGAAGTAGTAGGCGCCCGGCAACAGGACTGCGACGGTGCCCGACGCCGCCATGGCGATGACGTCGTCTTCGGTCATGAACTCAAGATGGTCCGCTGACAGGGCCTTGTAACGCGCGGCCAGACTTGAACCGCCCAGCGATGAAAGCTGTTCGGCGTGCAATTTTACCGGCAGCCCGAGCTGACCCGCGGTGATGAACACCTGCTCGACCTGCGCCGGGGAAAACGCCAGGTATTCACAGAACGCGTCCACGGCATCCACCAGCCCTTCGGCGGCCAGCGCCGGGAGCATTTCGTTGCAGATGTGATGGATGTAATCGTCAGCGCGATTGGCGTATTCAGGCGGCAGCGCATGCGCGGCCAGACAGGTGCTGCGGACGGTGACCGGCTGGGTATTGCCGAGACGCCGGATCACCCGCAACAACTTGCGCTCGTTCTCCAGATCCAGCCCGTAACCTGACTTCATCTCGACGGTGGTCACGCCATCCTTGAGCAGATGCCGCAACCTGCGCTCAGCGCTGATGTACAGCTCGTCCTCGCTCGCGGCACGCGTAGCACGCACGGTGCTGGCGATCCCGCCGCCGGCAGCTGCGATGTCGGCGTAGCTCACGCCTTGCAGCCGCTGCTCGAATTCGCCGCTGCGGTTGCCGCCGAACACGGTGTGGGTGTGACAGTCGATCAGACCCGGCGTGACCCACGCCCCGCCCAGATCGACGCAACTCTCAGCGCCCTGTTCTGCCAGTTGATCCAGAGGCCCGATCCATTCGATGTACGCTCCGGAAGTCACGATGGCGGCATCCTCGATGATCGAGTATTTGCCGTGTGCCATGGTTGCGATGTGACAGTTCTTCCAGAGCGTTTTCATCCGGGGCCTCCTCAGGCTAGGGGACAGGTATCAGCGATTTGGGTTTGACCCAGAGACGGTAGGCGATGACCAGCAACACGATCCAGATCGCGCCGACGATCAGCGCGGCGCGGTTGTCCGGGAAATAGCCCAGCACGCCGAAGATAAACAGCATGAAGACGATGGCGGCGGCAGGTGCATACGGCCAGAACGGCACCGGGAATTTCAGCTCGGCGACTTCTTCGGCGCTCATGGCGCGGCGCATCGCGACCTGAGTCAGCAGGATCATCAGCCAGACCCAGACGGTGGCGAAGGTGGCCAGCGAGGCGATCAGCAGGAACACGTCTTTGGGGATCAGGTAGTTGAGCACCACGCCGCCCAGCAGCGTCACGCCCATGATCAACACAGTCATCCACGGCACGCCCTGACGCGACAGGCGCGCAAAGCTGGCCGGAGCCTGACCGTCGCGAGCCAGTCCATACATCATGCGGCCTGCGCCGAAGATGTCGCTGTTGATGGCCGACACGGCGGCTGAAATCACCACGATGTTGAGAATGGTAGCGGCCGACGCGATGCCCAGATTGTCGAAAATCTGCACGAACGGGCTGCCCTGTGTGCCGATCTGCTGCCATGGATAGATGGACATCAGTACGAACAGCGTCAGCACGTAGAACAACAGGATGCGCAGCGGCACGGCGTTGATCGCACTGGGCAGCGAGCGTTGCGGATCCTTGGCTTCACCGGCGGTAATACCGATGACCTCGATACCGCCAAAGGCAAACATCACCACGGCAAACGATGCAATCAGACCCGCGACGCCATTGGGCATGAAGCCGCCATGCGCCCACAGGTTACTGATACCGATCTCTGTGCCTGTGGTCGAGCTGCCGATGCCGAACAGCATGATGCCGAAGCCCGCCAGAATCATTGCGATGATCGCGCCGACCTTGAGCAGCGACAGCCAGAACTCGGTTTCGCCAAAGACTTTCACGTTGCACAGGTTTAGCGCGGCAATCAGAAACACGATGCCCAGCACCCAGATCCAGCGCGGCACTTCCGGGAACCAGAAGCCCATGTAGATCCCGAACGCGGTGACGTCGGCGAGGCAGACGATGATCATCTCGAACGCGTAGGTCCAGCCCAGTACGAAGCCTGCCAGCGGGCCGAGATAGCGCGTGGCGTAGTGGCTGAACGAACCGGCCACCGGGTGATGCACGGCCATTTCGCCCAGCGCACGCATGACCATGAACACGGCGGCACCGCCGATCAGGTAGGCCAGCAATACCGCAGGCCCCGCCTGTTGAATCGCCGAGGCGGAGCCGTAGAACAACCCTGTGCCGATGGCAGAGCCCAGGGCCATGAAGCGAATGTGGCGGGCGGATAACCCGCGTTTCAAACCATCTCGTGACGTCATTTCAGGTCCATTTCATTACTGGTATGGCTATAGCTGCGAGAACGCCTGCATCCGGCTTCCCGCAGCGACAGACCATGGCGAGCCCTGCCAGGCTCGCGGTGCATCACAGACTCGGTAGCAGACGTGCAGGAACCAATGGGTTCAGGCAAGTTGAGGACAACAGCTGGCTGGCAGCTTCAATGTCCGGTGCGAAAAAGCGGTCTTTGTCGTAGGACGGGACCTTGCTGCGCAACAGGGCTCGGGCCTGCTCCAGTTTCGGAGAGGTTTTCAGACCATTGCGCAGGTCCAGACCCTGACACGCAGCCAGCCATTCTACGGCAAGAATCCCGCGAACGTTTTCTGCCATTTCCCATAACCGCTTGCCGGCGGCGGGCGCCATCGACACATGGTCTTCCTGGTTGGCCGATGTCGGCAGGCTGTCGACACTATGCGGGTGGGCCAGCGCCTTGTTTTCACTGGCCAATGCGGCGGCAGTGACCTGGGCGATCATGAACCCGGAATTGACCCCGCCATTGGCCACCAGAAACGGCGGCAGCTGCGACATGTGCTTGTCCATCATCAGCGAAATGCGCCGCTCGCTGAGCGAGCCGATTTCGGCAATGGCCAGCGCCAGGTTGTCCGCTGCCATGGCGACCGGCTCGGCGTGGAAGTTGCCGCCGGAGATCACGTCGTTTTCGGCGGCGAACACCAGCGGGTTGTCGGACACGGCGTTGGCTTCGATTTCCAGCACTTCGGCAGCCTGACGCAACTGGGTCAGGCAGGCGCCCATGACTTGTGGCTGGCAGCGCAGCGAGTAGGGGTCCTGAACCTTGTCGCAGTTGCGGTGCGACTCGGACACTTCGCTGCTTTCACCCAGCAGGTCGCGGTAGCAGGCAGCCGAATCGATCTGACCGCGCTGGCCGCGTGCGGCATGAATACGTGCGTCGAACGGCGAGCGCGACCCCAGCACCGCTTCGACCGTGAGCGAGCCGCAGGTCAGTGCGGCGGCGAACAGGTCCTCGCCTTCGAACAGGCCGCGCAGCGCATAAGCGGTCGAGACCTGCGTGCCGTTGAGCAGCGCCAGACCTTCCTTGGCGGCGAGGGTCAGCGGTGTCAGTCCTGCGACTTTCAGGGCATCGACTGCAGTGAGCCATTCACCCTTGTAGCGCGCCTTGCCTTCACCCAGCAGCACCAGCGACATGTGCGCCAGCGGCGCGAGGTCACCGGAGGCGCCCACCGAACCCTTGAGCGGAATGTGTGGATAAACCTCGGCATTGATCAACGCAATCAGCGCGTCGATGGCCACCCGACGAATCCCCGAGAAGCCCCGGCTCAGGCTGTTGACCTTGAGCACCATGATCACCCGCACCAGTTCGTCGCTGATCGGCTGACCGACACCGGCGGCATGGGACAACACCAGCGAACGCTGCAGGTTCTCCAGGTCTTCACTGGCAATACGCGTCGAGGCCAGCAGGCCGAAACCGGTGTTGATGCCGTACGCCGTGCGGTTTTCGGCCAGGATGCGCTCGACGCACGCCACGCTGTCGTCGATCTGCTGGTCTGCGCTGGCATCGAGTGTCAGGGTCACGGGCCGCTGATAAATGGCGCGCAATTGCGCCAGGGTCAGTTGGCCGGGAATCAGGTTGAAGGCGTGGGCAGATGGGGTGGTCACGATGCAGCTACTCCTTGATTGATGTCGGGCGTGCACGCTTCTTGAACGCGCCGCCGTCGGCCCGGCGTGGATAACACCGGGCCTTGACCGCTTTTTATTGGATTGCCGTGTGTTCGCGGCAGCGCTGGAAAACCCTTTCCAGCGTCTGTTGTTCGTTGATCAGTGCCGCGCTGCTGGCGATGTCCGGCGCCAGCCAACGGTCTTCGTCGTAGGCTGGAACCCGCTCGCGCAATAGCTGCCAGGCCATGTTCGTCCCGACGCCAAAGCGCTGGGCCTTGAGAAACTCGAAGGCCTGCGCCGCCAGCAGGTATTCAATGGCGAGGATTTGCGTCGCGTTGCCCAGCACCTTGTGCAGTTTCAGCGCAGCGCTGGTGCCCAGGCTCAAGTGATCTTCCTGCAGGCCGGACGTGACGTAGTTATCCACAACCGCCGGTTGCGCCATCTGGCGGTTTTCTGCGCACAGCGAGGCGGCGACGTACTGGACGATCATCATTCCCGAATTGACGCCCGGCTGGCTGACCAGAAACGCCGGCAGGCCGCTGACCATCGGATTGATCAGACGGTCCAGACGACGCTCGGCAATCGAGCCCAGTTCGGCGACGGCCATGCACAAAAGGTCCGCCGCCATCGCCACCGACTGGCCGTGCGGATTGGCTTGGGACACCACGCGGAAGGCGTCGGGTGTGCCGAGCAGCAGCGGGTTGTCGGTGACCGAATTCAGTTCTGTCTCGATCTGGCGGATGGCATGTGCCAGTTGATCGCGGGTTGCGCCGTGCACCTGCGGAATCGAACGAATGCTCAGCGCATCCTGAGTCCGAATGCCCTGACTGCCGGCGAGCACTTCGCTGCCTGCCAACAGGCTGCGCAGGTTGTTGCCGACGACCTGCATGCCCGGATGCGGCTTGAGCGCAAGAATGCTTTCATCGAACGCGTCCAGTTGACCGCGCAGCGCTTCAAAGGTCATGGCACCGATTACGTCGGCCCATTGGGTCAGACGTTCGGCATCGGCGATGGCCAGACAGCTCAGCCCGGTCATGCAAGGCGTACCGTTGACCAGACACAATCCGTCTTTCGCGCCGAGCATGACGGGTTTGAGACTCTCCTCATCCAGCGCCTGCTGTGCAGAGACGATCTGCCCGCGATAGCTGACCTGACCGACGCCTAGCAAGGCGACGCCGACGTGGGCCATGTGGGTCAGATAACCCACCGAACCCTGCGCCGGGACCTGAGGCGTGATGCCGTGGTTGAGCAGAGCCAGCAGTGCTTCGACCACTTGCCGATGAATGCCGGATTTGCCCTGGCTGTAATTGAGCAGGGCGGCGCAGATGATCGCGCGGGTCTGTTCGTCGGTCAGTGGTGCGCCGACGCCGCAGGCATGGCTGAGCAGGGTGTTGCGCGACAGGCGACTGAGCTGCTCGCCTTCCAGCGACACATTGCATAACGCGCCCAGGCCGGTGTTCACGCCGTAGGCACGCTCGCCGCTGGCCACGATCTGCCGGACGATGGCCTGGGCGTTGTCGATCCTTGCCCATGCGGCGTCGGACAGCCTCAGTTGCGCCCCATGCCGGGCGACGGCCACCACGTCCTGCCAGCGCGCCGGGGCGTCACCAATGACGATCTGTTCTGCTCGCGACATCTGCGACGATCCTTAAAGAGTGGCCACGCGGCGCTGAACGAAACGATCCACGTAATCGTCGGCGGGCGAGTGAAGGATTTCTTTGGGCGTGCCGACCTGAATCAGCCGCCCGTCCTTGAGAATCGCGATCCGGTTACCGATGCGCACCGCTTCATCCAGATCGTGGGTAATGAATACGATGGTCTTGTGCAGCGTGGCCTGCAGTTCCAGCAACTGGTCCTGCATTTCGGCGCGGATCAGCGGGTCGAGGGCGCTGAACGCTTCGTCCATCAGGATGATGTCGGTGTCGGCCGCCAATGCACGCGCCAGCCCGACACGCTGGCGCATGCCGCCGGAAAGCTGGTGCGGGTACTTGTTTTCGTAGCCGCTCAGGCCGACCGTGGTGATCCAGTGACGCGCGCGTTCATCGCACAGCGCCTTGGTCTCACCGCGCACTTTCAGACCGTAGGCCACGTTGGCGAGCACAGTCTTGTGCGGCAGCAGGCCGAAGCTCTGGAACACCATGCTGATCTTGTGTCGGCGAAACTGGCGCAGTGCTTCCATGTCGTAGCGCAGGATGTCTTCGCCATCGACCAGAATCTCGCCGCTGGTAGGGTCGATCAACCGATTGAAGTGTCGCACCAGTGTGGATTTGCCCGAGCCGGACAGGCCCATGATCACGAAGATCTCGCCACTGGCAATCGACAGCGACAAATCGTTCACGCCGACGACGCAGCCGGTTTTGGCCAGCACCTGATCCTTGCTCTGATTCTGCTGGACCATCGCCAGCGCTTCCTTTTCGCGACCGCCGAAAATCTTGAACACGTTGCGTACGACTATCTTGTTCTGTTCCGCACTCATCATTTCTGCGCCTCATGCCGTGGGCGGCCGTAGGCCTGCGTGATGCGGTCGATCACGACCGCCAGAATGACGATTGCCAGTCCCGCTTCCAGTCCGCGTCCGACGTTCAGAGTCTGGATGCCGACCAGTACGTCCTCGCCCAGCCCGCGAGCGCCGATCATCGAGGCGATCACCACCATCGACAGCGCCATCATGGTGGTCTGGTTGATCCCGGCCATGATGCTGGGCATCGCCAGCGGCAGTTGCACGCCGAACAGTTGCTGCCAGCGATTGGCACCAAACGCGTTGATGGCTTCCATGACTTCGCCATCGACCTGACGGATTCCCAGATCAGTCAGGCGGATCAGCGGCGGCGCGGCATAGATCACGGTGGCGAAGATCGCTGGAACCTTGCCCAGACCGAACAGCATCAGCACCGGAATCAGGTAAACGAAGCTGGGCATGGTCTGCATGATGTCCAGCAGTGGCATCAGCACCGAACGCAAGCGGTTGCTGCGCGCCGAGAGGATGCCCAGCGGGATGCCGATTAGTACGGCAATGATCGTGGCGACCAGCATCAGCGCCAGGGTTTGCATCAGTTTGTCCCATAACCCGACCGCGCCGACCAGAAACAGCAGGCCGACGATCACCACCGTGGTAACGACCTTGCGCGTGGCGTGCCAGGCGATGCCGCCGACGATCAGCAGCATCAGCCACCACGGCGCCATGCGCAGCAGGCCTTCCAGATTGACGATGGCCCACAGCAGCGTGTCTGAGATGTGGCGGAACACGTCGCCGTATTGGGTCACCAGCGAGTCGACGCCGTCATTGACCCAGTTGGCGATCGAGAAAGTGAAGCTTTCAGGGAACATAAGCGGCTCTCAAGTAAGGTGTATCGGACTCACGAACGGGCAACCGGACCGGTACTCTCAGGCCGGCTGCCCAGTCGTTTACAGCGAGGCGTCCACCTTTTTCGCGGCGTCTTCACTGACCCACTGGTGCCAGACTTCCGGATGTTCTTTCAGGAAGATCCGGGCAAGCTTCGGCGATTCGATGCGGTCCTTGGCCATGCGTCCCAGGTTCTGGTTGAGCAGGTCGATCGGCAGATTGACCTTCTCCAGCATCGCAACCAGTTCAGGCGCTTCATCATGGAACACTTTGGACACGCCGACCTTGATATCGATCGTCTTGTTCACCCCGGCTTTTTCTTCCAGACGTACCAGATCCACCTGGCCCATCAGCGGCGTCGGCGACCAGTAATACGTCAGGATCGGTTCGCCACGCTTGTAGCTGGACAGGATAGCCGCGTCCAGCGCCGGGCCGGTGCCCGGCCGGAAATTGGTGTACTTGTTCTCCAGACCGTAGCTCTTGAGCATCTCGCTGTTTTCCAGCTCGCAGGTCCAGCCGGCCGGGCAGTTGTAGAAACGGCCCTTGCCGGGTTCTTCCTGATCCTTGAACACCGCCGAGTACTGCGCCAGATCGCTGATCGACTTGAGGTTCGGCGCCTTGGCTTCCAGCTTGCGCTTGGCATCGCCTTCGATCACGTAACGCGGCACGTACCAGCCTTCGACTGCACCGACGATAGGCGCGCCGACACCGACCACTTTTCCGGCGGCCGCGGCCTTGTTCCACACTTCGCTGCGACCCACCCATTCTTCAGCGAAAATCTGGATGTCGTTGGTGCTCAGGGCGTTTTCCATGGCGATGGAGTTGCCGGGCAGTGCGTCCACGGTGCAGCCGTAACCTTTATCCATCACAATCTGCAGGATGTCGGTCAACAGCATGGCGCTTTCCCAGTTCAGGCCCGCGAATTTCACCGGCTTGCCTGATTCACACCAGTTGGCGGCCTGACTCGCTCCGGCGCTGGCGAGCAAGCCAGCGGATACCAGAGTGGTCAACAGGGCCTTTTTCATATTCATTGTCGATGCTCCTACGCCTGAAAGGGATGGTGGCAGCTTCAAAACAGGCATCCGGCCTTCGGGCGTTTTCACGCCCGTTCCCGAGGGCTGTCGGTGATGACCGACAGGTTCCTTAACGTCCGATCATCGGCAGGTTCAAGCCCTGCTCTTTGGCACATTCGATAGCGATGTCATACCCCGCGTCGGCGTGGCGCATGACGCCGGTGGCCGGGTCGTTGTGCAGCACACGGGCGATTCGCGCAGCGGCTTCGTCGGTGCCGTCGCAGACGATCACCATGCCCGAGTGCTGCGAGAACCCCATGCCGACGCCGCCGCCATGGTGCAGAGACACCCAGGTTGCGCCACTGGCGGTGTTGAGCAGAGCGTTGAGCAACGGCCAGTCGGACACGGCGTCGGAGCCGTCGCGCATGGCTTCGGTTTCGCGGTTGGGGCTGGCGACCGAACCGGAGTCCAGGTGGTCACGACCGATCACGACCGGTGCCGACAGCTCGCCGCTGCGCACCATCTCGTTGAACGCCAGGCCGAGCTTTGCGCGCTGGCCCAGACCGACCCAGCAGATACGGGCAGGCAGACCCTGGAAACTGATGCGCTCGCGGGCCATGTCCAGCCAGTTGTGCAGGTGTTCGTCGTCCGGGATCAGTTCCTTGACCTTGGCGTCGGTCTTGTAGATGTCCTGCGGGTCACCCGACAGCGCGGCCCAGCGGAACGGGCCGATGCCACGGCAGAACAGCGGACGGATATAGGCCGGAACGAAGCCGGGGAAATCGAAGGCGTCTTTGACGCCGACTTCCTTGGCCATCTGGCGGATGTTGTTGCCGTAGTCGAAGGTCGGAATACCGGCTTTCTGGAAGGCCAGCATGGCTTCGACGTGTTCGGCCATCGATTGCTTGGCGGCCTTGACCACATTGGCAGGCTCGCTGACCGAACGGGCGCGGTACTCGTCCCAGCTCCAGCCTTTTGGCAGGTAGCCGTTGAGCGGGTCGTGTGCGCTGGTCTGGTCGGTCACCATGTCCGGGCGCACGCCACGGCGCACCATTTCCGGCAGGATTTCGGCCGCGTTGCCGCACAGGGCGATGGAGATGGCCTTGCCTTCGGCGGTGTATTTGGCGATGCGGGCCAGCGCGTCATCCAGATCGACGGCCTGTTCATCGACGTAGCGGGTCTTGATGCGGAAATCGATACGGCTCTGCTGGCATTCGATGTTCAGCGAGCAGGCACCGGCCAGTGTCGCGGCCAACGGTTGCGCGCCGCCCATGCCGCCCAGGCCTGCGGTCAATACCCAGCGACCTTTGAGGTTGCCGTCGTAATGCTGGCGACCGGCTTCGACGAAGGTTTCGTAGGTGCCTTGCACGATGCCCTGGCTGCCGATGTAGATCCAGCTGCCAGCGGTCATCTGGCCATACATCGCCAGCCCCTTGGCATCCAGTTCGTTGAAATGCTCCCAGTTCGCCCAGTGCGGCACCAGGTTGGAGTTGGCGATCAGCACGCGCGGGGCGTTGCTGTGGGTCTTGAAAACGCCGACCGGCTTGCCGGACTGCACCAGCAACGTCTCGTCGTCATTCAGGTGGGTGAGGCTCTCGACGATCTGGTCGTAGCACTCCCAGTTGCGCGCCGCCCGCCCGATGCCGCCGTACACCACCAGTTCATTGGGGTTCTCGGCCACTTCCGGGTCCAGGTTGTTCATCAGCATGCGCAAGGGCGCTTCGGTCAGCCAGCTTTTTGCTGTCAGATGCGTACCACGTGCAGCACGCACCTCGCCTTCGCGGTGACGGGTCCAGTCCTGCTTCAGGTCTTGATTATTCTCGGTCACAAAAAAATCCTCGGCGATCATTCCAAACCAGCCCGTGAAGGGCGCTTGCATCCGTCTGGCAGGAGCCAGTCGGCCAACTTGTCTCTACTCGTATATACAAGCATATGCAATCCGAAGGCCAACTTGAATTGACGACGTATGCCGCCGCGCAAATGCCCGGTTTAAAGGGGGGACTGGAGAGGGCACGGATAACGGGACGTTTCACTGCTCCGTCCCCAATCTGTTACTTGATACGTTTCCTGCGCTGTTTTGGGGCGGCAGGTAACAGAATGATGCACAGCAGGATGGTGCGTCCGTTAAACCTGATTTCTCGATAGTTGAGCGGTAGATTTTCGTTTGTGGTGGGGGTGGCGAAGCGGCCTAATCTGCCCAGTTTGATGAGGGAATCAGGCTGCGTGACAGAGACGGCGTAACGAAACTGCCAGACGCTGGCAAAAGGATGTGTTCATGGCCGCACAAGCTCACTCACCACATATGTATCAAGTGTTCGGTCTTCATCGCACCTGGACGCAACACTACGTTTTCAACAACCTCAACGCTTTGCTGAACGGGCCTCCCGATCTTTCGCCTGATAAACTGCTGCGCTCGCTGGAGCGGTATCGGGGCGGCTATTGCCATGAGCTGAACTCGGCCTTCAAGGCGCATCTGGAACGCCAGGGTATCGAGGCGACGCCTTATCTGGCGCGGGTGGTCTACCGCACAGGTGACCGTGTTCTGCCACCTTCGCACCTTTACCTTCTGACACAGGTCGCAGGCCGGGTGCTGCTGTGCGATACCGGTTTTGGTAACGGTTTGCTCTGGCCTATCGAACTGGGCTCCGCCAGCGCGCGGCCGCAGAACACGCTGGCGTTTCAGGTGCGTTCATCCGACAGCGGCAGAGGCTTGTGGATCAGCGAGCAGGGCCAGTGGGACGAGTTATACCGGCTGGGCGATGAGCCTTCGCGGCAGGAGCATATCGACACGGCCAACCACTATTCGGCCACCTCGCCCGACTCCATTTTCTGCCACAACCTGGTATTGACCCGCTATGCCCGCGGTGGGCGCAGACGTCTGTTGAATCTGCGTTACGTGAATGAAGCGCAGCAGACGGTGTTACTGGATTCACGCTCGGCGTTCGACAACTGTCTGCAAGGCCAGTTTGGCGTGAGGCCCACATCGGCGGAGGTCGGGCGTCTGTTCGAGATTGCCTGCAATGCCGCCCGCCCGGCCGCCTGACGAATAACTGTAAGTGAATAACTGAGCGTACTTATTTAAAAACTAGCACCCGTACTTCGTGCTGTTTACCCATCATGCGTACTGATCCTGTTTTCGGAGCGCATGATGAAAGACGCTGGTTTTTCAACCGCCCATGGCGGAATGGTTATTTGGGCAGCCTTGATTGCCTCATCGTTTTTTGCCGCCGGCTATGTGAGTCAGGCGGTTGATCCGGTGCTGCTGACCGGGCTGCGCCTGCTGTTCTCGGCGCTGTTGTTCCTGCCGATTCTGTTGGTGAAGGGCAACCTGTCGATGAGCATGAGCCGACTGCGTTGTCACTGTGTGCTGGGGTTGCTGCTGGCGGTCTATTTCGGCTCGCTGTTCGAAGCCCTGCGCTATACCTCGGCGGTGCACACCGCAACGCTTTACACCCTGGTGCCGCTGATGACGCTGTGCTTCGAGGTGGCGCTGATGCACGGGATGATTCTCAAAGGCCGGGTATTTCCGATGCTGACCGCTGCCGTGGGCGCTGTGCTGCTGATCGTCGCAGGGTCGCATGCCGATGCCACGCCTTCGCTGTACGCGTTGGTGGTCTACGGGGTGGGCTGTCTGGCGATGGCGCTTTATTCCCCACTGAGTCAGCGCTATAAGCTCAAGGCGCTGAGCGACACCAGCCCGGTCGCGATGACGTTCTGGAACATGTTGTTTGGCGCACTCTTTCTGCTGCTGATTGCCGCTGTGACCGGAGGCTGGCGGACCGGGGCGGAGCTGGTGGCGATCGACGTCTTCTGGCTGTTTTACCTGGCGCTGTTCGGCACACTCGGGACGTTCTGGCTGTTGCACCGCGCCATCGGGGTCATCGGGTCTTCGACGGTGATTTCCTACGTCTACCTGAGCACGCTGTTCGTCACCCTGTCTCGCTGGTTTCTCGGGGAACAGCCGGTATCGATGGGGGTAACCGGCGCCTTGCTGGTCCTGCTCGGCATGGTTGCGCTGGTGCTCAAGAGCCGCCAGCGCAAGCTTGCCACAGCCTGACGTCAGCCCGCCTCGACGAAGGCTGGCTGCCAGCCTTCGAACTCGCTCTCCAGGTAGGAAGCCACTCTTAGCAGTTGTTCTTCCTGCCAGTGGGGCGCGACGATCTGAATGCCGATCGGCATGCCGTTCTCCGGATCGTGGCCACACTTGATGACCGCTGCCGGTGACCCCGACAGACTGAAGGGAAAGACGAACGCGTAGCGGCCCCGGTCCTCGAGGGATGCTCCGTGGGCAAACGCGACATCGCCATATACCGGAGAAATGAACAGGTCGTAGTCGGTGAAGAACCGCGCAAGCTGGTGGCGGAACGTGTCGATCATGACCCAGTCACGCTTCAGCTCTTCGGTGCTCAGCTCGACGCCACGGCTCATTTCCAGCAGTTGCGCGGTTGCCTTGGTGAACTGGTGCTTGCCGATGGCAGCGAACAGCGCTTCCCATCCCTTGCCGCCGTCGCCACCGGTGATGAAGACCCGCCACAACACGTCGCACGCTTCTTCGAGCAGGGGCGGCAGTGCGTCTTCTACTGCGCTGACCACATCGTTCAGGCGGATGGCGACTGCATCCAGCACACTCTGGACGGCCGGGGTCACGCGGGCGACGGACGATTTGCCCGATACCGCGATTCGCAGATCCTGCAAAGGCTTGCCGGGTGCAAAGGGTACGTCCACGGTGTCCGGGTCTTTCTGATCGGCACCGCTGATGAGTTTGCCCAGCACTCGCAGGTCGTCGACATACCGGCCCATGACGCCGAAGGCCGAAGTGATGTGGAACAGGCCCGAGCGTTCGTTGGGGTATTGCCCGCTCAGCGGGACGCGGCCCTGGGTCAGCTTCAGACCACAGATACCGTTGAAATGGGCCGGAATACGCACGCTGCCGCAGGCGTCGGAGGCCAGACCTGCCGGTGAAAGACCTGCAGCGATGGCGGCCGCTTCACCGCCGCTGCTGCCGCCTGCAGTACGACTTGAGTCGTGCGGGTTGAGCGTACGGCCGTACAGCAGATTCTCGGTTTCAAAAGCCATGCACAGTTCTGGCACGTTGGTGATGCCGAGAATGATCGCTCCGGCTTTTCTCAAACGGGCCACGGCGGTAGCGTCAACGGCGCTGGGTTCGTTGCGCCACTGCTCTACGCCCCGGGACATGCGGAAGCCCTTTACATGGCACACGTCCTTGATGGTGATCGGAATGCCATGCAACGGCCCGCTGAACTGCCCTTTGCGTGCCTGGGCGTCCGCTTCCTCGGCCTGTCGAAACAGGCTCTCGCGCTGCTCCTGCTGGATGATTGCGTTGATCTGTGGATTGCGTTTCTCGATACGCCGCAGGTAGAAGTCGACCAGCGAAACGCTGGTCAACACGCTGCGCCGGATCAGACTGGCCATTTCTTCGAGCGTCAACTCGTCCGGTTTAAGCATGCTTGAGTCCTTTCTTGCTGCCGAGCCACTTGTTCGGAATCTGGTACATGTTGCGCACCACCAGCGAAAACACTTTCACGAACAGCTTCGGCTTGGCGGCAATCACCTCCAGTGATTCCTCGATCATCTTGAGGACGTGGTCCAGCGCCTCGGGTGTGATGTTCAGCGGCGGGTAAAATCTGAGCACCGGATGCGCGGCCTTTTCGTTCATCGAGTGCCCGGCGTGTACGCCACGTTTACCCAGTTCCATGCTCATCAACGCTTCGTACACCGAACCTCGCAGGCGCAGGCCGGTCATCAGGCCGACGCCCGGTACATCTTCGATGATCTGCGGGAAGCGGGACGCCAGCCGTTGCAGGCCATTGCGCAGCAGGCCGCCGTTGATCCGCGACAGCTCCACCAGATTGTGCTGCTGGATGTAATCGATGGCGGCCAGTGCCGCAGAGCAGGCCAGTGGATGGCCGCCAGTGGTGCGGTTGTCCGGTTCGATTTCGTCGAGCGGGAAACGGTTGGTCAGGGCCTGGCTGTAAACGGCACAGGCGAACGAGGTGTAGCCGCCCGTCAGACCTTTGGACAGAATCATGATGTCCGGCACCACGTCATCGTACTGAACCGCGAACCACTTGCCGCAGCGTCCGAACCCGGTCTGGATTTCGTCGGCGATAAGCAGGGTCTGGGTCGCATCGCACAGCGCGCGAATATTGGCCATGTAGCCGACGGGCGGAACCTGCAGGTGGGCGCCGCCCAGAATCGGCTCGACATAGATGGCGCAGACACCTTCGCCGACGGCCTTTTGCAGCGCCGCGAAATCGCCATACGGCACGTAGGTGACTTCTTCCGAATAGGTGCCGTAGCTGCTGTGGTGTTGCTGCTGGCCCAGAATGCTCATGGCTGCCAGGGTTTTGCCGTGATAGGAATCGGTCATCACGACGATGCCGCGCCGATGCTTCTGAACCTGCAGCACGTAGCGCATGGTCTGCTCGATGGCCTCGGCGCCCGACACCATGTAACGCACCTCGCCCCAGTCACCGGGAATCAGGTGGCGCAGGCGCTCCGACAATACGGCCTGCGTCGGGTGTTCACGACCTTCCGGCACCCACGCCAGCTCGCTCAGTTGCGCCTGCACTCGCTCGCGGACCGTCGGGTTGCGATGGCCGACGATGAACACACCGTAGCTGCACGCGCAGTCGATGAATTTCTTGCCAGTGTGGTCTGTGACATAAATGCCGTCGGTGCTTTTTTCCACCGAGGTCTTGCCGATGCGATAGAGCTTGGCGGCCGAAGCGCTCCAGAACTGTTCGCAGTCGTCCAGCAGTTGTTCACGCGGCATGGTTGAGGACATGTCTGAAAGTCTCCTTGATACGTTGGCCGGCGCGTTCGACAGGCAGGGATCTGGCGGTAACAGGGCAGCGCAGCACCAGCGCATTGCCGCGCGTGGGGCTTGCATACACGCCGTTCTGGTAAAGGGCTTCGCGCAGTTGCGCCTCGTTGCGACCGTGCAACGGCACGCTGACCCAGCCGCCCAGTGCGGTGGCGCCCAGGTCTGTCAGTACGCTGGTCAGTAACTGGCCGTTGTGCGTACAGTGCTGAGGCGAATTATGGGTATGCAGGTAATCAAGCGTGGTCAGGGCCGCGACGCAGGCCATCGGGTTGCCGGCCGTGGTGCTGCCATGTTTGGCGGGCGTACTGCGGCCATAGACCGTATAGGCCATTTCTTCGCTGCAGGTGTAGGTGCCGATGGGTACTGCGCTGCCTCCCAACGGACCGCCCAGCACCGCAATGTCCGGAGTGTTGGTGTACTGCTGGAAGCCGAACAGGGTGCCCAGGCTGCCCAGGCAGGTGGCTACGTCCATGGCGATGACCGGTGCCTTTGCGTCACCGGCGGCGGCATACAGACGGTCGAGCAAGGGCTGCTCGATCAGGCGCAGAACGCCCTTTTCGTCAGTGATGACGCTGGTGTAACAGACCGCGAAGCAATCGTTCCAGTCGATTTTGGCCAGATCGTCGGCATGACTGACGGCAACGCGCCTGAAGCCCAGCAGTCGCTGGATTTCGCTGTAGCGGTCAGGCTGAGTCAGGCTGCGACCATAGGTCAGTGAGCCGTAGTCGCCGCCCTTGATGAACACCAGTGTGTTGCGACGTGGGTTCAGCCCCTTGCACAGTTTCAACGCGCCTTCGAAGGCTTCGTCACCCGAACTGCAGACGTAGGAGCTGACCAGAGGATCCGGCAGCAACCCGGCGAGTCGGCGGCACAGAGCGATCAAGGGTTCGGACATCAATACCCGGTTGGACAGTCCCATGATCTCGGCCTGGGCTTTGACGGCGCTGATGACTTCCGGTACCTGAAAGCCGAAACCGCCCGACAGGTCGATGATTTCCTGGCCTTGTGCGTCCGAGTAGGTCTCGTAGAGTCCGGCCACAATTGTTTTATTAGTGTTTTTCATAGGGGGCTCTCAGCGATAGCTCAAGGCGTTGAAGATGCGACGGCGGTCGTCGACGATGGCCTGGCGTCCGTGCATGACCCGGCGGTTATCGATCATCACCATGTCGTTGTCACGCCAGCCGACCGGGTAGGTCAGGGCGGTCGAAACCTCTTCGATCTCGTTCAGGAACTGCTCGGGAATGGCGTCGCCCGAGACGGTGTCGATGATCGGCTTCTCGTAATTGAACGACGGACCGAGGATGCTGTTGGCGAACGCAGGCCGCTGGCTGATCGGCGAAACCGGAATGGCCGGAGTGGAAAAGGCGTAGTGAATGGAGTCGTCGCTGGTGTTGAAGGTGATGCGCGTCTGCGGGTCGTTGCCGACGATCTGCATCAGGTCATCCGGCGTGACGAGGCTCGGATCATTCTTGTCGGCCGAGTAGTGGCAGACCAGACGACGCCATTTGTCCGCGCTGACCGTGCGGCTGTAGCGAATCGGGTTGTTCTCGAAGAAGGTCCGGCAGTCGGCCGACAATGCGCGCAGCACGGCTTCACCGTCGCAGAGCGTGGTCTGCGAACCCTGGCGGGGCGCTTCCTGACAGTAGAACCAAGTGATGTCCGGCCAGAACGGAGAGTTGCCGTTCTCGCAGTGCAGACCGATTTCCTGGGTGCCGGCATCGACCAATTGAGCGGCGCCGCCGACCATTGTGCGGGCCGGGTCCAGGCTCAGACGCGAACTGTTGTTCTTCACGAACCGGCTGAAGGTTTCGGCTTCATGAATACAGTCACGCATGAGCACCACGCCATAGGTTCCCAGCAACTCGTAGAGCGCCTGGGTTGTCAGCGTGGCGAATTGCGCGGGTTCGATCACCGCGAATTCGGGGTTGTCAGAGCGAGAGGCAGGCATGTTCATCGGCAGAAGTCCTTTGCATGGATGGTGAAAAACGGTGCGCGAACGCTTGGGCAATCTCGGCGCGCTTGGGGCGACCGGTCACGGTGTACAGCTGTTCAAGCAGGGGATTGGCGAGGTCCAGCAGCCAGAGCTTGCTGGGGCGTTCCACGTCGGAGAAACGTTTGGTCGACCACTGCGCTAGATCGTCGCGATCCGGTTGCGACTCGACGCACAGCAGGGCGATCAGGCCGTGGTCTTCGTCCAGAAAGACCGCCGCATCGCGAACGCCGTCGTATTTGCGGTATTCCAGTTCGACCTGCTCCGGGCTCACGTTTCGGCCGTTGGCCAGGCAGATCACATTCTTCTTGCGACCGTGGACATACAGGTAACCGTCGCTGTCCAGTGCGCCCAAGTCGCCGGTGTCCATCCAGCCATCGGCGCTCATGGCGCACGCGCTTGGGTCCGTGCCGGAATAACCGCTGAACAGCGACGTGCTTTTGACTTCGATGGTCTTGTCGAGGCCGATGCGAACCTGAACGTGCGGCAGCGGCTTGCCGACGCTGCCCAGGCGTTGCTGTTCGGCGGTGTTCACGCTCACCACCGAAGCGTTTTCAGACAGCCCGTAACCCTGGAAGACCGACACGCCTTCGGCTTCAAGGGCGCGCAGGATGTCGATGTCCACCGCCGCACCGCCGCAGGTGATGTGCACCTGCTCTTTGAGGTACGTGGCCAGGCTTTGGGCAGCTTCTCGGTCACCCTGGAGCCTGCGCAGAAATTCGTTGAGCATGACCGGCGGCACGGTGAGCGCGGTGGGTTTCACCCGTTGAATCCAATCGGTCAGGCGCGCAGGCGATGCGCCCGGCTCGCCCAGCAACGGCTCGCTCTGCGGCAGAAAGTGAATCGTGCCGCCTGCCAGAAGCGGCAGATAGGACGCAGTGACCTGTTCCAGCAGCAGGCTCAAAGGCACCAGCGACAGGTAACGGAGGTGGGCATTGGCCGGCATCCTGAATCGCAGCGAATTCAGCACCTGGCCAATCGCGGCGCAGGACAGCCGGACGCCTTTGGGGTTACTGGTCGTGCCTGAGGTGTGAATGATCTTGCAGATCCAGTCGTGCTCCACCGCCGTTTGGGCCAGCGGCTGAGGAATCGCCGGTAAATCCAGATGGCGGACCTTGCTGGCGGGCAGGTCCAGAAGCCAGCGCTCGGTGAGCGTTTTCTGACCCGCCGAGTCAACGAGAAAACCGTCACAGTGCGCTGCCAGGTTTTCCGCCTGGACCTGACTGAATGCCAGAGGCAGCGGCAAAGAAGTTATGCCAGCGAACAGACAGGCCAGGTCGGCGATCAGCCACTGACTGGTATTGCGCGTGACGATGCCGATCACCACCGGATCGTTTGGCACCCTGGGTTGGAATCGATGCTGCAACTCAGCAGCCAGTGCAAACGCCTGTTGGCGCAGCTCGCGGTAAGTGAGGGATTTGGCGCTGTCTCCGTGGTCTACCGCGCAGACTTTCTCGCCGTGAACCTGCAGTGCGGAGCGCAATTGGGCAATCAGGTTTGCGCTCATTGCGTCACCCTCGTCTGGACAGGAAGGTGATTGAACAGCGTGCCGAGTGTCATGGCCGCGAAGCGCGAGCGTTGCGGGTCGACCTTGATGAACCCGGTGATCGGACGCTTTGCGTAGTAAGAACCCCAGTTCTTGCCACCGTCTTCTGAGAGGCGCGTGGGGTCGGCGGTGAGCAGTGGTTCGAAGACGATCTGGCAGCTTTCCATCATTTCCCGCACGCGCGGGGTCACGGTGCAAAGCAGGTACTGCGCGCCCATGCACCAGGCCAGCAGTGGGATCATGTTGACCATGATCACGCCGGCCGTGACGTGGTGCGAGATCAGGCTGCCGATTTCGGCAATCGAGGCACGTTCGATCTGCTGCCCATGACGCTCGGACAGAATTTCATGAATGGGGCGGGGCAGGTACTGTTCGGAAAACAGTGTGCGGTGATCGCCGAAGGTAATTCCGGCGCATGACATGATTCTTTCATCTTCGTCCTGAGTGAGGGCGAAATACTGTGGATTGGGTTCTATGTTCGCTTTATATGATGACTGAAATTTACTCTTAACTATTTCGACAGCCTGCTTCCACAGCGGTGATTCACAGTCGGTCACGCGTATAAGCATGATGGCATCTCCATTGTTCGTGATGATCCTGAAACGTGCTGCGAATGTATTTGGGAAAATTCCTACACACCATTTAAAAAACAAAAACGGTCTGTTAATATCTAAATAGCTGGGTACTCCACGAGCACATTGGACTTCTGGAATATATGGATATGCTTAAAAGCAATATGCTCAGAAAGTTGGATATGCAGGACTTGTTGATTTTCATTTCGGTTTACGAAAGTTCAAGCGTCACCGAGGTCTCCGAGTCCCTTTTTGTTAGCCAATCCACCGTCAGCTACTGCCTGAAGAAGCTGCGTAACAGCTTTGAAGACGAGTTGTTTATCAATACGCGCAGTGGAATGCGACCCACGTATAAAGCCACGACCATGTACAGTCATGTCTTGAAAATTGTGGAAAGTATCAACGTCTGTTATTCCGGTTCCGCACTCTTGTCGCCGCCACAGAAAGATGTAATTTACAATGTCTGTGCGCCCGAATATTTCGAGCTTTTAATCTTGCCGGGTTTGTTGAAGTTATTTTCTGCCAATAATGTTCCGGTCACGTTAAATGTTCAAAAGATCAACCGTGATATCCCCGTTAAAGAGTTGAATGGTGGCACACTGGATCTGGTTATTTGTTTCGGTCCTAATTACCACCGTGGGGGCAGCGGACTAAAATCCCAGATACTGTTGGACGATGATTTAATCTGTGTGGTGGATCGTAACTTCATACCGCCCGAAACAGGCTTCGAACTTGAAACCTTTGTGGCGCGCAGGCACGTCTACCCGACGCCCTGGACGTCTGAAACCAACATGGTAGACGGCTGGCTGAGCAAGCAGGGGTGCAGTCGACAGATCGTGGCCAAGGCCAACAGCTACGGCGCTGCGCTGCACATGATCGCGGGTTCCGATATGGTGGTGACCCTGCCCAGGCGTGTGGCGCAATTAATAGTTAATAATGATATTCATTTTTCCACGGATGCTCCGGCAGGTTTGCCGACATTTACCCTGGATATGGTCTGGAGTGAGAGCGTCGATCAAGACCCTTCCAACTCCTGGATCAGGGAACAGGTGGTCAAGGCGTGTGTGGAATACACGGTTTAGATGATGTTCAGTCAGGTTTGCTTTCGACCAAAGGCCGTATTGTCTTTTGAGTGTCACACAGCGCTGTTTATATTCGTGCGATGAGTAACAGCGCTGTATTGTTGCATCAGGAAAGAGGGTCTATTTCATTATTGGTAACTATCAATAGATTGTCTGACAAAAAACAGCCTCAAATGACTTTCACGGCCCGGCCTATGAACTGAATCGGTCCAGTTGGTTTGCCGATCGGCGAACCGGTGGACTTTTCCAGCGTCAGCTCAAATAACTGGTTGGGCTGCAGCGGCGGCAGTTTATCAAACGGGATGTTCAGGCTTTGTCCTGGCTTGACCAGCCCCAGTGATACCGGGCCTTGCCAGTCGTCACCCTTGGTCCAGAACTCCAGCGCCTTGTCGGCCGGTATTTCGAACGCGCCCAGCGGGATAAGCTGAATTTCCTGCCGATTGCTGGCCTGCACGACCCAGCCGGGTGATTTGTCCTGAGGTCCGACGAGTACCACCAGATAGGAAGGTGGGGCCGGGTCGCGGGTCAGCAGCGTCATGCCCAGCACCATCGAGGCGGCAAGGCCCGCACCGGCCAACCCGCGCCAGATCGCCAGATTGTCCCACCAGCGCACGCGCTGTTCAGGCTGTGCCCTGGGGGCTGCCCGATCCACAAGATTGCGTTCGATCCGCTCCCACAGGCCGAGTGATGGCTTGACAGGATCCGCCAGCTCGGTCAACGGCAACAGCCGTTGATCCCAGGCGTCTATCGCGGCCTGCAGATCCGGTTCGTTGGGCATGCGACGCTGGACGTCGAGCCTTTGTTCGGCGGACAGGGTGCCGAGTACATACTCGCCTGCCAGCTCGTGAATGTTTTCGTCCGAAGGTCGGGTCATCCCATGCACTCCCGCAAAGCCGTCAGGCTGCGCTTGATCCAGGCTTTGACCGTACCCAGTGGCGCGCCGATTTTCTGCGCGATTTCCTGATGCGAATAACCGTCTACATAAGCATGAAACACGCAGTTGCGCCGCACGGGTTCAAGCTGCTCCAGGCACGATGTGATGCGTCCCGGATTGACTCGCCAGTCGAAGGCATCGCCGGTTTCCTGCCAGCCTTCCAGCGTCGCCTGCTCATGATGATCTTCGCTGCCGTCATCGTCATCCCGGACTTCCCGCGCCGTATTGCGCAGGTTGTTGAGCGCCAGATGCCGGGTCACGCTGAATATCCAGCCGCGTGCCGAACCGCGTGATGCGTCGAAACTGGCCGCACGGGTCCAGATTTTCAGGAACGCATCATGCACGATGTCCTCGGCCAGTGCCCGGTCGCGAACCAGTCGCACGACCACGCCGAGCAGCCGAGCGCTTTCCTGTTCATAAAGACGCTGCAGAGCCTGTCGCTCACCGCGAGCGCAGGCGTGCAACGTGCCTTCGTAATCAAAGAGGGATTCGTGTGAGGACAAGGTAATCCGCCATCGATGGACTAATGCCTCGTTGATATCACGAGGACCCGCGCAGCAGCATAGCTCACTGACTGCGCGGTGCCCGATTGCCTGGCTGTATCAGTTGGCAGCCCAGAACAGGTAGTCAGCCTGATACTTGACCACTTCCTTGGCGCCTTTGTTGCTGGCTGCACAGGCAGTGGTCGGTGCCACGCCGCCTTTCAGCGCGGTACGCTGGATGTAGGCAACACCGGTCATGGCGCCTTTGCCCTCGGCCGGGTTGGCCTTGACCAATTGGTACGGCAGGTTGCCTGCGCTCGAAGGTGCGACGGCGACCTGAGTGCCGGTCACTTTCGAGCCGTCTTTGGCTTCCCAGGTGGCAGGTGGGCCGTAGTAGGTGCCGACCTGTTTGCCGCTCTTGTCATTGAGCACGGCCTTGGGACCGACGAACGCCCATTCCATTTCGTTGGGCATGTTGGCTTTTGCGCGGCACTCGTAGGTGATTTCGCCAACCCCGGTGGTTTGCATGCTGATCTTGTGGCCGGCCGGAACCCGAACGCTTTCGGGCAGATCGGTCTGGGCCAGGGCGACGGACGACAGGCAAGTGAAAGCCAGGGTACTACCTGCAAGGCAGAGCAAGCGTTTTGCGTTCATGCAGAAATCTCCAGATGGTTTAACCGCGCTCAGCAACTCGAAGTGGCTGCTGTATGTACTACCCGCGAAGAAACAATCTGGATGCAGTGATTTGAAAATATTTTTCAGGACCGGCTGAAGCGGCTGCGCAGCAGGATGATTCCGGTGATTGCTGCGATACCGGAACCCAGCAGTACGCCGACTTTCACCTCGTCGATCAGGTGTTGCTGACCCGGGAACGCCAGATTGCCGATGAACAGGCTCATGGTGAAACCGATGCCGCACAGGATCGCCACGCCATACAGTTGTACCCAGTTGCTGCCTTCCGGCAACACTGCGAGCCCTGAACGAATCGCCAGCACGGCGGCGAGAAAGACGCCGATCTGCTTGCCCACGAACAGCCCCAGCGCAACACCGAGCGGCACTGGATCGACGAGGTTTTCCATCGAGATACCGGACAGCGAAACACCCGCGTTGGCAAAACCGAAGATCGGCACCACGGCAAACGCGACCCAGTAATGCATATTCTCTTCAAGGAACAGCAGCGGCGAGCGGGCTTCCTCTTCAGGCTTGCCCATTGGAATGCACAACGCCAGCGCGACGCCTGCCAGGGTGGCATGAACGCCTGACTGCAACACGAAGAACCACAGCAGCGCGCCCAACAACAGGTAAGGCAGCAGTCGACCGACGTTGAGGCGGTTCATCACGATCAGCACCGCCAGTGTGGCGAAGGCGGCGCCCAGCATCGGCAGGTTCAGGCCGGAACTGTAGAAGAACGCAATGATGGTGACCGCGCCCAGGTCATCGAGAATGGCCAGTGCGGCGAGAAACACTTTCAGCGAGGTCGGCACCCGATTGCCCAGCAGCGACAGCACACCCAGAGCGAAAGCGATGTCGGTGGCCGCAGGAATCGCCCAGCCGCTCATTGTCTGCGGGTTGCCCCAGTTGATGGCGATGTAGATCAGCGCCGGGACCAGCATTCCGCCCGCCGCGGCAAAGCCGGGCAGGGCTCGTTGCCCCCAGGTCGAGAGTCCGCCTGCCAGCACTTCGCGCTTGATCTCCAGGCCGACCATCAGAAAGAAGATCGCCATCAGGCCATCGTTGATCCACAGCTCGACCGACAGGCCCAGCCATACGCTGTGCAAAACCGAAAAGTAACCGGCGGAGAGCGGCGAGTTGGCGACGATCAGAGCCGCCAGCGCTGCGAGCATCAACACGATGCCGCCTGCCGATTCGGAGGCGAGAAAGCTGGCGAGGATGGCGACGGCTCGGGGTGTTTCCTTGGTCGGGAATTGAGTCATGGTCGTCCTTGAACGAGAAGCTGATTTTTATAGGGCGCCCAGGATACCTTCATTGCCAAGGGCGTTCAGCTCAATCAGGCAGCAACGGCTGGCGCCTGAGGATTGCAGCTCGATCTCCATGAATCCGCCGTTATTGTCCACCAGCGCGCAGTCGTGCTTGCCAAGGATTTCCCAAGGCTGACCACTGACGCTCAGCGCAATCTGCTCGGCCATGCTGAACAGCACAAAGGTGCTGGCCGAACTGAACAGCCTTTGCGGCTGGCGCACGTCGATCCACTGCAAGCGAGCGTTGTACCGATGTGCAGCGTAGATCAGATTGAAATCCCGGATCGGCCCGTCGAGCAGCGTGCACTCGACCTGACTGTCGCCGCTGAATGCGAACGGGTCGGAGGGCAGCAGTGGGCGGCTGGTGGTGCCATCCACCGACAACGTCATGCCCGCGCCCTGCAGAACCGTGATAATTCGCTGATAACCGGCAAACACTGAAAAGCCACCCGAGTTCTCGATGTCTGCAATCGACAGGCGCCAGCCGAAACCGTCCAGATCCTGACCGGCGTCACGGGCGATTTCTTCGGTGCTGCCGCCGCCGTTCTTCCACGGCATGCGTGGGTAATCGACGGCACGCAGGATGCGGGTCTGAGTCATTTGGTGAAACGTCCTTCAAGGCGATGACGGGAGCCGGGATGGATCAGGCGTGCAGCGGTCACTGGCTGGCGGCCCGACCAGGTGCGGCGTCGAATCAGCAGGCAGGGTTCGCCTGCGTCGATCTGCAACAGCTTGCACTCGTCGGGCTCTGCCAGAATAGCCTCGACCACGTGTTCACCCTCGGTCAACGGCGCAACTTGCGACAGATAGGCGTAGGGCGTCTGTTGAGTGAAATCCTGCTTGAGGTAATCCGGCGCGACCAAGGCGTTCACGAAACGGTCTTCGATCTGCACGGCAATGTCGTTTTCATAGTGCACGATCAGCGAGTGGAACACCCGCTGGCCCTCGCGCATGTCCAGCGCCAGCGCACGCTCGGAGCCTGCCGCTTCTTCCTTGAGAACGATGACCTTGCAGGAATGACGATGGCCTCGTGCGGCGATCTCGTCAGCGATATTGTGGACTTCGAACAGCGCCGACTGACTCTTGGGTTCGGCTACGAAAGTGCCGACACCCTGCATGCGCACCAGCAGGCCTTCGGCCGTCAGTTCGCGAAGGGCGCGGTTGATGGTCATGCGGCTGAACCCCAGTTGCGTCACCAGCTCGCTTTCCGACGGCACGCGATGATGAGGCGGCCAGGTGCCGTTCTGGATCTGCAGGGCGATCATGTGTTTGACGCGGGCGTACAAGGGTGCGGGACTTTCGCCCATCTGGGCTGCCAATGATGAAGAGGCGGGCGGCGTCGGCACGTGTGTGTCCTTGTTGTCGAGATGATTCAGGCGCTCAAGCTAACCATTAAGCGGTGGTACGGCAAGTTTGCCGACGGTTTACCGGCTTGCCAAACGTCTGTATATGTATATACAAATTACAGTGATGGGGTATGAAGTCAATGTCAGCCTTCTTTGCCGAGCGCGCGTTACTCCCTGACGGCTGGGCCAGCGATGTACGTCTGGAAGTAAGCCCTGAGGGAATATTGACGCGGATCCAGATCAATGCCGATCGGCAGGGTGCTGACGTGGTCAGCGGCCCTTTGCTGCCCGGCATGCCGAACCTGCACTCGCATGCGTTCCAACGTGCCATGGCCGGGCTTGCGGAAGTGGCGGGCAACCCGAACGACAGCTTCTGGACCTGGCGCGACCTCATGTACCGTCTGGTCGGGCGTATCACGCCGCAGCAACTGGGCGTTATTGCCCGCCAGCTGTATATCGAAATGCTCAAGGGCGGCTACACCTCGGTCGCTGAATTTCATTACGTGCATCAGGACGTGACCGGCAAGCCTTACGCCGATCCCGCCGAGCTGGCGGTGCAGATCAGTCAGGCGGCGAGTTCCGCCGGTATCGGCCTTACCTTGCTGCCGGTGCTCTATAGCCATTCAGGTTTTGGCGGGCAGGCACCCAACGAGGGGCAGCGTCGATTTATCCACAGCACCGACAGCTATCTGGACCTGCAGGCGCGTTTGCAGCCGATTGTGGCGAGCCAGACGGCACAGCGACTGGGCCTGTGCTTTCACTCGCTACGCGCCGTTACGCCTGAGCAGATCAGCGCGGTGCTGGCCGCCAGCGACTCGCATTGCCCGGTGCATATCCACATTGCAGAGCAACAGAAGGAAGTCGACGACTGCCTGAGCTGGAGCGGTCGGCGCCCTTTGCAGTGGCTGTATGAAAATACGCCTGTGGATAACCGCTGGTGTCTGGTGCATGCGACCCACGCCGAGCCTGACGAAGTGACGCTCATGGCGAACAGCGGTGCAGTGGCCGGTTTGTGCCTGACCACCGAGGCGAACCTGGGCGACGGTATTTTTCCCGCGGTGGATTACATCGCCCAGGGCGGACGCTGGGGTATTGGCTCGGACAGCCATGTGTCGCTCAGCGTCGTCGAAGAACTGCGCTGGCTGGAGTACGGCCAGCGGCTGCGCGATCAGCGCCGTAACCGTTTGTACCGCAGCGATCAGCCGATGGTGGGCCGAACCTTGATGGACGCTGCGCTCGCGGGTGGCGCCCAGGCGCTGGGTCAGGAAATCGGCGCGCTTGAAATCGGCAAACGTGCGGACTGGCTGGTGCTGGACGGTAAAGACCCGTACATCGCCACCGCGACGGGTGACGCCATTCTGAACCGCTGGCTGTTCGCGGGCGGTGATCGGCAGATTCGCGACGTGGCTGTTGCCGGACGCTGGGTGATTCGCGAAGGACGGCATGCTGATGAAGAGCAGAGTGCACAAGCGTTTGCGCAGGTGCTGAGCGCATTGCTGGGCTAGTCAATAAAGCCTTGAATCGACGCAACACCTCTGGGAGAAGCAACCGCCACGTCTTCGACCTGGTCCGGTTGCGTCGCAGTTCACTGAACGGCAGGTGTTTGCAACGCTCAACCCCGGCCCGCCAACGGCTGCAATTTCGCCAGCCGCCACGCTACGCCCAACGCTATCAGCAGCAATACGCCAATGAACAGCCCGATGCCGTTCCAGCCCGCGTAGTGCCAGAACACGCCGCCGCCGGTACCGGCCACGCTCGAGCCTGCGTAGTAGCAGAACAAATAGAGCGAGGTCGCCTGGCCTCTGGCCACGGTAGCCCTGCGGCCGACCCAACTGCTGGCCACCGAGTGCGCGCCGAAGAAGCCGAAGGTGAAGATCAGCACGCCCGTGATGACCACCGCCAATGGCGTGAACAGGGTCAGGCTCAGGCCGAACAGCATCATGACGATCACGGCCCACAGCACGCGGCGACGGCCCAGTCGGTCAGCCAGTGAGCCAATCTTTGCCGAACTGTAGATTCCGGACAGGTACACCACCGAGAACACACCCACCACGGCCTGACTCAGGTTGTAAGGCTCGCTCAGCAACCGATAGGCGATGTAGTTGAACAACGTGACGAACGCGCCCATCAGCAGGAAGCCGGTCAGAAACAGCAGTGGCAGGCCCTTGTCGCGGAACTGCACGACAAAGCCGTCCAGCAGGCTGCGCGGGTGCAGCGAGCGGGCGCGGAAGTTGCGTGATTCGGGCAGGATTCTCCAGAACACGGCGGCGGCAATCAGCGCCAGACCGCCGACCACCAGCATCGCGGCATGCCAGCTCACGTAATCGATCATTACCCCGACGATCAACCGCCCGCTCATGCCGCCGACCGCGCTGCCGCCGATGTAAAGCCCCATCGCCAGTCCCAGGTGCGTGGGGTGTATTTCTTCGCTGAGGTAGGTCATGGCCACGGCTGCGAGACCGCTGAGCGACAGCCCGACCAGCGCCCGTGTGACGAGTACGCCTTCCCAGCTCGGCATCAGCGCACTGGCGATGGTGAACAGCGAGGCGCAGAACAGCGCCATGACCATCACCGACTTGCGCCCCAGCCGGTCGGAAACCGGACCGGTGATCAGCAGGCCGATGGCGAGCATGGCCGTAGCGACCGAGAGGATCAGGCTGCTCTGGGCTGCGGTGATGGAAAACTCTTGCGAGAGCATCGGCATCATCGGTTGCACACAGTACAACAGGGTGAAGGTCGAAAATCCGCCGGCGAACAAGGCCAGCGCGGTGCGCTTGAACAGCGGCGTGTTTTTCTCGATATAGCTGTCACCCAGCGGGACAGATGCCTCGGCAGACACGGTGTTTGACTTGATGGCGGATGGAGCGGCGGCAGGGTTCAAGGTCAACCTCGGAGCACGGTTCGGGCAGGCAATGAAAAAATCATATAGCTGGCTAATGATTCAATCCAATATATTGTTCGACCTGTTTGATACGTAAAACGACTTGATTGAGGCTGTATGGAACTGCGCCATCTGCGTTACTTCATCGCCGTTGCCGAAGAGCTGCATTTTGGCCGTGCTGCTCAGGTGCTGGGCATTTCCCAGCCGCCGTTGAGCCAGCAGATTCAGGCGTTGGAGCAGGAGCTGGGTACGCGTTTGTTCGACCGAACCAATCGGCGTGTCGAATTGAGCGAGTCCGGCCGACTGTTTCTCGACGAAGCGCGTCTGGTGCTGGCGCAGGTCGACAAGGCCGCCGATGTGGCCCGGCGTGCGCAACTGGGGCAGTTGGGAGAGCTGAAGGTCGGCTTTACGTCTTCCGCGCCGCTGACGTCGAATATTCCCGAGGCGATCTTTGCCTTTCGCCAGGCGTACCCGCAGGTGCATCTGGACCTGACGGAAATGACCAGCCAGCAGGTCGCGGCAGGTCTGGAAGACAAGAGCATTCAGGTGGGCATCATGCGACCGCTGGAACTGCCTGATTCTCTGGAGGTGTTCGAGCTGTTGAACGAACCCTTGATCGCGATCATGCGGGCCGATCATCCGTTGGCGCAAGGCAGCGAAGACGGGATCTACATGGCGGCGCTGGCGGCCGAGCCATTCGTGTTCTTTCCAAGGACCTACGGCAGCGGGATCTACGGCCAGATCCTCAGCCTGGCCCGCGCGGCAGGTTTCAACCCGTTGATCACGCAGGAAGCGGGCGAGCCCATGACCATGATCGGTCTTGTGGCAGCAGGGCTGGGTGTCACGGTGTTGCCCGCGCCGTACCGCCGGATGCGCATCGACGGCGTGGTCTACCGCAACCTGCTCGACCCCGGCGCCACCAGCCCGGTCTGGCTGGTGAAACGCAAGGATGAACAGTCAGCGATGGCCAGAGCGTTTTTCGAACTGGCGACGAAGGGGTAGGGCGCCGGAGCAGGCATCCCCCGACACCGGCTGTGCCCATCGCTGCGCGTGGGCACGATCTTCTAGCCTTGCGATTACACCCAGCGCTTGAAGATCAGCGACGTGTTGACGCCGCCGAATGCGAAGTTGTTATTCATCGCGTATTCGTTGCTCATTTGTCGGGGTTCGCCAACGATGTAGTCAAGATCGCCACATTCCGGATCAATCACATCAAGGTTCAGCGTGTGGATGTAGCGATCACTGTTGAGCATTTCGATGGTGAACCACGATTCCAGCGCACCGCAGGCGCCCAGGGTGTGGCCGAGGAAACTTTTCTGCGAGCTGAGTGGCATGCGCGAGCCGAACAGGCTGCTGGTGGCGAGCGTCTCTGCGATGTCGCCCTGTTCCGTCGACGTGCCGTGGCCGTTCACGTAGCCGATGGCCTCGGGCGGCAGGTTGGCGTCTTCCAGCGCCAGCTCCATGGCGCGGCGCATGGTGATCTGCTCCGGCCGGGTACTGTGCGCACCGTCAGCGTTGCTGCCGAAACCGACGATCTCTGCGTAGATATGCGCGCCGCGTGCCTTGGCGTGCTCCAGTTCCTCCAGCACCAGCATGCCGCCACCTTCGCCGATCACCAGCCCGTCGCGGCCCGTGTCGTAAGGGCGTGGCGTGGTGTGAGGTGCGTCGTTCTTGAGGCTGGTGGCATACAGCGCATCGAACACCATCGCTTCGGTCGGGCACAGTTCTTCCGCGCCTCCGGCCAGCATCAGCGGCAGGCGCCCGAATTTGATCGCCTCGTAGGCGTAGCCGATGCCCTGGCTGCCGCTGGTGCAGGCGCTCGAGGTCGGGATCAGACGCCCGGTCAAACCGAAGAAAATACTGATATTTGCAGCCGTGGTGTGCGGCATCATCCGCACGTAGGAGTTGGCGTTCAGACCGACAGCCACCGAGTTGATCAGCATGGCGCCAAAGGCCTTGATCTCGTCGGTGCTGCCGGTGGACGAACCGCAAGCCGTGCCCATGCGGCCGTCGCGAATGATCGGGTCGTTCAGCAGCCCGGCGTCAGTCAGCGCCAGCTCCGATGCGCCCACCGCAAAGCGCGACACGCGACCCATGCTGCGCAACTGCTTGCGCGTCCAGTGTGCAGGCACGGCGAAATCATCGATAGGTCCGGCCAGCCGAGTGTTCAGTTCCGTGAACCGGTTCCATTCGTCCATGCGCCGGATACCGCTGCGATTGGCCGTGAAATTCGCCTGGACGCTTGCCCAGTCGCTGCCGATCGACGTAATGCCGGACATGCCGGTGACCACCACGCGTTTCATCAACACAGGCCTCCATTGACGGCCAGCACTTGACGCGTGATGTAAGCGGCTTCGGCCGACATCAGAAAATTCACCGCACCCGCCACTTCTTCAGGTGTGCCCATGCGCTGGGCCGGGATCATCTTCATCAGCTCATCCACCGGTACGTTCTCGTCGAGCATGGCGGTGTCGATCAGGCCCGGCGCAACGCAGTTGACCGTGATTTTGCGTTTGCCCAGTTCGACGGCCAACGCCTTGGCCGCACCGATCAACCCTGCCTTGGAGGCGCTGTAATTGACCTGCCCGCGATTGCCGATCAGGCCGGACACCGAGGTGATGCACACGATGCGTCCTGCCGAGCGGCGACGGATCATCGGCATGGTCAGCGGATGCAACACGTTGTAAAAGCCGTCCAGGTTGGTGCGCAGCACCTGATCCCAGTCGTCGTCGCTGAGCGCCGGAAAAGCACCGTCGCGGGTCAGCCCTGCATTGAGCACCACGCCGTAATAGGCGCCGTGGTTTTCCACGTCCTGCTCAAGAATTTCCTTGCAGGCGGCACGGTCCGACACGTCGAATTGCAAGACACGGGCCTGGCGACCCAGCGCAATGATCTCGGCCTGTACCGCTTCGGCTTCGCTGCGGCCCGTGCGGCAGTGCAGGATCAGGTCGTACCCGGCCTGAGCCAGGCGCAGGGCGATGGCGCGGCCGATGCCACGGCTTGAGCCGGTGACCAGTATGGATTCAGTCATGCCGGGGCTCCTTCAGCCAGGTAGTCAGCAGTGTTGGGTGGGCAATATACATTGAGGCGCGCAAAGGCGTTGATGTCCGGGCCTGTCAGGGTGCATTCGAAGACACCCATACCGCTGTCGTCCTGCAGCGAGCGCACAGCGTGGATGTCCAGTTCGCTGCCGACCGGAAAGTGCGCGACATTGCAGTCGAACTTGCGGCTGCCGAGCAGAAAGCCCAGCTTGACCGCTTCGCCCTTGCTGCGCGCCTGACAGCCGGCAAACGCCGCCACGCTCTGGGCCATCAGCTCCACGCCGACCCAGGCGGGCAGGCTGCCGTCCGCTTCGTTGAACAGCCCGTCGGGGCGCACGGTCAGGCGGGTGTGGATATGGTCTTCGTCAAAGGCCAGCACCTGATCGATGAGGATCATGTCGCCAGCGTGAGGAATGAGTTCGGCGAGCGGCCAATCGATCATGGTGCATCTCCGATAATCAGGCTGATGTTATTGCCACCGAAGGCAAAGGAATTACTCATCATGTAGCGGCTGTCGCCAGCGGCCAGACGTGCGCCCGGTGCAGTCAGTTGCAGCGCGGGTTCGGATGGATCGGCCGCGCCGTCCCATACATGGGGTGGCAAAGCGTGTTCGAGGTTGTCGGGCGACAGGCTCAGCCAGCAGAACGCGGCTTCCAGTGCACCCGCTGCACCGAGGGTATGGCCACTCAGCGGCTTGGTCGACGAGCACGGCACGCCGTTCGGAAACACGGCCTGCACCGCCAGGCTTTCCATGGCGTCGTTGTGAAAGGTGGCGGTGCCGTGCAGGTTCAGGTAACCGATCTGTTCCGGCGCGAGCCCTGCGTTGCTCAATGCTTGCTGCATGGCATCGCGTGCGCCGCGCCCTGTCGGTTCCGGGGCCGAGATATGGTACGCATCGCAACTGGCGCCCGCGCCGAGCAAGGCAATCGAATGTTTGCCGCCCGCTTCACGGGTCATGAGAAATAACACCGCCGCTTCGCCGATGTTGATCCCGTTGCGATTGCTGGAAAACGGATTGCAGAGCGTCGGCGACATGGCTTCCAGCGAGGAAAACCCGTTCAGGGTCAGCTTGCACAGGCTGTCCACACCTCCGCACAGCACCGCGTCGCAGAGCCCCATGTCCAGCGCCCGTCGAGCACTGAGCAAGGCCCTTGCGCTGGACGTGCAGGCCGTGGAAATCACGTAAGCCGGGCCGGTCAGTTGCAGCCAGCTCGCCAGAAAATTGGCCGGCGCACCCAGTTCCTGCTGCGCATAATCGTAGTGTTCGGGAAAGGTCTGTTCACGCAGCCACTGGACCATGCTGCTGCTGGCTTCATCGATGCCCGAAGTGCTGGTGCCGATGATCACGCCAATACGCGACGCGCCGTAACGGTCGATGGCCTGACGAATATCGTCCTCGATCTGCAACGCCGCCGCCAGCAGCAACTGATTGTTGCGGCTGCTTTGCGATTGCAATGGCGCAGGGATCGCAGGCAGTACGTCCTTGACCGCGCCCACCGGCAGCGCACGATCTGCGACCCAGCCGTCTTCCAGGACCATGCCTGAGCAGTCGGCGGCGAACAGTCGGCGAGACACTTCTTCCGGGCCGTTGCCCAGAGCGCAGATCAGCCCCAGTGAGTTGAGATGGGCGGTCATGGCGTGGTCTCGCTGTTCAACGGGGTCACTTTGTAGCTCAAGCCATCCTTGAGACGGACGGTGAAGGCGTTGGCCGACTGATATTCGACCAGCCAGCGATTCTCTAGACGACGCTGCATGCCCTGGCGATAGGCAGTCGGGTAACGGCTGTTCAGTTCCTGATCCGAGGTCATGGCAAACATCAGCGCGGCGAAGAGTTCGCGGGCTTCAGGATTCGGCGGCAACAAGCCGTCTGCCTGCCACTTGCCCTCGATCAGCAACTGACGCGCCTGAGGAATGCCCAGCGGGTCCATCATCGACCAGCGCAGGCCCTTGTTCTCACGCTGGATGATCAACATCCAGTCCTGACGCTGATCCGCCTGCCTGCGCTCGATGTGCAACTGCATCGGCAACGCCAGCGTGGGTGCCGTGGTCGGCAGCGGCGTCTGGCTGGCGCAACCTGTGAGCAGCAACAGCGAGAAAATCAATGCTCGGATCATGCTTCCTCACCCTGCAACGGCTTGCGGGCCACTACGTTGACCAGTGTTTCCTCACGCTGCCCGAAGGGCTTGGGCTTGCGCAGCTTCAAGGCTTCCAGAAGGCCGAAGTCCGTGGCGCGGCTCCACCACAGGTAAGGGTAGGAGACATTGCGGGCCTCGAATTCGAAACCCTGCTGGCGGATCATCTCCAGGTACTGCGCGGCGCTTTTCTGAACGTGCATGGGGTGACGGAACAGCCAGCGGATCACCCAGGTGTCGATATAGGCCTCGGTGGATTCGGCGAACAGCAGATAGCCGCCCGGCTTGAGCACGCGATAGAACTCGGCCAGCGCCTGCTCCTGCTCGACCAGATGGTGAAAGGTCTGGTGGCAGAACAGCAGGTCGACGCTGGCGTCGGGCAGTTGCAGGGCGGCGCAGTCGCTGCCGATCAGTTCGACGTCGATCCCCAGTGCGGCGGCTTCTTCGCGACTGCGTGTCAGGCTGTCCGGGTCGGCATCGACACCGAGCAGCCTGGCCGGGCTGAACACCTTGCTCAGGTGGCGGAACGATTTGCCCTGTCCACAGCCTGCGTCCAGCAACACCGGTGCGGCAGGCAGCGGACCTGTGAGCAGGCTGCGCAGGTCATCAATGGCGACACGCAGCACCCGGTATTGCCAGATATCGCTGCGCAGAAACCACAGACCAAAGCGGGTTTCTTCGACGTAGCTGTCGCTCAGGAACGGTCCGGTCATGAATCATCGCTCGTGCAGATTTCCGAGAGCACCCGCAGACGCCGTTTGGGTTCGCTGACGAACGGGTTGCGCTCGTCCCAGGCGTAGCCGGCCAGAATGGAACTGATCATGCGGCGTATGTCAGGCGTTCCGCCTTCATAGAAAATGACATTCTGGAAGGTGTCGTCGTACCAGCCTTCAACGTAAGCGCGGAACGCATCGACACCCTTTTTCAGCGGAACAGCGAATTCGGTTTCCCAATCCACCGCTTCGCCGCGCAACTGACGATTCAACACGCCTGCGGCCATACTGGCCGAGCGCATGGCGATGGTGACGCCCGAAGAAAACACCGGGTCGAGAAACTCCGCCGCGTTGCCCAGCAGCGCAAAGCCCTTGCCGTGCAGAGCCTTGACGTTGGCCGAGTAGCCACCGATGGTGCGTACCGGGGTGTCCCAGACTGCGTTTTTCAACACGTTGGCCAGCTGTGGAGTTTCTGCAACGAACGCCCGCAGACAAGCGTCCAGGTCCTCGGGTTTGCCTTCGAACCGCTCGGCTGATGCCACAACGCCCAGCGAACAGCGCCCCTGGCTGAACGGGATGGTCCAGAACCACACATCGCTGTGCTCGGGGTGGATGCTGACAAGGATTTTCTGACGGTCGAAAGGCGGGCTTTCGATGCGGTCTTCGATATGGGTGAACACCGCCTTGCGCACCGGAAATCCGGACGGCGCTTCCAGGTCCAGCAAGCGCGGCAGCACGCGGCCGTAGCCGCTGGCGTCCAGCACGAAATCGGCCTGCACACTGTATTCGCTGCCGTCTTCATGTCTTACGCGCAAGACCGGCTGCGGGCCGTCGAAATCGGCGCTGATGATCTCCTGTTCATAGCGGATTTCGACGCCTTGCAACTCAGCCTGGTCGGCCAGCAGCTTGTCGAACTCGGCGCGCTGCACCTGAAAGGTGGTCGGCTTGCCGTTGGTGAACGTGTCACCGAAGTCGAAATCGCTGTACTGCTCGCCACGCGCGAACGCTGCGCCATTCTTCTGCTGGAACCCGGCGGCCTGCACCGCTTCGAGCATGCCGGCTTCTTCAACGAAATCCAGACAATGGCAAAGCAGGCTTTCGCCGATGGAGAAGCGTGGAAACACCTGGCGCTCGACGATCAGCACATCGTGACCCTGGCGTTTGAGCAGCGCCGCAGCAATCGAACCGGCCGGACCGGCACCGATGACGACGACCTGGCGAATTTCCTTTTCAATGGTGGGCACAGGTATTCCTTTTCGGGGGTTCGATTGAAGGAGTAGTGCGTGAGGGCTGGCGACCCATGCCTGTCAATGCCGGCATGAGTGTCGCAATCAGGCCCATCAGCATCAAGGCGAAGTACAGCGCCGGGCTGATCAGTTGTTGTTGCAGCAGCAGGTTGAGAAACACGATTTCGCTCAGGCCACGAATATTCAGCAGCACGCTTTCGCGCCAGCGACTGGCCCCGACGAACGATGGTGTTGCCCAGTGCAAACCGATCCAGTTGCCGAGCAGCTTGCTGGCGATGGGCAGTACGATCAGCGCGCCCAGTTGCAGCCAGCCCGTCTCGTTCAGCGCGCTGTGTACATCGATCTGCACAATGCCGAAGGTCAGCAGCAGCGGGATGGCCAGACAGTTCTGAATGAAGCGCAGTGTTGTCGCGTCCAGCGGCGGCACCCAGGCCTGACCCAGCCGTGACATGCACAGCAGATAGCCTATGCCGAATATCAACGCATTGAGGCGGTAATGCTCGGCCACCATCAGCAGGGCAAAAAACGTCAGGCTATAGAGCAGCGGCTGGCGCAGACGCAGGAGGCGAAACAGCAGCGGCACGCAGGCGCCCAGCAGGGGCAGCAGCAAACTGCCGAGGTGCAGGCTGCCTTGGGCGAGGGCGAACAGGCTCCAGCAGGTCAGGTCGATAAGAATCGCGGTCTGCACCAGCCGGCGGGTCGCGGCGGGCGGGTAATCGATATGGTGCAGGTACAGGTACAAAACCGGAATTGCAGTGATGGCAAACACCAGCCCCACGGCCAGCGAACTGATCCAGGCCTGCTCGGGCAACAGCCAGATCGCGCAGGCGATGCCTGCCAGGAAGGGAACGAAAAAGCTCGGGACGGCGATTTTCAGGCTTTGCCGGTCGAGTTTTACGTCGATCACTTCACTGAGAATCTGCCCCAGTACCACCGCAAACGCCAGGCCGTACAGGCTCTTGAGCCAGACCGGCGACACCAGCTGTGCGCCGCTGAGCTGCCAGTGCGGCTCTATCCACAGCAACATCAACAGTGGCAGGCCGAAGGTGGCCAGCAGCAATTGGCTGACGATGAGAATCAGCCCCAGCCGCTGGCCAGCCCATGTAGCCAGCGCGAACAGACTCAACGCCATGGCCCAGAACGCCAGGACCATCATGGCTGTGGCTCCGACGATCCGGCAGGCGGGTGAGCCTTCCGACGCGGACTGGCCCATGGCGCGAGCAGGAAACTGAACGCCAGCCCAAGGCTCACCGACAGACCGAAATTGCTGATCGCCGGGGTGCCGGAAATCGCCAGCAGTCCGAACGACAGCCAGGTGGTGACGGCGGCCAGCAGCGTACCCAGCAGGCTCACTGCCGCCCCGCCGACCTGCTCGCGCATCAGAATGGCGTAATCGACACTGATTGCGGTGACCAGTAGCAGGCCGAACAGGCTGAACAGGGTCAGCGGCTGGCCGAGCCAGCCCAGGCTGGCGAGGCTGCACAACGCGGCGAGCAGCGGCAGCGCGACGATGCGCAGTGCGCCATTGAAGCCGAACGGTACGATCAGCAACAGCACGATCAGCACGCAGGAGGCCATCTTCAGTTCGGCGGCGCTGACCTGTGTGCTGGCGAACACCTGATTGAGTTCGCCCAGACGGTCCACCAGTTGCACGCCGTCCAGTCCGCCCGCCTGCATACGCAGCAACGCCGTACTGTTCAGGCCGCGCAGGCTCACCATGCTCGCCACGCCTTCATCATCGGGTCCCAGCCAGAGCGTGCGCCAGGGTTCGGCGAGCGGACCTTGCAGCGCCAGGTCGATGTCTTGCGTCGGCAGTGCCTGTAATTGAGCGATCTCGGCCTTCAGGGCACTTTCCGGAACGCCGAGCTGCACCAGCGGCTGCCAGTATTGAGGCAGTTTCGCCAGGGCTGCGCGGGTTGCCTGTTGTTCGGCAGGCGAGTCCAGCAACTGATTGACCGCCATGTAGCCTTGCAACTTGTCCATGCTCACCAGTTGATCGAGGCGCTGGGTGAGCGCGGTCTGGCGGTCCAGCAATTCCTGCTGATCCTTGCCGCGCACCAGAAAGAACTGGCTGGTGGGCTGATAGCCGGTGATCCGTGCGATGGCCTGGGCTTCGTCGGTCAGCGACTGCGGGGCCGCGACCCACTGGCGAATGTCGTTCTTGGTGGTCAGGTGCCACAGGCCGCCGCCGCAGAAGGCCAGCAGCAACACCAGCAGACTCGGCGTGCTGACGCGCTGCAGCAAGGCGGCGCGGCAATCGAGCATCTGCTGGGCCAGCTTGAGCGGCCATTGCGCGGGATGAATCTCGATTCTGCCGAGCAGCGCGGGCAACAGGCATACCGCTGTCAGGTACGCGCCGACGAGCCCGGCGGCCGAGAACACGGCAATCTGGGTCAGCGCCGGAAACGGCGTCCAGGCCAGCGCCAGATAACCGATGCAGCTGGTGATCAGGCTCAGGCTCAGCCCCGGCAACGTCAGACGCAAGGCAGGCCAGCTGCGCCAGGGCTTCATGCTCCAGCTTTTGGACAGGTAGTGCAGCGGGTAATCGACGGCCACGCCGATCAGGCTGGAGCCCAGCACCAGCGTCATGACATGCATGCTGCCAAACACCGCGACGCAGGCGACCGCTCCAAACAGCATGCCGACGATGACGGGTACAAACGCCAGCAGCACGCTCCACCTTCTGAACGCCAGCAACAGCAGCAACAGGATGCCAATGGTTGCGCCGCCGCCGACCCAGGTCATTTCCCGGCTGGCCTGCTTCTGGCCATCGGCTGCGTACAGCAAGCCGCTGGCCGCCAGCAGTTGACCTCCCGCCTGGCCCGCTTGCTGGCGGGCGGTGGCGAGCAGCTCCGCGACGTGGCCGGGCAGGTGCATGTCGAAGGCGTCGTTACCGGTGCGCGTGCGCAGCAATACCCAGCTTTTACCGTCGGCCGAGGCGATCAATGCGCCGCTGGCCAGATCCGGTTCGACCGATCCCTGGCGGGGCAACCCGTTCTGGATGCGCCCGGTCAGGCCCAGCCAGTCATCCTGACTGGGCACGAGGCTAAAACCGGCAAAGGGATCGAACAGGGTTTGCACTCGCTGCTCGATAAAGGCCTGCGGGTCGTCGAGCAGTTGCGCGCGGTCCACGGCCGGCAGCATCGCGATTCGGCCTTGCAGCAGTTGTGTGCGCAAGGCAGGCAGGTCGGCCTGTAACGTCCACTGCACTTTTTCGAACAGGCCGCTGGCCTGCCATTGCTCGGCCAGCGTGCGGGCCAGAGTGATGGCTTGCTGATGGTCCGAATGCCCGACCAGCACCAGCATTTCGCGGTTGAGCGGCTCCTGAATGCGCTTTTCGGCGGTGGTGACCAGCGCGTCGTTATCAGTGCCCGGCACCAGTTCCATGAGGTTGGCCGACAGCGGCGAGCGGTCGTGCCATTGCCAGGCAGCCAGCGCCAGCACGCCCGCCAGAATCAGCAGGAACAGGCGTGGAAGCAGGCGCTCAGTTCGCAAAGTCATTGCGTTGCGCATCGGTCAGCGCGGCTGCGCGGGTGCTGTCGATCATCTTCAAAACCGTGCTGTCGCCCTGGGTTTCCAGCAGTTCGATGCGTTGCACCAGTTCGCCGCCGTCGATATTGATCTGCTTGAACACCTGCTGCAGCAACAGCGAGCGGGGTGTCAGCGTCAGGTGCCAGGCGTTGGCATCGCCTTTGAGTTGCAGTTCGAAATCCCGTTGCAGGCCGCTGCTGTCACCTTGCAGCACGGCAAGGAACAGGCGGTTCTGCTCGGCACCTGCGTTCTTGTTGGGCACCGGCTTCCAGACGCTGGTGCTGCCTTCGGCTTCCCGGCGCGCAATGCCGTTGGCGTTGATGCGGTAATCCTGTTTCAGGGGGGTTTCCAGCAGCCAGAGCAGTCCGGCGTCCCTGGCCAGTACGAAGCGGCCCTTGCTGATCAGCGGCTGCGGCAGCGCGCGTAGGTGCTTTTCCTGAATGAAACGCCCTTGCACCACCGCAGGCCTGGCCAGTTGATCACTCAGTTGTTGCAGGTCGAAGGCGTGTGCCAGCGACGACAGACACAGCAGGCCGAATACACATAACGCTCGAAGCGGACCGCTCATGGCAAGGCTCTCTCTACGGCATCGATGAAGACCCTGGGCGAGGCCAGTTGCATCTCGTGAGTTTGACTGTCGACGGCGACCTGAACAGTGCTGGCGCGGGTCAGGCGTTCGCCGGTGACCGCGTCGGTGATCAGGTAGTTGATCTTCAGCCGGTTCTCCCATTCCACCAGATCGGCGCGCACGTTCAGCTTCTGGCCGAACACGGCGCTGCGCACGTAACGCAGCTGGATGTCGATCACCGGCCAACCATACCCGGATTCGAGCATCTGCATGTAGTTGTGGCCGATGTGGTCGAGCAGCGCGCAGCGCGCCACTTCCAGGTATTTGACGTAATGGCCGTGCCAGACGATGTTCATCATGTCGACGTCAAAAAACGGCACCACGATTTCGGTATCGACCTGCAGAAATCCCTTACTGCGCATGCAGCCTCCAGTGTCGGTTGGCGATGTGTTTCAGGCACAGGCGCAGCTCTGCCTCCAGCGCCCGGTCTTCGATGACGGGGGCGAAGTCCTGGCTCAGTTGTTCATGCATGGCGGCCAACGCAGGTGGCAGCGGGCGGGCATCGGCGGACTTGCTGCGCAGCCAGACGCCCTGGTTGGCAGCGATCAGGGTGGCGGCGGCGACCTGCTCGGTCAGCTCCAGCACCCGGATCGCGTCGCGGGCAGCGATGGTGCCCATGCTCACCTTGTCCTGGTTGTGGCACTCGGTGGAGCGCGAAAACACGCTGGCCGGCATCGTGTTTTTCAACGCCTCGGCCGTCCAGGCACTGGCGCCAATCTGTACGGCCTTGAAACCGTGGTTGAGCATGGCGCGTCCGGCGCTGGCGCCCGACAGATTGCTCGGCAGGCCGTGGTTGTAACGCTCGTCCACGAGCAGCGCCAGTTGCCGGTCCAGCAGATCGGCGACGTTGGCGACCAGCGTTTTCAGGCTGTCCATGGCGAAAGCGATGTGCCCGCCATAGAAGTGTCCGCCGTGCAGCACGCGTTCGGCTTCGGCGTCGATGATCGGGTTGTCGTTGGCGCTGTTGAGTTCGATCTCGATGAACGAACGCAGCCAGTTCAGGCTGTCGGCCAGCACGCCCAGCACGTGCGGCGCGCAACGCAATGAGTAACGATCCTGCAGGCGATGCAGCGGCGCGGTCGGGGCGTCGATGGCCAGATCCTGACGCAGCCACGCGGCCACCTGGGTCTGACCCGGATGCGGCTTGGCGGCGAACAGGCGCTCGTCGAAGTGTTCCGGGTTGCCTTGCAGCGCCACCACGTTCATTGCCGTGATACGGGTCGCCAATTGCAGCAGGTAGTCCGCCCGCGCGAATGCGAGGCAGGCCAGTCCGGTCATCACCGCTGTGCCGTTCATCAAGGCCAGCGCTTCCTTGGGCCGCAGCACCAGCGGCGTCCAGCCCAGTTCGCGGTGGACGTCGACGGCTGCTCGGCGCTCGCCACGGAACATCACTTCACGCTCGCCCGAGAGCGTCGCGGCTACGTAGGACAGCGGCGTCAGATCACCGCTGGCACCGACCGAGCCTTCTTCGGGGATCAGCGGCAGTACGTCCTGATCAATGAACGCCTGCAAACGTTCCAGCAGTTCGATACGCACCCCCGAAACGCCCTGACACAGCGACTGCAGCCGAGCCGCGAGCACGGCGCGGGTCGCCTGCGCGTCCAGCAGCTTGCCCAGACCGCAGCCATGGAAGGTGTAGAGATGACGCGGTAACGCTTCGACGTGTTCCAGCGCAACGGCGACCACGCACGAATCGCCGTAGCCGGTAGTGACGCCGTAGATCACGCCTTCCTTGTCCAGGAGCGAATCGAGAAACCGTGCACCTTTGGCAATACGTTCGCGGAACGCGTCATCGTTCTGCAATTCAGTGGGCGCCTGGCGGTTGGCCAACGCCAGCACGTCTTCAATACGCAGCGCCCGTTCGCCGAAGGTGATGGTGTCAGGAACGTGGTTCGTCATCGGACTTCCAGAATGGATAGAAATTGAACCACTGCTGTGGCGCTTCAAGACAATAGTGGCCGAGACGTTCGGCGTAACGCCTGGCCCAGTGTTCGATGACCTGCGCACGGTCGCTGCGCCGCCATTCGATGGCATCGGCAAAGGGTTCGAGAATCACGCGGTAGCCGCTCGGGCCCTTGAGACAGAAGAACAGGTTGACCGGGCACTTGAGCAACCCGCCCAGCAGCCACGGGCCTTGCGGGAAGGCGGCGGGCTGGCCGAGAAAATCGACCCGCACGTTGCGTCCACCATGCAGCGGCACACGATCACCGGCGATGGCCAGCCATTCACCCTCCTCGATGCGCTGGTTCAGTTGCAGCATGATGGCCGGGTCCAGCTCGCTGACCTGTATCAGTCGCAGGTTGGTCGCGCCGGCTTCGCCCAGCAGGCGATTGAAGCGTTCCGCGTGCTTGGTGTGCACCAATACGTTCATGGTGACTTTTTCGCCCAGCTCGGCAAGGGCGCGACACACCTCAAGGTTGCCCAGATGCGCGCCGACCAGCAGTTGTCCACGCGATCCGCGCAGGTTCTGCCGCAGGTGCGCCGGGTCTATGATCTCGATCTGGTCAATGCCCAGCCTGCCATTCCACACGTCAAGCTTGTCGAGCAGCGCATCGGCGAAGGCCATGAACTGGCTGAACACCCGGCGCTGGGTCGGGCGCAGTTCGGGCCGGTTGCTCCACTGTGACAGGCGCTGCTGATACTCGTGGATGCTGTGCCGGGCGCGGCGGCCGAACAGGAAAAAATACAGCACGATGCCATACAGCACCGGCGTCAACAGGCGACGGCCGAGCAGTTTGACGCCCCACGCAGTGAGCTTCATCAGCAGAAAACTGCCGCGCTCTTCATGGTTGGCCCAATGCTGTTTCGACGCAGGTTTCAAGCTCATGCCCGCCACCGTTGCCAGAGGATGACCGGCAGGCGGATCAGCATGCCGAAGAACAGTTTGGCGTGCATTTTCGAGATCAGTGCGTTGTCGTGGAACAGGCGGAAGTGCGAAAGGCCGTCCTGAGGGTAATGAACGCGGGTCGGCAGCCAGCGCATGGCCTGCCTGCGCCATGACAGGCGCACCAGGATTTCCGAGTCGAAGTCCATGCGCCTGCCGATCTGCGTGCTGTCGATCAGCGTCAACACGGGCGCCAGCGGATAGAGCCTGAAGCCGCACATCGAGTCGCGAATCTGCAGCGACAGGGTATTGATCCACACCCACACGTGGGTCAGGTAACGCGCGTACAGGCGTCCTTTCGGAACACTCTCGTCGTACTGTGGATAACCGCAGATCAGCGCGTCGGGATAGTCACGCGACTGCTGCAGAAACATCGGGATGTCTGTCAGGTCATGCTGACCGTCGGCATCGACCTGCAAGGCATGGCTGAAACCCAGTCGTGCGGCTTCACGAAAGCCGGCGATCACGGCGCCGCCCTTGCCCTGATTGACCGGCAGGCGCACCAGATAAACCTGCTCGGCCTGTGCAAGCTGCTGTAACACCGTCGCGCAGGCCGGGCTGCTGGCATCGTCCACCAGCACGCAAGGCAGCCCTGCTTCACGGACGGCACGGACCACGTTGGGCACCGCCAGCTCGTGATCGAACACCGGAATGATCGCGCAGGGCTTATGCATGCGCAGCCTCCAGCACGATCCGGCCACTGGAGCAGGGCGCGCCTTCGCTGGTGCGAAAGGCGAAATGCAGTTTCGAGCGTTGCTCGTCGAAGCGCAGGGTCAGGGTAAGCGAGTCGCCGGGACGCACCAGTTGCTGAAACTTAAGCACTTCCATCCCGGCGAAGCGCGGCGGCAGATCCAGCAGACGCTGGCTCAGCTTCATCGCCCACTCCACCTGCACCACGCCCGGCAGGACAGGTGCTCTGGGAAAGTGTCCGCTGAAGTACGCGAGATCGGGCGGAACCACCAGATTCAGTTGCAACTCGTCAGCGACGGTCTTCTGATCCAGCAGCTCCGGGAGTTTCGGGCGCTCGGCCATCAGCAGTGCTTCGACGTCGGCCTGAGCCAGTTTGTCCTGGGCATTGAGCGGCATCTGCCGCAGCAGCCGCCAGCGACGAGGCAGTGCCAGGGCTTCGCAATGCGGGCGCAGGTGCTGGCGCAGCGCTTCGGTCAGGGCACGTCTGCCCTGTGTCCGCAGTGCAAGCAGGCCACTGTCATTCAGCACGACCAGCGCCCCGAGTGAGGCACGGTTCTCCTGCACCACGCCCAGACGCGCCTCGCGTACCGATTCATGGGCGATGAGCGCCTGCTCGATCAGGGGCAACGAGATACGTTTTTCCTCGAGTTTGACGATACGGTCCAGCCGACCCAGCAGCTCGAAACGGCCCTCGGTGTCGATGTGTACGGCGTCGGCGGTGTGTTCGATATGGCCTGTGGGCAGGTAGGGCGAACTGACGCACAAGGCACCGTCGTCGCCCCGGGTCAGTTCGACGCCCTCGAAGGGTTGCCAGCGCTGTTCGCCCTGACGCCATGCGATACCGCCGGTTTCCGAACTGCCGAAGATTTCCGTCGGCCATTGCCCCAGCCGCACATGGAGGCTTTGTGCTGCGTCGCCCGGCAGTACGCCACCGGAAGAGAACACCCGGCGTACTGCGCTCAGGCTGGGCCAGTCGAGGTTGTCGCCCATGCGCTTGAGCAGGGCCGGGCTTGCAACCCAGGCGAACGACCCGTTTTCGAGGCTGGCGCGCTGCACGTCTTCGGAAAAGGGCAACTGACGACGCACGAATGAACGCCCCGCGCACAGCGGCCACAACAACCGGAACAGCAGGCCGTAGATGTGCTGGGTTGCCACGCTGCCGACCATGCAGGCCTGACCCAGCTCCGCACCCCAGTGCTGTTCGAGGGCCGTGACTTCATTGGCCAATTGGCGCAGACGCTTTTCGATCAGCTTAGGCTCGCCGCTGGAACCTGACGTGCACAGACTCAGGCGGCACTGGTCCAGATCAAGCGCAGCCGGTGCCAGGGGGGCTGCGTGCAGCTCATTGAGTGGTACATCGCCGGGCTGGTCGGTGATCCACAGATCCACCTCACCGGCCCAGCGCTCGCGGGTCTGTCCTTGCAGGTCGGCAGGCAGCAGCACGCTTACCCCGGCACGCCAGGCGCCGAACAACGCGATGCCCAGTTCGGCGGCATCTTCGAGGTGCACGGCCACTTGCCGGACGCCACGGGCTTGAAGCCCGCACGCAACGCTCAATGCCTGCGCCCGCCATTGGGCGAGCGTCAGCTCGGGAGCGGTGGTCAGCCGTCGATCCGTCTTGGTGTCGAGCAGCAGGTTTTCGAGAGTTAGCAAGTTCATGCTATCCATTTCATGGGCCGCCCATGACGCGCAGGCGGACGATCAGTTCGCCTGCGAACAGCAGGCCCATCAGTCCATAGGAAACAAGGCCGGTGTAGAGCGTCCACCATGACAGCGGTGCCCACAGCGTCAGTGCGGCCGCAGCAAGGCCGTTGCCCAAAAAGAACACGCACCAGACCTGAGTGACTCGCCGGGTGTAGCGAATGCCGGATTCAGAGAGCTCAGGCCGGTTGATACGCGCCATGCGCTCGACGATCGGCGGGCCGTAGATCAGGCTCGAGCCGAACAGGCCAAGCATGAACAGGCTGACCAGCACCGGGTACCAGCGCAGCATCACATGGCTGTCGAGTAACCCAAGCACCACGCAGAACCCCAGCGCCACAAGGGCCATCGCCAGGCTGCCGGGTTTGCGCTCACCGGTCACGATGCGCGCAAGCCACAGGCTTCCCAGCAGCAGGGCAAATTGCCAGGGCGCGAAGTGCTCGGTTCCCCAATAGACGGCGAACGGGTACAGAACACCGGCCAGCACCAGGATCAGACCAACCAGCCGTTTCATTCGGCGGCGTTGACCAGTCGGTAGACGGCCTCGACCACATCGTTGACGGTTCTGACGGACTTGAATTCTTCCGCCGCGATTTTCTTGCCGGTCTTGCGCTTGATGTGGTCGATCAGGTCGACAGCGTCGATGCTGTCGATTTCCAGGTCCTGATAGAGGTTCGCCTTGGGAATGACCCTTTCAGGTTCCAGTTCGAACAGTTCGACCATGGCCGTGCGCAGGGTTTGGAAGATGTCTTCACGGGTTTGCATGTTCAATCCTCAGACCGGCTGTCTGGCGCTGACGAACGCCACAAGGCTGTCGACGTTGGCGAAATGGTTGCGGGTGTCCTTGGCGTCGGCATCGATCCTGATGCCGTAGCGCTTCTGGATGGCCAGGCCCAGTTCCAGTGCGTCGACCGAATCCAGTCCGAGGCCCTCGCCGAAGAGCGTCTGGTCATTGCCGATGTCTTGCGGGGTGATGTCTTCGAGGCCCAGGGCGTCGATGATCAGCACTTTAATGTCCAGGTGTAGATCGCTCATCTGTGGCGAGCTCCTTGATGAAGTAGTCATGCAGGTAATCGTTGAGCTTGCGGGACGCCAAAGGCGGCGGACCCAGCGCGCTGAAGGTTGTCGGATCGATGTCGGCACCCACATGCAGGGTGAAATGCACGCGGCGTTGTGGAATCCGGTACCAGGGCTCGGCCTTGGTCAGCGTGGTCGGACTGACCTTGATGGTCACCGGCGTGATCATGCTGGCGCCGCGCAGGGCAATGGCGGCGGCACCGCGGTGAAAGGCAGGCGGCTGGCCGGGCTGGGTGCGAGTGCCCTCGGGAAAAATGATCAGGGTCTGGCCGCCCTGCAGGCGTTCCACAGCGGCATCGAGCATGTCCATGCTGCCGTCATTGCTGATATAGCCTGTGGAACGCACCGGACCGCGCGTGAAAGGGTTCTCCCACAGGCTGCGCTTGACCACGCAGTTGGCGTCACGCACCAGCCCGATCAGGAACACCACGTCGATCAGGGACGGGTGGTTGGCGATGATCATCTGGCCTGGGCGTCCCAGCTTTTCGGCGCCTTTGACCTCGTAGGTCAGCACGCCCAGCCGCGCCATGATTCTGATGAAACGCCAGAACAGCCGGCTGATGGTCCGGCGGGCACGTCGCTGATGGTCTGCGACGCTCCCCGGAAAGCAACTCAGGACTGGAAAGACGAACACGCGCAGACACAGCCCGCTTACCCCGAACAGGGCAAAGCTGAACCCGGTTGCCAGCAGACGCCAGTAATAGGCATCCCGGCCTTTCTTCACTGGTTGCGTTGCCACTTCCATAATCGGTTGTTCCACGGATGCAGGCATGAAGACTGGTGGGTGTGCAGGACTTGCAACAGATTCAGGGCATGGGGCCACTGCGTGCGTTGCGCGCCTTGCGTGTCGGTGTTCAGGGACAGTTGCCATTCGTTGCCCGGCGTCAGCAGCAGGCCGACGGCATAGGGAAAGGGCACGTCGTCGATCCATTTGGCGTAGGCGTGCGGAGGCTGTTCTTCGGTCACCACCAGCAGCACTGCCGGTGCGCCCTCGGCCAGCAGGGCCGCGGCTTCGAATGCGCCGTATTCAAGTCCGTCGCCTGCGGCCGCCAGTGCGGTCATTTCGCTGGTTTCACCGCGCAGGATCGACCACAGGCCAATCACGGCGTTATGCACCGACAGGCTGAACTGGGTCGGCGACATGGGCTCGTCAGCGGCCAGATCGCGAAGGATTTCGAACGTGCGGGGCGTTTCGCCGTGGCGGGACACGAACACCAGCGGCATGCGTTCGTAACCCTCGCTGAGCGGCCAGCCGACCGCGAACGCCATGCGCGCCATGCGGCCCAGCCGTCGGCGCTGCATCGCAGGCAGAAAAGACACATCCGGTGCCTCGTTGCTGTCCTGCAACTGTGTAGGGGTGCGGCTCCATTGCTCCCACTCGTCTGCGCTCGCCAGGCCAGGTGCCCAGGCGCGCCATCGTGCAATGTTGAAGGTGATCAAAACTTCTCTTCCCGCCCCTGCGGGCTTGTTTCTCGCTACTTCGATACCAGGACGGCATCAGTCTGGGCGGTAAGTTGAATGGGTGCGCGCATTATCCTTGTGGGGATCGTGACTAGCAAATTTGTTGCAAGTAAAGGGTTTACACAGCATCCATTCTCATCCGGGTAACTCAGGCGTACGCCTTGACGCTCAACCCGGTACAGTCATTGAACCGACATAAATGTGTCGTATTTTTGATAAGGTCGCCGATAAGGTCGCCCTTGTCGTATGCATTGCCTAGACTCGACCACGCTTACAGCCTTTATCGGTCAGTCACGTCGTTTCTTAATCTATCGAGGAATCCAAAGCATGCGTCGCGTGGTATTCAATCAGAAAGGCGGTGTCGGCAAGTCGAGCATTGCCTGCAATCTGGCTGCAGTCAGCGCTAACGAAGGCTATCGAACCCTGTTGATCGACCTCGATGCCCAGGCCAACTCCACCCAGTACCTCACCGGTCTGACGGGCCACGATATCCCGATGGGGATTGCCGAGTTCTTCAAGCAGACGTTGTCTTCCGCGCCGTTCGGCAAGAAGAATCATGTTGATATCTACGAGACGCCGTTCGATAACCTGCATGTGGTAACGGCCACCGCGGAACTCGCTGATCTGCAGCCGAAACTCGAGGCCAAGCACAAGATCAACAAGCTTCGCAAATTGCTGGATGAATTGGGCGAAGATTACGAACGCATTTATCTGGATACGCCGCCCGCGCTCAATTTCTACGCGGTTTCGGCTCTGATCGCGGCAGATCGCGTCCTCATTCCTTTTGATTGCGACAGTTTTTCCCGGCAGGCGCTCTACGGCCTGCTGCGGGAAATCGAGGAGTTGAAGGAAGACCACAACGAGAACCTGCAAGTGGAAGGAATCATCGTCAACCAGTTCCAGCCGCGCGCGAGCCTGCCGCAGCAGATGCTGGATGAACTGGTTGCCGAAGGCCTCCCGGTATTGCCGGTCTACCTCAATGCGTCAGTGAAGATGCGCGAGTCTCACGAGGCCTGTCTGCCTCTGATCCATCTCGACCCGCGCCACAAGCTGACAAGGCAGTTCGTCGACCTTCATCAGTTGCTGGAAACCAACGCACATCCTTGATTTCTTGGGTCAGGGCGTCGGCTCGCCGGCGCGCTTCGGTGATCATGTCCTCGGGAATGTCGATGGCAGCGTCCATGTCGGCCTGGAATTTGTTCTGAGAAGCGATCAGACGGTTGCTGCCTGGCGGGCAACCGCATCGCACTTCGTGGCCGTGCGTGGCAACCGCCACAAACTCATCGACATAGGTCGGATTGCCCTGGGCGATGAAGCCCGCGCTGCGGCAAAGCGGACACCACACCGGGTCGCCCATGAGCGCCACACGCTGCTCGTCCAGAATTACGCGTGACGAGGTATTCGACACAAAGCCGCCGCTGGTGGTCGTATCACCTTCCCTGACTATGAATGGCATAGAGCTGCTTCCTTTGGATTGTGGGAAGCCGAATGCTAGGCGCAAAGCCGTTGCACAGGGGGCCGAGTCAGCGGTTAAGGACTGTTCCTACAGGAAAGTCATCCTGAGGTTGGGAAATGTTGCAGAGCGCGGCTTTTTGATCGGCAATCGTTACTCCAGGCGTAATGATCCAATGGTCTGCTTGATTGATGCCTGACCTGTCCCGCTCCTAAGGTGAACCACGACAGCGAAATCGTGGAGCGATCATGACAACAACAACTTCCCCCGACGCGCGCTGGACGCGTCGCCGCACCGAGAAGCAGCGGCGGCTCGAACAGGTGCGAGCCCTGGCCGACGGCGTGGTGCTGCCGACCGACAAGATCGTCGCAGCGCTGGAAGCCTTGCTGGTGTCCGGTGACCGGGTGGTACTTGAGGGCAACAATCAGAAGCAGGCCGACTTTCTGTCCCGTGCGCTGGCCAGGGTTGATCCCGCCAAGGTGCACGACCTGCACATGATCATGCCAAGCGTCGGGCGTTCCGAGCACCTGGACCTGTTCGAACAAGGCATTGCCCGCAAGCTGGACTTCTCTTTCGCCGGTACGCAAAGCCTGCGCATCAGCCAGTTGCTTGAAGACGGCCTGCTGGAAATCGGCGCGATTCACACCTACATCGAGCTGTATTCGCGACTGGTGGTCGATCTGATCCCCAACGTGGTGCTGGCCGCAGGCTTCATGGCTGACAGGGCCGGCAACATCTACACCGGGCCGAGTACCGAAGACACTCCCGCGCTGATTGAACCGGCCGCCTTCAGCGACGGCATTGTCATCGTGCAGGTCAATCAGCTGGTCGATGACGTGACTGACTTGCCGCGCGTGGACATTCCCGCTTCGTGGGTCGACTTCGTGGTCGTGGCCGACAAGCCGTTCTACATCGAGCCGCTGTTCACCCGCGATCCGCGTCACATCAAGCCGGTGCATGTGCTGATGGCGATGATGGCCATACGCGGCATCTACGAGAAGCACAACGTCCAGTCGCTGAACCACGGCATTGGCTTCAACACCGCGGCCATCGAGCTGATCCTGCCGACCTACGGCGAATCGCTGGGCCTGAAAGGCAAGATCTGCCGCAACTGGACGCTCAACCCGCATCCGACCCTTATACCGGCCATCGAAAGCGGCTGGGTCGAAAGCGTGCATTGCTTCGGCACCGAACTGGGCATGGAAAACTACATCGCTGCGCGCCCGGACGTATTTTTCACCGGGCGCGACGGTTCGCTGCGCTCCAACCGGCAGTTGTGCCAGCTGGCGGGGCAGTACGCGGTGGATCTGTTCATCGGCGCGACCTTGCAGGTCGATGGCGACGGTCATTCCTCAACCGTGACCCGAGGTCGTCTGGCAGGTTTCGGTGGCGCGCCGAACATGGGCCATGACCCGCGCGGCCGTCGCCACGCAACCCCGGCCTGGCTGGACATGCGCCAGCAGACCGATGACGGCCCGGCCGCCTATCTGGAACGCGGCAAGAAGCTGGTGGTTCAGATGGTCGAAACCTTTCAGGAAGGCGGCAAACCGACCTTCGTCGAAACCCTTGACGCCGTCGAAGTGGCCCGCAAGAGCGGCATGCCGCTGGCTCCGATCATGATCTACGGCGATGACGTGACTCACCTGCTGACTGAAGAGGGCATCGCTTATCTGTACAAGGCGCGCAGCCTCGAAGAGCGTCAGGCGATGATTGCTGCTGTGGCAGGTGTGACCGCCATTGGTCTGCGCCACAACCCGAAAGACACCGCCCGCATGCGCCGCGAAGGGCTGATCGCCCTGCCCGAAGACCTCGGCATCCGCCGCACCGACGCCAGTCGCGAACTGCTGGCCGCGAAAAGCATCGCCGATCTGGTCGAGTGGTCCGGTGGCCTCTACAACCCGCCTGCCAAATTCAGGAGTTGGTGATGAGTGCACTTCAACTGACACCACAACCCGTCTCGCTGGCCGAGCATCTGGCTGATCTGGCCGTCGATGCGCTGATGGACGAAGCCAACCTGTCGCCAAAGCCTGCGCTGGTGGACCGCCGTGGCAACGGCGCGCATACCGACCTGCACCTGGGCCTGATGCACGCGTCCGCCCTGTCGCTCTGGCCGACCTTCAAACTGATGGCCGAGGCCGCTGCGCACCTCCAGACCCTCGGACAACCGCTGCGCGAAGAACTCGGTCGGCTGGGCCGCGAAGGTGAAGCCGCAATGCTGCGCACCACGGGCGGTGTCAACACCCATCGCGGCGCGATCTGGGCGTTGGGTCTTCTCGTGACCGCGGCAGCGCTGGACGTCAACGACTGCACGCCAGCCGCGATTTGCCAGCGCGCGGCCCGTCTGGCACTGATCGAGGATCGTCAGGTGGTCGCCAGCAACAGCCACGGCAGCATCGTTGCTCGACGCTATGGCGCAATGGGCGCTCGCGAACAGGCGCAACAGGGCTTTCCTGCCGTGATGAATCGTGCGCTGCCGCAATTGCAGCGCAGCCGCGCTGCGGGCAGTGGCGAGCAGAACGCGCGTCTGGATGCGTTGCTGGCAATCATGACCACTCTGGCCGACACCTGCGTGCTGTATCGCGCCGGCCCTGAGGGTTTGCAGGTCATGCAACAGGGCGCGCAGCGCGTGCTGGAGGCGGGCGGCAGCGCCAGTCTGGCCGGGCGTCGTGAACTGCACGAGCTGGATCAGCAATTGCTGGCCATCAACGCTTCGCCCGGTGGCGCAGCCGACCTGCTGGCGGCCTGCCTGTTTATCGACGGTCTTGAGCCTGCGCTCGGCCTTGTATCGAGCCCTGCACCGAGGAGTGCCTGATATGGAAACCCTGTCTTTTGAATTCCCCGCCGGACAGCCGCCCAAGGGCCGTGCGCTGGTGGGTTGCGTCGGCTCCGGCGATCTGGAAGTGCTGCTGGAACCCGGACAGCCGGGCAAGCTGACGATTGAAGTGGTGACCTCGGTCAATGGCGCATCGTTGCGCTGGAAACACCTGTTCGAGCGCATGTTCGACGGCCAGACGCCGCCTGCGCTGAGCATCGATATTCATGATTTCGGCGCCACGCCCGGCGTGGTGCGGCTGCGCATGGAGCAGGGTTTCGAGGAGGTCGGCCATGACTGATACCGCACGTTTGTTGAGCCAGCACAGTTTCATCGAACTCGGCGCCCGCCAGCGCGCCCGTGCCTTGCTGGATGCGGGCACTTTTCGCGAATTGATCGACCCGTTCGACCGCGTCATGTCGCCCTGGCTGGCCCGTCAGGGCGTGGTGCCCCAAGCCGATGATGGTGTGGTGGTAGCCAAAGGCACGGTCGATGGTCTGCCGGTGGTGATTGCGGCCATCGAAGGCTCGTTTCAGGGCGGCAGCATGGGCGAAGTGGGCGGCGCGAAAATGGCTGGCGCCCTCGAACTGGCCGCCGAGGACAACCGCAACGGCATCCCGACCGCTGCGATCGTGCTGCTGGAAACCGGCGGCGTGCGCTTGCAGGAAGCCAATCTGGGGCTGGCCGCGATTGCCGAGATCCATGCTGCGATGGTCGATCTGCGTCAGTACCAGCCGGTGATCGGTGTGGTGGCAGGCAGCGTCGGTTGCTTTGGCGGCATGTCCATTGCGGCCGGGCTGTGCAGCTATCTGTTGGTGACTCAGGAAGCCCGTCTCGGTCTGAACGGTCCGCAGGTGATCGAACAGGAAGCCGGCATCGAGGAATACGACTCCCGCGACCGGCCGTTCATCTGGAGTCTGACCGGTGGCGAGCAGCGTTTTGCCAGTGGTCTGGTGGACGGTTTTGCCGCCGATGACGTGGCCGACATCAGGCAACAGGTCAGCGATCGGCTCAGGCAGGGCGTGCCTGCGCAGCATCGCAGTGGTCGGCACGCGCTGTTTCTGGAGCGTCTGGGGACTCTGGACACGGCGTCGCAGATTGATCCGCAGACCGTCCGCACCCTCTTTCAAGGAGCCCGGTCATGAGCACTCAACAACGGGGCTTGAACTGGTTCAACGCATTGAGTGCAGGTGCCACGCCGGTCGGCGGTCTGCCTGCATCGCTCAAGGTCGCCGACGGCATGCTGGGCGAACAGCCGGTGCGTTTTCTGGCCGTGGTGGCCGATCCGGACAACCGCTTTCCCCGCGCGCGCCAGGGCGAGGTCGGTCTGCTGGAAGGCTGGGGCCTGGCCAAGGCGGTGGACGAGGCTGTCGAGCTGGACCGTGAGCGACCTGACAAACGCGCGTTGATCGCCATCGTCGATGTGCCGAGTCAGGCTTATGGTCGTCGCGAAGAAGCACTGGGCATTCATCAGGCGCTGGCGGGGGCTGTGGACAGTTATGCGCGGGCACGGCTGGCCGGACATCCGGTGATCGGGCTGCTGGTCGGCAAGGCGATGTCCGGGGCGTTTCTGGCTCACGGTTATCAGGCCAACCGACTGATCGCCCTGCGTGATCCTGGCGTCATGGTGCATGCGATGGGCAAGGCGTCGGCGGCCCGCGTCACCCTGCGCAGTGTCGAAGAGCTGGAAAAGCTCGCTTCGACCATTCCACCGATGGCGTATGACATCGACAACTACGCCAGCCTCGGGCTGCTGTGGGAAACCCTGTCAGTCAGCCAGATCGAGCAGCCGGGCGCTGACGATCTGGCCCAGGTGCGCAGTGTGCTTGGCAGTGCGATCAAGGACGTGAAGGCCAGTGGCACTGATCTGAGCAGTCGCTTGGGCGCGAGCAACCGTGCGGCATCGGCCCACGTGCGCCAATTGCTGCGAGCGCAGTGGTGACGCATTTTTCATCGACCGTGCTGCCCCATGACTTGTTGTGGGGCATGCCGCTGTCCGCCTTGCCTGAAGACGCGCCTGACTGGGCCGTCGACGCAGTGCTGGCCGGTCGGCCGGTGGTGGTGCGTCGTCAGGTTGTGGCGTCGGGGCAGGTTGCAGTCGGTCTGCGGGGGCGGGCTCGTGAGCAGCGTTATGCAGCGATCATGGCGTGCGCGGACATTTCCCGTCGCGTCAGCCCGGAGCAACTGGTGGATGTGGTCGATGGCTGCCTGCACGATTGGCCTGCGCTGCGCGCCTTGCGTCTGATTCGTCCAGTCATGGATTCGCTGGAACTGAGTTGGGGCGTGGGTGGGAGTGCCGGATTCGAACTGGCGAGCGGTTTTACGGCGCTGCATCAGGGCAGCGATCTGGATCTGATCCTGCGCACGCCGCAGCCTGTAGAGCGCTGCTGGGCGGCCGAACTGGTCGAGGCGCTGGAAACGGCTGTGTGCCGGATCGACGTTCAGTTGCAGCTCGAACAGGGCGCGGTTGCACTGCGCGAATGGGCGCGGCCGTCGGGTCGAGTGCTGCTCAAGAGCGCAAGCGGTGCGCGTCTGGTTGCCGACCCCTGGCAACTGGCCGAGGTATGCGCATGAGCAGCTTCTGGGTTTTTCCCGGTCAGGGCGCGCAGCAGGCAAACATGCTGCATCAGTTGCCGGACGATCCTGTGGTTCGCGATTGCCTGCAGCAGGCTTCGACAGCGCTGGGTGAAGACGTCATGGCGCTGGATACCGCTCAGGCGCTGCAATCGACCCGCGCCGTTCAGTTGTGTCTGCTGATCGCGGGCGTGGCCTGTGCCCGGCTGTTGCAGGCGCGTGGCTGCCAACCTGACTACGTGGCCGGACTGTCCATCGGTGCTTATCCGGCCGCCGTGATTGCGGGCGCGCTGGCGTTCGAGGATGCGGTTCGGCTGGTGGCGTTGCGCGGTGAGTTGATGCAGCGCGCCTACCCCGAAGGCTACGGCATGACAGCCGTCATGGGGCTGGATCAGGCGCAGGTCGAAGCGATGATCGCTCAGGTTCACACGGTCGAGACGCCGGTTTTTCTTGCCAATATCAATGCCGACAACCAGCTCGTGATGGCTGGCAGCGCCGAGGCGATGCGGCAGGTCGGCCAGCTTGCCAGGGCCGCAGGTGCGGCGGCCATCAAGCGTCTGGCGGTCAGCGTGCCGTCGCATTGCGCATTGCTCGAAGCGCCCGCGCGAACGCTGGCCGAGGCCTTCTCCAGGGTCGATCTCAGAAAGCCGAACGTTCGATACCTGAGCGGCAGCACGGCGCGGCCGGTCATGGACCTTGAAAAGCTGCGTGATGACCTGGCGTTCAACATGTGCCGGGTTGTCGACTGGCGCAGCACTGTTGAGACCGCCTACGAGCGAGGCGTACGTCTGCAGATCGAATGGCCGCCCGGTGCCGTGCTGACCGAGCTGGCGCGTCGGGTGTTCGAACAGGGAACGGCAGTCGCCTTTCAGGCTGCGCGTCTGGACAGTCTGGTTGCGCTATCGCGAGAGGAGGGTACCCGCACCCAATAGAGACGCCGTGCAGCTGCTACGAAGGACAAAAACAACAACTTCAGCAATGCAAACAGAGGAATGACAACAATGATTATTTACGGTGTGGCTCTACTCGCTATTTGCACCCTGGCCGGGGTGATTCTTGGCGATATGCTGGGCGTGCTGCTGGGCGTGAAATCCAATGTCGGCGGCGTGGGTATCGCCATGATCCTGCTGATCTGCGCCCGCCTGTGGATGCAGAAGCACGGCGGCATGACCAAGGATTGTGAAATGGGCGTCGGCTTCTGGGGCGCGATGTACATTCCGGTCGTGGTCGCCATGGCGGCGCAACAGAACGTCGTGACGGCCCTAAAGGGCGGCCCGGTTGCGGTGCTCGCGGCCATCGGCTCGGTCGTATTGTGTGCCTGCACCATCGCGTTCATCAGCCGCACCAACCGGGGCGAACCGTTGCCCAGGGAAGAGTCGCTGCTGGTCCCTGATGTCACTCCTGCAGGAGGTCGCTGATATGTGGGATCTCATCGAAAAAGGACTTGAGCACAACGGCCTGATCACCGCGTTCGCGTTCGTCGGCGTCATCATGTGGGTATCGGTGGTGTTATCGAAGCGGCTGACGTTTGGCCGTGTGCACGGTTCGGCCATCGCGATTGTCATCGGTCTTGTTCTGGCGTGGGTCGGCGGCACGCTGACGGGCGGCCAAAAGGGGTTGGCCGATATGGCTTTGTTTTCTGGAATCGGCTTGATGGGCGGTGCGATGCTACGCGATTTCGCCATCGTGGCGACCGCCTTTGAAGTCCAGGCCACCGAAGCGCGCAAGGCCGGGATGATCGGTGCGGTGGCCCTGCTGCTGGGCACCATTCTGCCGTTCATCGTGGGGGCGAGCATTGCCTGGGTCTTCGGCTATCGCGATGCAATCAGCATGACCACCATCGGTGCAGGCGCCGTGACCTACATCGTTGGGCCGGTGACTGGCGCGGCGCTGGGCGCCACGTCTGACGTCATGGCACTGTCTATTGCCACCGGCCTGATCAAGGCCATTCTGGTAATGGTGGGTACACCTATGGCGGCACGCTGGATGGGGCTGGACAATCCACGCTCGGCGATGGTCTTCGGCGGTCTGGCCGGGACCGTCAGCGGAGTGACTGCGGGGCTCGCTGCGACCGATAGGCGTCTGGTGCCCTATGGCGCACTGACCGCGACGTTTCACACCGGGCTTGGCTGCCTGCTAGGGCCTTCGTTGCTGTATTTCATCGTGCGGGGCATCGTCGGCTAGACCTTGCTTCGGAGCATTTCAGCTTCAGGCATGGAATGCTCAGGTCGCCTGCCCCGTCAGCCGGTTCGCATACATCCGGCATTCCGCCACCAGCGCCAGCAGGTTGGGGTCGCGCTCCTTGGCCTTGAGGAACACCATGCCGATGTGTTGCTGCATTCGGTAGCGCTGCTGCAGCGGGATCAGCCGCACCCGGTTTTCATAGACTGCGGCGATGCGCCCTGGCAACAGCGCGTAGCCGACGCCAGAACTGACCATGCTCAGCAGCGTGAAGATGTCATTGACCTGCATCGCCACCTTGGGCTCGAACCCGGCCTGTTCGAATACCCGGATGCCGTCGCGGTGTGTGGCGAAGCCCTGGGTCAGGGTGATGAACGTCGCTTCACGCAGGTCACTCAGGTCCACTTCGCTGTGTTCGGCAAACGGCGAGTCGGTGGGCACGGCCAGAAAGATGTCGTCCGAGAACAACGCAAGGTGCTCGCAGTCCGGATCGTTGGTGCTTTCATCCAGCGACACCAGCATCGCGTCCACTTCCATGTTCTTGAGCTTGTAGAGCAAGTCGATGTTGGAGCCCAGAATCAGGTCGATATTCAGCTCGCTGCGGCGAATCTTCAGCCCCATGATCAACTGCGGCACCGTCTTGACCGTCAGCGAATACAAGGCCCCGAGCCGAAAGCGCGCCGCCGAGAAACCCGCGGCCTGACGCGTCAGTTCCACGGTGGTGACGACGTCGTGCACCAGTTTCTGTGCACGCTCCTCAAGCACATAGGCACTTTCCAGCGGCGTCAGATTGCGACCTTCGTGCTTGAACAGCGGGCAGCGCAGGGCGCTTTCCAGTGAATGAATCGCGCGATGCACGCTGACGTTGCTGGTCTGCAATTCCGCCGCTGCGCGGGCCAGGTTTCCGGTGCGCATGAAGGCCAGGAAGATTTCCAGCTTCTTCAGGGTGAGTTCGTCATCAATCTGCATGGCGTGGCGCTTATTGTTGGTGTGGGGTGGATTGTGCACAACTCACTCAGGATTCGCTGCCTGAAATCTGTGTCGCAGACAGACATGTTGCACTTTGTTTCAATAACCGGGAGCCTCTGCAATCAATGTCTTCGGTAAAACAGGGTATTACGCGGATGTATTACGGAGAAAAATTCAACGCCTGGTCTCATCTGGTCGGCGCGGTGCTGGCAGCCGTCGGGGCGATCTGGCTGCTGGTCATGGCGAGTCTGCATGGTGATGTCTGGAAGGTGGTCAGCATGGCCATTTATGGCGTCTGTCTGGTCACGCTCTACAGCGTCTCCACGGTTTACCACAGCGTCAAAGGGCGTCCGAAATCGATCATGCAGAAGGTCGATCACTTTTCGATCTACCTGATGATCGCGGGCAGTTACACACCGTTCTGCCTCGTGACCCTGCGCGGCCCATGGGGCTGGACCCTGTTCGGCATCGTCTGGGCGCTGGCGCTGATTGGCATCCTGCAGGAAATCAAACCTCGCTCCGAAGCGCGCATTCTCTCGATAGTGATCTACGCCGTGATGGGCTGGATCGTCCTGGTCGCCATCAAGCCGCTGCTGGCAGCGCTCGGCGTGGCCGGTTTCATCTGGCTGGCAGGCGGCGGCATCCTCTACACCGTCGGCATCCTCTTCTTCGCCTACGACCACATCCGCCACTGGCACGGCATCTGGCACCTGTTCGTGATCGGCGGCAGCCTGATGCACTTTGTGGCGATCTGTTTTTATGTGCTTTGAGGGGATTTGATCACCACTCCGGGGGCTCCCGAGAAGCGTTACCACGTACAACACTCAGCGTTGTACACAGGTCAAAAAAGCGCAATCAGTCTGAAACAATAGCGGCTGCCTGACTAAAGATCCCGTGGGAGGCGGCTTGCCGGCGATGGCACGATTTTCCTGACCTACCGCGTCATCGTTCATCGCGGGCAAGCCCCCTCCCACAAGGACTGCGCGTCATACCTGGAAATCTCCCCATAATTGCTGCGCCACGCTAAGCGCTACAACCGGGGCGGTTTCGGTGCGCAGGACGCGTGGGCCTAGGCGGGCGGCGTGGAAGCCGGCGTTTTTGGCCTGATCGACTTCAGCGTCGTTCAACCCGCCTTCCGGGCCGATGAGGAAGGCCAGGCTTGCCGGCTTTTCGTGGCTGGTCAGGGGTTCGGCAACCGGGTGCAGGACCAGTTTCAGATCAGCCTCAGTCTGTTTCAGCCAGTCGGCCAGCGGCATCGGTGGATGGATCACCGGCACCACTGAACGGCCGCATTGTTCGCAGGCGCTGATCGCGATCTGCTGCCAATGCATCTGGCGTTTTTCCGCACGCTCGTCCTTGAGGCGCACTTCGCAGCGTTCGCTGATGATCGGGGTGATTTCGCTGACGCCCAGTTCGGTCGCTTTCTGAATCGCCCAGTCCATTCGCTCGCCCCGCGACAGACCCTGACCCAGATGGAGACGCAGACCGGATTCGACCTGTCCGGCAAAGCATTCATCCAGCTGCACGCGCACGCGCTTCTTGCCGACTTCCAGCAAGGTGCCGCGAAACTCGCTGCCGGAGCCGTCGAACAACTGCAGTGCGTCGCCTTCGGTCATGCGCAGCACGCGACTGATGTAATGCGCCTGGGCTTCGGGCAATTCGTGCTCGCCAAGGCTCAGGGGCGTGTCGGTGAAAAAGCGGGACAGTCTCATGGTGTTTCTCTGTGGGCATACGGATGTGTTTGTCTTGGGACGGTGTCGGCCGGTTCTCGCCGGATCAGCCCGGATCCCTGAAATCCGGATGGAAATTCTTGCGCACCGCCACGTTGATGCTGCTGCGCGTGGCGATGTCGATGCCTTCGGTGGCGACCTCGGCCAGAAAGTCGATCTGCTCCGGCGTGATCACGTAAGGCGGCAGGAAATACACCACGCTGCCCAGCGGTCTCAACAGCGCGCCGCGTTCCAGGGCATGCTGAAACACTTTCATGCCACGGCGCTCCTGCCATGGATAGGCGGTCTTGCTGGCCTTGTCCTGAACCATCTCGATGGCAATCGCCATACCGGTCTGACGCACTTCGGCCACATGGGGATGATCCACAAGGTGCGCCGTGGCGGTTGCCATGCGTTGAGCCAGCGCCTTGTTGTTCTCGATGACGTTGTCCTGCTCGAAGATATCCAGTGTGGCGAGCGCTGCAGCACAGGCCAACGGATTGCCGGTGTAACTGTGCGAATGCAGAAAGGCCCGCAGAGTCGGGTAGTCGTCGTAGAACGCATCGTAGACATCATCGGTCGTCAGGCAGGCCGCCAGTGGCAGATAGCCTCCGGTCAGCGCCTTGGACAGACAGAGGAAATCCGGACGAATTCCTGCCTGTTCACAGGCGAACATCGTGCCGGTGCGGCCGAAGCCCACTGCGATCTCGTCGTGGATCAGGTGCACGCCATAACGGTCGCAGGCTTCGCGGAGCAGCTTGAGGTAGATCGGGTGATACATGCGCATGCCGCCTGCGCCCTGAATCAGCGGCTCGACGATCACGGCAGCCACGCTGGCATGATTCTCCGCCAGGGTCTGCTCCATGGCCGCAAACATAGTGCGCGAATGCTCTTCCCAGCTCATGCCGTCCGGGCGGTGGTAGCAGTCGGGGCTGGGCACTTTGATGGTGTCCAGCAACAGCGCCTTGTAAGTTTCGGTGAACAGCGGCACGTCGCCGACCGACATCGCTGCCATGGTTTCGCCGTGGTAACTGTTGGTCAGGGTCACGAAACGCTTTTTATCGGGCTGACCGCGATTGAGCCAGTAATGAAAGCTCATTTTCAATGCGACTTCGATGCAGGACGAACCATTGTCGGCATAGAAACAGCGTGTCAGACCTTCCGGGGTGATCTTGACCAGACGCTCCGACAGCTCGATCACCGGCTGGTGGCTGAAGCCGGCCAGGATCACATGCTCCAGCTGATCGACCTGATCTTTGATGCGCTGATTGATGCGCGGGTTGGCGTGCCCGAACACGTTGACCCACCAGGAGCTGACGGCGTCCAGGTAGCGCTTGCCTTCGAAGTCTTCGAGCCACACGCCTTCGCCCCGCTTGATGGGGATCAGCGGCAGGCTTTCGTGGTCTTTCATCTGGGTGCAGGGGTGCCACAGGACCTTGAGGTCACGCTGCATCCACTGGTCATTCAGGCCCATTTGCAATCTCCGGGTAGCGACTCGCTTGAGGCGAGGACGAACAATCGCGCAAGCCTATGCAATGCCCGGCTGTGTCACAACCTTTGATGCAGTTTTAAGGGGCGACGGACATTGCTGGCGGCTATCTGATGGCTCGCGTATCCTGCCTTGCTATTCGATGTTCCGGGCTGACTTGCCCAACCTTCCCCTTGTTTTTTCGGAGTTCACGGAATGCTTTCTGGGTGGCTGCGCGCGTGTGCGCTGATAGTGACAGGGCTGGTCAGCGTTTCGACGCTCGCCGATGACAAACAACGAACCGCGATTGTCGTCGGCGGCGGTATGGCAGGCCTGACGGCGGCCTACGAACTGCAGGCCAAGGGCTGGCAGGTCACGCTGCTGGAAGCCAAGCCGAGTCTGGGCGGACGTTCGGGTCTGGCCACCAGCGAATGGATCGGCAACACCAAGGCGCAGCCGGTGCTGAACCGTTATCTGGACACCTTCAAGCTGGCCACCGTGCCTGCTCCCGAGTTCGTACGTACGCCCAGCTACCTGATCGACGGTGTTCACTTCACCCAGGCGGATCTGGCGGTCAAGCAGCCAGCCACCGCAGAAGCCATCAAGCGTTACAACGACACGCTGGACAACCTGGCGCGCTCCATTACTGATCCGGAAAACCCGGCGTCCAACAGCACCCTTTTCGCACTGGACCAGATCAACGTCGCCAACTGGCTGGATCGCCTGAACCTGCCTGCGACGGCGCGTCAGTTGATCAATCAGCAGATTCGCACCCGTTACGACGAGCCTTCGCGCCTGTCACTGCTGTATTTCGCTCAGCAGTCCAGCGTCTACCGCTCGGTGGATGAGCGTGACCTGCGCGCCTCGCGCCTGCCGGGTGGCAGCACGGTGCTGGCTCAGGCGTTCGTCAAACAGCTGAAAACCATCAAGACCAATTCGCCCGTCTCGTCCGTCGTTCAGGACAAGGACCACGTCACAGTGAAGGCTGGCGCGGCGAGCTACACCGCCGACTACCTCGTCATGGCCGTGCCATTGCGTTCGCTGGGCAAGATCCAGATGACGCCGTCGCTGGATGCCCAGCACATGGGCGCGATCAAGAGCACCAACTACGGCTGGCGCGACCAGATCATGCTCAAGTTCAAGACCCCGGTCTGGGACAGCAAGGCGCGTATGTCGGGTGAAGTATTCAGCAATACGGGCCTGGGCATGCTGTGGATCGAGCCCGCGCTCAAGGGCGGCGCCAACGTGGTGATCAACCTGTCCGGCGACAACGCCCGGATCATGCAGGCCTTTGGCGACAAGCAACTGGTGGATCAGGTGCTGATTCGTCTGCATGCGTTCTACCCTGAGGCTCGCGGTGCCTACACCGGCTACGAAATCCGTCGTTACAGCGTCGACCCTTCGACCGGCGGTTCTTATCTGGCCTTTGGTCCCGGCCAGATCAGCAAATACTGGCGTCTGTGGGAAAGGCCGATCCAGCGTGTAGCGTTCGCGGGTGAACACACCGATACCCTTTACCCTGGCACGCTGGAAGGCGCGCTGCGCAGTGGTCAGCGTGCGGCCAGTCAGGTGCAGGATCTGGCGGCAGGCAAGTCGTTCGAGCCGGTCAAGGTTGCGCCGCCGAAGGCACCGGCACCGGCATCGCAGAAGTCGGACTGTAACTTCTTTACCAGCCTGTTTGGTTGCACTTCCGATAAACCGGTCGAGCCTGCCAAGCCGCAAGCGGAGAAACCTGGCTTCTTCTCGCGCCTGTTCGGTGGTTCGGACACGCCGGTGGCAGCGCCTGCGCCTGTCGAGAAGGCACCAGAACCCGCTCCTGCACCTGCGCCGGTTCCTGTTGCGCCGGTTGTTGCACCTGTAGTGACACCGCCCGTCAAGGCTGAGCCGGTCAAGAAGCCTGCCGCGAAGGCGGAGCCTGCGAAGAAGACGCAGCACAAGGAGCCTGCGAAAAAAGAACCGGCCAAGAAAGAACCTGTGAAAAAAGAGCCGGTGAAAAAGGCTCCGGCCAAGACCGACGAGGCCAAAAAGCCTGCGGCCAAGGCCACAACCGATACAGCGCCTGCCGACGTCAAGAACTGACGGCTGTCGCTGAGCAGAAGGGGGCACGGTGCAAACCGCGCCCCTTTTTTTATGGTCGACGAATTCGTTTGATCTTCAGGGCAGGCGGTGAAACCGTTTCGCGGGTTCCATGATGCCGTTCATCGGCATCGAACGGCCGATGGTCCCGGCAAAGTGTTACAGCGCTGAAATTATCGGGATGCTGATGCAGCAAAGCCAGCATTGAGTAATCTGGAAGGGGTGATGGGCCTGTTTCAGGTAACGAAGGACGTGAAAAATCGGTCAGGCATAAAAACTTCTGCAAACGATCGATCATATTCTTCGATGCATCAAAGCGAAATTTTGCGCTTTCATTCGATAGATAAAAAGCTAGTCTGGTAACACTTCTGACAAGGTATTGGCAATGCAGCTACGTAACTCATCCTCTCGCTACGGTCTGGTCAGCATGGTGCTGCACTGGGGTGTAGCCGCTGTAGTGGTTGGTTTGTTCGCGCTAGGGCTCTGGATGGTCGGCCTGGATTACTACGATACCTGGCGCAAGGCCGGGCCTGATCTGCACAAGAGCATTGGCATCACGCTGTTTGCAGTCATGCTGGTCCGCGTGGTCTGGCGTTTGCTCAGCCCGCCGCCTCCGCCGTTGTCCAGCTACAGCCGCCTGACGCGCATCGGCGCGACCTTTGGTCATCTGTTTCTGTACGTCGCACTCTTTGCCGTGATGTTTGCCGGCTACCTGATCTCCACCGCCGATGGCGTCGGGATTCCGGTATTCGGTCTGTTCGAAATACCTGCTCTGGTTTCCGGCCTTCCGGAACAGGCGGAAACCGCTGGCTGGATTCACCTGTATCTGGCCTGGACCCTCGTGATCTTCGCGGGGCTCCATGGCCTGGCTGCACTGAAACACCACTTCATCGATCGCGATGTGACCCTCAAACGCATGTTGGGTCGTCATTGATTGTTCAACCAAAACGGGAATAAAAGCATGTTGAAGAAGTCTCTCGCCGCTCTGGCTCTGGGTACCGCACTGTTGTCCGCCGGCCAGGCAATGGCTGCCGACTATGTTATCGACAAGGAAGGTCAGCACGCTTTCGTTGACTTCAAGATCAGCCACCTGGGTTACAGCTTCATCCACGGCACGTTCAAGGACTGGGACGGTACCTTCAGCTTCGACGCTGCCAAGCCGGAAGCCAGCAAGATCGCTGTCGAGTTGAAGACCGCCAGCCTGTTCACCAACCACGCTGAACGTGACAAGCACATCCTGAGCAAGGACTTCCTGGACGCCGGCAAATTCCCGGAAGCCAAGTTCGTGTCCACCAGCGTCAAGTCCACCGGCGAGAAGACTGCTGACGTGACCGGCGACCTGACCCTGCACGGCGTGACCAAGCCAATCGTGATCAAGGCGACCTTCAACGGCGAAGGCAAGGATCCGTGGGGCGGCTACCGTGCCGGCTTCAACGGTACTTCGACGCTGAACCTGAACGACTTCGGCATCAAAGGCCCAGGCCCGACGTCGCAGACGCTGGATCTGGACATCACCTTCGAAGGCGTACAGAAGAAGTAAGTGTTCGCCTGAACGAAAAAACGCCGACCCTTGGGTCGGCGTTTTTGTGTGTGGCGTCTGTGCAGTCTGAGGAGGTGACGCACAGCTTCATGGGCTGTATGCCCGCGCAGAGGTCTGGACATCGCGCAAAACGGGGGGCGAAGCGAAAGTGTCTGACTGAATGCATACCCGTGGGATGCGGCTTGCCGGCGATGGCCTCAGTTCAGTCAACGAGGTGTCGCTTTAGAAAAGCCTCGCCGGCAAGCCGCCTCCCACAACCCGTTGGTTGCATCAAGACGTGTAACCGACACACACAAAAACGCCCCGGCAAGCTGGGGCGTTTTGTTTGCTGCTCGGCTATCAGCTGTCGCGGTTGCGGGTCAGCAGGGCCGGTTTTTCACCGCGTGGACGGGCTGGCAATTGATCCAGTTGCTCGGCCGACGGGAAGCGGTCGATCTTGGACTCCTTGTGCACGATCTTCGGCTGTGGCTGACCCTCGCGCTGGCTGCGAACTGCCGGTTCCTGTGGCTCACGAGGTGCGCGGTCTTCACGAGGTGCTGACGGACGACGGTTGCGCGGAGCCTGACCATCGCGCGAGCGGGGTGCAGAGCCTGCGCCTGCGCCGTTACGCTTCGGTGCGCCGGTGCCGGAACCTGTACGTGCGCCACCACCGGTACGACCCGGGTTGGCTGGACGCGCTGCGCCACCGGCCGCCGGTGCTGCGCCAGGCGCTGCCGCCGGACGACGGCCACGATTCTGGCCTTTGCCCTGATACGGGCTGACGTAATCGGCGCGGTTGCCGAAGTTATCCACTTCGTCATCCAGAAACTCGTCAGGCGCACGGTCCGATTGTGGACGTGGTGCTGCAGCCTGCGAAGAACGCTGTTCGCCGCGAGGCGTGCCTTCACGAGGTTTTTTTTCGCGTGGCGGGCGGGCAGGACGTTCGCCATTGGCGGCCGCTGCGGCTGGTTTTTCCTTGCCTTTATCCTTTCCCTTGTCGCGACGACCGCCGTTGTTCTTGTCGCCATCACCACGGGCCGGACGTGCGCCACGTGGATTGCGAACATCCGGACGCTCACGCACTTCAGGCTTTTCAGCCTCGACTGCAGTGATGTCGAAGCCCATCAGATCGCCGTCCGGGATTTTCTGCCTGGTCATGCGCTCGATGCTTTTGAGCAGCTTCTCTTCATCCGGAGCGACCAGCGAGATCGCCTCGCCCGAACGACCGGCACGGCCAGTACGACCGATGCGGTGAACGTAGTCTTCGTCAACGTTCGGCAGTTCGAAGTTGACCACGTGCGGCAACTGGTCGATGTCCAGACCGCGAGCGGCGATATCGGTGGCGACCATGATGCGGACCTCGCCCGCCTTGAAGTCAGCCAGGGCCTTGGTGCGCGCGTTCTGGCTCTTGTTGCCGTGGATGGCGACGGCCGAAAGGCCATGCTTGTCCAGGTACTCGGCCAGACGGTTCGCGCCGTGCTTGGTGCGGGTGAACACCAGCACCTGTTCCCAGGCGCCAACGGTGATCAGGTGCGCCAGCAGCGAACGCTTGTGGTTGGCCGCCAGACGGAAAACCCGTTGCTCGATACGCTCGACCGTGGTGTTCGGCGGCGTGACTTCGATGCGCTCGGGGTTGTGCAGCAGCTTGCCCGCCAACGCTGTGATGTCGTTGGAAAAGGTCGCCGAGAACAGCAGGTTCTGACGCTTGGCAGGCAAGCGGGCCAGAACCTTTTTCACGTCGTGGACGAAGCCCATGTCGAGCATCCGGTCTGCTTCATCGAGCACCAGGATTTCAACGTGGGACAGGTCGACGCTGCCTTGACCGGCCAGATCGAGCAGGCGGCCAGGGCAGGCCACCAGGACGTCTACTCCGCGGGACATGGCCTGAACCTGCGGGTTCATGCCGACGCCGCCGAAGATGCAGGCGCTGACGAACTTCAGATCACGGGCATAGATCTTGAAGCTCTCATGCACCTGTGCGGCCAGTTCGCGGGTCGGGGTCAGGACCAGAACGCGGGGTTGGCGCGGGCCGTGACGCTGGGATTTGTCCGGAACACCATTGGGAAACAGCCGCTCCAGAATAGGGAGGGCGAAACCGCCGGTTTTACCAGTACCTGTCTGTGCCGCAACCATCAGGTCACGACCTTGCAACACGGCGGGAATGGCCCGCTGTTGCACCGGAGTAGGCTGGGTGTAGCCCGCTGCCTCGATGGCGCGGACTAGAGCCTCGGAGAGACCGAGGGAAGCAAAGGACATGAGTAATCCTGTTCTGTTGGAGCTTAAGCTCAAGGGATGTCTTGCCTGGCGTGAATGGCGTGTAAAGACAACGCGATCCCGTCCGGTCCTGCGGGGTCTTCAGCCTTCTCCTGACGCCTGCACTGGATGAAAAACGTGCTGTTGGCGTGAGCGAGGTGGCGTTTGCAAGACCGAGCGTCCGGGCGTAAGCCTGGCGGGAAGGCTGGAGTATAACAGAGCGAGCGCAATCCGCCGCGTTCCTGCTGCCCAACGGTGTATTGCGCCGCGATCTCCCGGAAATTGTCAGGGAAATCGCGGTATTGCAGCGGTTGTCAGCGTGGCAGTTTGAGGTTGTTCCAGACTGCCAGGCTCGGGTCCGCCTGATTCAGGGTATAAAAGTGCAGGCCGGGCGCGCCGCCTTGCAGCAGACGCTCGCACATTTCGGTGATGACTTCCTCACCGAACGACTGAATGCTCTGCACGTCATCGCCGTACGCTTCCAGCTGCTTGCGGATCCAGCGCGGGATTTCCGCACCGCAGGCGTCGGAGAAGCGTGCCAGCTTGCTGTAGTTGGTGATCGGCATGATGCCCGGCACGACGGGGATGTTCACGCCCAGCTTCTGCACACGCTCGACAAAATAGAAATAGCTGTCGGCGTTGAAGAAGTACTGAGTGATCGCACTGTCGGCACCGGCGTTGGCCTTGTTGACGAAGTGCTTGAGGTCGTCTTCGAAATTGCGGGCCTGCGGGTGCATTTCCGGGTAGGCGGCGACTTCGATATGGAAATGGCTGCCGGTCTCTTCACGAATGAAGCTGACCAGATCATTGGCGTGACGCAGTTCACCACTGGCCATGCCCATGCCGGAAGGCAGGTCGCCGCGCAGTGCAACGATGCGCTTGATGCCGGCTTCCTTGTACTGGCTCAGCAGGCCGCGCAGGTCTGCCTTGCTGTCACCCACGCACGACAGGTGCGGCGCGGCCGGTACTTTGACTTCGTTTTCCAGCTGCAGCACGGTATTGAGCGTGCGGTCGCGGGTCGAACCACCGGCACCGTAGGTGCAGGAGAAAAAATCCGGGTTGTAGCTTGCCAGCTGACGGGCAACGTTCAGCAGCTTTTCATGTCCAGCATCGGTCTTGGTCGGGAAGAACTCGAAGCTGTAGCGACGTTCTTGGCTCATGGAGGCCGATCTCATCTTGAAGCGAACGGGAGGTCGCAGAGTGGGAGCGGACTTGTCCGCGAAGTAATCTGCCTGTCACCGAAAGACGGGTAATAAACCAAATGCCTTCGCGGACAAGTCCGCTCCTACGGTCATCGACTGCTGCGAGCATGCAGAGCATCAGAAAATGCCACGCACGCTCACAGAAGATCAATCAGTAGCGGTAAGCGTGTGGCTTGAACGGACCTTCGACGGTCACGCCGATGTAGTCGGCCTGGGTCTTGGTCAGTTTGGTCACGACGCCGCCGAAACCGCGGACCATTTCCAGGGCCACTTCTTCGTCGAGTTTCTTCGGCAGTACTTCAACGGTCAGGCGCTCGGCTTTCTGGGCTGGCGACAGGTTGGCGTACTTCTGCTCGAACAGGAAGATCTGGGCCAGAACCTGGTTGGCGAACGATCCGTCCATGATGCGGCTCGGGTGGCCAGTGGCGTTGCCCAGGTTCACCAGACGGCCTTCGGCCAGCAGGATCAGGTAGTCATCGTTCTGGGCGTCGAACGCGCCAGGGCCGGTGCGGTGGATCTTGTGAACCTGTGGCTTCACTTCTTCCCATGCCCAGTTCTTGCGCATGAAAGCGGTGTCGATTTCGTTATCGAAGTGACCGATGTTGCAGACCACGGCACGCTTCTTCAATGCCTTGAGCATGTTGGCGTCGCAGACGTTGACGTTACCGGTGGTGGTAACTATCAGGTCGATCTTGCCCAGCAGTGCCTTGTCGATGCTCGCTTCGGTGCCGTCGTTTTCGCCGTCGATGAACGGGGAAACCAGTTCGAAACCGTCCATGCACGCTTGCATCGCGCAGATCGGGTCAACTTCGGTCACTTTGACGATCATGCCTTCTTGACGCAGGGACTGGGCCGAACCCTTGCCCACGTCACCGTAGCCGATCACCAGCGCCTGCTTGCCGGACAGCAAGTGGTCGGTGCCGCGCTTGATGGCGTCATTCAGGCTGTGACGGCAGCCGTACTTGTTGTCGTTCTTGCTCTTGGTCACCGAGTCGTTGACGTTGATGGCCGGGATCTTCAGTTCGCCCTTGGCCAGCATGTCCAGCAGGCGGTGAACGCCCGTGGTGGTTTCTTCGGTGACGCCGTGGATCTTGTCCAGCATCGCCGGGTATTTCTTGTGGATGATCTCGGTCAGGTCGCCGCCGTCGTCGAGGATCATGTTGGCGTCCCATGGCTGACCGTCCTTCAGGATGGTCTGTTCGATGCACCACTCGTACTCTTCTTCGGTCTCGCCTTTCCAGGCGAACACAGGGATACCGGCTGCGGCGATGGCAGCAGCGGCCTGATCCTGAGTGGAGAAAATGTTGCAGGACGACCAGCGCACTTCGGCACCCAGGGCAACCAGGGTTTCGATCAGCACGGCAGTCTGAATGGTCATGTGAATGCAGCCGAGGATTTTCGCGCCTTTCAAAGGCTGCTCACCGGCGTACTTGCGGCGCAGACCCATCAGGGCTGGCATTTCGGATTCGGCAATGATGGTTTCGCGACGGCCCCAGGCAGCCAGGGAAATGTCGGCAACCTTGAAATCGTTGAATTCTGCGGGCGTGATTACAGCACTCATTGAGAGTCTCCATTCCATAAAAATGCGAATGGGCGCCGTTGTGCGTTTAAGGCTTGCCGACTGGGCATCAGTCGGTCAAACAACGCCCCATCCGAGCCTGACAGGGAGAACCTGCTGCAGCGCCCCTCGGACAGGTGGCGGGAACGGCATCAGCGAGGATGGCCGCTTGAAACGGATGGCAGTATAGCCTCGCTCGCGATTCTTCCCAAGGTTTTCTGTCGGCTGACGAGCCTCTGGATCGGCGTTAGCCGGAATGTGCTTATCGCACAGCAGCTTGGTTGTTCTGTTTGTTCATGAAGGTCGCGGGGCGTCAATTGCACCGATACACAGTCACAATGGGGCAAGGCATGGGCGCGAGCGGCTGGCTCTGCCATCATGCGGTTCTCTTATCGAAGACGCTCAGGAGTGAACATGAATTTCCATACCCGCAAGTGGGTCAAGCCTGAAGACCTGAACCCCAACGGCACCCTGTTCGGCGGCAGCCTGTTGCGCTGGATCGATGAAGAGGCGGCCATCTACGCCATTGTCCAGTTGGGCAATCAGCGTGTGGTGACCAAGTACATTTCCGAGATCAACTTTGTCAGTGCGTCGCGTCAGGGCGACATCATCGAGCTTGGCATCACTGCCACCGAGTTTGGTCGCACCTCGATCACGCTGATGTGTCAGGTCCGCAACAAGATCACCCGCAAGAGCATCCTGACAGTCGAGAAGATGGTGTTCGTGAACCTGGGCGAAGACGGCCAGCCCGCGCCGCATGGCCGGACCGAGATTCGCTACATCAAGGATCAGTTTGACGCGACCGAGTAAGCAGTATTGATCGTTTACACGCTCTGCGTCGGCTCTCGGATGTGACGCAGAACGTCACGGGGTGCATGCCCATGCAGAGCATGGGCATGATCGGGTCGCCTACTGCCCCTGCAACTGCCGCAACCACGCCAGACCTTCGCTGGTATCGCCTTTGGGGCGGTATTCGCAGCCGATCCAGCCTTGGTAGCCCAGCTCATCGATGACGTTGAACAGGTGCTCGTAGTTCAGTTCGCCCAGGTCCGGCTCGTTGCGATCCGGCACACCGGCAATCTGAATGTGGCCGATACCGGCAAAGTCGCGACGCAGTTTGCTGGTCAGGTCGCCTTCGACGATCTGGCAGTGGTAGCAGTCGAACTGAACCTTGAGGTTATCGGCACCCACCAGTTTGCAGATGTCCTGCGCCTGGTCCTGACGATTGAGGAAGAAACCCGGCATGTCGCGGGTGTTGATCGGCTCGATCAAGATCGTGACGCCTGCCCCCCTGGCCTGTTGGGCCGCGAACGCAAGGTTCTCCAGATACACTGCCTGATGACGCTCGCGCAGGTCTTCGCTGGGCAGCAGACCGGCCATGACGTGAATTCGGTCATTGCCCAGCACCTGCGCGTACTCCAGCGCACGCTCGATACCGCTGCGAAATTCCGTTTCACGACCCGGTAGTGTGGCAATGCCTCGCTCGCACGCGTCCCAGTCGCCTGGCGGTGCATTGAACAGTGCCTGCACCAGGCCGTTGTCGCTCAGGCGCTGCTTGAGCTCCTGCGGGGTCCAGGCGTAGGGAAACAGGTACTCGACCGCGCCGAAACCATCGGCGGCCGCTGCGGCAAAGCGCTCAAGGAAATCGTGCTGCGGGTACAGCATGCTGAGGTTGGCGGCAAAACGGGGCATGTTGACTCCAGTCTTCAAAGGGTTAGACGAATGGCCAAAGCAGCAAGGTAATCACGAAGCCCAGTGTGCCCAGCAGCGTGACCAGTACGGTCCAGGTGCGCAAGCCGTCGGCGACGTTCAGGCCAGCCAGTTTGGTGAACATCCAGTAACCGGCATCGTTGATGTGCGACATCGCCAGACCGCCACCGCCCATGGCCAGGCACAGCAGGGCCAGATGGTTGGCGCTCAGGTCCAGGGTCGCGATCAGCGGGCTCAGAATGCCGGCGGTAGTGACCAGTGCAACGGTGGTCGAACCTTGCACAGCGCGCAGCAGCAGGGTCAGCAGGAAGCCCAGCGCCAGTACCGGAAGACCGGTATTGCGTAGCGCCTCGGAGACGACCGCACCGATGCCGGTATCGACCAGCACCTTGCCGAAGACGCCACCGGCACCCGCGATCAGGATCACCATCGCCACGCCCGGCAACGCCGAACCGATCACGTCAGAGACCTGCGTGCGGCTCCAGCCACGGCGCGAGCCCAGCAGCCAGGCACACAGCAATGTGTCGATCAACAGCGCCACGAGTGGAGCGCCGAGGACGGTCAGGATGGCGCGCAATGTGGAATCGGCGGGCAACAGGGTGGTTGCCAGCGTGCCCATCAGAATCAGCACGATCGGCAGCAGAATCAGCGCGATGATCAGACCGAAGCCCGGCGCCGGAGCCGGCGGCAGTTTGCTCGCCAGACTGCTGGCGCTTTCCTCGACACCCACCGTGCGGGTTTCGGTGGTTTCACGCACCGTCGAATAGTCGTTGCGCGCCCAGGCTTCCAGGTCTTCGTTGGTGACGTGCGGGCCATAGACTTCGGCGCGGATGTCGTCGGTCATCGGGTAGGTCTTGCGGGTCATGCGACCGGCCACGAAGTAACCGATGACACACAGCACGGCAACAATCGGAATGCCCAGCATCAGTACGCGACCCAGGTCCGCGCCCAACTGGCTGGCTGCGGCAACAGCGCCCGGATGCGGCGGCAGAAAGGCGTGGACTGCCAGCAAGGCAGCGCACATCGGCAGAGCGAAGATCATCAGCGGCTTGCGAGCGGCACGAGCCACGCCATAAGCCAGTGGCATGAGAATGATCACGCCGACTTCGAAGAACACCGGAATGCCGACCATGAAACCCGCCACCGTCAGCGCCAGCGGCGTGCGCTTGTTGCCGAAGCGGTTGATCAGGGTTCTGGCCAGCGCCTCGGCGCCACCGGAGAGTTCGATGATGCGCCCGATCATCGCACCCAGGGCAATGATGATCGCGATATGACCCAGAGTCTTGCCCATGCCGCCTTCAATCGTGGCGACCAGATCGGCAGGCTTAACGCCCGCGACCAGCGCCACGATGATGCTGACCAGCATCAGGGCGACAAAAGGCTGGAATTTATACTTGAGGACCAGGAACAACAGCAGTGCGATGCCCGCACCGGCCACGACCATCAACATGATTGGCGTCATGCCTGAGCGCTCCCTTCAGGAGTGACAAAGGGTGACAGCGAGCAAATCCGAACAAAAACGGGATGTAGGTAAGTCATGCTCTCGATTCCTGTTGTTATTGTTTTCCGGCCACGCCGGGGTTGTCCGGGAGACGCGATGCGCCTCCCGATCAATACGCTTCGGTTACCACCTGGCGCCGAATACCTGCCGCAGTTCTTCCAGAGCTGCGGGCTCCAGCGGGGCAGGTTTGGGGTTTGTCATCAGCCACAGACGGGCCGTTTCTTCGAGCTCTTCCAAGGCGTAGCAGGCCTTGGCCACCGAGCTTTCCCAGACCACCGGGCCCAAACGCTCAAGCATCACGCCGCGCACGCTGTTGGCCAGTTGCGCGACCTGCTCGGCCACTTTCGGCGAGCCTGGACGCTCGTAAGCGATCAGCGGGATATGCCCGACTTTCATCACCTGATACGGCGTCAGTGGCGGCAGAATGTCGTCCTCACGCCACACGCCTGCCAGGGTCAGCGCCACCAGGTGCGTGGAATGGGTATGTACGACGCCGCCGACGTTCGGGTTGCGGTCGTAGACTTCGCGGTGCAGAGCGAGGGTCTTGGACGGCTTGCTGCCGGACACCCATTCGCCCGCCAGGTTGACCTTGGCGATGTCGGCCGGGTCCATGCGGCCCAGGCAGGCATCGGTCGGCGTGATCAGCCAGCCGTCATCAAGACGCGCGCTGATGTTGCCCGCGCTGCCGACCGTATAGCCACGGCCGTAAAGCAGCCTGCCGACATCACAGATTTCCTGACGCAGTGCGTTCTCGTCGATCATCAGGCTTCCCCCGCCAGTTGCTTGAGGGCTTTGGCGAAGAAGTCGCGGGCACCGAAGTTGCCTGACTTGAGCGCCAGCGCCAGCGGTTGGGCGCCGTTGCTGAAGGTGGCCGGAACGCCCGGATCGATTTGTGCGCCGATCTGCAGCAGTTGCACGCCCAGCGCCTGAACCACTGCCCCGGACGTTTCGCCGCCTGCGACCACGAAGCGTCGCACGCCGGCGTCGAGCAGGCCTCTGGCGATCTGGCCCAGCGCTTCCTCGACCATCGCACCGGAGCGTTCGACACCCAACTCGTTCTGCACGACCTTGACTTCATCCGGTGTGCTGGTCGCGTAGATCAGCACGGTTTGCCCGGCATCTCTGGCGAACGCCAGTGCCTGCTCGACCACGGGTTTGCCCGCAGCCAGGTCCAGCGGATTGATGCGCAGGGCAGGGCGATTGCCTTCCAGCCAAGCCGCAACCTGACCGTTGGTAGCGACCGACGCACTGCCTGCCAGCACCACTTCGCCGCCGCCGACGTCAACGTGTCTGGCTGCGTCCATATCGCGCAGTTTGCCTGCCTTACGGAAGTTGCCCGGCAAGCCCAGCGCCAGGCCAGAACCGCCCGTCAACAGCGGCAGGTCGGCGCAGGCTTCTCCCAGCACATACAGATCGGCATCGGACAACGCATCGGCGATCGCCATGCTCACGCCCTCGGCACGCAGCTCGGCAATCCTGCCGCGCACGCTTTCCACGCCTTTGGAGACGCTGTCGTAACGCAGCAGGCCGACTTTGTGGGCGGTCTGCGCTTGCAGGACGCGCACCAGATTGGCGTCGGTCATCGGCGTCAGCGGATGATTCTGCATGCCCGATTCGCTGAGCAATTGGTCTTGCACGAACAGATGGCCACGGAAAATCGTGCGGCCGTTTTCCGGGAATGCCGGGCACGCCAGGGTAAAGTCGCTGCCCAGTTGTTCCAGCAACGCTTCGCTGACCTGGCCGATGTTGCCTGCGGCGGTGGAGTCGAAGGTCGAGCAGTACTTGAAGAAAATCTGTTCACAGCCGCGTTCGCGCAGCCATTCCAGGGCTGCCAGCGACTCGGCGACCGCGTCGGCCGACGGCGTGGTGCGGGATTTGAGGGCGATGACTATGGCGTCGGCATCCAGACCGGCTGCCATTTCGGCGCTCGGGATACCGATGCTTTGCACCGTGCGCATACCGCCGCGCACCAGCATGTTGGCCAGGTCAGTCGCGCCGGTGAAGTCATCGGCAATGCAGCCCAGCAGCGGGCGAGAGTCGTTAAGGCTCATCAAAGGCTCCTCAGGCTTTATCGGTCTTGGCTTTCGGCAGTTCGATGCCCGGGAAGATCTTGATTACGGCCGAGTCATCCTCGCGACCGAAACCGGCGCTGGAGGCCTGCATGAACATCTGGTGTGCGGTGGCCGACAGCGGCAGCGGGAATTTGCTGCTGCGGGCGGTATCCAGCACCAGCCCCAGGTCCTTGACGAAAATGTCGACGGCCGACAGCGGCGTGTAATCGGCATTGAGAATGTGTGGCACGCGGTTTTCGAACATCCACGAGTTGCCGGCGCTGTTGGTGATCACTTCGTACAGCGCGTCGGCATCGACACCTTCGCGCAGGCCCAGTGCCATGGCTTCGGCGCTCGCGGCGATGTGCACGCCTGCCAGCAATTGGTTGATGATTTTGACTTTCGAGCCCAGGCCATGGACGTCGCCCAGGCGATAGACCTTGCCCGCCATGCCGTTGAGGATCGCTTCTGCCTTGGCATACGACTCGGCCGGGCCGGAGGTCATCATGGTCATCTGGCCGGAAGCGGCCTTGGCTGCGCCGCCGGAGATCGGGGCGTCGAGGTACAGCAGATTCTGTGCGGCCAGACGCTCGCCCAGCTCGACAGCGAAGGTCGGCGCGACGGTGGCGCAGCCGATCACCAGACTGCCCGGACGCAGCGCTGCAATGGCGCCGTTCTCGCCGAACAGCACGGTTTCGGTCTGCTCGGCGTTGACCACGACCGTGACGATCACGTCACAGGCAGCGGCCATGGCCGCCGGGGATTCACAGGCAACACCACCTTCCTGAGCGAACGCCTCGGTCACGCTGGTGCGCACATCGCAGGCATGCACATTGAAGCCGCTGCGCAGCAATGAACGGGCAATGCCCAGACCCATCGCACCCAGGCCGATGACGCCAACATTCTTAGTGTTCATGCAGTAATCCTCAAAGTCAGTGTCCGCGCCTGTGATGCCGGCAGGTGGACGATATTGTTCTGATCTGTGAAATGGATAGTGGATCAATGAGTAAATAATGTGAAGTATTTTTATTTTTCACATAAGTTAACATCGATAGGGTTTTTCCATCGGACAGCGTGAGGCGGTGACGCAGAGGGTCACAGGCGCAGGATCGATGGGGGGCTTGAGACACACGCTCGTTCCCACGCTCCAGCGTGGGAATGCATCTCTGGACGCTCTGCGTCCGCTTCGGGATGTGACCCTAGCGTTTGCCGCTCACTGGGGCGAGCAGCAGTTCGATGCGCTGTTTGCGGATACCGTCGGCGGCGGCTTCGGCCAGGGCGGCGTCGGTGATGATGGTGTCGAACTGGTCCAGCGCGGCGACCTTGTACATGCCAAAGGTGCCGTACTTGGAGCTGGTCGCGACCAGCACGGTTTGCGAAGCGGACTGCATGGCAGCCTGCTTGACCTCGACTTTCAGTGCCGAGGGCGTCGTGGTCCCGCGTTGCAGATCCCACGAACTGGTGGACATGAACGCCACATCCGTCGCCAGTTGCCGCAGGGTCGCAGCCGCCAGCCCGCCGACGCTTGAGCGATTCGGATGATCGAGCAGGCCGCCGGTGTGAATCACATCCACGTGCCCGGCATCGGCCAGTGCATTCACCACGCCAAAATCATTGGTGACCACGGTCATGCCGGACAACGCGACAATGTGCGGCACGATTTCCAGAGTGCTGGTGCCTGCGTCCAGATAAATCGTCATGTCCGGATGCAGCAGACCGGCCGCCAGCCTTGCCATGCCCTGTTTGTGAGGAAGCTCCACCACGGCCTTGGATTGATGGCTGGGCTCGCTGTGCACCTGACTGGCAATACGCACGCCGCCGGTGACCGAATAGGCACGACCCTCCTGTTCCAGCAACGCGATGTCACGGCGGATGGTCATGTGCGAGCACTCGAACATCTCCATCAACTGATGCACGCTGAGCACCTGATGCTTGCGCAACTGACGCAGCATCAGCTCCCGACGCTGATCGGGAATCATCGGTGTGCCGCCGGATATGGCGAGCTCCTCTTCGGTGGACATTGCAGCTCCTGTGCCTCGGTGATGCCGCGGATCACGACGTGCGGTCCGGGCATCTTAGCCAATCGCCCCGTCAATGGAAGTGGCGACCGGCTTTTGTTCACAGGATCAGCTCATCCAGTTGCCGCCGTCCACGTTGTACGTCTGCGCTACCACGTACTCGCTGTCCGCCGAGGCCAGGAAAACGGCCATGCCCGACAGGTCGTCTGCCGTGCCCATGCGCCCGAAGGGTACCTGCTCGCCGACCAGTCTTTTCTTTTCACCCAGAGGCCGGTTTTCATAGCGGGCGAACATCGCATCGACCCCGTCCCAGTGTTCGCCGTCCACCACGCCGGGCGCGATGGCGTTGACGTTGATCCGGTGTTTGATCAGGTCCAGCCCGGCCGACTGGGTCAGACTGATCACTGCGGCTTTGGTCGCGCAGTACACACCGACCAGTGCTTCCCCTCGACGTCCCGCCTGGCTGGCCATGTTGATGATCTTGCCGCCGTGCCCCTGGGCAATCATCTGCCGGGCTGCCGCCTGCAGGGTGAACAGCGTGCCGCCGACGTTGATCGAGAACAGACGCTCGAAGCTTTCGCGGGTGATGTCGACAATCGGCGCCAGATCGAACAGCGCGGCGTTGTTGATCAGAATGTCCAGCTTGCCGGTCTGCGCCACCACCGCAGCGATTGCGTGATCAATGGAGGCTTGATCGGTCACGTCCATCCTGACTGCATAAGCGTTCGGCCCGAGTTCGTTTGCGGTGGCTTGTGCACGTTCCAGATTGATATCGGCGATGGCGGCGGTTGCGCCTTCGCGGATATAGGCCTGCGCCAGGGTGCGCCCGATGCCGCGGGCAGAGCCTGTGATGAGCGCACTTTTACCTTCCAGTCTTTTCATGATTCGTTATCCGTCCTTCAGAGTGTGTCGGATTACTTGGGATACCCGGCGCGCTTCATTTCCCGTTCAGTCACTGTCTGGGCCGCAGCGAGGGTCTGTTCGACGGTGGTCTGCCCGGTCAACGCCGCAGTGAACAGTTTGCCGACCGAGGTGCCGATGGCCTGGAATTCCGGGATGGTCACGTATTGAATGCCCACGTAAGGCACCGGTTTGGCGGACGGATGGGCGGGGTCGGCGTGCTGCATCATCTGCAAGGTCACTTTGGCGAACGGCGCTGCCTGCAGATACGCCTCGTTATAGGTCGAGGTGCGAGTGCCCGGCGGTACGTTGCTGATGCCGTCTTTTTCGGTCACCAACTGGATGTATTCCTTGGACGTCGCCCAGGTGATGAACGCCTTGGCTGCCTCTTTATGTTTGGACGTGACAGGAATTGCCAGCGACCACGCATAGAGCCACGATGATCCCTTGTCGGTGGCTTCGGTAGGCGCAGGCGCAAAGCCGACGCTGTCGACGACGCGGCTTTGTTCCTTGTCGGTGGTAAACGAGCCTGCGACGCTGGCGTCCACCCACAGTGCACACTTGCCGCTGTTGAACAGGGCCAGCGTTTCGTTGAAGCCATTGCTGGTCACGCCGGGAGACCCGTACTTCTTGAGGGTGTCGACATAGAAGTTGGCTGCTCTGGTCCATTCCGGGCTGGTCAGTTCAGGCTTCCATTGTTCATCGAACCAGCGCGCGCCGAACGCATTGGCCATGGTGCTGAGCAGCGCGATGTTTTCGCCCCAGCCGGCCTTGCCACGAAGGCACATGCCATACAGGCCCTTGTCCGGCTGATGCAGTCTGGCGGCGAATTCGCCCAACTGCGTCCAGGTCGGGTGTTCCGGCATGCTCAGTCCGGCCTGCTTGAACAGGTCGGTGCGGTAATAGGTCAGGGTGCTTTCGCCGTAAAACGGCAGGGCGTACAGCGTGTCCTTCACCGACAGGCCCTGACGCACGGCGGGGAAGATGTCTTGCAAATCGTATTCAGGCGGCAAACCGGTGATGGGCTCAAGCCACTGTTTGGCGCCCCACAGCGGGGTTTCGTAAGTGCCGATGGTCAACACATCGAACTGACCGCCCTGGGTCGCGATGTCGGTGGTCAGTCGCTGGCGCAGCACGTTTTCTTCCAGCACCACCCAGTTGAGCTTCACGTCGGGGTGCTGCTGCTCGAAGATTTTCGACAGGCGCTGCATGCGGATCATGTCGCCGTTGTTCACGGTGGCGATGGTGATGGTTTCAGCCGCGTGGCCGACGAGGGCAAAGGACAGACCGGCAGACAGGAAAAGCGCTTTGTGCATCTTCATCGTCGTGCTCTCCACTCCGCGCCGCTGATGGCGGGAGTAATTGTTTTTGTTGTTGGCCGTGGTGTTCGTGAAACCATGCGGCTTCCCACAGATTCAAGCGACTGCCACGGCGGCGAGTGGATTACAGCAGTCAGGCAAGACCCGAACAAACGCGTTGCGCACAACGCGCCGATACTTTTTTAACCGAACGCTCTCCGGCCGTCCGAAATCAAAAAAGTATCAGTGCCGGTCACAATCACCGCTAGCGAGGCAGGATCGGGCAAGCGTATGTTGGTGCCTGCACGAAGCACCCATAACGATAAAAGGGGCCTGCAATGCCTGACAGCCGAGCGGCTCTTTTCGAGCAGCGTCCTGCCGAACTTGAAGTCATCCTTCCCGAGCCCGACCAGTGCTTTCGCTGGTACGAACACGACTATCCCTACGCCTTGGCGCGATGGAATCATCATCCGGAATTCGAGATTCACCTGATCCGCCGTGGCAGCGGCAAACTGGTGGCGGGCGATTACATCGGCGGGTTCGACGCAGGCCATGTTGCGTTGATCGGTCCCGACCTGCCCCATGACTGGATAGGTGATCTGGCGCCGGGCGAGCATTTGCAGGGGCGCGACGTGGTCTTGCAGTTCGATGGTGCTGCGCTGCTGGCATTGCGCAAGACGCTGCCGGAGTTGGGCGAGCTGCAGTGTCTGTTCGAACAGGCGCGTCGTGGTCTTGAGTTCACGGGGGCCACGGCGGTGCAGGCGGCGCGGCTGATGGAAGACATCGGCAGGGCGCAAGGTCTGGAGCGGCTGATACTTTTTCTGCAATTGATCAACACGCTGGTCAAGGCTCCGTCTCGGGACGCTCACCTGCTCGCCAGCAGTTGCTACGCACCGACGCTGGACGCGCGCAGTTCCGAGCGGATCAACAAGGCGTTCGACTATCTGTTGACCGAGCTGACCAACGACATCCGTCTCTCGGTGATCGCGCAGCGTCTCGAGATGACCGATCCCGGTTTTTCACGCTTCTTCAAACGCAACACTGGGCACGGTTTCATCGACCTGATGCGCAAACTGAGGATTCAGCGCGCCTGTCGACTGCTGCTGCAGTCCGACATGTCGGTTTCGGACATCTGCTTCGAGGTCGGCTATGCCAACCTCTCCAACTTCAACCGGCACTTTCGCGTCGAGACGGGCCAGACACCCAGCGATTACCGACGCGCCATGGCGATGACCCTGTTCAACACCGCGCGCAGCGCCTGAGAGTTCGCAACCGGTTGCGGATCACTCAGTGCGCCGAGTCCTTGACCTGCGGCTCCCGCGTCACGGCCTTGACCAGTTTGCCGATGGTCAGGCCCTGCAACAGGATCGACAGCAGCACCACGATGTAAGTAATGCTCAGCAGCAGGTCGCGTTCCGGTCCGGTCGGCAGGGCCAGCGCCAGGGCGACTGAAACACCGCCACGCAAACCGCCCCAGGTCAGGATACGCACGGTGCCCTGTGGCACAGAGCGCCAGCGACGCAGCAGCAGAATCGCCGGTGCCACGGTGACAAACCTCGACAGCAGAATGGCCACGGCCAACAGGCTGGCGGCAATCAGGTGCTGCCACGAGAACGGCAGCAGCAACAGCTCCATGCCGATCAGCGCGAACAGCATCGCGTTGAGCATGTCATCCAGCAATTCCCAGAAACCGTCCATGTAGCGACGGGTCATGTCGTTCATCGCCAGGTTGCGTCCCAGGTTACCGATGATCAGACCGGCCACGACCATCGCGATTGGGCCGGAAACATGCAGCTCCGACGCCATCGCCGAACCGCCGATGACCAGTGCCAGAGTCAGCATGACCTCGATCTGATACTGCTCGATGCTCTTGATCATCAGGTACACGGCATAGCCGATCAGACCGCCGAACAGCACGCCGCCAACGGCTTCGTGCACGAACAGCATGGCCGTTTCGCCCACGGTCGGGGTTTCACCCAGTTGCGCGATGCCCAGTAAAACCGTGAACACCACAACCGCAGTGCCGTCGTTGAAAAGGCTTTCGCCGACGATGGTGGTCTTGAGCGGCTTTGAGGCATTGGCGGTGCGCAGCACGCCCAGTACCGCGATGGGGTCGGTCGGCGAAATCAGCGCGCCGAACAGCAGGCAGTAGAGCGGGCTGACGTGCCAGCCGAACAGGGCAAAGATCCAGTACGCCAGGGCGCCGATCACCGTGGTTGCGATCAACACGCCGAACGTTGCCAGCAGCCCGATGGGCCAGCGATAGCTGCGCAGGTCCGCGAGGTTGACGTGCAGGGCGCCTGCAAACAGCAGGAACGAAAGCATCCAGTTCATCAGCAGATCGCCGAAATCGATCTGGCCGATCAGTTCCTGAACGCGATTTTCGAGGCCCGGAAAACCCATCAGGCTCAGGCCCTGCAGGATCAGCGAGAACATCAGCGCAGTGACCATCACGCCGATGGTGGGGGGCAGACCGATGAAGCGAAAATTCACATAGGTCAGCAGCGAAGTGAGGCAGATAAAAGCAGCAACAAGTTCAAGCATCCGTCATTCCAGAATCCGTGTATCCAGTTTCAATTGCAGCGTGGTCGGCAGCGTTCAGCGTGACCGAGTCATGCCCGGAGCAGACTGTGATGGCCCGGATAGCTGTTCAGGCACATTGCTTCAAACACGCACGAGGGTCTGCGTTGACCATGCAAAGACGCAGGCGTTGCAAAAGCTCGGCAATCAATGGGACGAAGGGTTGTAATCGGCGGCGGAATAAAAAGCGGAAAATGCAAAAAAATCAGCCCGGACGACTGTCCGGGCTGAGGGTGGGTGGAACATGGGGTTCGGGGTATCGGGGTGGCCTCCTGGCAGGTCTGAAATCATTGGCTGTTTCGGCACCCGCTGAGAACCTGATACTGAACAGTCTTCAGATCGCCCTTGGAATCCTGATACGTCATCAGTTTCGGCATTACGCTGCAGGTCTTCAGGTCCGGGGATTTGCGGACGACTTTGGCAACGTCCAGTTTCATCCCGTACTTGTACTCCTGGATCTCAGGCATCGTCTTCTTGTGAAGCGTTGCGTATTTCTGGATGGCGGCCTGGTGATCCTTGATCAGGGTTTCTGCCTTTACCTCATCCGAGGTGTAAGCAAAAGCGCTCAGAGGGGAAAGAATCGCCAGAGCCAGCAGCAGGGATTTAGCAGTGGTACGCATGTTCGTTTTCTCCGTTGTTTGAAAGTGAGTTCAATGTAACGGTCGAGGGTTAACGCGAACGTTACTGAATAATTACGTTTTTGTAAGTTTGGAGATTACCCGGTTTTTTTAACGTTTTTTATTTATGACAAATTTGTCATTTTCCGCTCACCTTCCTGTTAGGTACCGGCTCGTAAGATGGGCTCATTCCTGAAAAGCGCCCAGCGCATAACAGGATCCAAACATTAACGAGAGAAAGAGGAAATGACGATGAAACTGATTAAATCGATGGTCTTTGCAGTCGCCGCCTTGTCCTTTACAAGTGCCTTTGCTGACGACGGCAACGAATTCGCAAGCACCGCTGCAGACAAGATGCGCATGGCCCAGGAGCAGCGTTTCCAGGAGCGTCAGGCCGGCAAGCAGGGTGAGCAGTACGTCAACTCGGATGAGAAATCCAAGTCTGACAAATCCGACAAGACCGAAGGCTAACGCGTTTGGTCTGCAATGAGCAGCACCCTTGTTCGCCTTTGGCAGCTTTCCGGCTCCTTTGGTTGAGGCGAATCTTTAAGCGTCCTTCGGGGCGCTTTTTTTTGCGCTTTTGAAAAGCACAATATGCCAGTTGGCATATTGTATTAGTTGCGTCTTTCTGAAGTGTTATTCCATTTTTAGTGCAGGCAGGGTTTTCTTTCAGATTTGTAATCCGCCCGTCATCTTCACGTTATCTCCACCTCTTCAAGATCGTGTGTCACTGGCAGCCTTTTATTGATAACAACATGCCAGGTCGACACGTTTACCCGATCTGCCAAATGAACGGAGTGCACATGAATCAACGTAAAAGACTTTCCCTCGCCTTGTGTTCGACCCTCGCCGGGATGACCCCCTTTGCCGCCTTCGCAGAAGAGCAGAAAGAAGGGTTTGTCGAAGGCAGCACGCTCAATATCCTCAACCGAAACTTCTACATGAACCGTGACCACCGCAATGGCGAGTCGAGCCCGACGGGCAGCGGCTACTCCGAAGGCTGGGCGCACGGCATCATGGGGCGGTTCGAATCCGGCTTTACTCAAGGCACCATCGGTGTTGGCCTCGATGCGTTCGCCATGGTGGGCATCAAGCTGGACACGGGTGACGGCCGCAACGGCCTGCAGACTCCGTTCTCGGTGATGCCTGTCGACTCGGACGGCAACGCCCGCGACGAGTACACCAAAGTCGGCGGCGCGCTGAAAGCCAGAGCCTTCGACACCGTGGTTCATATCGGCGATGTGTTTCCCGTGACGCCGGTGGTCGCCTACGGCGATGCGCGTCTGTTGCCGGAAAGCTTTCGCGGCGTGACAGCCAGTAACACCAGCATCAAAGGCCTGACCGTGCAGGGTGGTCGCCTCAACGGGATGAGCCAGCCCGCGTCCAGCGATATGAAGGAAGGCTTTTCCACGTTCTACGCCGGCCCGGTCGACTCGCCCTGGCTCGCCTACTTCGGCGGCGACTATGAGGCCACCGACAGACTGAACCTCTCGCTGTACACCAGCCGGTTGAAGGATGCCTGGGATCAGAAATACGGCTCGGCCTCCTACGCGCTGCCGATCACCAGCGACCTGACCATGACCAGCAGCCTGAACTATTACAACGCGACCGACGAAGGCAAACGGTTGCTCGGCGAGTTTGACAACGACATCTGGAGTGCCAGTGTCGGCCTGAAATACGGCGCACATAGCCTGGCGGTTTCCCATCAACGCAACCAGGGCGATGACGACTTCGATTACCTGAGACTGTCCGACTCGATCTTTCTGGCCAACTCCATCCAGTACAGCGACTTCAACTCACCGAAAGAACGCTCGTGGATGGTCACCTACAACCTGGACATGACGCCCTACGGCGTGCCCGGTCTGACGTTCATGACCCGCTATGGCAAAGGCACCGATGCCGATTACTCCAATGCCAACAGCACTTACATGCGCCGCGACGCGCAGGGCAACCCGCTGACCGACCAGAAACGCTGGGAGCGCAACATCGAAGCCAAGTACATCGTTCAGACCGGCACCATGAAGGATCTGTCCGTACGTGTGCGTCAGGCCACGACCCGAGCGACTGCATTTGAGTCTGATCTGGATGAGGTAAGGGTGATTGTGGAATACCCGTTGAGTGTTCTCTGACTGTTCGCCAAGCAACAAAAAAACGCCCCGAGGGGCGTTTTTTCGTTATGCGTCATGGCTCAGGCAATCACTTGGCTTCGACCTCTTCCTCCTCCCGCCGATGCGCCCACTGATACAGCGCAGGCAGCACCAGCAGGGTCAGCGCCGTAGACGACAGAATCCCGCCGATCACCACGGTCGCCAGCGGCCGTTGCACCTCGGCGCCGGTGCCTGTTGCCAGCGCCATGGGAATGAAGCCCAGCGATGCGACCAGCGCGGTCATCAGCACCGGGCGCAGGCGGGTGAGGGCGCCTTCGGTGATGGCGTCGTGCAGGGAGCGGCCTTCTTCGCGCAGGTTGCGAATGAACGAGATCATCACCAGTCCGTTGAGTACTGCCACGCCGGACAGGGCGATGAACCCCACGCCAGCGGAGATCGACAGCGGTATGTCTCGCAGCCACAGCGCCATGACGCCGCCAGTCAGGGCGAACGGGATGCCGGTGAAAACCAGCAGGCCGTCCTTGAGGTTGTTGAACATCAGGAACAGCAACGTCAGGACCAGCAGCAGCGCCACGGGGACGACGATCTGCAGGCGTTTGGCGGCCGATTGCAACTGTTCGAACTGACCGCCCCAGTTGGTCCAGTAGCCCGCCGGAATCTGCACGCTGCTATCAATGGTCTGGCCCGCGTCTTCGACGAACGAGCCCAGGTCACGGCCGCGCACGTTGGCGCTGACGATCACCAGTCGTTTGCCGTTCTCGCGGCTGATCTGATTCGGACCTAACACCAGATCGAGGCTGGCGACCTGCGACAGCGAGATGAAGCTGATCTGCTGGTTGCTGCTGCCTGCGCTGGCGGGCACCGGGATGAGCAGGCTGGAGAGCCCGGCCACGTCGGTTCGCAGTTGTTCGGACAACCTCACGACCATGTCGAAGCGGCGATCACCCTCGTAAAGCGTGCCGGCCTGACGTCCGCCCAGTGCGGTAGCAATGGCGTCCTGCACATCAGCGACATTCAGACCGTATCGCGCTGCCTTGTCGCGGTCGATATTGATGGTCAGCACCGGCAGGCCGGTGGTTTGTTCCACCTTCACTTCTGACGCGCCCGGCACCTTTTGCATGGCAGCGGCGATTTTGGCGGCCGTCTGGTTGAGCACGGCCATGTCATCGCCAAACACTTTGACGGCCACATCGCTGCGCACGCCTGACACCAGTTCGTTGAAGCGCAACTGGATCGGCTGGGACAACTCGTAATTGCTGCCCGGCACGCTGGCAGCGGCCTTTTGCAGCTCGGCAATCAGGGTTTCCCGCGATTTGTCCGGATCCGGCCATTCGCTTTGCGGCTTGAGCATCACGTAGCTGTCGGAGATGTTGGGCGGCATCGGGTCGGCGGCGATTTCCGCAGTGCCGGTGCGCGCGAACATGCGCTCCACTTCCGGCATCTTTTCGGTCACGGCTTTTTCGAGGCGCTGCTGCATGTCCACCGATTGCGTCAGGCTGGTGCCGGGCACGCGCAGGGCCTGTAGTGCAAAGTCGCCTTCGCTCAGGCTCGGGATGAACTCACTGCCCATACGACTGGCGGTAAATCCGGACAACACCATCACCACGAACGCCAGGGTGAAGGCAATCCAGCGATGCCCCAGCACCCAGCCGAGTACCGGCGCATAACGCAGACGAGCCGTGCGCATCACGAAGCCTTCTTCTTCCTTGACCTTGCCGGTCACGAACATGGCGATGGCCGCAGGCACGAAGGTGACCGACAGGATCATGGCGCCGAGCAGGGCGATGACCACGGTAAACGCCATCGGGTGGAACATTTTGCCTTCGACGCCGGTGAGAGCGAAGATCGGCAGGTACACGACCATGATGATCAGTTGGCCGAAGATCAGCGGACGGCGAGCTTCTTTCGCCGCAGCGAAGACTTCATGGAAACGTTCGGCGCGGGTCAGCATCCGGCCGTGTTTCTGCTGGGCGTGGGCCAGCCTGCGAATCGAGTTCTCAACGATCACCACCGCGCCATCGACGATGATGCCGAAGTCCAGTGCGCCGAGGCTCATGAGGTTGGCACTGACCTTGTTGGCAAACATGCCGGTGAAGGTAAACAGCATCGCCAGCGGAATGACCATCGCGGTGATCAGCGCGGCGCGGATGTTGCCCAGAAACAGGAACAGGATCGCGATAACCAGAATCGCGCCTTCGACGAGGTTCTTCTTGACCGTTGCAATGGCTTTTTCGACGAGGTTGGTGCGGTCGTACACGGTGACCGCTTCGATGCCTGCGGGCAGCGTGCGGTTGATGTCGGCGAGCTTGGCGGCCACGGCCTGGGAAACCGTGCGGCTGTTTTCGCCAATCAGCATGAATACGGTGCCCAGGACCACTTCGCGGCCATTTTCAGTGGCCGCGCCGGAGCGCATTTCCTTGCCGATGCCGACTTCGGCCACGCTGCTGACGCGGATGGGCGTGCCCTGAACGTTGGCGATGACAATATTGGCAATGTCATTGATGTTTTCGAGCTGGCCCGGTGCGCGGATCAGCAGTTGTTCGCCGCCTCGTTCGATATAGCCTGCACCGACGTTGGCGTTGTTGCGCTCCAGCGCCGCGACCAGATCATTCAGGGTCAGCTTGTAGGCTGCAAGTTTCTTGGGATCTGGCGCGATTTCATACTGTTTGGCGAAGCCGCCAATGGTGTTGATTTCGGCCACACCCGGCACGTTGCGCAACTGCGGCTTGATGATCCAGTCCTGAATCACCCGCAGATCGGTCGGCGTGTACGGCGTGCCGTCCTCCTTGCGTGCGCCTTCACGGGCTTCGACGGTCCACAGGAAAATCTCGCCGAGACCGGTAGAGACCGGCCCCATCATGGTCTCGACACCTTCGGGCAACTGGTCCTTGGCAATCTGCAGCCGTTCGTTCACCTGCTGGCGGGCGAAGAACAGGTCGGTGCCGTCCTCGAAGATTACTGTGACCTGCGACAGGCCCGAGCGCGACAAGGAACGCGTCTGTTGCAGGCCGGGCAGGCCGGCCATGTTGGTTTCGATGGCAAAGGTGATGCGTTGCTCGGTTTCCAGCGGCGAAAAGCCGGGTGCCGAGGTATTGATCTGCACCTGTACGTTGGTGATGTCGGGGACCGCATCGATGGGCAGTTTCTGGTAGCTGGCGATGCCCAGTCCTGCCATCAGCAGGACCGCGAGCATCACCACGATGCGCTGTTCAATCGCGAATTTGATCAACCGTTCAAACATGGGGGAATACTCGTACGACGCAGGTCAATGGGCGTGCTCGGCGGAGCCTTTGCCCAGCTCCGACTTGAGAATGAAGCTGCCGGCGGCGGCCACTTGAGAGCCTGCGGCCAGGCCTTGGACGATTTCCACGTAGCCGCCATCGCTGCGGCCGAGCGTGACGGGCGTCAGCTGAAAGCCCTCGTCGTTGCGCACGAACACCGAAGGCTTGTCTTCGACGGTCTGGATCGCTGACTCGGGCAGGCTGACTGCGACCTGGCTCTGTTCTGCCGCCACATCGACCGAGACGAACAGCCCTGGTCGCCATGCGCCATTCGGGTTGGCGAGGGTGACGCGAACAGTCGCGGCACGTGTCTGCTCACCCAACAGGCTGCCGACATAACCAATGCGCCCCTCTACGCGAGCGTTGAGGTCGGGTGCGCTGACGGTGACGGGACGACCCACGATCACTTTGTCCAGATCCTTTGGCGCGACGCCGAAGGTGGCCCAGACGCGGGACAGGTCTGACAGCGTGAACGCGTTGCTCGCGTCGCTGACCACTTCGCCGATGGCCAGGTGTTTTTCCACGACCATGGCGTCGAACGGGGCGATCAGCTCGTAACGATTGCCTGCGGTAGGGCTGACACTTGCCCCGATGGCGCTGAGCTTCTGCCGGGCGTTGGACAGGCTGATGTCCGCTTCCTGAAACGCCTGACGCGCCTGCTGGTAATCCTGTTCGGCCGAGATCCGGTCTTCCCAGAGCTTCTTCTCGCGTTGCAGCGTCAGTCGCGCCAGCTCCTGACGGCGCTGTGCCGCGCTCAATTCACTGCGTTGATCGGAAATCTGCTGACTGGCGATGACCGCCAGCACCTGGCCTTTTTTGACGCTCTGCCCCAGCTCGACCTTGACCGATTCGACCACGCCTCCGACCCGAGGCACTACATGGGCGGTGCGGTCTTCATCGAAGCGGATTTCGCCGGGGAAGGTGACCGAGGTGCTCATCGGCCGCGATTCGGCAGCGACCAGTTCAATGCCGGCGGCCTTGATCTGTTCGGCACTGAGCTCAAGGTGACCTTCTTCTTCCTCGTGCGCGGGTTCCGCTTTCGCGGCGCCGTGCTGTTCTGACTCGCTGCCATGGCTGTCCTCACCATGTTCCTCGTCGGCGTGGGCTTCTTCTCCGGCGTGGGCGTCTGCCGATTCGTTGGCGTGCTTGTCCGATTCAGCCTGGGCGCTGAAGGGTAGCAGGCCAGGGTTCACGGTCAGGCTGCCCAGGCCAATGATGACCACCACCGCCAGGGCGATGCCAATGCTTCGTTTGTTGTCCATGGATGCTCCCGGCAATCATGTAGGTGCTGCGCACGCTGCGGTGCGCTCGATAGGTGCGCAAAAGAGAAATCAGGGTTTGAGGCTGAACCGGTCGAGATCGCCATAGATGCGTTCGACGCTGACGCTGGCATCGGTGGCCGTTGCCAGCGATTCCAGGTACTGGCTACGGGCGGAAATCAGTGTGCGCTGGGCATCCAGCACTTCGAGGAACCCGAACTTGCCCATCTCGAAGCCACGGGTTGCCGTGTCCACCGCGCGCTGCGCCGCAGGCAGGATGACCCGGTTGAACGACTCGACTTCGCGCGATGCAGTGGCCCATTGATCGAGCGCCGACTGGATCTGGGTGCGCAGCTTCAGCTCCACGGCATTGCGCAGATCGCGTGCCTGATCCGAACGTCTGGCAGCAGAAAGCACATTGCCCTGATTGCGATCGAACAAGGGAATCGGCATCGACAGACCGACCACATTGATGCGCTCGCGATCTTCACGGCTGTACTGGCTGCCGACGCTGACTGTCAGGTCTGGAACTCGCTTGGCGCGCTCCGAACCCAGCGCGGCTTCGCGCTGGTCGATCTGGGCTTGAGCAAGCCGCAGTTCGGCGGTTTCGTTGAGGGCGGTCAGTAATCTGGCTGAAGGCGGTACTTTGCCGGGCGACAGGTCGGTGTAGTCCAGCCGGTCGAACGAGGCGGTCGGTGAGCCTGTCGTGCGTGCCAGCTCGCGGTAGCTGTTGATTTTCAGGGTCTCGGCACGGCGTACCAGCAGATCGGTTTCGGCCAGTTGCACCTGAGCGCGTGTCGCTTCGACCGGTGAGGTCTTGCCCGCCTGGACGCGACCTTCGGCCACCTGCAGGCCACGCTCGGCCAGTGACCTTGATTGTCGCGCCAGATCCAGACCGGCCTGCGCACGGGCTGCGGCATAGAACGCCTGAACAACCTCGGCGCGCAATTCGTTGCCGCGCCGTTCAAGCTCGATCCGGGCGGCGTCCTGTCCACGGCTGGCCGCTTCGATTCGCGCACCGCGCTTGCCGCCCAGTTCCAGCGCCTGGCTGAGCATCACGGTGGTGGTTCGGGTCTCGCTGCGTGTGTCCTCCGCCTCCCAGGACGCGACCGGGTTAGGTATCAAGCCCGCCTGCTGGCGCTCGCCTTCAGCCACCCCGATTTCCCAGCGGGCTGCCGCCAGATCAGGGTTTTCGGCAAACGCCGCTTCGATGGCCTGTGGCAGGCTCAGACCCTGGGCGATTGCGACAGGTGCCATCAATGGAAACAACAGCACGCACAGTGCACCCGTTCTGATCTGCGTCCACCTGGACGCCTGCTTAAACCCGAGCACGATCGTGGCTCTCCAGTTGCATACAACACCCCCGTCAGTGGAAAGAACAACCGCGCCAAAAGGCCTGTTGAACCTGAATGGGGAGGACTTTATGTAACCGGAGGTATCAGAGGGATTGCTGCAAAATTACAATTCCGTTATCTGCTGTGGAGGCTGGCTGTTTGCCCGTACACTGCGGATCAACCGACATCAGACAGGACATTTATCCATGCGAATCCTTGTAGTGGAGGACGAGCCGAAAACTGCCGAGTACATGCATCAGGGGCTGACCGAAAGTGGCTATGTCGTCGATATCGCCGCCACCGGACTCGACGGTCTCTATCTCGCGCAGCACCAGGCGTATGACATCGTCATTCTGGATGTGAACCTGCCTGAAATGGATGGCTGGGAGGTCCTGGCCCGGCTCAGGAAAACCGTCAGTACCCGGATCATGATGGTCACTGCGCGAGGGCGTCTTGAAGAGAAGGTCAAGGGCCTGGAAATGGGCGCCGACGACTACCTGGTCAAGCCTTTCGAGTTTCCCGAGTTGCTGGCAAGAGTCCGGACCCTGATGCGTCGCTCCGAACAGCCGAGCACGCCGCAGGTCCTGCAGGTCGGTGACCTGGAGCTGGATCAGGGGCGCCACCGGGCATTTCGTGGCAAGCAGCGTATCGACCTGACCACCAAGGAATTCGCCCTCCTGCACCTGCTGATGCGCCATACCGGAGAGGTGATGTCGCGTACCCAGATCATTTCGCTGGTCTGGGACATGAACTTCGATTGCGACACCAATGTGGTCGAGGTTTCGATCCGCCGCCTGCGGGCCAAGATCGATGACCCGTTCGAGACCAAGCTGATCCATACCCTGCGTGGCGTCGGTTATGTGCTGGAAGTGCGCGAATGAAACCCACGCGCCTCTCGACGCGGCTGGGCCTGACAGTCACCGCGTTGAGTGCGTTTCTGGTGGTGATCATGGAGCTGTTCGCTTACGCGGCCATTTCCCATCAGCTTGATCTGCGTGCTGCAGACAGCCTTCGGGAGAAGTTCGAGCAAATCGAACACGGGCTCAGTGAGGGATTCCTGTCCGTTGGCGACATCGTCCAGTACCCGCATACGTTGCGGGATCAGATTGTGGGTCACGACAGTTTTGCGCTGGGCATCTTCGATTCAAGCATGCCGCGCCAGCCTCTCATGAATATCGGCAACAAGGAGGGTCGGAACCTGCCACCTCCCGCGGCCGACGGTCAGGCTGAAGGTTTTCATGAGCTGGAATCCAGCGAAGGTCACAAGCTGCTGGTGGGCTACAAGAACATTCGTCTCAAGACGGATGAAAACATCCTGGTCATGCTGACGCTTGACCGGAAGAACGACTCTTCGCTGCTGCATGCCTACATGATGTCCACCTTCATGATTCTGCCGGTGATCCTTTTGCTGGTCGGGCTGGGGGCTTGGTGGATCGTGCGCCGCGGGCTCAGGCCGCTGGGCGCGTTCCGGAAAGTGACCGCGCTGATTTCGGCCCGCGACCTGTCGCACCGCATGAAAGTGACCGGCCTGCCGGACGAACTGCGCGATCTGGCCCACGCCGTGAACTTCATGCTGCACCGGCTGGACGGCGATGTTCAGCAACTGTCGCAGTTCTCGGACGATCTGGCCCACGAGATGCGCTCGCCCATGAATAACCTGATGGGCAAGGCGCAGGTGACATTGTCACGACCCCGTCCGCCAGAGGAGTACAGGCAGGCGCTTGAGTCCTGTACCGAAGAGCTGGAACGCATGTCGCGCATGATCGCCCAGATGCTGTTTCTCGCAAGCGTCAGCCAGCCCTCGGCCCCGTTGGCGCTCGAACCCATCGATCTGCGTGACGAGTCGGAAAAAGTGGCCGAGCTGTTTTCGGCATCGGCCGAAGATCGTGACATTACCTTGCAGATCGAAGGCAGCGGGAAAGCCATGGGCGACCGGCTGATGATTCAGCGGGCGATCTCCAACCTGCTGTCCAATGCGATCCGCCATGGGTCGAGTGGCAGCGCCATCATGATCAGGATTACCACACGCGCCGAAGACATCACGCTGGCGGTGCGCAATGCCGGGGAAGGCATAGATGCCGAGCACCTGCCGCGTCTGTTCGACCGTTTTTACCGGGTTCACGTCAGTCGCGCCCGGCAGCAGGGCGGCACAGGCCTGGGGCTGGCCATCGTCCGGTCGATCATGAGCCTGCACGAAGGGCAGGTTAAGGTCGAAAGTGAGCCAGGGCAGTTCACGACGTTCAGCCTGATTTTCCCCAGACTGGTGTAAGCCGGAAGAACCTTTGGGCCGCATCCTGCTCTGAGCTTTAAGGCTGCTCGTGCCTGGCATGCTTCTAGATGAAGCCAAAAAACAAAGGATGGATGTATGACAGTAGCTTTCTGGTGTGTGCTGGTGGCGATCCTTTTGCCGATCGCCTGTGCAGGCATCGCCAAGATCGGCAGCGGCAAATTCAAGCGAGGCGATAATCACGACCCTCGCGCTTTTCTCGACAATCTGGAAGGGTTTCCGAAGCGCGCACACGCAGCGCAACTGAACAGCTATGAAGTGACACCCTCGTTTGCTGCGGCAGTGATCATTGCGCATATTGCGGGTAACGCGCAGCTAGTGACCATCGACGTGCTTGCGGTGTTGTTCATCACCAGCCGCCTGCTCTACATCATCTTCTATCTGGCCGATCTGGCAGCGTTGCGCTCGCTTGCCTGGCTGGTCGGGATGGGGCTGATCATTGCCCTGTTCGGTGTGTCGGCATTCCCGGCTGCGGCGTGACTGGCTGAAACACCGTCGACTGCAGGCTCTGCCTGGATCAGGTTTTCTGACGGATTCCATCCGGCATCCGTGAGAAAGCGCAGTCTGGCAGCCAATACGGGGCTGTGGGAGGCGGCTTGCTGGCGATCTGCCGGGAGCCGGCAGACTCGATGCATCAGCTGAACCCTGTGGCTGCTCATCAGGTGATGTGACTCAGCGCAAGTGGTGTGCCGCTTACTCGTCCGGCTGCACCTTCTCAAGTTCTGCCTGCGCATCCTGCAATTCCTTGCGCGACTCTGCCAGCTTGTCCTTGCGCTTGTTGATCTTCTCCGGATCGCCCTTGTCCATCGCCTTGTTCAGGTCGGACTGGCGGCGGCTGACTTCACGTTTGGCGTCCAATACCTTTTGTTCACGCTGCTTGACCAGTGACGCCTCGGTGCAGTTGGCATTGACCTCGGCCAGTGCCGTTTCCAGGCCAGCCTGCTGAGCCTTGTTGCCCTCGGTCTTGGCTTCCTGAATCTTGTTATTGATTTCCTGGCTCTTGAGCAGGCACTCGGAAGGGGGCGCCTGCTCGGTGGCGAACAGCGGTGTAACCAGTAACGTGCAGCTGGTGAAAAGAACCAGCGGTGATAAAAACTTCATATGAACTCCTTTTGAACACAACAATGTCCGGGCATAAAAAGTGAAACCCGGACTCTAGAAACCTGAAATACCTGAAACACGCAATTGCTGGCTTAATGCCTGCACGTGCGGGTCGTTGAAAAACGCAGTGAGTTTTGCCGCTCGTCCCGGACCGACGCCGGGCTCGGCCTGCCACTGTTCAACACTGCGCGCTGCCAACTGATCCCAATCGACATCCAGTCGAGCGCTTCCGGCAGGCGGCAGGCCGATAGCCTTGAGCCATGTCTTGAACGGCTTTTGACGCGCCGTCTGCAGGCTGGCGAACAGTTTAGCGCTGCTACGCTCGGCAAGACCGGGAATGGTAACAAGCTCAGCCTGATCGAGGGTCATCCAATCGACCAGTCCGTTGATTTTCCCGCTTTCAATGAGCTTGTCCCAGGTCCCCGGGCCTACGCCACTCAAGGCCAGCCCCTTCTTGCCGCTGAGCCAGGTCAGCCGCGCCCGGAACTGACTTTCGCAGCCCTGAGTCGGTTGCCAGCAACTGAGTTCATGAAAGTCACTGGCCTGCGGAACGCTCACCTGCGCCCGCTCGACACTGCGTGTAATAACACCGTCGAGGCGTGGAATGGTCAGCCTGGCCAGACTGATTGCCACCTGATCGCCGGGGCGGATGTCCAGCGTCTGCCAGCGTTGCAGCGAGCCGGTGCTGATGCGACTGACGGTCCGGTCGTCCAGACGGATCGGCACCAGCTCAAGCATCGGCGTGATCCTGCCGCTGCGACCAATCGTGAAATTCACCTTGCGCACCTCGGCCAGCGCTTGCGCATAAGGGTGCTTCCAGGCGGCGATCCAGTAAGGCGCTTTCGCTTGCCAGCGTTCGGAAGAGGGGCGTTCGCCCTGACGCATGATGACGCCATCAGTGGCGAAGGGTAGCGGGTTGCGAAACCAGTGCTCGCGCCATTGTGCGGCCTGAGCGGGATCTGTGAGCTGCAGCGTGTAGGCGGCGCTGTCGGCAAACCCCAGCGCCTTGAGTCCGGCCAGACGCTCGCTCATGGTGCTCGGCCCGTTGGGCCAGTCCCAGACGAACAGCCCGATGGTGTCGGCTTGTGCGGGGCTCAGCGTCTTGCGTGCGAGCAGGCCTGCGACCTTGCTGCGGGCATTGACGCTGCCCGAGGATGCTTGGACATGGTCAGGCAATCGCTCGTACAACTCGCCTTGCAGGATGAGGTCGTCCGGCCACGGCAATTGTTTGGGAATGGCTTTGATCAGCAGCGCCTGAGGCGTCCAGTCCTGCCCTTTCACGCCATCCCCTCGGCTGATGGCCTGGGTCAGTCTGCCTTTGGCGTAAATCAGTGTGACGGCCACACCGTCGACCTTGGGTTGAATCCACAGGTCGGTCCGGCCTTGCAGCCAGTCTCTGACATCCGTCTCGTCAGCCAGCTTGTTCACACCTGTGTGCGCAACCGGGTGCGTCACCGAGCCGCCTGCGGTCTTCAATGGGTTGTCGCTCGGCGTCGAAACGGCAAAGCATCCACGCCAGGTCTCCAGTTTCTGGCGGGACTGATCGTAAAGCTCATCGGGAATTCGTGAGATGCCCAGGCGGTGATAGCTGTCGTCCCACGCGGCGATCTGTTGTTGAAGCGACAGCATTTCTGCCTGTGCCTTGCTGGCAGCCCAGTTCGGGCATTGGCTGGCGCCGGTGAAAGGGGAAAGGGTGATCAGGAGGGCGAAGCTCAACAGGCGGTTAACAGACAGCATCGAAGCATCCTTGCTTGGGATTGGCCGGGGAAGGCTAGCTGTCGCCTGATGGTGAGGCTTGTCGGCATAGTTACCGGGTTTTGCGATCCTGGTGCATTGCACGTGATGTTGCTTGTATCCAGTCGGGAAGGTTCGTTCGCTGTTACAAAAAGGGTCGATGATGAGCGCCGGTGTTCGTGTAAATAACTGTTTGCGCAGAGGGTGTGACGTTTCTACAATGTATCTACTATTTGGCGGGGTGATGTATGGAAGTCAAAATTCAGCAATGGGGCAATAGCGCAGCAATACGGTTGCCAGCCAATGTTCTCAAGCAGATGAGCCTTGTCAGCGGCGACGTGCTGGTGCTCGATGCTTCTACGGAAGTGATAACGCTCAAGCCTGCCAGGGCCAAGCTGCATTATCGCCTGTCCGACCTGATGGCTCAGTGCGATCTGGAAGCAGCCGAGCCTGAGGAATTGTCTGATTGGAACGCCATGCAGCCGACAGGGCGCGAAGTGTGAGGCGGCCCAGATTCAATCGTGCGGATATCGTCCGCATTAATTTGAATCCGACCGCTGGCCGGGAGCAGCAGGGCGATTTTCGCCCAGCGCTTGTTCTTACTCCCGCCGCGTATAACGTCTCGGGCCTGGCAATCGTTGCGCCGATAATGCAAGGCGGTGATTTCGCCCGTTATGCCGGATTTGCAGTCCCGTTGAGCGGTTCAGGCACCGAGACGCAGGGTGTGGTTCTATGTAACCAGATTCGCACGGTTGACCTGGAGGCTCGCGGGGCAACGTGTATCGAGGCCGCTCCCGATGTTGTGATCAACGATGTGCTTGCCCGAATACACGCCCTCTTTGAGTAAAAATCCTGACTGAGTGAGCGCGACACCCCCTAAACAAAAGCCCCCGGAGACTCACGTCGCCGGGGGGCTTTTGATGACCGCAGGAGAATTACAGACCGGCAGCAGTGCGCAGGGCGTCGGCGCGGTCGGTTTTTTCCCAGGTGAAGGCGGTGAAGGTGTCATCGCCAACGGTCATTTCGACCGGGGTACGACCGAAATGGCCGTAGGCCGCAGTGGCCTTGTACATCGGGTGCAGCAGATCCAGCATGGTGGTGATCGCGTATGGACGCAGGTCGAAGTGCTCGCGAACCAGGCTGATGATCTTGTCGTCGGACAGCTTGCCGGTACCAAAGGTGTTCAGCGAGATCGAGGTCGGTTGTGCGACGCCGATGGCGTAGGACACTTGAATCTCGCAACGCTCGGCCAGGCCTGCAGCGACGATGTTCTTGGCAACGTAACGGCCGGCGTACGCAGCCGAACGGTCAACCTTCGATGGGTCCTTGCCGGAGAACGCGCCGCCGCCGTGACGGGCCATGCCGCCGTAGGTGTCGACGATGATCTTGCGGCCGGTCAGGCCACAGTCACCCACCGGGCCACCGATGATGAAGTTGCCGGTCGGGTTGATGTGGAACTGGGTGTCCTTGTGCAGCAGGTGCGCTGGGATGACGTGCTTGACGATCAGTTCCATCACGCCTTCGCGCAGGTCTTTGTAGGAAACGTCCGGGTTGTGCTGGGTCGACAGAACGATCGCGTCGACGCCCACGACCTTGCCGTCTTCGTAACGGCAGGTGACCTGGGATTTCGCATCCGGGCGCAGCCAGGGCAGCAGGCCGGATTTACGGGCCTGGGCCTGACGCTCGACCAGTTGGTGCGAGAAGGTGATCGGAGCAGGCATCAGTACATCGGTTTCGTTGCTGGCGTAGCCGAACATCAGGCCCTGGTCGCCGGCACCCTGATCTTCAGGCTTGCTGCGGTCAACGCCCTGGGCGATGTCTACCGACTGTTTGCCGATGATGTTCATCACGCCGCAGGTCGCGCCGTCGAAGCCGACGTCGGAGCTGTTGTAGCCGATGTCGAGGATGACGTTACGCACGATGTCTTCCAGATCGACCCAGGCCGAAGTCGACACTTCGCCAGCGATGATCGCCACACCGGTCTTGACCAGTGTTTCGCACGCCACACGGGCGTATTTGTCTTCAGCGATGATGGCGTCCAGAACCGCATCGGAAATCTGGTCGGCGATCTTGTCCGGATGCCCTTCGGACACGGACTCGGAGGTGAAAAGTGAGTATTCGCTCATCTCTACGGGTTTCCTTCATTTTACCGATGGTGAGTGTCGCCAGCCGGTCGCTGAAAATGGCGAACCTGGATCTGGAAACCATTACGTAAGCCTACATAGAGGCTTTCCCCGGGAACTAGCCCCGCAGCGATGGCCCAACGGGCCAGGTCTTCCTGCTCGAAACCTAACCAGAGATCGCCACAGGCCTCCCTGGCCCAGCTCTGGTCATGACTACACAATTCTGTTACCAGCAAGCTACCGCCGGGTTGCACGCATTCGGCCAGTTGCGCCAGCGCTTCGGCCGGTGCGGCGAAATGATGGAGCACCATGTTCAGGACGACGCAGTCGGCACGCACTTTACTGTCGGTCAGTGCATCGGCCAGCTTCAGCTCGACATTGAGCAGTGCCTTGCGCTGACAAAGGTTGCGGGCCAGTTCCAGCATCGCCGGGCTGTTGTCCATCGCGACCACATGCCTGAAACGTCTTGCCAGCTCCGGGAGAAAGCCGCCGTCGCCGGGGCCTACTTCCAGGGCTGTTGCCTCGTTGCCGAAGCTGAGTTTGTCCAGCAGTGTCAGCAGGCTTTCACTGTACTGGGCGAGGCCGGCGATCAGGTCCTGCTGAGCACGAAACTTTTCCGCTGTCCGGGCAAAGAAATCCTGACTGGCCAAGGCGCGTTGACGATGCACCAGACCAATACGCCCCTGAACGTCATCCGGCAATGCCAGCGTGTCCACTTCATCGAGCAGGGCGGCGTGCAATCTGCCACCGGGCAAGTCGGTATGGGGCAGGGCGCGGCGGTAAAAAATCGCGTTGCCCTCACGCCGCGTCGCGACCAGATCGGCCTGCGCCAACACTTTCAAGTGATGACTCATGCCCGACTGACCAATCGCGAAAATCTGCGCCAGCTCCAGCACGCCGAACGAGTCGTTGGTCAGGGCACGCAGAACGTTGAGTCGCAACGGATCGCCGCCGGCCTTGCACAATGCAGAGAGGTCGTCGCATGCATCATGGCGGATTGCAGGCACGCGCAGGTTCATAGGGTCCGCAGTCTAGTGATCGATTCGTAAGGTCGCAAGGCCAATATCAAAAAGTTTTGATATTGCTCGATGGGTGGCGTCTGTCGATCCCGCTGAACTTGTCGCGAGCTGGCGTTATCCAGTAGTGACAGGCTAATTAATGTCCACAACACAGGAAAAAAGCCTAAGGTCTACTATCTGTGATTGCCCCCGGCCGGTCCCTGAGGGAAAATGGCCGCCTTTTTAAGATCCCAATCCTTTATTCCCAGGAGATCAGCGATGCCAAGCCGTCGTGAGCGTGCCAACGCTATTCGTGCACTCAGCATGGATGCCGTGCAAAAAGCCAACAGCGGCCATCCGGGTGCCCCCATGGGCATGGCGGATATCGCCGAGGTTCTTTGGCGCGATTATCTGAAGCACAACCCGGCCAACCCTGCGTTCGCCGACCGTGACCGTTTCATCATGTCCAACGGTCATGGCTCGATGCTGGTCTATTCGTTGCTGCACCTGACCGGCTACGACCTGTCCATCGACGACCTGAAGAATTTCCGCCAGTTGCACAGCCGCACGCCGGGTCACCCCGAGTACGGTTACACACCGGGCGTTGAAACCACCACGGGTCCGCTGGGTCAGGGTTTTGCCAATGCGGTCGGTTTCGCCGCTGCCGAGAAGACACTGGCGGCGCAGTTCAACCGTCCGGGCCATTCCATCGTCGATCACCACACCTACGTGTTCATGGGTGACGGCTGCATGATGGAAGGTATCTCGCACGAAGTCGCTTCGCTGGCCGGCACGCTGCAACTGGGCAAGCTGATCGCGTTCTACGATGACAACGGTATCTCCATCGACGGCGAAGTCGAAGGCTGGTTCACCGACGACACCCCGAAGCGTTTCGAGTCCTACGGCTGGCAGGTCATCCGCAACGTCGACGGTCATGATTCCGACGAGATCAAGACTGCTATCGACACCGCTCGCAAGAGCGATCAGCCGACCCTGATCTGCTGCAAGACCACCATTGGTTTCGGTTCGCCGAACAAGCAGGGCAAGGAAGAGTCCCACGGTGCTCCACTGGGCGCTGACGAAATCGCCCTGACCCGTGCCGCTCTGAAATGGAACCACGGTCCTTTCGAAATCCCGGCTGACATCTATGCCGAGTGGAACGCAAAAGAAAAAGGTCTGGCTGCCGAAGCCGATTGGGATCAGCGTTTTGCGGCCTACTCCGCTGCGCATCCTGAACTGGCCAACGATTTCATCCGTCGCATGAGCGGCGAACTGCCTGCTGACTTCGCCGAGAAGTCTGCTGCTTACGTGGCTGAAGTCAACGCCAAGGGCGAAACCATCGCCAGCCGTAAAGCCAGCCAGAACGCCCTGAGCGCGCTGGGGCCTTTGCTGCCTGAGATCCTCGGCGGTTCGGCTGACCTGGCCGGCTCCAACCTGACCATCTGGAAAGGCTGCAAGAGCATCACCGGCGAAGACCCTAACGGCAACTACCTGCACTACGGTGTACGTGAGTTCGGCATGGGCGCAATGATGAACGGCATCGCGTTGCACGGCGGTTTCGTGCCGTACGGCGCCACCTTCCTGATCTTCATGGAATACGCCCGTAACGCAGTGCGCATGGCTTCGCTGATGAAGAAGCGCGTGATCTATGTGTTCACCCACGACTCTATCGGTCTGGGCGAAGACGGGCCGACTCACCAGCCGGTCGAACAGCTGACCAGCCTGCGCACCACGCCGAATCTGGACACCTGGCGTCCAGCCGATGCCGTGGAATCCGCCGTGGCCTGGAAATACGCCATCGAGCGTAACGACGGTCCTTCGGCGCTGATCTTCTCGCGTCAGAACCTGCCTCACCAGGCGCGTGACGAAGCCCAACTGGCTGGCATCGCTCGCGGTGGCTACGTGCTGCGCGACTGCGTCGGCGAGCCTGAGCTGATCCTGATCGCCACCGGCTCGGAAATCGGTCTGGCCGTTCAGGCTTACGACAAACTGATCGAGCAGGGCCGCAAGGTGCGCGTAGTCTCCATGCCATGCACCAGCGTGTTCGAAGCTCAGGACGCCGGGTACAAGCAGAGCGTTCTGCCTCTGCAAGTCAGCGCACGCATCGCCATCGAGGCAGCGCATGCCGACTATTGGTACAAGTACGTCGGTCTGGAAGGTCGCGTGATTGGCATGACCACCTTCGGCGAATCGGCGCCTGCGCCTGCGCTTTTCGAAGAGTTCGGCTTCACGCTGGAAAATGTCCTGAGCACCGCCGAAGAGCTGCTCGAAGACTAAGCAAGACGTGTGTCTCCTTGCAGGAGCGCGCTTGCCCGCGAATGAATGGTTCGGACGACAGCTCGTTGTCTGGACCGTTGCATTAGCTGGCAGGCGCGTTTTTGCGGGTTCAGCTTAAATCCGAGAGAACCTCATGCCTCAGCCCCGTGCTTACAAAGTTGCCCTGAACGGTTACGGCCGCATCGGTCGTTGTGTCGTGCGTGCGCTGTGTGAGCGAGGGACGAGAGCCGGGTTTGAAGTGGTTGCAATAAATGATCTGGCCGACATGGCCAGTCTCGAATACCTGACGCGCTTCGATTCCACCCACGGCCGGTTTCCCGGTCAGGTCAGGGTCGAAGGGCAGTATCTGCACATCAATGATCACCGGATCAAGGTTCTGCGCAGCTCGACGCCTGAAGAGATTGACTGGGCGGCGCTGGACGTCGATCTGGTGCTCGAATGCTCCGGTGTGTACAACACCCGTGAAGACGGGCAGCGCTTTCTGGACGCCGGTGCGCCACGCGTGCTGTTCTCGCAGCCGATGGCCAGCGAGGGCGATGTCGACGCCACGGTGGTGTTCGGCATCAACCAGCAGAAACTGACCGGCAACGAACTGCTGGTGTCGGCCGCCTCCTGTACCACCAACTGCAGTGTGCCGCTGCTGCGCCTGCTGGATCAGGCTGTCGGGCTGGAGTACGTCACCATCACTACGATCCACTCGGCCATGAACGACCAGCCGGTGATCGACGCCTACCATCACGAAGATCTGCGCCGCACGCGCTCGGCGTTTCAGTCGATCATTCCGGTCTCCACGGGCCTTGCTCGCGGAATCGAAAGGCTGCTTCCGGAACTTGCCGGCCGAATTCAGGCCAAAGCTGTTCGCGTGCCGACCGTCAATGTGTCCTGTCTGGACATCACGTTGCAGACGGCTCGTGACACCGACGCACAAGAGATCAACCGAATCCTGCGCGAGGCCGCCACCAGTGGCCCGTTGAAGGGTCTGCTGGCCTACACTGAGTTGCCGCACGCCAGCTGCGATTTCAATCATGACCCGCATTCGGCGATTGTTGATGCGAGTCAGACCCGCGTTTCGGGACCCCGGCTGGTAAATCTGCTGGCCTGGTTCGATAACGAGTGGGGCTTTGCCAATCGAATGCTCGACGTTGCAGAGCACTTTCTGCGCGTCGCTGACCAACAACAGTAAAAAACAGGAACGCCTCATGACCGTGTTGAAGATGACCGACCTCGATCTGCAAGGTAAACGTGTACTGATTCGTGAAGACCTCAACGTTCCTGTGAAGGACGGCGTCGTCAGCAGCGATGCACGCATCCTTGCTTCGCTGCCGACCATCAAGCTGGCGCTGGAAAAGGGGGCGGCCGTGATGGTCTGCTCGCACCTGGGCCGTCCGACCGAGGGCGAGTTCTCGGCCGAGAACAGCCTCAAGCCGGTTGCCGACTACCTGAGCAAGGCGCTCGGTCGTGACGTTCCGCTGGTTGCCGATTACCTGGACGGCGTTGACGTCAAGCCGGGCGATATCGTGTTGTTCGAGAACGTGCGTTTCAACAAGGGCGAGAAAAAGAACGCCGACGAACTGGCGCAGAAATACGCTGCCCTGTGTGACGTGTTCGTGATGGATGCTTTCGGCACCGCACACCGTGCCGAGGGCTCGACTCACGGCGTAGCCAGGTTCGCCAAGGTCGCTGCGGCAGGTCCGCTGCTGGCTGCCGAGCTGGATGCTCTGGGCAAGGCGCTCGGCGCTCCGGCCCAGCCGATGGCGGCCATCGTTGCCGGTTCCAAGGTGTCCACCAAGCTGGACGTGCTTAACAGTCTGAGCGCGATCTGCAATCAGTTGATTGTCGGCGGTGGCATCGCCAACACATTCCTGGCCGCAGCCGGTCACAAGGTCGGCAAGTCCCTCTACGAGCCGGACCTGCTGGACACTGCGCGTGAAATCGCCGCCAAGGTCAGCGTGCCATTGCCGACCGATGTTGTGGTCGCCAAGGAATTCGCTGAAAGCGCCACTGCAACCGTCAAGCTGATTGCCGATGTGGCCGATGACGACATGATTCTGGACATTGGTCCGCAGACCGCAGCGCACTTCGCCGACTTGTTGAAATCTTCGAAGACTATCCTGTGGAACGGCCCGGTCGGTGTGTTTGAATTCGATCAGTTCGGCGAAGGCACCAAGACGCTGGCCAAAGCCATTGCCGAAAGCTCTGCGTTCTCCATTGCGGGCGGTGGCGACACACTGGCAGCCATCGACAAATACGGTGTAGCTGAACAGATTTCCTATATTTCCACAGGCGGCGGCGCGTTCCTCGAATTCGTGGAAGGCAAGGTTCTGCCCGCAGTTGAAGTGCTTGAACAACGCGCCAAGGCCTGAATCCAGGCATTTGGACAAGGAGTCGTACATGGTCAGGGCGTTACCGTGGTTCCTCATCGCAGGGTTGCTGGGCGGTTGTGCAGGCAAGCCTGAAGCCGAAGAGGCCGAGAGCGCTTCCCGGACCGATGTGCTGCATTTGAGTTGTTATCAGGCGGGCTGGCAGGCCGAGACGGTGCCGGTGATCTACAAGCGCGGCGGCCAGGAGGTATGGGATCGTTATGAATTCATGCCCAAGGCAACAGGGTTGCCAGGCTGTCCGTGAACGGGGTTGAGGCTTTTGCGGCAACCACGGCAGGCTTCAGCGGTCATTAGTGGGTGGACATCTTTTTATGAAGAAGGAGTTTTGCCATGAAGATCGCTGCCCTGGCGCTTGTGAGTTGTGTTGTATTGGCCGGTTGTGCCGGTTCGGGCTCACATGCCTGCAAAGTATTCAGCCCGGCCTCTGTGGATGTGCCGACAACCGAGAACAGTCAGCGGGTCGAGGCGCGCGCCACGGGTGAGCCGGCCGATGACGGTAAACAGGAACAGAACTGCCCCTGACATAACGGAGCCACAGGCACACGCCGGGTTTTGCAGGGCAGGCCAGGAGAAGTCATGAAAGGCTTGATTGCCCTCGGAACATTGGCGGTGCTGGGCGGTTGCTCGATGATGAGCAAGCCACAACAGAATGACCCGTGGAATCACTGGGTCTGCGACAGCGGTGCCGAGATTCATTGGCGCTATATCGATTCAGCTAAAAAAGAAGTGGATGCGCGCCTGAATCAGAGCGACCAGGTTTTCAGGCTAAAGGCCGAACCGGGAGCTTCCAGTGGCACGCTTTACAGTAATAATGTGCTGGCGTTCGACAACAAGGGCAGCGAAGGCCTTGTGTATTGGGATGCCACCAATGATTTGATCGGTCGCGGCTGCAAAGCCAGATAAGTCGTCGCCGGTGCACCATTCGCAGGGCTCGCGGCCTATGCGTATAACTTGAATAGCAGCCGCCACTACGGCAGGCTTGCACGATTAACGACCCTACCGGGAGAGACACAGACAATGGCACTTATCAGCATGCGCCAGATGTTGGACCACGCAGCCGAGTTCGGCTACGGCGTTCCAGCTTTCAACGTAAACAACCTGGAACAAATGCGCGCCATTATGGAAGCGGCCGACAAGACCGACTCCCCGGTGATCGTTCAGGCTTCGGCCGGCGCCCGTAAATACGCTGGTGCCCCGTTCCTGCGTCACCTGATTCTCGCGGCAATCGAAGAGTTCCCGCACATTCCAGTGGTCATGCACCAGGACCACGGCACCAGCCCTGACATCTGCCAACGTTCGATCCAGCTGGGTTTCAGCTCGGTCATGATGGACGGCTCGCTGAAGGAAGACGGCAAGTCTCCGGCCGATTACGAATACAACGTTGACGTGACCCGTCGCGTGGTTGCCTTTGCTCACGCCTGTGGCGTGTCGGTGGAAGGCGAGCTGGGTGTTCTGGGTTCGTTGGAAACCGGTATGGCCGGTGAAGAAGATGGCGTCGGCGCTGAAGGTGTCCTGGATCACAGCCAGATGCTGACCGACCCGGAAGAAGCGGCCGACTTCGTCAAGAAGACTCAGGTCGATGCCCTGGCCATCGCTATCGGCACCAGCCATGGCGCGTACAAGTTCACCAAGCCGCCTACCGGCGACATCCTGGCGATCGAGCGCATCAAAGAGATTCACAAGCGTATTCCCAATACCCACCTGGTGATGCACGGTTCTTCGTCCGTTCCTCAGGAATGGCTGAAAATCATCAACGAATACGGCGGCGACATCAAAGAGACTTACGGTGTGCCGGTGGAAGAAATCGTTGAAGGCATCAAGCACGGCGTGCGCAAGGTCAACATCGACACTGACCTGCGTCTGGCGTCCACCGGTGCCATCCGCGAATTCATGGCCAAGAACCGCAGCGAGTTCGACCCACGCAAGTACCTGGCCAAGACCGTCGTCGCCATGCGTGACGTCTGCATCGCCCGCTACGAAGCCTTCGGCACCGCTGGCAACGCCTCGAAGATCAAACCGATCTCCCTGGACGCCATGTTCGAACGCTACGCCCGTGGCGAGCTGGATGCCAAGATCAACTGAGTTGATCGAGCATTGAAAAAACCCGCAGCGATGCGGGTTTTTTTGTGTCTGTCAGAAACCTATGGTGCTGCTGGAATGTGATGCAGAACGTCACGGGCTTATGCCCGCGCTCCAGCGTGGTAACGCCTCTCATGACGCCCTGCGTCCAGCCCACGGCGTTCCCTAAACCGACTTCATCAACCCCGCACACGCCGTTTTGTAAGCCTCATGCTGATACTTGTTCAGCGTGTCGGGCAGGGCGAAGGCGTGTTTCTTGTTCTGGGCATTGATGGTTTGCGGGGAAACGAGCGTCACGTCGCAATCGGCCAGCAACTGGAATACCGTTTCGATCTTGAACGTGGTCGGGCCGCCGGCGAACTCGCCTTTCTTGCTGCGCTTCTTGATCGCGACATGGCTGATGCCGTTCTCGCGAACAAAGCTGGCGATCCGAGTGGCGAAGGCTTTGACGTTGGCACACTCGTCGTCATCTTCCAGCGCAATTTTTTTCGTCGCCAGTGACAGATGTGCGATGCCGCCTTGCTGACGTGTGGCCAGAGCAAAGATGGCTTCACTGCCTTTGATTTCTACACCGCAAATAATCATGAGAAAACCTGATGAAGTGGTTCATAAAAGAAACAGGTTATCTCATCGCTGGCGTTATTCCTGTGCAATCGACTCCAGATACTCCGACCGTTCATCACTCATGCGTGCCACGCAGTCGTTTTCACTGATGGTGAACGCCTTGCTGCCTGCTGCCGATGGAAACACCTCGACCGCGCAATCAGCATCACGCAGTTTTTCCCAGGCTGCCTGAGCAGTCTTGAGCTTGCTGGTGAAGTCGTTGAATTGAGTCTTGTTGGCGACGAACTGCGACTGGACCCGCTGAAGCAGGTTCTGGAAATTTTCCTTGAGCAGTTCTTCTGCAGTGTGTCGGCTGTAGGCCGAGCACTCCAGCGTCTGATTGTCAGCGTCGACTCCATCGCAAGGCGTGCTGTCCGGATTCTGAGCAGCGTGTGCGCCTGTCACGGCCGTGGCCATCAAGGCCATGGTCAGGAAAATCGTTCTCATTGAGTCGCTCCGATCCATTGATGTAACGAATTCTGTCCTAACCGCGTGACAATGAACAGGTTTACGGCAGGGTGTGACGAAGTGCTGTCACCCTTTGTCGTTTCTTGACGCTTTCGGCAAGCCCCTTGTCGTTTTTGCACCCGGCTCGGCCAACCCTCCGGCATATGCTGACCCCAATAGCGCCGACAGCCGATTCGGTGCGCAAGAACCTGAATGGGGACAGCCTGATGAGCCCAGCCGAACTGCACGCCGACAGCATCGTTATTGACGGGCTGATCATCGCCAAGTGGAACCGTGAACTGTTTGAAGACATGCGCAAGGGCGGCCTGACCATGGCCAACTGCACCGTGTCGGTATGGGAAGGCTTTCAGGCCACCATCGACAGCATCTGCACCAGCCTGAAGCTGATGCGGGAAAACAGCGACCTGGTGATGCCGGTCCACACCACCGCCGATATCCGCAAGGCCAAGGAGTTGGGCAAGACCGGCATCCTCTTTGGCTTCCAGAACGCCCATGCCTATGAAGACCAGATCGGCTACGTCGAGATCTTCAAGAAGCTCGGCGTCGGCATCGTGCAGATGTGCTACAACACCCAGAATCTGGTGGGCACCGGCTGCTATGAGCGTGACGGCGGGCTGTCGGGCTTTGGTCGCGAAATCGTGGCCGAGATGAATCGCGTCGGCGTGATGTGCGACCTGTCCCACGTGGGCTCCAAGACCTCCGAAGAAGTCATTCTCGAATCGAAAAAGCCGGTCTGCTACTCCCACTGCCTGCCGTCCGGTCTTAAAGAACACCCGCGCAACAAGTCCGATGCCGAACTGAAGTTCATTGCCGATCATGGCGGCTTCGTGGGCGTAACCATGTTCGCGCCGTTTCTGGCCAAGGGCATCGAGTCGACCATCGACGATTACGCCGAAGCCATTGAATACGTGATGAATATCGTCGGCGAGGACGCCATCGGCATCGGCACCGATTTTACTCAAGGGCACGGCCAGGACTTCTTCGAGTACCTGACCCACGACAAGGGCTACGCCCGCCGCCTGACCAACTTCGGCAAGATCATCAACCCGCTGGGCATCCGTACCGTGGGTGAGTTTCCCAACCTCACCGAAACGCTGCTCAAACGCGGCCATCCAGAGCGCGTAGTGCGCAAGATCATGGGCGAGAACTGGGTAAACGTTCTCGCCGACGTCTGGGGCGAATAAACCGCCTGTTACACCTGAATCCATTACACGCCCACGGCCCTGATTGCGGTGGGTGTAACCCGAATCATCTGGAGTTTGTTCCCCATGGCCAAAATCGCCCCGCAACTGCCCATCGAAGTCGACAGCGAAACCGGTGTCTGGACCTCTGATGCACTGCCGATGCTCTACGTGCCTCGCCACTTTTTCGTCAATAACCACATGGGCATCGAAGAAGTACTGGGCGCCGACGCTTACGCCGAGATTCTCTACAAGGCGGGCTACAAGTCGGCCTGGCACTGGTGCGAGAAAGAGGCTGAATGCCACGGCATTGAAGGTGTCGCCGTGTTCGAACATTACATGAAACGCCTCTCGCAGCGCGGTTGGGGGCTGTTCAAGATTCAGGACATCGACCTCGAAAAGGGTACGGCCAGCGTCAAGCTCGAGCACTCCTGTTTTGTCTATGTTTATGGCAAGGTCGGTCGCAAGGTCGACTACATGTTCACCGGCTGGTTCGCGGGTGCCATGGATCAGATCCTGGCCGCCAGCGGCAGCTCGATCCGCACGGTGGCCGAGCAGGTCTACGGTGGTTCGGAAGAAGGTCATGACGACGGACTCTTTGTCGTCAAGCCGCTGTAAATCGAGGATCGCGTTATGGCTTTTGAAGCGATGTTCCAGCCGATCCAGATCGGCAAGCTCACCATCCGCAACCGCGTGCTGAGCACTGCGCATGCCGAGGTTTATGCCACTGATGGCGGCATGACCACCGACCGTTACGTGAAGTATTACGAAGAAAAGGCCAAGGGCGGTATCGGTCTGGCCATCTGCGGCGGCTCGTCCAGTGTTGCGATCGACAGCCCGCAAGGCTGGTGGAAGTCGGTCAACCTGGCCACTGACCGGATCATCCCGCATTTCCAGAATCTGGCCGACGCCATGCACAAGCACGGCGCCAAGATCATGATCCAGATTACCCACATGGGGCGCCGCTCTCGCTGGGACGGCGATCACTGGCCGACCCTGATGTCGCCCTCGGGCATTCGTGAGCCGGTGCACCGCGCCACTTGCAAGACCATTGAACCCGAGGAAATCTGGCGCGTGATCGGCAACTACGCCAGCGCCGCAGCACGAGCCAAGGCCGGTGGCCTGGACGGTGTGGAGCTGTCGGCCGTGCACCAGCACATGATCGACCAGTTCTGGAGCCCGCGCGTCAACAAGCGCACGGATGAATGGGGCGGCAGTTTCGAAAACCGCATGCGCTTCGGCCTGGAAGTGATCAAAGCCGTGCGCAAGGAAGTAGGTCCTGACTTCTGTGTGGGGCTGCGTATCTGTGGCGACGAGTTTCACCCTGACGGCCTCAGTCACGAGGACATGAAACAGATCGCCAAGTATTACGATGATACCGGCATGATCGATTTCATCGGTGTCGTGGGTTCCGGTTGTGATACCCACAACACGCTGGCCAACGTGATCCCCAACATGAGTTATCCACCGGAGCCGTTTCTGCATCTTGCGGCCGGTATCAAGGAAGTGGTCAAGGCACCTGTGCTGCATGCGCAGAACATCAAGGATCCGAATCAGGCCACGCGGATTCTGGAAGGCGGCTATGTCGACATGGTCGGCATGACGCGTGCGCACATCGCCGATCCGCACCTGATCGCCAAGATAAAAATGGGCCAGATCGACCAGATCAAACAGTGCGTGGGTGCCAACTATTGCATCGACCGCCAGTACCAAGGGCTGGACGTGCTGTGCATCCAGAACGCCGCCACGTCGCGTGAATACATGGGCGTGCCACATATCATCGAAAAATCCACCGGGCCGAAACGCAAGGTCGTGGTGGTGGGTGCCGGGCCTGCCGGAATGGAGGCGGCGCGGGTGTCTGCCGAGCGTGGGCACGATGTGACGTTGTTCGAGAAAAAAGAGTTCATCGGCGGGCAGATCACCACGGCTTCGAAAGCGCCGCAACGTGACCAGATTGCCGGTATTACCCGCTGGTTCCAGCTGGAACTGGCGCGCCTGAAAGTCGACCTGCGTCTGGGTACCGCTGCCGACGCGGCCACCATCCTCGACCTGCGTCCCGATATCGTGGTGCTGGCGGTGGGCGGTCACCCATTTCTGGAGCAGAACGAGCACTGGGGCGCTGCCGAAGGACTGGTGGTCAGCAGCTGGGATGTGCTCGATGGCAAGGTTGCACCGGGCAAGAACGTGCTGGTCTACGACACCATCTGCGAATTCACCGGCATGTCCGTGGCCGACTTTCTGGCCGACAAGGGTAGCCAGGTCGAGATCGTCACCGATGACATCAAACCTGGCGTGGCGATTGGTGGTACGTCGTTCCCGACCTACTACCGCAGCATGTACCCCAAGGAAGTGATCATGACCGGCGACATGATGCTGGAAAAGGTCTATCGCGAGGGCGACAAGCTGGTGGCTGTGCTGGAGAACGAATACACCGGGGCCAAGGAAGAGCGGGTCGTGGATCAGGTGGTGGTGGAGAACGGTGTGCGTCCGGACGAGGCGATTTACTACGCGCTCAAGGAAGGTTCGCGCAACAAGGGCCAGATCGACATTGATGCGTTATTCGCCATTCAGCCGCAGCCTTCGTTGAGTGAGCCGGGTGACGGTTACCTGCTGTTCCGCATCGGCGATTGCGTGGCGCAACGCAACACTCACGCAGCGATCTACGACGGCTTGCGCCTTTGTAAGGATTTCTGAAGGTTTTTTTGAGGTGTCACAGTCTTGTGGGAGCTATCGCTATGTCCATGACACAGCGCTGTCGCGCAGTAAGCACTGGGCTGTGGGAGGCGGCTTGCCGGCGATGCAGTCGACGCGATGCATCAGGAGTGCCTCGTAATCGTTCATCGTGGGCAAGCCCCCTCCCACAAGGCATAGCTTTCATTCAGTACGTTGCGGCAATCAGACGATTTGGCCTGCAAGACCGCCTGGCTTTCGGGAGCTTCAGATGCTAGACACTCTTCTTCCCATCCTGCTGTTCTGCGCCCTGGCCCTTGCGGTGCTGGGCGCGATGCGGCGGGTAAAAATGTGGCGCAATGGGCGGGCCTCCGACGTTGACTGGCTCGGCGGGCTGCTGGCCATGCCCAAGCGTTACATGGTCGATCTGCACCATGTGGTCGCCCGTGACAAATACATCGCCAACACCCACGTCGCCACGGCAGGCGGTGCGGTAGCGTCCATCATTCTGGCGATTCTGGTGCATGGTTTCGGTCTGCATAACCGCCTGCTCGGCTACGCCTTGCTGTTGATGACAGCCGTCATGTTCGTGGGGGCGATCTTTGTTTATCGACGTCGCCTGAACCCGCCTGCACGCCTGTCCAAAGGGCCATGGATGCGCCTGCCGAAAAGCCTGATGGCGTTTTCCGCAAGCTTCTTCCTGGTCACGCTGCCGGTGGCGGGCATCTTGCCCGAACACTTCGGCGGTTGGGTGCTGGTCGTGATCCTGGGGTTGGGTGTGCTGTGGGGTGTGAGCGAACTGTTCTTCGGCATGACCTGGGGCGGGCCGATGAAGCACGCTTTCGCCGGTGCGCTGCACCTGGCCTGGCACCGTCGCGCCGAGCGCTTCGGCGGTGGTCGTTCCACCGGTCTCAAACCACTGGACCTCAAGGATACGAGCGCGCCGCTGGGTGTGGAAAAGCCTGCGGATTTCACCTGGAATCAATTGCTGGGTTTTGACGCCTGCGTCCAGTGCGGCAAGTGCGAAGCGGCATGCCCGGCGTTCGCGGCAGGCCAGCCGCTCAACCCGAAAAAGCTCATTCAGGACATGGTCGTGGGTCTGGCAGGTGGCACCGATGCCAATTTTGCGGGCAGTCCGTATCCGTCGCTGGATGGTAAGGGCAAGCCGATCGGCGAGCACGGCGGCAACCCGCATCAGCCGATCGTCAACGGTCTGGTGGACGCCGAAACACTGTGGTCGTGCACCACTTGCCGGGCGTGCGTCGAGGAATGCCCGATGATGATCGAGCACGTCGACGCCATCGTCGACATGCGCCGTCACCTGACCCTGGAAAAAGGCGCGACACCGAACAAGGGCGCCGAAGTGCTGGACAACCTGATCGCCACCGACAACCCCGGCGGTTTTGCACCGGGCGGACGCATGAACTGGGCGGCGGATCTGAATCTGAGCCTGCTCAGTGAGAAAAAGGCCGTGGACGTAGTGTTCTGGGTCGGTGACGGCGCGTTCGACATGCGCAACCAGCGCACGTTACGTGCCTTCGTCAAAGTCCTCAAAGCCGCCGGCGTCGACTTCGCTGTGCTGGGGCTGGAAGAACGCGACAGTGGTGATGTGGCGCGTCGTCTGGGTGATGAGGCGACTTTCCAGATGCTGGCCCGACGCAATATCCAGACCTTGGCCAAGTACAGCTTCAAGCGCATCGTGACCTGCGATCCGCACAGCTTTCACGTACTCAAAAACGAATACGGCGCGTTCGGTGGCGACTATCAGGTGCAGCATCACAGCACGTATATGGCCGAGCTGATTCAGAACGGATCCGTGAGATTGGGGCAGCACAAAGGCACCAGCGTGACGTATCACGATCCGTGCTACCTGGGCCGCTACAACGGCGAATACGAAGCACCCCGCGACGTGCTGCGTGCGCTGGGTATCGAGATAAAGGAAATGCAGCGCTCGGGCTTCCGCTCGCGTTGCTGCGGCGGCGGTGGCGGTGCGCCGATCACTGATATTCCCGGCAAGCAGCGTATTCCTGACATGCGCATGGATGATATTCGCGAGACAGGTGCCGAGCTGGTGGCGGTGGGTTGTCCACAGTGCACGGCGATGCTCGAAGGCGTGGTCGAGCCTCGGCCGCTGATCAAGGACATTGCCGAACTGGTGGCCGATGCACTGCTGGAAGACGACGTTATTCCCAGCAAGCCTGTCCCGGCAAAACGTGAACCTGCGGAGGCGCACTGATGAGCGACATTATCCGCCGAGACCCACGTGCCGAGTGGATCGCCCGTAACCGGCTGCACCCGCTGCATGCGGCTATGCAGCCTCCACAAACCAGCTGGATGGGGCCTAACGGCCTGATGCGCAAGAACGTGCATGGCGCGGGCTTTATCGGACCTAACGGCATCAAGCGCATTGACCGCAGCGGTGCGCAACAGGGCGGCGCAGTCAAGCGCTCGGCTGCTTCTGAAGTACTGTTGCCGTTGCATCAGGTTCTCGACCCGGCGTTTTACATCAGCGTCGTGCCGGACATGGTGGGTGGCCGCCTGAGTAGCCACGACCGTGACCTGCTGGGCCTCGCTCGTCAATTGGCAGGCACGCAAGGCGCTGTTCTGGCCGTGGTGTTCGGCGAACACAAGGAAACCACGTTCGAGACAGCGGGCGTTGACCGCTTGCTGATCCTGGACGGCAGTCAGTTCAATGGTTACTCACCCGAACAGCGCGTGCAGGGGTTGCGTGCTGTGGATAACCAGTTCAACCCTCGCCACTGGTTGCTGCCCGACAGCCGCACCGGTGGTGGCGAACTCGGACGTCGGTTTGCGGCCAGTATCGGCGAGCGCCCAGCGACCCGTGTCTGGCAGGTCAAGGATGAGCAGTGCATCGGCAGGGCCGGGGCGGGACGGGAAGATCTGATCCGGCCCGTCGCAAGGCTCATCCTGGCGGCGGCGGAATGTGCAGAACCCGTGAGCGAGACGCGACATGAAGCTTCTGCCGTGGAGTTATCCACAACGGTGGCACGCAGCTTGTCTCGCATTGAAGATCTGGGGGCAGTAACCGTCGATCCCGCAGTTATCCCCATGGCGGAAGCCGAGTTCATTCTGTCCGGCGGTAACGGGGTCAAGGACTGGGCGTTGTTCCACCGTACAGCGATGGCCTTGGGCGCGACCGAAGGAGCGTCGCGCGTTGCAGTCGATGACGGATTCATGGGCCGAGAGCGCCAGGTCGGTGCCAGCGGCACCTGGGTCACTGCGCGGGTTTACGTGGCTGTGGGTATTTCTGGTGCCATCCAGCATTTGCAGGGTATTGGCGCTTGCGACAAAGTCGTTGCCATCAACCTCGATGCAGGCTGCGACATGGTCAAGCGCGCCGATCTCTCGGTGATTGGTGAGAGCGCGGCCATTCTCGACGCGCTGATAGCGGCGGTTGAGGCCTGGCGCAATGGGGAGAAACGAGATGCGGCCTGAACAGAATAAAGCGGCAGTGGATAAGTCTGAGGTGCAGATCATCAGCCTTGTGTCCGTCGGAGCTCACCCGACCTCAGGCCGTGCGCGCCGTGCTGAACAGGATGCACGCGCGGTTGAACTCGGGTTGCAACTGGTTGGGGATAACTTGCAGGTGCTGCATGCGGGTGATGCACAGGAGCCTGCATTGCGCGCTTATCTGGGCATGGGATTGAGCGAACTGCATGTGCTGGAACAGCCACAAGGTGCCGACGCGCTGGCGGCGTTGACTGACTACATTCGAGATTCAGCCGCGCAAGTTGTGCTGACCGGCAGTCAGGCAGAAACCGGCGAGGGGTCAGGCATGTTGCCGTTCCTGCTGGCCGAAAAGCTCGGCTGGCCACTGGTGACCGGGCTTGCCGAGGTCGAGTCGCTGGATAGCGGTATTGCGCTGATTCTGCAGGCGCTGCCTCGTGGGCAGCGTCGCCGTCTCAAGGTACGTCTGCCCTTTCTCGCGACTGTGGATAACGCGGCACCCAAACCGCGCCAGAGCGCTTATGGCCCGGCGCAACGCGGGGTACTGGGCGTTGATGAGGTTGAGGTGGTGACCGATGAGTTACTCACAGGGCAGGCGCTGCAGCCCGCCAAGCCGAGACCCAAGCGCCTGAAAGTGATCAAGGCCAAGAGTGGTGCTGATCGAATGAAAGCTGCGACAGCCAAGGCCAGTGGTGGCGGTGGGCAAGTGCTCAAAGGGCTGAGCCCGGAGGAGGGCGCAGCCGCGATTCTGAAACTGTTGGTGGAAGAGGGCGTCGTGCGCTAAGCCAGGACGTCAACTTACACACAATCCCTGTGCGTTCGCCTGTGGATAACGTGTTCGCGCTTTGCTGAACGCCTTATAAACTGTGGCTTAGACAGGTGTGGTTAAATATTGATCAGCTTAAGTCACGGTTTTTCCAAGACTTTTCAATGTTGGTAAACAGTCCACCGGCCATTGCCTGTTCTAATAACTACCCACAATCTCTGTTGGCGTCCCTGTGGGCAAGTTGTTCGTGATTCGCCGAAAGCCCCGTTTTATAAGGCTTTCAAGGGTTTGTACAAAAAATAGTCAATTGACGCATGCCAGCGCTGCTTTGCTCGATTTACGTTGCAAATCTTGATTTTTAGCAGGTTTTCCACAATCTGCGTCACGCAACGCCAAGTTGTACCCAAAGTCTGTTGGTGCTTCTGTGGATAACATGTTCGCGATCGGCTGCGTCCCTTGACTGACGGGGACTGTAGCGATTTGGTCAAAAAATAGACAGCTCTTGAGGCGGCTCTCTTTCAGCTCTTCAGGTTTCAGTATGTCTGGCTTGAAAACGACTTACCCAGAGTTCTCGAACGGGTCCTGTGGGTAAGTCATTTTAATCTTGCCGTGTAACGCCTGCTCCAAGTGAGTTCTACTGGCATAGCGCGTCAGGGACTAGCGCCGTTTGGCTCTCAGTGCATAAGGCACCCAAAGCGTGAAGGCTTCCGGGGGCGTCCAGCCTGAGTTTGAAACGTGAGCCACGATGCAGATGTACACAATGCCCTCATAACTCACCAGATCGTCCACTTTGTAGCTGTGGTCCAACACCCATTCGTGCACATCACCGCCGTCCTCACCTTTGGTGGCAGTTTTCAATATATTGCTGGGGCCGGAAAACACGTTGCCGGTGTCCCTTGCGAAGACCACATACTCATATTGGGTGTTGGCGGTCAGCCCGCTGTCTGTGAAGCTGGTAGCGGGCGCTTCGATCTCGGCAATCTGGTCTCCATTTCGAATCAAATCGTATTCCATCAGCGGGTACAGGCCGACGGACGATGGGTTCCACAGCAGCGAAATGCTTGTTGTCGTTATCTCTGTCGTGTGCAGATCGGTCGGAGCGGTCGGCCGCTCGCCTCCACCTTCTACCTTGGTACTGACACTGATGACGGCAGATTTATCTGAGGTGACGTGATCCGTGTCAGTTGCTGTGATCTGATAATCGTAGGCTTTGCCCGGTTCAAGACCTGTGTCTACGAACGGAGGATGTGTCGTTTCAGGCAGGTGAACGCCGTTACGATACACGTCATATCTCAGGACTGGCTTATTCCACTCCACGAGATCCCATAGCAACGTGATGGAGTCGGTGGTTTGTGTCGTTGACCTGAAGTGTGTGGGCGCTGGCGGTTTGTCCGGTCCTGGTTGTTCGCCTTCAGTCAGATAGCCATAACGAGTAACGAACTCCCAGTCATAGGGCTTGCCATCCTTGTCTTTGCCGTCATCCCAATTGATAGACCACGTCATCAGGCCGCGAATCGGATTGCCGTCGCTTTCCAGATCTGCCATCGCGTCTTTTATATCCTGAGGGTCAATCACATAGCCGGTAGCTGCCCCGTCATTGTTGCTCGGCAAGCCGATGGCGAGACGGTCGGCTGGAATAGATGAGAACCCCCGTGTGCCATTGATCAGGCTGTCGGTAAGGTAATAAAGAAATTCCTTTTTCTGGTCATCGTTGTTTTGAGTGATCCAGGCATTCAGTTCATCAACCCATATGCCATCACCGCCTTGGTTGTAATACTGCGGTGCAATGAAGTCATAGTAGTTTTCAAGGGCTGAAATGTAGGCAAGGTAAGGCCCGGATTCCCGGAGATAAGGAAACTCTGGCGCCATGCTGATAATGAAATGCTTGCCTTCGGTTTTGTAGTGGTCGCGCACCAGTTTCAGTGCAGCAGGTAATACCGTAGCGTTATCGGCGAAGGTGATTGCGGTCTGTTCAAGATCGATGTCCAGACCGTCAAAGCCGTAGACCTCGACCAGCCGGCAGATTTCAGCGGCCAGCGCGGCCTCCTGGCCCGCATGCAATTCAATGTGGGCATCGGCGCCACCCAGAGAAATCAGCACCGCTCTGCCTTGTGCGTTCAGCTTGGCGACCTCGGCACGAAACTCTGAATCGGTCCCTTTGTAAGGTTTGAAGGTCGGGATGCCGTTGCCTTTCATGAAGGCCACTGCCACCACGTTGTAGGCTTCTGGAACCTCACTCAGGGACATTTCCTTGAACATGCCCTGCTGATAACCCTGGCCAGGTTCTGGCCCCCAGTTGTGCCAAAAACCCATGAGGATATTTTTTTGGGACATATCCGGCATGTCGGAGGCCGCATCGGCTTTACGCTTTTTGAAGTGCGAGATATAGCGGTTTATGTATTTTTTGAATAAGTAGCGAGTGAACATGTTTTTCTCCGTGCACTAAATAACGTACGCATGAGGTGCGTCGTACGTTTCCATTCCGTTGGAACGTCAAACAAGTTTAGTCGGAGAAAAAGCTGTGCAACGCCGGTCATTAGCGGGGCGGTGCATATTTAAAGGATACAAGACAGGTGGTAGACAGTCGTGAGTACGAAGTTCAGGTATGATCTGAACTTCGTGGGTCTATGTGCTGAGCCTTTATTCGTGATTGACCGCCACACCTTTCAGATACGGCGCAGGTTCGGCCCCCAGGTTTTCCAGCATGCGCGAGCTGTACCAGTCGACGAAGTTGACCACCCCAAACTCATAGGTCTTTGAATAAGGACCTGGCTGGTAGGCTGTGGAGTTGATGCCACGCTGGTTTTCTTCGGCCAGACGACGGTCCTGATCGTTAGTGGCGTCCCAGACCTGACGCATGCGCTCAACGTCGTAATCCACACCTTCGACCGCGTCCTTGTGGACGATCCACTTGGTGGTGACCATGGTTTCCTGAGCGCTGATCGGCCAGACGGTAAACACAATGATGTGATCGCCCATGCAGTGGTTCCAAGAGTGCGGCAGGTGCAGGATGCGCATCGAGCCCAGGTCCGGGTTCTGGATGCGGCCCATCAGTTTCTTGCAGCCGACCTTGCCGTCCAGGGTCATCGACACGGTGCCTTTGAGCAGTGGCATACGCACGATGCGGTTGCGCAGGCCGAAGCTGGCGTGGGCGTAGGGAATCTTCTCGGCCTCCCAGGCGGCGGCGGAGGCGGCCACGTGGTCCTTGAAGGCCTGATCGGCACGCGGGTCGGTTACGTCGTCCCACTCCAGCAGGGTCTTGAGCAGTTCGGGGTGGGAAGCGTTGCAGTGGTAGCACTCGCGGTTGTTTTCGAGCACCAGCTTCCAGTTGGCCTTTTCCATCAAGGTGGTCTGCACCGCCACCTTGGTGTTCTCCATGTCGTAGGGTTCCATGTAATGGCGCAGGGTCGACAGGAACTCGTCGATGGCCGGCGGGTTTTCCGCCAGGCTGATGAAAATGTAACCGCCTGCGGTTTTCACGTTCACCGGCTTCAGGCCGAACTGTGTCATGTCGAAGTCGGCACCCATCTCGCTGCCGGCATACAACAGGCGGCCATCCAGTTCGTAGGTCCACTGGTGATAGTGGCAGACCAGCTTGGCCACCTTGCCTTTCTCGGCGGTGCACAGACGCGAGCCCCGGTGACGGCAGACGTTATGGAACGCGTTGACCGCTCCGTCCGGGCCGCGCACGACCAGAATCGGATTCTTGCCGATCTGCAGTGTCAGGTAATTGCCCTTGGCCGGGATTTCACAGGTCATCCCCGCAATGAGCCACTCCTTCTGGAAAATCTCCTGCATGTCGATTTCAAACAGCCGCTCATCACTGTAGAAAGGCTGCGGCAACGAATACGTGCGTTCACGATTCTGCAGCATCTCGGCAGTGGCCTTGCGTGCAGGTTCCAGCAAGTCGCCCAGGCTCAGGGTTGCGTTGACGTCCATCGTTAAATCCCTCATGACCGCGTCTGAAGGCGGCCTGCGAATGTGGCTGATACGGTTGTTGTAGCGCTGCACGCAGGGCGACGGATCAGTCGTCCTTGCTTGGATTGCCCTTGGTGGCGAGTGTGGGGGCGGGCGCGCGGTGAACCTTATCCATGCGCGACATGGCCGAATCCGTTCCCGACGCGAAACACCTTGTCTTTGGGGGCTGGTCGCCGTAAGTACGTGAATGTCGTTGATGGATAAGTGACGACGTCTTCGGTTAAGCAGAATCCGCACCATAAGAGGCCGACAGTCGGCCGTGGAGATACTGTATGTCCCAAAGTTTCCTCAGCCCGGTCACAACCCAGACATGGGCCAACGGGCGCCACCTGGTACGTGTCGTCAAAGTCATCCAGGAAACCTGGGATGTACGCACTTTCTGCTTCATGGCCGACCAGCCGATCCTGTTCTTTTTCAAGCCCGGCCAGTTCGTGACCCTTGAGTTGGAAATCGACGGCGTGCCTATCATGCGCTCCTACACCATCTCCAGTTCGCCGTCGGTGCCCTACAGTTTCTCGATCACCGTCAAGCGTGTGCCGGGCGGCAAGGTCTCCAACTACCTGCACGACACATTGCACGAAGGCCAGGAGCTGGCCGTGCACGGGCCGGTCGGTCTGTTCAACGCCATCGATTTTCCCAGCCCGAAGATTCTCTACCTCAGCGGCGGTGTCGGCATCACGCCGGTGATGTCCATGGCGCGCTGGTTCTATGACACCAACGCCAACGTCGACATGGTGTTCGTGCACAGCGCCCGCTCGCCCAAGGACATCATCTATCACCGCGAGCTGGAACACATGGCGTCGCGGATCGACAACTTCAGCTTGCACCTGGTCTGTGAAAAACACGGTCTGGGTGAGCCGTGGGCCGGTTATCGCGGTTATCTGAATCAGAAGATGCTTGAGTTGATGGCTCCGGACTTCATGGACCGCGAAGTGTTCTGCTGCGGACCCACGCCCTACATGTCGGCGGTCAAGCGTCTGCTGCAGGAAAACGGCTTCAACATGGCGCAGTACCATGAGGAATCCTTTGGTGCGACTCCACCTGAGGCACGCGCCGATGCAGTCGAGCAGGCGGAAATCGCTGCCGATGCACCGGACATCGATATTGCCGATCTGCATCAGGTCGAATTTACTGACACCGGCAAGAGCATTCGGGTGGGGCCTGGTGAAACCGTCCATGCCGCTGCCGCCAAGCTGGGCCTGATGATCCCCAAAGCCTGTGGCATGGGGATCTGCGGCACCTGTAAGGTGATGAAAGTCAGCGGCGAAGTGGAGATGGAGCACAACGGCGGCATCACCGACGAGGACGTCGCAGAAGGCTACATTCTCTCTTGCTGCAGCGTGCCGAAAGGGGACGTGCGGATCGAGTATTGAGGTCTGCTCAGGTGAGGCAGGTCAGCCCTGCATCACCTGTCGGATGTCGGCTGCCAGCTCGCGGACGCGCTCTTCTTCGGTGTCCCACGAGCACATGAAACGTGCGCCGCCGTTGCCGATGAAGGTGTAGAAACGCCAGCCCCTGGCCGTCAGTGCCGCAATCGCGGGTTCGGACAATTGCAGGAAGACGCCGTTGGCCTCTACCGGGAACATCAGTTCCACGCCTGGAATATCCTTGACCAGATCCGCCAGCAGCTGTGCGCAACGGTTGGCGTGACGGGCGTGTTTGAGCCACGCGTCGTTCTCCAGCAGACCGACCCAGGGCGCTGACAGAAAACGCATCTTCGACGCCAGTTGTCCGGCCTGCTTGCAGCGGTAATCGAAGTCCTCAGCCAGGTCATGGTTGAAGAACAGGATTGCTTCACCCACCGCCATGCCGTTTTTGGTGCCGCCGAAACACAGCACGTCAACGCCCGACTTCCAGGTCAGTTCGGCCGGAGAGCAGTCCAGAAATGCGCAGGCGTTGGAGAAGCGCGCGCCGTCCATATGCAGATGCAGGCCCAGTTCCTTGCAGGTTGCGCTGATTGCCTTGAGTTCTTCGGGTTGATAGACGCCGCCGACTTCAGTTGCCTGGGTGATGGTCACAACCCGAGGCTTGGGGTAGTGAATGTCCTGACGCTTGAGGGCTACTTCACGGATCGACTCAGGGGTCAGTTTGCCGCCTGCGCTGCGGGCGGTCAGCAGCTTGGAACCGTTGGAGAAAAATTCCGGCGCACCGCATTCGTCGGTTTCGACGTGAGCCGTTTCCGAACAGATGACACTGTGGTAACTCTGGCACAACGATGAGAGCGCCAGCGAGTTGGCGGCTGTTCCGTTGAAAGCGAAGAACACCTCGCAGTCGGTTTCGAACAAACGGCGGAAATCATCCGACGCCCGCGCAGTCCATTGATCGTCGCCGTAGGCCCGTTGATGACCCTTGTTCGCCTGTTCCATGGCTGCCCAGGCTTCGGGGCAGATACCGGAATAGTTGTCACTGGCGAACTGTTGGCTTTGGTCTGTCATGGCCGATTCCTTATGGGCTTATGGTGCGCACTGTACCGAATAATGAGGGTTGCGGTCATGTCTCGACGACGTGACACGCTGATAACGTCAGGAGCGATATGGATCTTTCCAACCCGCCTTTTCTGCCGGGACGCAACAAGGCGCTGGACCTGCTCAAGTGGCTGGCGATGCTGAGCATGGTGCTTGATCATCTGCGCTACGTGGGCTGGTCGGTCAACGAGCTGTACGTGCCGGGCCGTTTTGCCTTTCCCTTTTTCTGTCTGGCCATCGCGGTGAATCTTTCACGGCGCAGCGCAGCGGTGATCGCGCCGCGTGTGCAATGGCGATATCTCTTGTGGCTGCTGGCATTCGCCGCGCTGTCTGAGATTCCCTATAGGCTGTTCATGGCTGATGCGACGGTGCTCAATGTGATGCCGACCTTGCTGCTCGGTTTGCTGATTGCGCAGGGTTGGCAGCATCAAACACCCGTAACGAGAGTGATGGCGCTTGTCGCATTGCTGCTGGGGGTGATGTTTCAGAAATACCTGATGTTCGGGTTTGCAGGTGTGTTATTGCCGCTGGTGTTTCTTCTGGTGCTGAACAGATCGCTCGGTTATGCGGTTTTTCCGGCAGTGTTCTGCATAGCGGGCAATGCCTGGCCCGAGATGTTTGCGGGTGCAGCGTGGGGCGATCCGATTTCCATCGGGTCGCTGATTGCCTGTCTGCTCGCGCCGGTGCTGGGTCTGGCGTTGCTTCGTGCCAAACCGCGATTCAGGGTCGTGCCGATGCGGCGCTGGGCGTATGCGATCTACCCGTTGCATTTTCTGGTACTGCTGGGGTTGCGGGAACTGCTGAGGGTGGTCTGAACATTCGGAATTGCTGTTCGTCCCTGACACAGTGCTTTCTTGCAGCAAACGCCTCCCATCTATTCGCATTCGTTCAGAGAGACTCAGGCTCAACGCAAGCAGCTGACGAGATAAGGCACGGTGATTGTTGCTAGACAAAATGCCAGCACTGCATTTATCTTCCGCAGCAGGCCGCCTCATGTGGCCAACGTCGCTCGGACGGTTCCGGGCGCTTACGTCTGCGAGATTCTCATGGCCGACCAAGGTTCGCCGCGCCGCTTTGCGCGCATCGATCGACTCCCCCCTTACGTGTTTAACATCACCGCCGAGCTGAAGATGGCTGCCCGCCGTCGAGGTGAGGACATCATCGACCTGAGCATGGGTAACCCCGACGGGGCCACGCCGCCGCACATCGTCGAAAAACTGGTCACTGTCGCCCAACGTGAAGACACGCACGGCTACTCGACTTCGCGTGGCATTCCGCGTCTGCGTCGGGCGATTTCCAACTGGTACAAAAAGCGCTATGAGGTCGATATCGATCCCGAGAGCGAAGCCATCGTCACCATCGGCTCCAAAGAGGGCCTGGCGCACCTGATGCTCGCCACGCTGGATCAAGGCGACACTGTGCTGGTGCCCAACCCCAGCTACCCGATCCACATCTATGGTGCGGTGATTGCCGGCGCCCAGGTGCGCTCGGTGCCGTTGGTGCCGGGTGTGGATTTCTTCGCCGAGTTGGAAAAAGCCATTCGCGGCTCGATTCCCAAGCCGAAGATGATGATCCTGGGCTTTCCGTCCAACCCTACCGCACAGTGCGTAGAACTGGACTTCTTCGAGCGCGTCGTGGCGTTGGCCAAACAGTATGACGTGCTGGTGGTTCATGACCTGGCCTACGCCGACATCGTCTATGACGGCTGGAAAGCGCCGTCGATCATGCAGGTGCCCGGTGCCAAGGACATTGCGGTTGAGTTCTTCACCCTGTCCAAGAGTTACAACATGGCGGGTTGGCGCATCGGTTTCATGGTCGGCAATCCCGAGCTGGTGAATGCGCTGGCGCGGATCAAGAGCTACCACGACTACGGCACCTTTACGCCGCTGCAAGTGGCCGCTATTGCTGCGCTGGAAGGGGATCAGCAGTGCGTGCTCGACATCGCCGAGCAGTATCGCCAGCGTCGTAATGTGCTCGTCAAAGGCTTGCATGAACTGGGCTGGATGGTCGAAAACCCCAAGGCGTCGATGTACGTCTGGGCGAAGATCCCTGAAGCCTACGCACATCTGGGCTCGCTGGAGTTCGCCAAGAAGCTGCTGCTCGAAGCCAAGGTGTGCGTCTCGCCCGGTGTCGGGTTCGGTGAGTACGGCGACGATCACGTGCGTTTCGCGCTGATCGAGAATCAGGACCGGATTCGTCAGGCGGTGCGCGGGATTCGCGGCATGTTCCGTGCGGATGCACTGGTTGCGCCGAAAAGCTGACCGCCATTGCTCATACGCCAGGGTTGCGACGACACTTGGCGTTTCTTACGCTTGCGTCGGTGAATTCGGGGTCGGGGCCGGCCCCGCTGGCAACGGCGTGTGCTTGATGAGCGGAGTGAACGGCGTTTCAGAGAGCGTGGTAACGCCGTACACGACAGACAGTTCTGCCGAACCGCTTTCCACATAATAGTCGCCCGGCACTGCACATCGGACCGCTTCAGCCTCCGTTACGGTTGTTGAGTAGCTTGCTCCTTCAACAGTACGAATATTGACCGAGGCCCGGCGGTCTTCAGACATTCTGATGGTTCTGTCCATCACAATATCCTGCTCGGAGTCACTCACGTAAAACATCGAACCTTTGGGTAGATAAAGAGGTATGTCCGATTCGATGGCGTCGGGTGCGACGGGCGCGGGTATTTCCCACAGGTAGATGTCGGCCATGACGGTGCCATCTGAATAGGAAATGACCTTGAAGATAACGGAGTTGAAGGCATCGTTCTGATGAATGATGTCTTGAGTGGTCGCGTAAAGCCTGGCGTCGGTTATCGACGTTGTGGTGGTAAGCGTCGTCTCCATGCCCTCGATGTAGACCGTTACCAGCGCCTCGAGAGTTGGCAATTCCTGAATAGTCCTCAGCTTGACCTGGCCTAGCAGATTCGAATCATGAAGCACGCCCTGAGAAAGGAAGAGCAGCGGTTCGAGAGCGGGCACCTGGTGGCTTTTTTGAGCGCTCAGCGCTTTCCATAGTGCTGGCGTCAGGGTATGCGTTCTTGCGATCAGGTCCATCATGGTCTCCTTCCTGGTGTCGGCGAAATCCAGTCCGTTGAATAAAAAGAGTGAGCTGTCCGCGTTGTTACTGACCCTGTTGTTACGGTCCCTGTTGTCCAGCGCCATCGACCGCTTTACATCGCCAGATTAGGTTTCTGCGTCTGCCCCCGTCTACTGTCAGAACTGGCAGGTGCTCTGCCTTTGTTGCGCTCATGCGCTACGTTTTCCTCGGATGCACCGGGCTTTTTGCGGACAAGTCCGCGCCCTCGGTCTCGAATCGTGCTCGCGTCGGAGCGCGGCGCATGAGGAACGATCAGTGGGGCCGATTTGGGCAATGTCGTAAACGCACCTTTGTGTGGCGTCCGTAGGCATCTGGGCGGGCAGCGTCGGCCATACCATCGCTTGCAAGGGGCAATCCTCATGCCCGACCTATAAGACAGGCGCAGCGCCGCCGCTGGGAGAACCGCGATGTTCAGCAAGCAAGACCAGATCCAGGGTTATGACGACGCACTGTTGGCAGCGATGAATGCCGAGGAGCAGCGTCAGGAAGACCATATCGAGCTGATCGCCTCGGAGAACTACACCAGCAAGCGCGTCATGCAGGCCCAGGGCAGCGGCCTGACCAACAAGTACGCCGAAGGCTATCCCGGCAAGCGCTATTACGGCGGTTGCGAGCATGTCGACAAGGTCGAGCAACTGGCCATCGAGCGCGCCAAACAGCTGTTCGGTGCCGGTTACGCCAACGTCCAGCCACACTCCGGCAGTCAAGCCAACGCAGCTGTCTATCTGGCACTGCTGCAGGCAGGCGACACGGTGCTGGGCATGAGCCTGGCCCATGGCGGCCACCTGACCCACGGTGCGAAGGTCAGCTTTTCTGGCAAGTTGTACAACGCCGTGCAGTACGGCATCGACACCAACACCGGCCTGATCGACTACGACGAAGTCGAGCGTATCGCGCTGGAAAGCAAACCGAAGATGATCATTGCCGGTTTCTCGGCCTACTCCAAGACGCTGGATTTTCCGCGTTTCCGCGAAATTGCCGACAAGGTCGGTGCCTACCTGTTCGTCGACATGGCCCACGTAGCCGGTCTGGTTGCCGCAGGTCTGTACCCGAACCCTCTGCCGTACGCCGACGTGGTCACCACCACGACCCACAAGACTCTGCGCGGTCCACGTGGCGGGCTGATTCTGGCCAGGGCCAACGAGGAGCTGGAAAAGAAACTCAACTCCGCCGTGTTCCCCGGCGGTCAGGGCGGCCCGCTGATGCACGTCATCGCCGCCAAGGCTGTGTGCTTCAAAGAAGCCATGGAGCCAGATTTCAAAGCCTATCAACAACAAGTGATCGATAACGCCCAGGCCATGGCACAGGTGTTCATTGATCGCGGCTTCGATGTCGTTTCCGGCGGCACCGACAACCACCTGTTTCTGGTCAGCCTGATTCGTCAGGGCCTGACCGGCAAGGACGCCGACGCGGCACTGGGTCGTGCGCACATCACCGTCAACAAGAACTCGGTGCCCAACGATCCGCAATCGCCTTTCGTGACGTCCGGTCTGCGCATCGGCACCCCGGCTGTGACCAGTCGCGGCTTCAAGGTGACTCAGTGCGTCGAGCTGGCAGGCTGGATCTGCGACATCCTCGACAATCTCGGTGACGCCGATGTCGAGGCCAACGTTGCGAGTCAGGTCGCCGCACTGTGTTCCGATTTCCCGGTTTATCGCTGAGTCAGGAGTAGCCCTACATGCAGCATTACTCAGGCTTCGGCCTTCTCAAGCACTCCCTCAGCCACCACGAGAACTGGCAGCGCATGTGGCGCACGCCAACCCCTAAAAAGGTCTACGACGTGGTCATCGTCGGCGGCGGCGGGCATGGACTGGCGACTGCCTACTATCTGGCCAAAGAGCACGGCATCACTAATGTGGCCGTGGTCGAAAAGGGCTGGCTGGGCGGTGGCAACACGGCTCGTAACACCACCATCGTGCGTTCCAACTACCTTTGGGACGAATCGGCTCACTTGTATGAGCACGCGATGAAATTGTGGGAAGGGCTGTCACAGGATCTGAACTACAACGTCATGTTCTCCCAGCGTGGCGTCTATAACCTTTGCCATACCTTGCAGGACATGCGTGATTCTGAGCGTCGTGTCAGCGCCAACCGTCTCAATGGCGTGGATGGCGAGTTGCTCAACGGCAAGCAGGTGGCGGAAGAAATTCCTTATCTGGACTGCTCGAAGAACACCCGTTACCCGATCATCGGCGCGACGGTTCAGCGCCGCGGTGGCGTTGCCCGTCACGATGCCGTGGCCTGGGGCTTCGCCCGTGCTGCCGATGCACTGGGCGTGGACCTGATCCAGCAGACCGAAGTCATCGGTTTCCGCAAGGAAAACGGTGTGTGCATCGGTGTCGAAACCAATAAAGGTTTCATCGGCGCCAAGCGCGTCGGCGTTGTGACCGCAGGCAACTCCGGCCACATGGCCAAACTGGCGGGCTTTCGTCTGCCGATCGAGTCCCATCCGCTGCAAGCGCTCGTGTCCGAGCCGATCAAACCCATCATCGACAGCGTGATCATGTCCAACGCCGTTCACGGCTACATCAGCCAGTCCGACAAGGGCGACCTGGTGATCGGTGCCGGTATCGACAGCTGGGTCGGCTACGGCCAGCGTGGTTCGTACCCGGTCATCGAACACACCATCCAGGCCATCGTCGAGATGTTTCCGGTGTTGTCCCGCGTACGCATGAACCGTCAGTGGGGCGGCATCGTCGACACCACGCCGGACGCCTGCCCGATCATCTCCAAGACGCCAGTCCCGAACATGTTCTTCAACTGCGGTTGGGGCACGGGCGGCTTCAAGGCCACACCCGGCTCGGGCAACGTGTTTGCCGCAAGCCTGGCCAAAGGTGAAATGCATCCGTTGGCCAAGCCGTTTTCCATCGACCGTTTCCACAACGGCGCACTCATTGACGAACACGGCGCAGCGGCAGTCGCCCACTAAACAGGAGAAACACCTATGTTGCATATCTTCTGTCCTCACTGTGGCGAACTGCGCTCCGAAGAGGAATTCCACGCATCGGGCCAGGCGCACATTCCGCGCCCGCTCGATCCGGGTGCCTGCACCGACGAGCAGTGGGGCGATTACATGTTCTTCCGCGACAACCCGCGCGGCCTGCACCACGAGCTGTGGATTCACGCAGCCGGTTGCCGTCAGTACTTCAATGCCACGCGCAACACCGTGACCTATGAAATTCTCGAAACCTATCCGATTGGCGCGAAGCCGCAGTTCACGGACAAGGGAGACAAGGTATGAGCCAGAGCAATCGACTGCCCAACGGCGGCCGTATCAACCGTAGCAAGGTGCTGAATTTCACCTTCAACGGTCAGACCTATCAAGGCTTTGAAGGCGACTCGCTGGCGTCCGCATTGCTGGCCAATGGCGTCGACATCATCGGCCGAAGCTTCAAGTACTCGCGTCCACGCGGCATTTTTGCGGCAGGCTCCGAAGAACCGAACGCCGTATTGCAGATCGGTGCGACCGAAGCCACGCAGATCCCCAACGTACGTGCCACTCAGCAAGCCCTGTATTCGGGACTGGTCGCGACCAGCACCAACGGCTGGCCGAGCGTGAACAACGACGTGATGGGCATCCTCGGCAAGGTCGGCGGCAAGTTGATGCCGCCGGGCTTCTATTACAAGACGTTCATGTACCCGCAGTCCTTCTGGATGACGTACGAAAAGTACATCCGCAAGGCGGCAGGTCTGGGGCGCTCGCCGACCGAGAACGACCCGGACAGCTACGATGCAATGAACCAGCACTGCGACGTGCTGATTGTCGGCGCTGGTCCTGCGGGGCTCGCGGCGGCTCTGGCCGCGGCGCGCAGTGGTGCCCGCGTGATTCTGGCCGACGAGCAGGAAGAGTTCGGCGGCAGTCTGCTCGACAGTCGCGAAAGCCTGGATGGCAAGCCGGCCATCGAATGGGTGGCTACTGTCATTGACGAGCTGAAAAGTCTGCGCAACGTGACCCTGTTGCCTCGCGCCACGGTCAACGGCTATCACGATCACAACTTCCTGACGATTCATGAGCGCCTGACCGATCACCTCGGCGACCGAGCGCCCATCGGCATGGTGCGTCAGCGTATGCACCGTGTGCGCGCCAAACGGGTGGTGCTGGCGACCGGTACTCACGAGCGTCCATTGGTCTACGGCAACAACGATGTGCCGGGTAACATGCTGGCCGGTGCCGTCTCTACCTATGTACGTCGCTACGGTGTGGCGCCGGGCAAGAAGCTTTTGCTGTCCACCAACAACGATCATGCCTATCGCGTTGCGCTGGATTGGCTGGATGCCAGTCTGCCAGTGGTGGCGATCGCCGATGCGCGCCACAACCCGCGCGGTCCGCTGGTGGAAGAGGCGCGTGCCAAAGGCATCCGTATCCTGACCGGCAGCGCTGTGATCGAAGCCCGTGGCACTAAGCGCGTGACGGCTGCACGTGTCGCCGCGATCGACGTCAAGTCACACAGCGTGACCAGCCCCGGAGAGTGGCTGGAGTGCGATCTGGTTGCCAGCTCCGGCGGTTACAGCCCGATTGTTCACTTGGCGTCGCATTTGGGCGGCAAGCCGGTCTGGCGCGAAGATATTCTCGGTTTCGTGCCGGGCGAAGCACCGCAGAAACGCGTTTGTGTCGGCGGCGTGAACGGTGTTTACAGCCTGGCGGACAGCCTGGCCGATGGTTTTGAAGGTGGCGTGCGCGCTGCCAGCGAAGCGGGCTTCAAGGTGGTCGAAGGCGTCATGCCTAAAGCCCTCAGCCGCGCTGAAGAGCCGACCCTGGCGCTGTTCCAGGTGCCGCACGAAAAAGGCACTGCTCGTGCGCCGAAGCAATTCGTGGACCTGCAGAACGATGTCACCGCTGCGGCTATCGAGCTGGCGACCCGTGAGGGCTTCGAGTCGGTCGAGCACGTCAAGCGCTACACCGCGCTGGGCTTCGGCACCGATCAGGGCAAGCTGGGCAACGTCAACGGTCTGGCCATCGCGGCGCGTTCGCTGAACGTGTCGATCCCGGAAATGGGCACTACCATGTTCCGCCCCAACTACACGCCGGTGACCTTCGGCGCGATTGCCGGTCGGCATTGCGGCCATGTTTTCGAGCCGGTGCGGTTTACCGCTCTGCACGCGTGGCATGTGCGAAACGGTGCGGAATTCGAAGACGTCGGTCAGTGGAAACGTCCGTGGTACTTCCCGAAAAACGGCGAAGACATGCACGCCGCTGTCGCCCGCGAATGCAAGGCCGTGCGCGCCAGCGTGGGGCTGCTGGACGCCTCGACACTGGGCAAGATCGACATTCAAGGGCCAGACGCCCGTGAATTCCTGAACCGCATCTACACCAACGCCTGGACCAAACTGGACGTGGGCAAGGCGCGTTATGGCCTGATGTGCAAGGAAGACGGCATGGTCTTCGATGACGGTGTGACTGCCTGCATCGCCGACAACCATTTCCTGATGACCACCACTACCGGCGGCGCTGCACGCGTTCTGCAATGGCTGGAAATCTATCAGCAGACCGAGTGGCCGGACCTGAAGGTCTACTTCACCTCTGTGACCGATCACTGGGCGACCCTGACGCTGTCCGGCCCCAACAGCCGCAAGCTGCTCAGCGAAGTCACCGACATCGATCTTGGCCGCGAAGCCTTCCCGTTCATGACCTGGAAAGAAGGTCTGGTGGCTGGCGTACCGGCCCGGGTGTTCCGTATCTCCTTCACTGGCGAACTTTCCTACGAGGTCAACATTCAGGCCGACTACGCGATGGGCGTGCTGGAGAAGATCGTCGAAGCGGGCAAGCAGTACAACCTGACGCCCTACGGCACCGAAACCATGCACGTTCTGCGAGCCGAGAAAGGTTTCATCATCGTCGGTCAGGACACAGACGGCTCGATGACCCCGGACGACCTGAACATGGGCTGGTGCGTCGGTCGTACCAAACCGTTTTCGTGGATCGGCTGGCGCGGCATGAACCGCGAAGATTGCGTGCGTGAACAGCGCAAGCAACTGGTCGGCCTCAAGCCGGTTGATCCGAACCAATGGCTGCCGGAAGGTGCGCAACTGGTGTTCGACACAAAGCAGGCGATTCCGATGAGCATGGTTGGTCACGTGACCTCCAGCTACGCGCACAATTCGCTGGGTTATTCATTTGCAATGGGTGTGGTCAAGGGTGGCTTGAACCGCATGGGCGAGCGCGTGTTTGCACCGTTGGCCGATGGCAGCGTGATTGAGGCCGAGATCGTTTCCTCGGTGTTCTTCGATCCGAAGGGCGAGCAGCAGAACGTGGAGTAAATGCGTGATCGGATCGTTCCCACGCTCCGGCGTGGGGAATGCCTCTCTGGACGCTCCGTGTCCGACGCAGGAACGATCATGTACGCCGTGCCTTACAACAGAATTCAAAACAGGTGATCCATGACCACAGTCAATGTTTACCCACAACGCCCGACCACCGACGTGAAAGCCGAGTCGCCGTTGTTTCACGCGAGTCTGGAAAGCCTTGTCGGCAAAGGCCGCGCCAGTCCGGGCGTGTTCTTGCGCGAGAAGAAGCTGCTGGGCCACCTGACTCTTCGTGGTGATGCCCACGATCCGGCGTTTGCTGCTGGCGTGCACAAGGCGCTTGGCATGGAGTTGCCCGCAGCACTGATGCTGGTTATCAGTGGTGAACGTTCGCTGCAGTGGATGGGCCCGGACGAGTGGCTGCTGATCGTGCCGAGCGGCGAAGAACTCGCTGCGGAGCAACAACTGCGTGAAGCATTGGCGGGCTTGCACATCGCAATCGTCAACGTCAGCGGTGGCCAGTCGATTCTCGAGTTGACCGGTCCCAGGGTTCGTCAGGTCCTGATGAAATCCACCAGCTACGATGTTCACCCGGACAACTTTCCAGTGGGCAAGGCCGTCGGCACGGTGTTCGCCAAGTCGCAACTGGTGATCCGTCGTACAGGCGAAGAAACCTGGGAACTGCTGATTCGTCGCAGCTTCGCCGATTACTGGTGGCTGTGGCTGCAGGATGCGTCGGCCGAGTATGGTTTGAGTGTTCAGGCTTGAAGTGAATGGTGTCTGATCCAGCGTCTTCGCGAAGACCTGACAGGCGATAAGGATTCAGGAGTATTCGCTTAATGAGTCGTGCCCCCGATACATGGATTTTGACTGCCGACTGCCCCAGCGTCCTGGGTACGGTCGATGCCGTGACCCGCTTTCTGTTCGAGCAGGGTTGCTACGTGACCGAGCACCACTCGTTCGATGATCGCCTGTCGGGACGCTTTTTCATTCGTGTCGAATTTCGCCAGCCCGACGGCTTCGACGAAGAGGGTTTTCGCGCAGGTCTGGCCGAGCGGGGCAGCGCGTTCGGCATGATATTCGAACTGACTGCGCCCAACTACCGGCCGAAAGTCGTGATCATGGTGTCAAAGGCGGATCATTGCCTGAATGACCTGCTATACCGCCAGCGCATCAATCAGCTGTCCATGGACGTGGTCGCGGTGGTGTCAAATCACCCCGATCTTGAGCCACTGGCAGCGTGGCACGGAATTGCGTACTACCATTTCCCCCTCGACCCCAACGACAAACCTGCGCAAGAGGCCAAGGTCTGGAAGGTCATCGAAGAGTCCGGTGCCGAACTGGTGATCCTTGCCCGCTACATGCAAGTGCTGTCACCGGATCTGTGCCGCAAGCTCGATGGCAAGGCGATCAACATTCACCATTCATTGCTGCCCGGTTTCAAAGGGGCGAAGCCTTATCATCAGGCCTACAACAAGGGCGTGAAGCTGGTGGGTGCAACGGCGCACTACATCAACAACGACCTGGACGAAGGCCCGATCATCGCGCAGGGCGTGGAGGTGGTCGATCACAGTCACTATCCCGAGGACCTGATTGCCAAGGGCCGTGACATTGAAGGGCTGACACTGGCTCGCGCCGTGGGCTATCACATTGAACGGCGGGTGTTTCTCAACGCCAACAGGACGGTGGTGTTGTAGGGTTTCACAACACAATCACAGGGATCACAGGAGTCACAGGACTGTGGGAGGCGGCTTGCCGGTGATGGTGTCAGACCGGCTATCCGCAAGTCGCCTGAAAACACGCATCGCGGGCAAGCCCCTCCCACCGTCATGGTTTCCCTGCAAGTTACAACACAAGCAACCCAGAGCAATCGGTGCGTTGCTGCAACATCAATAAAAGCAGCGCATTTCTCCGCTACAACACAATAAAAGCGAGGTGAAAGCATGTCTGGTAATCGCGGTGTAGTGTATCTCGGCGCTGGCAAGGTCGAAGTGCAAAGCATTCCTTTCCCCAAAATGGAAGACCCACGCGGCAAGCGTATCGAACACGGTGTGATTCTGCGCGTGGTGTCCACCAACATCTGCGGCTCGGACCAGCACATGGTTCGCGGCCGCACCACTGCCCAGACCGGGCTTGTGCTCGGCCATGAAATCACCGGTGAAGTGCTTGAAGCCGGTCGTGATGTGGAACATCTGAAAGTCGGCGATCTTGTGTCCGTGCCGTTCAACGTGGCATGCGGCCGCTGCCGCAGTTGCAAGGAACAGCACACGGGCGTCTGCCTGACCGTGAACCCCGCTCGTGCGGGTGGGGCCTACGGTTATGTCGACATGGGCGACTGGGTCGGCGGTCAGGCGGAGTATGTGCTGGTGCCTTACGCCGACTTCAACCTGCTCAAACTGCCGGATCGCGATGCTGCGATGGAAAAGATCCGCGACCTGACCTGCCTCTCAGACATTCTGCCCACCGGCTACCACGGCGCAGTGACCGCAGGTGTCGGGCCGGGTAGCACTGTGTACGTGGCCGGTGCCGGGCCGGTGGGTCTGGCAGCGGCGGCTTCGGCGCGTTTGCTGGGCGCTGCGGTGGTGATCGTAGGGGACGTCAATCCGACCCGTCTGATTCACGCCAAGGCTCAGGGTTTCGAGATTGCCGACCTGTCGCAGGACACGCCCTTGCATGAACAGATCGCTGCGCTGCTGGGCGAGCCTGAAGTGGATTGCGCAATCGATGCGGTGGGCTTCGAGGCGCGCGGGCATGGCCATGCCGGTGCGCAGGCAGAAGCGCCGGCCACGGTGCTCAACTCATTGATGGGCGTGGTGCGCGTCGCGGGCAAGATCGGCATTCCCGGGCTGTACGTCACTGAAGATCCAGGAGCCGTGGATGCCGCTGCGAAAATGGGCAGCCTGAGTATCCGCTTTGGCCTGGGTTGGGCCAAGTCTCACAGCTTCCACACCGGCCAGACGCCGGTCATGAAGTACAACCGCCAACTCATGCAAGCCATCATGTGGGATCGCATCAAGATCGCTGACGTAGTGGGGGTCGAGGTCATCAGCCTTGATGATGCGCCGCGTGGTTATGGCGAGTTCGATGCGGGTGTGCCGAAGAAGTTTGTGATTGATCCGCACAGGTTGTTCAGCGCGGCGTGATGTTGACGGCTGCATGAGAGCGATGGATGTGTTGTGTCCGGGCTTGAGAAAGGTGGGTGTTTCCCAAGTCCGGTCGCAGTTACATCACCCGCTGATGGGCCATTGATCAACGACTCGTCTTCGGAAGGAAATCGACAATCTCGTCTTGATCTGTTGGGAGGAGAATCTTATGTTTCCTCTTTGAGTAGTACTCGGCCACAGCGCTATCTGACTGTTTCGGGTATTGTTTTCGAATATCAGCGACGGTCCTGGCAACGCCTTGCACACTCCGGTTATCTGCAACTTTACCCTTGAAACCGGTGACGGGCTTTTGGGTGAGATCTGCAAACTCAGCAGCAAATGAGGTCTGGCCTCCATCTGCCGAATAGCAGAAGATCAAACGTATCTGTTTATACTTCTCCAAGTCATAGCCCTTTTGTTGGAGAAAACTGTGGATTTGTTTTGCTGAGAAGACCATCTTATTCATAACCATTTTCCAAGCGGGAGACCCTTCAGACCTTCCTCCATGCGCTGAAATATTCAGCCTCTTCTGTCCTTCGATCACATCCTCGAAGGTATAAGCATCTTCACTCAGAGGGATGAAATTCTTCATCTTTGGATTGGTTGCACGAGGGGATTTTTTAATGAGCCCCATGAACCTAAAAGCCCTTTTGATGAAGGCAGGCGTGTGCCCTGTGGAATCGTCTCGATTGACCGGATCGCCCATGCAATACGCATACGCATTCAATCCGCCCTCGCCAAACGGACTCAAACTGTCCGGGCTGTTGAACCTCATCAATACCGGATTGAACGCTCTGTAACCGTTGCCCAGAAGATAGTGCCCGGTTACCCGATCTGCCTGTTGGCCATTGAAGCCGGGTAGGCTCATGGAATTGGCTTGCGGATGCCGATGACCATACGGCGTAAAGGAAGCCCTCTCCCCGGGTGTCGCAATGACCGATGCCTGCTGGTCGATCGCGAGCAATGCATGCGTTGTCGTCTGGTTCTGCCCCACCCGAAGCGCCAACAGTTGTTCATCGGCGTGCAGCAGTGTGTGCTGTGTGTGTCCCTGAAGGTGCGTAGTCAGACGGTTCTTTTTATAGAAAAGCTTCAGGCTGATTTGACCTTGAAGTTCGCTGCGTGCCAAGCGATCCATCGCGTCATAGTGATAACGGCAAAGCTGTGCCTGTGCGATCAAGCTCATGGGGCTTACCTTCTCTGACGTGAATCACTCAGGTTTGAGCCTGCTCGAAATCCGGTTCGCAGCCTAGCTATCAGAATCGTCAGGTGTAAGTGTGCTCAGTGTAGTAAGGCAGAATCGTGTTGCTGAATAAGCACCGTTATTAAAACGCTGACAGCGTTGTAAACAGATCTTTTGTGAGTATCGCCATGGTCATTAGATACAGTGGTCAGACGTGGTGTAACGATCAAAATCGCTGATGTGCTGCATGGCTATGGCGAGTTCGATGCGGGTGTGCCGAAGACGTTTGTGATTGATTCGCACACGTTGTGCAGCGTGACGTGGTCTGGAGCGGGCAGCTCAGGTTGCCCGCTCCAGATCAGACGGAAGTGGAGGAGTTGCTTCTCCCAAACCAGTAGGGGGCGTAGCTAAAGCTTTTGCCACGCGCTTTGTGTTTTTTGGAAGAAGAGAGCTCGAACAGGTTTTTACGCATGATTTCGATTCTGATGGCATTTCCACTCAGCTTTTCTTCAGCAGTTACAGTTTTCCGGTAGCCCAACGTGGGGAGGCCGGTTTGACGTGAGAATTGTTTTGCGAACGGCATAAGGGTGTCAGCAGAGTAACACGCGATGATGTGCGCACTTTCGTAGTTTTCGAACACGGTGCCTTGTTCTTTTAGTTCAGCGATCAGATGCTCTGCACCTACGTATTTTTGCTGGGCAAACAGCGTGCTGTTACTGGCAGTACCGGGGAGTGCGCCATGTGCGTTGACGACCAGCTGTTTTTGTCCTGACCCGATATCGTGATCGTAGATATTAATCTCTTCCTTCACCGTTCGTTTATTGCTCAGTTCCAGGCGCACAAAGGCGTCTTTAGCCTCCGGAGGCGGTGTATTTATGCGCGCCAGCCATTTGCGAAAAGGTTTCATGAACGCAGGTATGAGCCCTGTCGGATCAACCTGATTAACCGGGTCCCCCTTGCAATAGGCATACGCATTCAATCCTCCCTCGCCAAACGGGCTCAAACGGTCCGGGCTGTTGAACCTCATCAATACCGGATTGAGCGCTCTGTAACCGTTGCCCAGAAGATAGTGCCCGGTTACCCGATCTGCCTGTTGGCCATTGAAGCCGGGTAGGCTCATGGAATTGGCTTGCGGATGCCGATGACCATACGGCGTAAAGTAAGCCCTCTCCCTAGGTGTCGCAATGACCGATGCCTGCTGGTCGGTCGCGAGCAATACATGCGTTATCGTCTGGTTCTGCCCAACCCGAAGCGCCAACAATTGTTCATCGGCGTGCAGCAGAGTGCGCTGTGTGTGTCCCTGAATGTGCGTAGTCAGACGGTTCTTTTTATAGAAAAGCTTCAGGCTGATTTGACCTTGAAGTTCGCTGCGTGCCAAGCGATCCACCGCGTCATAGTGATAACGGCAAAGCTGTGCCTGTGCAATCGAGCTCATGGAGCTTACCTTCTCTGACGTGAATCACTCAGGTTTGAGCCTGCTCGAAATCCGGTTCGCAGCCTAGCTATTAGAATCACCAGGTGTCACGGCTTGGTTCGAGCCTCGAATCCTTGCGGTTTCGTTCTCGATCTCGATATAAAGGATGTCTTTTCGCTTTTTTGGGGGCATGGCGCTGCTCATGACCTCGGTTGCATCCTGGAGATATTCGGATGAGTCCTGTTCATACGCGTGCGTTTCGTTTGTTCTCTTGAGGCTCGGACGGGGGCCGAGCCATCGGCCATCGGGAGCGGGAGGAAGGGGGCGCATCTGCAGCTGTATGGCCCTCTGCTCTGGTTCGCTGAACGTACCAGCCTGCTTCAAACGCCTTATGTAGTGCTTAGGTTTCTTCATGATAAGTCGCCCGTCCTTTGTACTAACGACTCTGACGCGAGACTTTACCTTACGCACTCTTTCTGAGACGTTGTTGGTTACATTACCCTGTATCATTCCAGCAAGCGTTTTAACATCCAAATCTGATTTCGGCGGTAATACAGAAGCATGTCGAGTTATGCTGAGTTTGTTTCTAATCGTCGGTGAGGGTCTTAATCCTTTGAAAATGCTGGCTAACACTCTGGTTTTTAGATGTCCGTCCTCATCCACGCAGTTGACCGGATCCCCGAAACAATAAACATACGCGTTAAATCCACCTTCACCAAGCGGGCTCAAACTGTCAGGGCTGTTAAATCTCATCAGCACCGGATTAAATGCCCTATAGCCATTACCCAACAGATAATGTCCGGTCACGAGGTCTGCATGCTGCCCTGTGAAACTCGGTAGATCTGGAGGGATAGTCGATGAGTTACTGTTGCCATACGGCGTATACGAAACCCTGGCCCCAGGTATCGTAATGATCGAACGCTGTTGGTCGCTGGCAAGCAGCGTAACTCTGGCTTGATGATCCTGCTGATTCTGTTGCGCCAATAAGTACCCATCCACGTGTAGCTGTCTATTTCGATGTTGACCTTGAATCTGCATAGTCGAATGGTTCTTTATATAGAAATGCTGCGCAGTGTCCTGATCTGTACGCGAAGTACTTGCCAGACGATCGACAGGGTCGTAGCGGTAACGGCACAGCAGGGTAGAATCGATGGAAGTCATCAGGCTTTCCTCGGTGGCACGGACCATTGAGGTTCAGTGTGCGCATGACGTTGATCGCAGCCTAGCTATCAGGACTGTCAGGTAATGCCCGTCTGGACGTCACGCTCAAACGTCGCAATCGGAAATAGCCGCTCTCTCCTGTGAGGCTTCGGGAACAAGCCTTGGCTCATTCAGTCAAAAGTCTGTTTTACCGCCCACTCACGGGCGGTTCAGGTTTGATGAGGTTGACCGAATGAAGACTGCACGTGTGATGGCACTGGCAACGTTGATGGGCCTGGCGGCAAGCCCGGTGTTTGCCTTCAACCTGAATGACGCGGCGAATGCGGTTTCCAACGCCACCGGCGGGAATCAGAAAGCCACCGCTGCGCCTGAAGCCGCAGGCCTGCTCAACGCGCTGGGCTCTCAGCTCAACGTGACCCCGGAACAGGCGGTTGGCGGGACAGGTGCATTGCTGGGGTTGGCGAAGAACAAACTGGCCGGCAATGACTACTCGCAACTGGCTAAATCGGTTCCTGGTCTGGAGCAACTCTCCGGTACTTCGGCACTCGACAGCCTGGGCGGTGCCAACGGCCTGGGCAAGCTGTTGGGCGGGAGCAAGGCAGGCGACAATTCGATGCTCAACAGTGCCTTGGGCAACGTGCAGAGCATGGGCGATGTGAACAATGCCTTCAAGGCACTGGGCATGGACAGCAGCATGGTCAGCCAGTTTGTCCCTGTCATCCTGCAATACCTGGGGCAACAAGGCGCCAGTGGCTCCGCGCTGCAGAGCCTGAGCGGGCTGTGGGGGGCCGGTAGCTGACTGGCAAGTCTTTGTCATGATCCTCTACGTAATAAAGCACCGGTTTTAAGTAGTGCATGATCATGCACGCCTGACGTCATGGCCCCCGCGGCGTTGAACGCAATAGCCACTATAGGGGTCTTGATGTCATCCCCGGTGCGCAGCTTGTGCGCCCACATAGCCGCCGCATATGCGTGAGCACCTGAGTTGCTCATCTTGCCTGTGCTCACTCGTTCTGCCAAAGCGGCGTAATTCATGGCCTGCTGTTGGGTCAGGTCGGTGTTGCCGTGACTGGCGAAGTTTTCGTTGACTGCTTTAAGCCTCTGGATAAAGGGCGATTTTTTATCCAGTCCCTCCATGGCGTTTTGAAGAAATTCTCTGGTGGGCGTTATCGGTGCTGGTGCGGCTACATTTCTCTCCAACGCGTGGAGCACAGTTTGAAAAATGTCGTCTCCGTTGGTCAGGCTGATCCCCTTCGCCACCGACGGAATGACCTTTCTCAACTCCACGGTTATCATTCCCAAAGCACCTATCGGAAAGCGCCCGCTGGGGTCTGTGTGGTTAACGGGGTCGCCCTGGCAATAGGCATAGGCGTTGAGCCCGCCCTCATCGAACGGGCTTGCCGCGTCAGGACTGTTGAACCTCATCAAAACAGGATTGAAGGCCCGGTAGCCATTGCCCAGCAGGAGATGCCCGGTCACCGGATCAGGTATCTGGCCGGTATAGCCTGTCAACACGGGCGGGGCTGTTTTTGCTGACGTGCCGTAGGGCGGGTAGGCGCACGTATGGCGTTGCTGATCGTTGAGGCTGTGCAGCACAGAATGTGACTGATCGGTGGCCAGCAGAGCGTTTTGGTTGCCTGCGGCATCGGTGGCGCTGACCGCAAGTAACCAATGCTCTGCCTGCGCAATGCTACGTCCTGACGTTCCTTGAAGTTCGCTGCAGATACGGTCCTTCAGGTAGAAGCGTCTGACAGCGTCTTTGCCCGCTGGCCTGCAGTTTGCCAGGCGATTCAAGGCATCGTAGCGATAGGAGCCAAGCAGCTTAGCGGCGAGCGTTGGCATGGGCATGACCTCTTGAGGGATTCGAGGTCAGCATTCGTCAGCCAGCGCCATGCCGTCTACCTGTCAAAACCGTTAGTGTTGCTGTGCCTTCGGGCGCAACGCGGTGATGCGCGCGTCTTTCTCGATCCAGAGCTGATTGACCCAGCCCTGCACCTTCTCGCGAAACACCGGGTCGTTCTCGTAGTCTCCCTGCCACAGCCAGGGCTCCAGCTCGCGGGTCTTGATATCAACGATCACTTTCGGCACGCGCCCGCACAGCATGTCCCAGAAGCCTGGAATGCCGGAGCCGGGATACACGACCGTGACGTCCAGAATCGCATCCAGTTGTTCACCCATCGCCGCCAGCACGAACGCCACACCACCTGCCTTGGGCTTGAGCAGGCTGGTATAGGGTGAGGATTGAGCCGTATGTTTTGCGGGCGTGAAGCGCGTGCCTTCCAGATAGTTGACGATGGTCACCGGTTGGCGCTTGAACAACTCACAGGCTGCCTTGGTGATTTCCAGATCCTTGCCCTTGAGTTCCGGGTTCTTTGCCAGAAACGCCTTGGTGTAGCGTTTCATGAACGGATAATCCAGCCCCCACCAAGCCAGGCCAAGAAGCGGCACCCAGATCAGTTCTTTTTTCAGAAAGAACTTGAAAAACGGGGTGCGCCGATTGAGCGCCTGAATCAGCGCCGGGATATCGACCCAGGATTGATGGTTGCTGATCACCAGATACGAAGTGTCATCGCGCAAGCCTTCGTCGCCACGGATATCCCACTGCGTGGGAATGCAGGCCGCGAAGATGAGCTTGTCGATCTCGGCCCAGGTTTCGGCAATCCACATGACCGCATGCGAGCAGTGATCACGCATTCGGCCTCTGAACAGTAGTTTGAGCAGAGCAAAAACCAGCAATGGGCCAATCAATATGAGTGTGTTGATCAGCAGGAGCGTGGCGACTGAACAGCCGGTAAGCACACGGCGCATAAGAGACTCTTGAGCGTTCTGGGGCGCCAATGATAAAGATCATCACGTTTGCCGCCAATTACACAGGTACTTACAAATGTTTCATGTGCGGGGGATTATGCTCACAAACCCCCGAGCTGCCGAACCAACGGCAGGTTAGGTGTCTAAAACCGGGCGCCAATCAGGCGTTGTCCATTGTGAGGAACCTTGCACGTGAAACCGATTCTGGCGCTGTTGTCCCTGCTCGCTCTGCCTGTCATGGCAGCCGAACCTACGCTCTATGGTCGTTACGAGAACATCAAGGTGGTGGACGTCGGCCAGACCTTCAAGGCCAAGATGGACACCGGTGCGTTGACCGCTTCGCTGTCGGCCAAAGACATCGAGCTGTTCAAGCGTGATGGCGATGACTGGGTGCGTTTCCGTCTGGCGACCAAAGATGCCGACAGCAAGGTCTACGAGCACAAGGTTTCGCGAATCAGCAAGATCAAGGGCCGCTCCGAAGGCGATGACGAAGACGATGAAGTCATCGACCCGACCAAGCGTCCGGTCGTGGACATGGAGCTTTGCCTGGGCAACAAGAAGCGTACCGTCGAAGTCAATCTGGTGGACCGCAGTCACTTCAACTACCCGCTGCTGATCGGTGCCAAGGCGCTTCGCGAGTTCGACGCAGCCGTCAATCCGGCACGCCGCTATACCGCCGACAAGCCCGATTGCTGATTGACGCAGAGGGCTGAAATCGCGCAACGTTTCGCCCTCTCTCCCAGCGCTCGGATGCCATGCCGCACATATTGATTGTCGAAGACGAAGCCGCAATTGCCGATACGCTGGTCTATGCGCTGCAAAGCGAGGGCTTTACCACGTCATGGCTCAGCCTGGGGCAGGACGCTATCCATCATCAGCGCGCATCGCCCGCCGACCTGATCATTCTGGATATCGGCCTGCCGGACATCACCGGTTTCGAGACGTGCAAGCAGCTGCGGCGCTTCAGCGAAGTGCCTGTCATGTTCCTGAGTGCGCGTGATGGGGAAATCGACCGGGTTGTGGGGCTGGAGATCGGGGCCGATGACTATGTTGTCAAACCGTTCAGCCCGCGGGAGGTGGCGGCGCGGGTCCGGGCCATTCTCAAGCGTATGCAGCCGCGTGCTGCACCTGTTTCAGACAACCAGCCGTTCACGGTTGATCTTGAGCGTTTTCAGATCAGCTACCGTGCCCAGCCCTTGAGCCTGACCCGTCACGAATTCCGCCTGCTGCAATGCCTGTTGGCTCAGCCCGAGCGCGTGTTCAGTCGTGAGCAGTTGCTCGATGCGATGGGCGTGTCGGCAGATGCCGGGTACGAGCGCAGTATCGACAGCCACATCAAGAGCGTACGCGCCAAGCTGCGGATTGTGGCGGCGGATGCAGAGCCGATCCAGACCCATCGCGGGCTGGGTTACAGTTTCAGCCCGGGCCACAGCTGATGCCGTTGAGCATCCGGATCTTTCTGGTCTACGCGGTATTCATCGCCCTGACCGGCTATTTCGTGCTCAGCACGGTGATGAAGGAAGTCCGCCCCGGCGTGCGTCAATCCACCGAAGAAACCCTGGTCGACACCGCCAATCTGCTGGCCGAGATCATTCACGACGATGTGAGAAACGGCACCTTGGACCAAAGTCATCTGCCTGGCGCGCTCAAGGCCTATGGTCTGCGTCAGCCCGCGGCGACCATCTGGGGTTTGCCGAAAAATCAGGTCAACAACCGTATTTACGTGACCGACGCCAACGGTATCGTTCTGCTCGATTCCAGCGGGCAGGCAGTGGGGCAGGACTATTCACGCTGGAACGACGTGTATCTGACCCTGCGCGGCGAGTATGGCGCGCGTTCGACCCGCAGCGATCCTGACGATCCAAATTCGTCCGTCATGCACGTTGGCGCGCCGATTCGAGACAACGGCCGGATCATTGGTGTGGTCACGGTCGCCAAGCCCAACAGCTCCTTGCAACCCTATGTCGACCGCGCCGAGCGGCGATTGCTCTGGTATGGCGCTGGCCTGATGGTATTGGGGCTGTTGCTGGGCGGGCTGTTTTCCTGGTGGCTGGGGTCGGCCTTGCGGCGTCTGACCGGCTATGCCCAGGCGGTCAGCGAAGGGCGCCGTGTCGAACTGCCGCATTACCGTGGAGGCGAGCTTGAACAGCTGTCTGCGGCGGTCGAACATATGCGCACGCAACTGGAAGGCAAAGCCTACGTCGAGCGCTACGTGTATACGCTGACCCACGAACTGAAAAGCCCGCTGGCGGCCATTCGCGGCGCTGCCGAGCTGTTGCAGGATGAAATGCCACGCGAACAGCGACAACGTTTCGTCAGCAACATTGAGGGCGAGAGCGCCCGTTTGCAGCAACTGATCGAGCGCTTGCTGAACCTGGCGATGGTCGAACAGCGACAGGGCCTGGAAGAACGGCTTCCAATTGCCCTGGCGGAACTGATCGACGAACTGCTGGTGACCAGAAGCACCCGGATCGAGCGGCAAGGTTTACGCATCGACATTCAGATCGACCCAGGTCTGCGACTGCTGGGTGAGCGCTTTCTGCTGAGTCAGGCACTGGCCAACCTGATCGATAACGCTCTGGACTTCATCCCTGTCAATGGAAGGCTGAGCCTGACCGCCAAGCCTGAGGGTGAGCGGATCCGCTTCACGCTCTATAACGATGCCTCCCCGATTCCCGACTACGCCTTGCCGCGTCTTTGCGAGCGCTTCTACTCCTTGCCACGTCCTCACAACGGTCGGAAAAGCACCGGGCTCGGGCTGAATTTCGTTGAAGAAGTCGTGCAGTTGCATGCAGGGGAAATGCGCATCGGGAATGTCGAGGGCGGGGTCGAGGTGAGGCTGTCGCTGCCGGGTGACATTCAGTCAACCGACTGAAGAAACCTGGCTTCGTGGACCGCGCGACATCCGGGCAGACCGTTTGCCCCGTCACCACACAATCTCCACACAACCCCCATCCTGCCTCCACACGCCCATTCCAGACTCTCCCCATCGAAAAACAGGGAGAGCCCCATGAACCGAAATCTGGCTGTAAAACTGGGCACCATTGCGTTGCTGATCATCCTGTTGCTGATTCCATTGCTGATGATCGGCAGTCTGATCACGGATCGGCAGTTGCAGCGCGACGGGGTGCTTGAGGACATCGCGCGCAGTTCCAGCTTCAGTCAGCGTCTGACCGGTCCGCTGCTCGTCGTGCCGTATCGCAAGAACGTACGCCTCTGGAAGACCAACGCGCAGACCGAAGAGCGTTACCTTGAGACCGCCTCTCAGCGCGGCTATCTGTACTTTCTGCCGGAGCGTTTCGAACTGGATGGCCAGGTACAGACCGAACTGCGTTCGCGAGGCATCTACGAGGCACGGCTTTATCATGCCGATAATCACATCAGCGGCCAGTTCGTATTGCCCGAGCAGTTAGGTGTCACGGATGACTTTGCCGACTACACCTTCGAGAAGCCTTATCTGGCGCTGGGTATCAGCGATATTCGGGGTATTGAAAGTTCTCCCGGACTGCAGATGAACGGACAGACGCTGGACTTGTTGCCGGGATCGCGAGTCGAGTGGCTGGGCGAAGGCGTCAGCGCCAACTTGCCGATGCTGGAAGGTCGCGAGCAGGTCACGCTGGATTTCGCGTTCGACCTGCGTCTGCAGGGCACCGGCCAGTACGAGGTCGTGCCGGTGGGCAAGTCCAGTCGTGTGCAGTTGAGTGCCGACTGGCCACACCCGAGCTTCATCGGCAATTACCTGCCGACCCAGCGCGAGATCACCGATAAAGGTTTCAGTGCCGCGTGGCAGGCCTCGTTCTTTTCCACCAATCTGGAAGAGGCGCTAAGGCGCTGCCTGACAGCGCAGACCTGCGAAGACTTCAAAAGCCGCAGTTTCGGCGTGAGCTTTGTCGATCCGGTGGATCAGTACCTCAAGAGTGACCGGGCGATCAAATACGCACTGTTGTTCATCGCGCTGACTTTCGCCGGGTTTTTCCTGTTCGAAGTGCTGAAAAGCATGGCCGTGCACCCGGTTCAATACGCACTGGTAGGTGCGGCGCTGGCGTTGTTCTACCTGATGCTGCTGTCGCTGTCCGAGCATCTGGGGTTTGCCATGGCCTACCTGCTGTCGGCGAGCGCCTGTGTGTGTCTGATCGGTTTCTATGTCAGTCACGTGCTGCGCAGCGTGCTTCACGGGGCGGGGTTTGCAGCGGGTCTGAGCGCGTTGTACGGGTTGCTCTACGGACTGCTCAGTGCCGAGGATTACGCGTTGCTGATGGGCGCATTGCTGCTGTTCGGCCTGTTGAGTGTGTTCATGGTCCTGACCCGCAAGCTGGACTGGTACGGCATTGCGATCAGTCGCCCAGGCCGGCCGCTCGATACCGGTCTGGAGGTGCGTCATGAGTAAGTGGCTCGGTTTGCGCGAGGATCAGGCACGAGCGCGCTGCCTGATCTCCATCATCGTCAGTCAGTTACCGGAGCCGCCACGATCCCGTGCAGGCCACGGCAACCGATCACGCAGCCTCAGGCCGGTGGCTGAGTTGCCAGCATCGAAGGTCGCTGGCTGACTTCCAGATACCAGTTGGCCAGGCGCGGATAGGCACCGCGCCAGTGCAGATCAGGCTGGCGGAAATCCAGATACCCCAGCGCGGCCGCGACGCTGATGGACGCCACATCGAATGATGAGCTGAGTTCGGTGATGGCGTCCTGCTCCAGATAGCTGAGCGTGCGCTCGATCTTTGCCTGCTGGTTTTCCAGCCACAGATCCCAGTGCTTCTCGGCAGGGCGCAGGGCAGTCTCATAACGGATCAGGATGGCAGCATCGAGTATGGCATCAGCCAGCGACGCGAGAGTCAGACGTCTCCAGCGTGCCGAGCCGTCGCGCGGGATCAGCGGATTGCCGACATGCTGGTGGTCCAGATAATCGAGGATGACCCGGCTGTCGTGGATCACATTACCGTCGGCCAGGCGCAGGGCCGGGAGCTTGCCTGCCGGGTTGTCGCCGTTGAGTTCCTCAGACGGATTGACCGGTGTCAACACGGTGGTATGCAACTGCACGCGGTCAACCTGACCGGTTTCATGGAGCAGCACCACCACCTTGCGGGCGAAAGGAGAGGCCGCATTGAAATACAACGTCATCTGGGGGGCAGACATGGGTGTTCCTCGACTGAGACAGGTCCATAGACTAGTCAGCGAGTGGCGGGACTGCAATCGGGGTGAATGGATTGGCCGTGAGCGCGTTCGATTTCAAGGCCGCGCCCGCTCTATCCGCGTCGCGCCAGCAACCCTCGGACACTCAGACCGGCAGCTATCCCCATGCCGGCCCACGCCAGCGTGTCCCACCAGCCGTCGCCCAGTAATGCGGCAAACAGGCCGGTGCCGGTCAGCAGCGCGATCCATGCGGGTTTGGCGAAGGTTTTCCAGAACCGGGACGGCTTGCCACTCATTGCACCACCTGCGCCGGTTGCTCGCTCACTGTTCGGGTGGCGCGTCGCCTTGTCCACCACAGGTAAACACCGCTGCCGAGTACGATGATGGTCAGCACATCCAGAGCGGCCCAGAGGATCTTCATCGGCATGCCGCCGTAGTCACCGAAGTGCAAGGGTTGCGACATGCCCAGTGCGTCCATGTACCAGGGGCGTTCGACCACGGCGGTGACTTGCAGCGTCCGGGCATCGATCAGTACCGGTGTCGCCAGGTGCGCGGTGAGGTGCGTGTTGCCCTTCAGAAACACGGCGTAGTGATGCTCGCTGGAGAAGCGCGTGCCGGGGAAGGCGATGAAATCGGCCTGCATACCGGGCGCGGCGGATTCGGCGATTTCCAGCAAGCGTGTGGCCGGGGCGCGTTGCGTCAGCGGCGGTGCGTCGCGATAGGGCGCGACCATGGTTGCCAACGCGTCATTGCGCCACGAAGCAATCAACAGGTCGGCACAGGCACTGATCACGCCTGTGACGCCCACCACCAATGCCCAGGTCAGCGTCACCACACCGATGAGGTTATGCAGGTCCAGCCAGCGTGTCCGGGTGGATTTGCTGGCCCGCACCGTGCCGAATTCCAGCTTGCGCATGAACGGTGAGTACAGCACCGTCCCGGACACAATAGCCACCACGAACAGCACGCCCATGAAGGCCAGCAGCAGCTTGCCCGGCAACTCGGCATACATGTCCACGTGCAGGCGCAGCATGACCATCATGAAACCGCCGTTGGCCGAAGGCATTTCCAGCGCTTCGCCAGTGCGCGCGTCCAGTGCGAAGGTGTGGGACGAGTTGGGTTCGGTTCCGGCCGTTGCCGCAGTAATCGCCATGACACCATTGGGATCTTCATCGTCCCAGCCGAAATACTGCATCACCTCACCGGGACGATGCGCTTCAGCAGCCTTCGCCAACTGCTCCAGGTTCAAGTGAGGCGTGTCGGCGGGCATTTCCCTGTAATGCGGCGCATCGCCCAGCAGGTGATCGATCTCGTGGTGAAAGATCAGCGGCAGACCGGTGATGGCCAGCATCAACAGAAACAGTGTGCAGATCAGGCTGCTCCAGGTATGGACGACAGACCAGCGACGCACGGTTTGGCTTTTCATGGGGTATCCACAGGCGAAAGGGCAGGGCTCGTTAAGGCTGAGCCGCATGAAACCTGAAAAGTGTCAGCACAGGGCACGGTTGGGGCTCGCCGCTGTGTTTCAGAATTTTGCCGCAGCGGTGTCATTCCTTGGCAGGACCGTGACCCACCAGGGCGTATGCTGTTCGATCCGTACAGGCAGCGCAGGTAGCAACGCCTTGAGCGCCAGGTCGGTATCGGTCAGCGGAAAACTGCCGGTGATGCGCAGGTCGGCTATCAGCGGATCGACGCCCAGATGTCCCTGTCGATAACGGCCCAGCTCCGCCAGCATGTCCTGCAGGCGAGCGTTGTCCACCACCAGCATGCCGCGGGTCCAGGCGTCTGCCCCCATTGGCAGCGCGAGCAGCGGCCCCAGGCCTTCTCGGGTCAGGCGAACTTGCTGGCCTTCGCGCAGGATCTGTTCCTGAGGAAGATCACGGGCGTTGGCGGCGACAGCCGATTGCAGCACGCTGAGCAGCGTACCGTCGGCGTCGCGCCTGACCAGAAAACGCGTGCCGAGCGCGCGCATCTTGCCGTCCGGGGTTTCCACGATGAAGGGCCGGGGATCGTCATGATCGCCGGTCTGTACCAGTATCTCGCCGTCCTGCAGGATCACCCGGCGCTGGTGCGCATCGAAGCGCACATCGATTGCGCTGTGGGTGTTGAGGCGAACGACGGTGTTGTCGGCCAGCCGCACGTCGCGCTGCTCGCCGGTCGCAGTGCGCTGATCGGCGAGCCAGTAATCCAGTGCGAGGTAACGGTCAGCGGTGAACAGCGCCAGTGCGCAGGCCAGAAATACCCCGGCCAGACCGCCGCCGAGCTTGCGCATACTGCGTCGCAAGGTGCCGGGCGCCTGCTGCAAAGCCTTACGCGCCGGACCTGACGGTACGGCAAAGCGCTGATTGAGCATGCCCAGTTGGCTCCAGGCACGGGCGTGTTCTTCATCGGCCGCCAGCCAACGGGCAAACTCGGCCCGCTCGGCATCGTTACCGCTGGCCGAATCCAGATTCAGCTGCCATTCGATGGCCGCATCCAGCACACGTGCCGATACCGGTCTGGCGTTCATGTCGGCGTGCCATACAGTGCCACGTAGCATTGCCGCATCGCCTGAGCCAGATACTGCCTGACCCGCGATACGGAGACACCGAGCCGTTCGGCAATTTCTCCGTGGCTCATGCCGTCCAGACGGTTATACAGAAAGGCCGTGCGCGCCTTGCTCGACAAGGTGGACAGCAGACGATCAATCGTTTTCAGGTCCTCCAGGATCAGTAACTGCTCTTCAGGGGAGGGCTGTTCGGCTTCAGGGACTTGCATCAGTTCGCAGAGATACGCCTGTTCCAGCGCCGCACGCCGGAAATGATCGAACATCAGGCCCTTGGCAACGGTCGCCAGAAACGCCCGCGGTTCTCTGGGCGACTCCAGTTCGTCACGCCCCAGCAAGCGCACGAAGGTGTCCTGACTCAGATCCTGAGCGCGCTGCGGGCAGGCGATGTTGCGCCGAAGCCAGGCCAGCAGCCAGCTGCGGTGATCGCGATACAAGGCTCCAACGATCTCGCTATGAGGGCTTGGGACTGACGACACGAACGGCCTCGATGAGAAGAATCTGACTAAAGAGAATCATTCGCGATTGTGACAGGGCGCGTGGGTAGTGGCAATTGGCGTCTGTCGGTTGGGGCAGACGATGACGTCCGATCTTCCCTGTGCTCCAGCATGGGAATGCAGCCCCGCGGGTTGTACAGGCGTATCAGATTCACGCCATCAGAACGAATGCGACTGCTTGCGCCTGCGCCACTGGCCCAGACATTCCTCCAGACGGACAGAGCTGTCGATCTGTTGACGGCGTGCGTGGCTGAACAGGATCAGGGCCAGCTCGGCGGTGACCAGGGCATCGGCGCTGGCGTTGTGGCGCTCTTCGGCGTGCAGGCCGAAGAAACGGGTCCAGTCATCCAGACCGGCGTGGCGCAGGTTGGCCTGCTCGCAGAGCATCGGGGCGATTTCCGCGACGTCGAAGAACGGATGCTGCAGGCGGTAATTCAGGCTGTCTTTCAAGGCGCGCGACAGCATGTGCTGGTCGAACGGCGCATGAAACCCCAGCACCGGGCTGTCACCCAGAAACTCCATGAAATCCAGCAGCGCCTCGACCGGCTCACTGCCCGCGGCAATCGCGCTGGGTGCCAGACCGTGAATCAATACCGCGGGGCTGACCTTGTGATCGACGCGCAGTAACGTGCGCTCGAATTGCTGACCCAGATCGATGGCACCGTCCTCGATCACCACAGCGCCGATGGACAGCACTTGGTCGCGGTTCATGTTAAGGCCGCTGGTTTCCAGATCCAGCACCACCCAGCGCTGCTGGCGCAACGGCTTTTCGCTCAACTTCGCGCAACTCGGCAGTGCCTTGAGCCGCTGCAACTGGTGGCTTTCCATCGGTGCTGTCTTGGGGCGAGGCTTCAGCCAGTCGAACAGATTCATAGGGCGTCGATATTCACAGTTGGTAACGCAGCGTCAGGCTGGTTTGCAGCCGCTGCGCCTGACGGAACGATTCACGCAGGATGCGCCGGTCCAGATGGTTCAGAGTGTCCGGATCGATGCGGTTGGAGTACGCAAGGTTCTGGCGGCTCTGCAACTGGTGTTGCTGCATGCGCGTCTGCTGGATGAAGTGATAGGCCTCTTCGTAGGCCGCGCCGTCCAGAGGGTCGATGGCCTCGCGTTCGACCAGTTGCCTCAGGCGTTCAAGGGTGTTGTTGGCGCCGATGCCGTTGGCCAGCGCCAGCAGCCGTGCACCATCCACGAACGGCGTCAGGCCTTCGGTTTTCAGGTCCAGCGTGTCTTTTTCGCTGCCTCTGCGCGCCAGCACGAAATCCTTGAAGCGACCCACGGGCGGACGTTGGCGCAGCGCGTTTTCAGCCATCATGCGCTGGAACAGTTTGTTGTCCGCGACCTGCTCCAGAATGCCGCGACGCAATTGCTCGCAGCCGCTTTCATCGCCCCAGACCACGCGCAGGTCGAAATAGATACTCGAGGCCAGCAGGTTCTCGGGCGTGGCTTCCCGAATGAACGACGCGAACCGTCGGGACCATTCGGCGCGCGACAGGCACAGCTCCGGGTTACTGGCCATGATGTTGCCTTTGCACAGCGTGAAGCCGCACTGCGCCAGACTCTGGTTGATCCGCTCGGCAATCGGTAACAGCAGCGCGCGGATGCGAGTGGCTTCTGCGGCGTCGGCGGCTTCGAACAGAATGCCGTTATCCTGATCGGTATGCAGCGTCTGCTCGCGCCGACCTTCGCTGCCGAAACACAGCCAGCTGAACGGCACGCCGGGATCGCCTTTTTCTTCCAGCGTCAGTTCGATGACCCTGCAGACGGTATGGTCGTTGAGCAGCGTGATGATCTGCGTGATCTGGGTCGAAGACGCGCCGTGGGCCAGCATGCGGTCGACCAGTTGGACGATATCGCCGCGTAATCCGGTCAGCGCTTCGATGCGTGGCGCATTGCGAATGGTCCGCGCCAGATGCACCAGGTCGACCCGTTGCAGTGAGAACAGATCCCGCTCGGAAACAACACCGCACAGGCGTCCATCCCTGACCAGACACACATGGGCGATGTGTCGTCCGGTCATCGCGATGGCCGCATCGAATGCGCTTGCGTCGGGGCTCAGGTGGAAGGGCGCCAGGCTCATGCTGTGCCGGATCTCGGCGCCGAAGTCGGTGGTGACATCGGCGACCGCTTCGCGCAGGTCACGCAGGGTAAAAATCCCCAACGGCGCCTGACGCTCATCGACGATGACGATGCTGCCCACCTGCTGTTCATGCATCAGCTTCACGGCTTCACGCATTGGCATTTCGGGGCTGCACATGACCGGGTGTCGCATGGCAAGCTCGCCCAGCCTTGTGTTCAGGGAATACTGCGTACCCAGGGTTTCGGCGGCACGCTGCTGGACCTGCTGATTGACCTGATCCAGCAGACTGCTGACGCCGCGCAGGGCAAAGTCGCGAAAGGTCGTGGACAGTGCGAACAGCTTGATGAAGGCCTGCTTGTTCAGTTGCAGGCAAAAGGTATCCTCGGCGGCCAGATGCTCGGTACGCGTGGCCCGTTCGCCCAGCAATGCCGCCAGCGGGAAGCATTCGCCAGTGGTGATTTCAAAGGTGGTTTCCGTACCGCCCTTGGCAGAATGCGGACGTTCACCTACCACTCGGCCCTGTTTGACGATATAAAAGTGCTCTACTGGCCCATCGCCAGGCTTGATGATGCTCTCATCGGCAGCGTAAAACCTGAGCTGACATTGTTCGACGAGGTACGCCAGATGGGCATTTTCCATCTGGTTGAAAGGCGGGAATCGTTGCAGGAACTGCATGGTGCCGTGAATGTTCTGCAGCACCGCTGTCTTGCCTGCCTGGGTGAAAGCGTCTGCTTTACTCATGAGCTGTTCCGCGTTCTTTTTATTGACGCTCATGGTCGGCCGCTTGCAGCACAGTGCCCATTGGACGTAAGTCTTACGCCGGGACTGAACGTAATGGGGCACGCTGTTGCCAGAGAATGGTGAACGAACGCACCGGAGCGCGAACGATCATTGGCCGGGAAGCCGACGAAATACAGTGCAGGTTGACCGTTATCTGCTGTCGGATAGGTTCAGGGAATGATGAGATTGCGATGATTGACCACGACATATTGAGCGACGAAGAGCGCAATGCCCTCTCTGAGGTCATGCTGGAACCCAACCGTGATGCGCCGCAACGTGTATTGATCGTCGATGACGACAATGATGCGCGCGAGCTGCTGGCCGAGATTCTGAGCCTCAATGACATCAGTTGCATGACGGCGGCGGATGTTGACGGCGCGCTTGAGCTGATCAGAACGCGTGAGTCCATAGGACTGCTGATCACCGACCTGCGCATGGCGCCGTCCGATGGTCTGGACCTGATACGTCAGGTGCGAGAATCCGACCGCGCCGAATTGCCCATCATCATCGTTTCAGGCGATGCCAACGTGCGTGACGCCATTGATGCGATGCACCTGAACGTCGTGGATTTTCTGCTCAAGCCACTGAATACCAAGCAACTGGTGAAACTGATCAGGCGGGAATTGGGAATGTAAAACACGGCGGTCAGAGATACCTTCATATCTCTGCGACTGTGGTGTCCCGTGGCAAACGCTGGACCGCAGCAGACCGGACAGGCGCTCCGCCTGTCCGCTCCCACAAAAACGACGTCTACTCAGGACATTACGATGAGCGAGTGCGCCTCAGGGCCTGAGCCCTGAAGCGCGCTTTGCCTGCGGCGTTACTGAGCGTTCCTGGCCTTGAACTCGCGACGACGACGATGCAGCACCGGCTCGGTGTAGCCGTTCGGTTGGCGAGTGCCCTGGATCACCAGTTCAACCGCTGCCTGAAAGGCAATATTGCTGTCGAAATCCGGTGCCAGTGGACGATACAGGGCATCGCCTGCGTTCTGGCGATCCACCACCGGCGCCATGCGCTTGAGGCTTTCCAGCACCTGCGCTTCGGTGACCACGCCATGACGCAGCCAGTTGGCCATGTGCTGACTTGAAATGCGCAGCGTTGCGCGGTCTTCCATCAGGCCGATGTCGTTGATGTCAGGCACCTTCGAGCAGCCTACGCCCTGATCGATCCAGCGCACCACGTAACCCAGAATGCCCTGCGCGTTGTTGTCCAGTTCGTTCTGGATTTCTTCCGGCGTCCAGTCGGTATTCGGCGCGAGCGGGATGGTCAGAATGTCGTCTACCGAGGCTGGCTCGCGCTGGGCCAGGTCGGCCTGACGGGCGAACACATCGACCTTGTGATAGTGCAACGCATGCAGAGCAGCGGCAGTTGGCGAAGGCACCCACGCGGTGTTGGCTCCGGCCAGCGGGTGAGCGATTTTCTGCTCCAGCATGGCAGCCATCAGGTCCGGCATCGCCCACATGCCCTTGCCGATCTGCGCCTTGCCCTGCAGGCCGCATTTCAGGCCGATATCGACGTTGGAGTTCTCGTAAGCCGCAATCCATTTTTCGGCCTTCATTTGAGCCTTGCGCACCACTGGACCAGCTTCCATCGAGGTATGAATCTCGTCACCCGTGCGGTCCAGGAAACCGGTGTTGATGAACACCACGCGCTCGCTGGCAGCCTGGATACAGGCTTTGAGGTTCACCGTGGTACGGCGCTCCTCGTCCATGATCCCGACTTTCAACGTGTTGCGCGGCAGCCCCAATACCTGCTCGACGCGACCGAACAGCTCGTTGGTGAACGCCGCCTCTTCCGGGCCGTGCATTTTCGGTTTGACGATATACACCGAGCCCCGACGGCTGTTGCTGCGTGTGGTGTTGCCGTTGAGGTTGTGCATCGCCGCCAGGCTGGTCAGCAGGCCGTCGAGAATGCCTTCCGGCACTTCGTTGCCGTGCCTGTCGAGAATCGCGTCGATGGTCATCAGGTGACCAACATTGCGGATGAACAGCAGCGAGCGTCCGTGAAGCGTGACTTCGCCGCCCGCAGGCGTGGTATAGACGCGGTCCGGGTTCATGGTGCGGGTGAAGGTTTCGCCGCCCTTGGACACCGACTCGGCCAGATCGCCTTTCATCAGACCCAGCCAGTTTCTGTACACGATGACCTTGTCGTCGGCATCGACCGCGGCGATGGAGTCCTCGCAGTCCATGATGGTGGTCAGCGCGGCTTCCATGAGGATGTCTTTGACACCTGCAGGGTCGGTCTTCCCCACAGGGCTGGACGCATCGATCTGGATTTCGAAATGCAGGCCGTTGTGTTCGAGCAGCACGGCAATCGGTGCCGAGGCATCGCCCTGAAAGCCGATCAATTGTGTGTCGTTCCTGAGCCCGGTGTTGCTGCCGCCCTTGAGACTGACCACCAGCTTGCCGTCGATCATTCTGTAGGCGGTCGATTCGACGTGCGAGCCCGCTGACAGCGGCGCGGCTTCGTCGAGAAACGCGCGGGCGAAGGCAATGACCTTGTCGCCACGTACCTTGTTGTAGCCCTTACCTTTCTCGGCGCCGCCCGCTTCGCTGATGGCATCGGTGCCATAAAGCGCGTCGTACAGCGAGCCCCAACGAGCGTTGGACGCGTTGAGCGCAAAGCGCGCGTTCATCACCGGTACGACCAGTTGCGGGCCGGCCATGGTGGCGATTTCCTCATCGACGTTTTGGGTCGTGATCTGGAAGTCCGCCGCTTCGGGCAGCAGGTAACCGATTTCCTGAAGGAATGCCTTGTAAGACGAGGCGTCGTGCGCCTGTCCGGCACGGGACTGATGCCAGGCATCGATTTTTGCCTGCAAGTCGTCACGTTTTTCGAGAAGAGCGCGGTTTTTCGGAGCGAGGTCGTGGATCAGTGGGTCCGCACCAGCCCAGAATGCATCGGCACTGAGGCCGGTTCCGGGAATGGCTTCGTTTTGCACGAAGTCATACAGGGCTTTGGCGACCCGCAGGTCACCGACTTGAACGTACTCGGTCATTGCACTTGCCTCACTCTGCTCAGCAGGGTCGAGCTCACTCAAGGAGCGCTCTGTTATTGATTTTGGTGTTATGTAGTGCGCGCCGCGAAATACTACATGACTGGCGGCCTTGTGAAAACGCTGGTGAATATGTCGCTAAAACGACTGGATCGACTTATTCGGTCACGATTTCCTCGCGCTGTGCTTGAAACAGCCCGGATTGTTCCACAAGTGAGGCTGAACGGTACACGATTTGCCTTTCGAGGTCCGCTGCGCAACCTTGCCTATACTCATCCAACCCTTGCATTGTGAACAACAAGAGGAATTGACCGTGGATCATCTCGTCGTAACGCTGGTTGCCCCCGACAAGCCCGGACTGGTCGAGCGCATCGCCCAATGCATCGCCGAGCAGGGCGGCAACTGGCTGGAGAGCCGTATGTCCCGGATGGCCGGGCAGTTCGCAGGCATTCTGAAAGTGGGCGTGGAACCTGAAAAATACGATGACCTGATCGCCGCGCTGAATGCGCTTTCGGCTCATGGCATTCGCATGCTGCTCGCCGAAAGCGTGGTCGAGACCACCGGCCAGACCCGTCCGATCAGCATGGAGCTGGTTGGCAACGATCGTGCGGGTATCGTGCGCGATATCACTCGTGTGCTGGCGGAGCAGGGTGTCAATGTCGAGCGGCTGATCACCGATGTCTCGCCTGCACCCATGAGCAGCGAATTGCTGTTTCACGCCGAGGCTGTGCTCGGCGTGCCATTGACGCTTTCGCTGGACGACCTGCAGGCCCTGCTGGAAACACTGGCGGATGATCTGATGGTGGAGTTGGTGTTGCGCTCGGACGAGCAATCACGCTGAAGTTTATCCACGCTTATCCTGCACCTGCCTGTGGATAAGCTGGGGGAATCGCGTTGCACGCCATGTGTGGCGAGGCTTTGCGGGATTTGATCAAAAATCCAGCAGTTTCAAAGGCTTGTGCACAAATAGCGTGAGTCTGCCTGTGGATAACCGTTGGAGAACCCCTTGCAGGCCACGCGGGACGTGGTCTGCAAGGTTCTGTATGTTTTTTGATCAGCGTCGGCGGCGCAGGCTCAGCCAGGCGTCGATGCTGTAAATCGCAAGACCGGCCCAGATACACGCGAAGGTAACGACGGTGCTGACGTTCATGTGCTCGTCATAGAGCAACACAGCCAGCAGCAGGACCAGCGTCGGCGCCAGATACTGGAGAAACCCCAGCGTGGTGTACGGCAGGTGACGGGCTGCGGCGTTGAAGCACACCAGCGGGATCAGCGTCACCGGGCCTGCGGCTGCCAGCCAGATGGCCTGAGAGGTGGTCCAGAACTCGGCCTGCGCACTCAGGGCGCCTGGATTGAGCGCCAGCCAGATCAGCGCCAGCGGTACCAGCATCCAGGTTTCCACGACCAGACCGGGCAGGGCGGCGACCGGGGCTTTCTTGCGAATCAGCCCGTAGAAGCCAAAGGTCAACGGCAGCAGCAGCGAGACCCACGGCAGATTGCCGACCTGCCAGACCTGCTGCGCCACACCGGCTGCCGCAAGCCCCACCGCCAGCCATTGCAAACGCCTTAGCCGTTCGCCCAGCAGCATCATGCCAAGCAGAACGTTGACCAGCGGATTGATGTAATACCCGAGACTGGCTTCGACCATTCGCCCGTTGTTCACTGCCCACACGTACACAATCCAGTTGGCTGCGATCAGCGAACCGCTGAGCGCCAGCACCCCAATGCGCTTCGGGTTGTCCCGCAGTTCGCGCCACCAGCCGGGGTGCTTCCAGAACATCAGCACGATCGAGCCGAACAGCGCCGACCACAGCACCCGGTGAATGATGATCTCGATGGCCGGTACGGCGGCGATGGCTTTGAAGTAGATGGGGAACAGGCCCCAGATGGTGTAAGCGCTCAGGCCGAGAATGTATCCGCGACGCGGATTGGCAGCTTGCATGGGTCGTCCCTTAAAAGCAGGTGTTGCGGTTTTTAGTAATGAGTTGCTGAGCGTGCCTCGGGCTCGCGCTGGCTGGATAACCATCCCGTGGTAGCCAACTTGCCGGCGATAGCGTCAGGCCCGGCAATGAAGGGCTAATTGAGAAGTCGCCTCGCTGGCAAGCCTCCTCCCACAGGGTTTGGATTCCTCCAGCAAGACCTGTTCATTGCACTGAGCGTGGGAACGATCATTGAGTGTTCAAAACAGTTTCAACGGCTCCTCGTTCAACGCCGACATCTGCTCGCGCAGGGCCAGAATGTGGTCGCCCCAATAACGCTCGGTGCCGAACCAGGGGAAGCTGTGCGGGAACGCCGGGTCATCCCAGCGACGCGCCAGCCAGGCGCTGTAGTGCATCAGACGCAGTGCGCGCAACGGCTCGATCAGGGCCAGTTCGCGCGGATCGAAATCGTGGAATTCGTTGTAGCCGTCCATCAACTCGGACAGTTGGCCGAGACGCTCCTGGCGGTCACCGGCCAGCATCATCCAGACATCCTGCACCGCAGGCCCCATGCGACAGTCGTCCAGGTCCACGATGTGGAACACCTCGTCGCGGCACATCATGTTGCCGGGGTGGCAGTCGCCGTGCATGCGGATGTTGGTGTGCGGCGTTGCGGCGTAAACGTCCTCGACCCGCTTGAGTAGATCGCGCGCCACGGACTCGTAGGCGGGCAAGAGGCTGCGCGGAATGCAGTCGTTTTCCAGCAGGTAGTTGACCGAGTCATTGCCGAAATTCTTTACGCCCAGCGCTTCGCGGTGCTCGAACGGTTTGGTTGCACCGACGGCGTGGATACGGCCCAGCAACTGACCCAGGCGGTACAACTGGTCGAGATTGCCCGGCTCGGGCGCGCGCCCGCCACGACGTGGAAACAGGGTGAAGCGAAAGCCTGCGTGCTCGAACAGGGTTTCACCGTTGTGCACCATGGGAGCGACCACCGGCACTTCGACCGCGGTGAGCTCCTGCGTAAAACTGTGTTCTTCGAGGATCGCCTCGTTGGTCCAGCGTTGCGGGCGGTAGAACTTGGCGATCAGCGGCTGGCCGTCTTCGATACCGACCTGATACACCCGGTTTTCATAACTGTTGAGCGCCAGGATGCGCGCATCACTGAGGAAACCAATGCTTTCGACGGCATCGAGGACGAGGTCGGGAGTAAGTGTTGCGAACGGATGAGCCATGACTACTCCTGCGCGCAGCAGGTTGCCGCGTCGGACCGCTGATGTTAACGCAGACCGGTCCCTGTTCGTCAAAGCCCTCACTGTTTATCTGCGCAAGCGTTCGATTGTCACCAAACGTTCATCGTCCGTTCTCTGTTCAGCCATCTTGACTCACTAGAGTCGCCGCCAATGAGATCGATCTCACCAAGGGGCGACAATGACGGATCTGAAAGCGGTTGCACGGTTGGCCGGGGTTTCCCGGGCCACCGCTGCCCGAGCCTTTGCAACGCCCGATGTGGTGCGCGCCGACACTCGCGAGAAAATATTCGTCGCCGCACGCGAACTGGGCTTCCGGCCGAACCGGCTGGGCCGTCAGTTGCGCCTGCAGACCACCAACCTGATCGGCGTGGTCGTTCCCAATCTTCATAACCCGGTCTTCGCCGAACAGTTTCAGGCGATGGAAAGCGCCGCCCGTCGTCGCGGCTACAACCTGTTGCTGGTCACCACCGATTACGCCAGTGAGCGCGAGAGCGAGGTGGTGGAAGAGCTGCTGCGCCAGCGGGTCGACGGATTGGTGCTGACGGTGACCGACGCCGAGCACAATCAGGTCCTGCAAAGCCTGATCAATGAAGACACGCCCTTCGTGCTCGCCTATCACCAGACCAGCAACCCGGATTACAGCGCGGTGTCGGTGGATAACCGCGCAGGTATGGCCTTGGCCACACGCCATCTGATCGAACTCGGGCACTCGCGTATCGCCATGGTGGCAGGCCCGGCCATGCAGTCCGACCGTGCGCGTCTGCGTTATGCAGGTTATGGCGAAGCGATGCTCGCGCATGGGCTTCAACAACTGCCTGTCATTGAAATGCCGGCTCACACTCAGGCTGACTTCGCCGCAATCGAACCGCTACTAAGCGGTACGGACGCGCCGACAGCGCTGGTCTGTTCCAACGACCTGCTGGCCATCAGCCTGATTGCCGAGTTGCGGCGCAACGGGCTGGAGGTTCCCGGCCGCGTGTCGGTGATGGGCTTCGATGGCATTGCCCTGGGCACGCAGATGCACCCGACCTTGTGCACTGTCGTTCAGCCCATTGCCGAGCTGGCGCACACCCTTATTGATCAGTTACTGGCGCAGATCGCCGGATCTGCACCGATTTCCCATTGCCTGCCGTGCCATATCCGGCCCGGCGAAAGTACCCAGTCCTATCAGGAGACGTTTCATGCTCAGCTTCAGTAAAACCCTCGCGGCACTGTTGTTGTGTGGCGCGGCCAGCCTCGCTCAGGCCGCCGAAACCGCGATTTGCTACAACTGCCCGCCCGAGTGGGCGGACTGGGGTTCGCAGCTCAAGGCCATTGCCGAAAGCACCGGCGTGCAGGTGCCGCTCGACAACAAGAACTCCGGGCAGGCGCTGGCGCAGATCGTCGCTGAACAGGCTGCACCGGTTGCCGACGTGGTGTATTACGGCGTGACCTTCGGCCTGCAGGCGCAGAAGGCCGGCGTGGTCGATACCTACAAGCCCAAGCATTGGGATGACATTCCCGCCGGCCTGAAAGACCCTGCGGGCCACTGGTTCGCCATTCATTCCGGCACGTTGGGCATCATGGTCAACGTCGATGCGCTGGGTGGTCTGCCTGTACCGCAGAGCTGGGCCGACCTGCTCAAGCCTGAGTACAAGGGCATGGTCGGCTACCTCGATCCTTCCAGCGCATTCGTAGGTTACGTCTCCGCTGTGGCGATCAACCAGGCGATGGGCGGCACGCTGGACAACTTCGCGCCGGCCATCGACTACTTCCAGAAGCTGGCGAAAAACTCGCCCATCGTGCCCAAGCAAACGGCCTATGCCCGCGTGCTGTCCGGTGAGCTGCCGATCCTGGTCGACTACGACTTCAACGCCTATCGCGCTCGCTACAAGGACAAGGCCAACGTCGCGTTCGTGATTCCCAAAGAAGGCACCATCGGCGTGCCTTATGTGATGAGTCTGGTGGCAGGGGCGCCGCATCGCGCCAACGCCGAGAAGGTGCTGGATTTCGTGCTGTCCGACGAAGGTCAGGCGCTGTGGGCCAAGGCTTATCTGCGCCCGGTGCGTTCGACCATGCCTGCCGATGTGGCCGCGCAGTTTCTGCCGGACAGCGACTATGCCCGCGCCGGTGTGGTGGATTACCAGCACATGGCGGCGGTGCAGGAAGCTTTCGCGGCTCGCTACCTGCGTGAGGTGAAGTAATGTCTGCCTCGCTGGGAGACGTCATTGTTGTGCGCTCGAGCGGATTGTCCAGGCTGCGCCTTTGCCCTACCGCTGCCGTGGCGCTTGCCCCGGCGATGGCGGTGCTGGTTGCGTTCTGGCTGCTGCCGCTGACGCACCTGATCGTGCTCGGTGCGCAGGGCAACGACGTGGATGGCAGCGGTTACTGGCAAGTGCTGAGCAGCGCCCAATACATGGGCAGTCTGGCGCAGACCTGTGTGCTGGCTGCCGTGGTGACACTGGCAGCCTTGCTGGTCGGCGGGACAAGTGGGGTTTTTCTTGCCCGCAATCAGTTCTTCGGACGTTCGGCGCTGGTCGCGCTGCTGACCTTTCCCCTGGCGTTTCCAGGCGTGGTGGTGGGTTTTCTGGTGATCCTGCTGGCGGGTCGGCAAGGCATCTTCGCTGCGCTCGGCCTGGAACTGGCGGGTGAGCGGTGGATCTTTGCCTATTCGCTGACCGGCCTGTTCATCGGCTATCTGTACTTCTCGATTCCGCGCGTGATCCTCACGGTGATGGCAGCCTGCGAAAGCCTGGACCGAAGTCTTGAGGACGCTGCGCATTCGCTGGGTGCAGGGCACTGGCGCGTAGTGTGCGATGTGATCGTGCCGGGCCTGATGCCTGCGCTGGTGTCCTGCGGCGCGATCTGCTTTGCCACTTCGATGGGCGCATTCGGCACGGCGTTCACGCTGGGCACGCGCCTGAATGTCACGCCGGTAGCGATCTACAACGTGTTCACCAACTACGCCAACTTCACGGTCGCCGCTGCGTTGTCGGTGATCCTTGGTCTGGTGACCTGGGCGGCGCTGTTACTGGCACGTCGTCTGGTCAAAAACTCGGGGATCGCCCTGTGAAACGTTCTCCCCTGTTTGCCGCGCAGTTGCTGTTCACCCTGTTGGTCTGCGCGTTCATGCTGGTGCCAGTGGTGCTCTCGCTATTGGCCGGTCTGACGCGCAACTACTTTCAAGGTCTGTCGAGCGGGCTGACTTTCGACTGGCTGGTGCAGGTCTGGCAGGCCTATTCACCGACGGTCTGGCTGTCGCTGCAACTGGCCGTGGCCTGTGCAGTGTGCGTCTGCCTGATCGGCGTGCCGGCCGCTTATGCGCTGGTGCGCATGAACAACCGGTTCAGCCGCGCCTTCGAAGAACTGATGGTTTTGCCGGTCGCCATGCCGGGGCTGGCCAGTGCCTTGGCGTTGCTGTTGACCTATGGGCAGTTCGGCAGCTTTCGCGGCAGTTGGCTGTTCATTCTGGTCGGCCATGTGCTCTTCACCCTGCCGTTTCTGGTGCGTCCGGTGATGGCCGTGATGCAGCGCCAGCAATTGCCGATGCTGGAAGAGGCTGCGGCAAGCCTGGGCGCCGGGCCGATCAAGCGATTTTTCAGCGTGGTAGTGCCCAATTGCCGCGCCGGAATTCTGGCCGGGGTGCTGATGGTCGTGACCTTGTCGCTGGGTGAATTCAACCTGACCTGGATGCTGCATACACCCATGACCAAAACCCTGCCGGTCGGTCTGGCCGACAGTTATGCGTCGGCGCGGCTGGAAGTGGCCAGCGCCTACACCCTTCTTTTTCTTCTGCTGATTGTGCCGCTGCTGATTGCGTTGCAGGCCATCAGCGCCCGTCTTGCCCGAGGAGACAGCCGATGAGCGGCACGACTATTCGCCTGAAGAACTGCCGCAAGGCATTCGCCGACGGCACCGTTGCTGTACAGGATCTGCACCTGACGATTGAACCCGGCGAAACGCTGGCGATTCTCGGCCCGTCCGGCTGCGGAAAAACCACGACGCTGCGGCTGATCGCCGGGCTTGAGCGTCCGGATGTCGGTCAGGTGCTGTTCAACGATCAGGACGTGACGCGCCTGCCCATCGAGCGGCGCGATGTCGGCATGGTGTTCCAGAACTACGCACTGTTCCCGAACCTTGATGTGGCGGGAAACATCGTTTATGGCCTGAAGATTCGAGGCCTGTCCCAGGCCGAGCGTAATAAGCGCTGCGATGAGTTGCTTGAACGGGTCGGCCTGGCCGATCACGGCAAGCGGCGCATTCATGAGCTGTCTGGCGGGCAACGTCAGCGTGTTGCTCTGGCGCGTGCGCTTGCGCCGCGTCCCAGGGTGTTGCTGCTCGATGAGCCGCTGGCTGCCCTGGATGCACAACTGCGCGAGCGCCTGCGCAGTGAGCTGGGTCAATTGCTGCGCGGGCTCGGCATCACCTCGGTGTTCGTGACCCACGACCAGGGCGAAGCGATGGCCTTGGGTGACCGGATTCTGGTCATGGACAAAGGCTGTGTTTCGCAACTGGCCACACCGAGGGAAATCTATCAGCAGCCCGCCAACGCGTTCGTGGCCGGGTTTGTCGGCAATCTCAATGCGTTCAGCGTGCTCGGGCGTACCGAGTCGGGGCTGAAGGTCAGTGGCGGTGAGCTGCCTTGGTCGGGCGTCGATCTGCCCGGCACAGTGTATTGCCGTCCCGAGCACCTGCGTCTGACGTCCGGAGGCGGGCAGTTACAGGGCCGGCTGGTCGGTCAGTTCTTTCAGGGCGCGCAGAGTCGGCTGCTGGTGGATGTTGGCGGCGGTCAGCCTTTGCTGGTCGACAGCCCTGACAACCTGATCCACACAGCAGGTGCGCATCTTGGCCTGAGCGTCGATCCGCAAGTGCTGTTTACCCTGCATTCGTAAGCCGTTTTCTGTCGAGAACTTATTTTGAATCGTCCGTTTCTTATTGCCCAGATCAGCGACCTGCACCTCAAGGCCGATGGTCGACTCACTTACGGTGTCGTCGACACACTGAGCGCCTTGCGCCGCGCTGTCGAACACATCAATGCCAGCAAACAGCGGCCCGATATTGTGGTGATCAGCGGCGACCTGGTGGACTTCGGTCGTGCAGATGAATACGCAGTGCTCAAGCCGGAACTGGATCGCCTGCAGATGCCGTTCTATCTGGTGCCCGGCAATCACGACGACCGCGAGCATTTGCTGGCTGCGTTTGCCGATCACGTCTACCTGCCGCTGTCGGCAGACGGTCCGCTGGACTGGGTGGTCGAGCAACATCCGGTGCGTCTGATCGGCCTGGATTCGACCATCCCCGGCGAGCATGGCGGACAACTGGATTATTGCCAGCTTGACTGGCTGAACGCTCAACTGTCGCGTCGGCCTGATGTGCCCACGGTGATCATCCTGCACCACCCGCCGTTCATGTCCGGCATTGGCCACATGGATCACAAGCCGTTCGGTAACGCGATGGAGCTGGAGCGGGTCATCGCCAGGCATCCGCAGGTGGAGCGTCTGCTGTGCGGGCATTTGCACCGGCCGATGCAGCGTCGTTTCGGTGGCAGCCTGACGTGCGTCTGCCCCGGCACTTCACACCAGATCGTACTTGATCTGGACGAAGCGGCGCCTGCGCATTTCAATCTGGAGCCTGCGGGTTACCTGCTGCACCGCTGGCATCCCCAGGAAGGGCTGGTCAGTCACAACGCAGTGTTCGGGGGGTATGAAGGACCGTATCCGTTTTATGACGTGAACGGGTTGATTGACTGAAGTAGGCCATCTCTGAGGTTGATCGTGCCAAAGCGTTCCCACGCAGGAGCATGGGAACGATCCTTGTCTGCATCAGGCGCCGATGATGCCGCCGTCCTGACGTGTGATCACCATCACCGATGAGCGCGGCTTGCCGTTGGGCAAGTGCTCGGGGAAGGTGGAGCCGCCGTTCTCGCCTGGGTGCTGAACGCCGATGAACAGGGTACGGTAGTCCGGCGCAAAGCTGATGCCGGTGATTTCGCAGCCGACCGGGCCGACCAGGAAGCGGCGGATTTCACCGCTGGCAGGGTCGGCGCAGAGCATTTGGTTGTTGCCCATGCCGGCGAAGTCGCCTTTGTTGCTGGAGTCGCCATCGGTCTGGATCCACAGGCGGCCGTCGGCGTCGAAGCTCAGCCCGTCCGGGCTGTTGAACATGTTCTGCGGGTTGATGTTGCTGGAGCCACCCTGCGGCGTACCCGGATGCACGGTCGGGTTGCCTGCGACCACGAACAGATCCCACTCGAACGTCAAGGATGAAGCATTATCCTTTGTTTCGCGCCAGCGCAGGATCTGTCCGTACTGGTTCTTGGCGCGCGGGTTCGGACCGCCGACCGGCTGACCATCCTCGCCGCGTTTGGCGTTGTTGGTCAGGGTGCAATAGACCTGGCCATCCTTGGGACTGACCACGATCCATTCAGGGCGGTCCATGCGCGTGGCTTTCACGACGCTGGCGGCCAGACGCGCGTGGATCAGCACTTCAGCCTGATTATTGAAACCATTGGTTGCGTCGAGCCCGTTCTTGCCGTGGGTCAGTTCGATCCACTGGCCCTTGCCTTTCGGACGGTCCGGGTTGTTGTCGCCACCGTCGAACTGCGCCACGTACAGCGTGCCGTGGTCAAGCATGTTGCGGTTGTTCTTCGGATTGATGCGATCGATCCTGTTGCGGCTGACGAACTTGTAGATGAACTCTCCGCGTTCGTCATCGCCCATGTACACCACGGCGCGACCGCTCTTGGTCAAGGTAAAGGCGGCGTTCTCGTGCTTGAAGCGACCCAGCGCGGTGCGTTTGACCGGCATGGAATCGGGCTCGAATGGATCGATCTCGACCACCCAGCCGTGACGGTTAATCTCGTTGGGGTTTTTGGCGACGTCGAAGCGTGGGTTGTACAGGTGCCAGTTGTTATCCCGGCTGGCAGCCGTCACGCCATATCGCTTCATGCCTGCATCGAAGACTTGATCAGGATTGGTGCTGCCGAAGCAATCGGTGAAGTTTTCTTCGCAGGTCAGGTAAGTGCCCCACGGTGTCTTGCCGTTGGCACAGTTCTGGAAGGTGCCCAGCACGCGGGTACCGGTTCTGTCGGCTTCGGTCTTGAGCCAGTCATGGCCGGCGGCAGGACCGCTCATTTTGATCGGCGTGTTGCCATGAATGCGACGGTTGTAGCGCGAGTCCTGCACGAACTGCCATTTGCCGTTCTTCTGCTGGACTTCGATCACTGAAACACCTTCGGCGGCCAGGGCCTTGCGCACGTCTTCGGCCGATTGCGGCGTCTGGCCGTGATCGAAGAGGTAGCGATAGTTGGTGTATTCGTTGTTGATCGCCATCAGCGCGCGATCTTTTCGCCCGCGCATCGGGAACAGGCTCATGCCATCGTTGTTGTCGCCGAACTGCACTTCCTGCGCTCGGGCGGAGCCTTTGCCGCTCGGGTCGAATGCCGGGCCGCCTGCCTGCAGCGGCTGCCCCCAGCTGATCAACACGGACGAGGTATAGCCCGCCGGCAGACTGATGCTGTCGGCCGTAGCAGCGGGGATGCTTTCAAAACCCAGCAGTCTGCGGGAAGCCGTGCTGACGCCTTCGGCCAGTGCGCTACGGGTCAACAGGTTGCCGCCCAGAAACATCGCGGCGCCGCACAAGGCGCCCGCGCTGATGAAGCCTCGGCGGGTGAGACCGACCATGTTTTCCAGATCGGTGGACTGATTTTCTTCTAATAGTTTCATCATCACGGCTCCCACAAATGTGGTGGCTACCTTAAAGCGCGTGTATGACGGAATTGTGTCGTGACAATGGTGCCGAATCGCTAGAGCGGCGTGCCCAGCAGCACCCGTGAAGGCGCGAAGCGAACCTGCACGGGATTGCCGGTTTCCAACTGTTGCGTCTGCAGGACGTCACGGCTCGCCAGAGCGCACAGCGTATGGCCGCTGGGCAAAAAGATGCGCACTTCGCTGGGGCCATCTTCGGCGTCTATAACTGCTTCGATCTGTCCGAAAAGGCAATTGTTTCCCAATGTTTCGGAGTGGTCTGCAGCGAACACGTCCAGCCATCCGGCCTTGATCAGGGCGACCACTTCAGACCCTGTCTTCAGCTCCATGCGCAGGCTGCTGTCGTGAGTGATTTGTGCGTCGATGAACACCTCATCGGCCAATTGCAGGCGAACCGTGTCGTTATGGCCTTGCCGGGTCATGCTTACGATCCGCCCCAGCAGCTGGTTGCGCGCGCTGGTACGCAGGGTCAGGCGATTGAGCAGGTCGAGGTCGCTACTGTCTTCGGCAGCTTCCAGCACCTGCGCCTGAAGTGCCTGCACCCGTTGATAAAGCCGCAGCACTCTTTCGCCCTCTGGCGACAACTTCGCGCCACCACCGCCGCGTCCGCCAACACTGCGCTCGACCAGAGGCTTCTGCGCCAGATTGTTCAGCTCATCGATGGCGTCCCACGCCGCCTTGTAACTCAGCCCCGCGCTCTTGGCGGCTCGTGTGATCGAACCCTGCTCGTTGATGTGCTGCAACAACGCAATGCGCTGCGGGCGGCGGGCCATGTGTTGGGTGAGGAGGGGAGGTAGCGGCATAGTGGTTTGAACGCTCTGGCAGTTGACGCGAGTGTAAAACATAACCCGGCTTCTGATGGTTCCCACACGCTGTGTTCGCTTCGGAGGTGATGCCCAGTGTCACAGGCTGCACGCAGCCCGATCATGAGTTGATCAATCTACCGGTTTGGGCGTTCTGGCCAAGCAGTAGACGTCTACACGACTGGCACCTGCGCCGGTCAATAAACGAGCAATCACGTCGGCCGTGGAGCCAGTGGTCAGTACATCATCAACCAGCGCGATGTGCTTGCCGCGCAGCCAGTCGCCATCAACCAGTGTGAACGCCCCGTGCAGGTTGCGCGTGCGTGCCTTGGCATCCAGGCCCTGCTGGTTGGGCGTCTCCCGGGTGCGCAGCACATGGCGTTCATCCATCGGTAGCTGAACCTCTTGACTCAGCCAGGTGGCGAGCATTGCGGCCTGGTTGTAACCGCGCTGGCGAAGGCGCTTGTTGGCCAGCGGTACAGGCACGAGAAAATCAGGACGTGCCAGGCCTTCTTCAAAACGGTGCTGCAGAAACTGCGCGAGCAGTTCAGCCATCAACCGCCCCATGGGCCATTTGCCGTTGTGCTTGAAGCGGGTGATCAGGCTGTCGACCGGAAAGTCATACAGCCAGGGCGCGACAACCTGGGTAAAGGCTGGCGGCTTTCGGATGCACTGGGCGCAGCTCGTGCCGAACATCGGCAAGGGCAGGGCGCAGCATTCGCATTGGTCGCCCAGCCAGGGCAGCTCGGTTTCGCACGGCATGCAGATGGGCAGCGGGGCATCGCTGCGTTCATCGCATAACAAACAGGTCTGTTTGTTTTTTAACCAGATGTAAACCTCGTGCTTGTGGTTTGGTTGACAGCGCATCGCTCTTCCTTAAATATGCCGAACATCCGTGTAGCGCTTGTGGTCTTTTCGTCCCTGCGCTCAGCCACCAGAACCCTCAAGGAGCCGCCCGATGAGCGCCAGCATCACCGCCACTCTGCGTCACGACTGGACTTTAGCCGAGGTCAAGGCGCTGTTCGTACAGCCATTCAATGACCTGCTGTTTCAGGCGCAGAGCGTGCACCGCGCTCATTTCGATGCCAATCGCGTCCAGGTTTCGACCCTGCTGTCGATCAAGACCGGTGCCTGCCCCGAGGACTGCAAGTACTGCCCGCAGTCCGGCCACTACAACACCGGTCTGGAAAAGGAAAAGCTGCTCGAAGTCCAGAAAGTGCTGGAGGAGGCCGCCCGTGCCAAAGCCATCGGTTCGACCCGGTTCTGCATGGGAGCGGCCTGGAAGCATCCGTCGGCCAAAGACATGCCGTACGTGCTGGAGATGGTCAAAGGCGTGAAGGCCATGGGCCTAGAAACCTGCATGACGCTGGGTCGTCTGGATCAGGAGCAGACCGCCGCGCTGGCGTCCGCCGGGCTGGATTACTACAACCACAACCTGGACACCTCGCCTGAGTTCTACGGCAGCATCATCACCACCCGCACCTACGGCGAGCGCCTGCAAACCCTGGCCTACGTGCGCGATGCCGGGATGAAGATCTGCTCGGGTGGCATTCTGGGCATGGGCGAGTCGCTCGATGACCGCGCCGGTCTGTTGATCCAGCTGGCCAACCTGCCGGAGCACCCGGAATCCGTGCCGATCAACATGCTGGTAAAAGTCGCCGGTACGCCGCTGGAAAACGCCGAAGACGTCGACCCGTTCGACTTCATCCGCATGCTGGCGGTGGCGCGGATTCTGATGCCCAAATCCCACGTGCGCCTGTCCGCTGGACGCGAAGCGATGAACGAGCAGATGCAGGCGCTGGCGTTCCTTGCGGGGGCGAACTCGATTTTCTACGGCGACAAACTGCTGACCACCGCCAACCCGCAGGCCGACAGGGACATGCTGCTGTTCTCCCGTCTGGGCATCAAGCCGGAAGCGGGCGAAGAGCATCCTGACGAGGTGCATCAGGCAGCCATCGAGCAGGCACTGGTCGAGCAGCAAAGCAGCGCGCTGTTCTACGACGCAGCGTCCGCCTGACACTCTGAAACGGAGCCTGCATGTCTTTCGATCTGCGTACCCGACTAGAGGCTCGCCGTCACGAACATCTCTACCGCCAGCGCCCACTGCTGCAAACCCCGCAAGGTCCGCTGGTGGTGGTCGATGGCAAGCCGTTGCTGGCTTTCTGCAACAACGACTACATGGGGCTGGCCAACCATCCTGACGTGATCGCCGCGTGGCAGGCTGGCGCCGAGCGCTGGGGTGTAGGCGGCGGGGCATCGCATCTGGTGATCGGCCACAGCACCCCGCACCATGAGTTGGAAGAAGCCCTGGCCGAAATGACCGGCCGACCGCGCGCGCTCTTGTTCTCCAACGGCTACATGGCCAACCTCGGCACCGTCACAGCGTTGGTGGGTCAGGGCGATACCGTGCTGGAAGACCGTCTGAACCACGCCTCTTTGCTGGATGCCGGTCTGCTCAGCGGTGCGCGGTTTTCCCGTTATCTGCACAACGACGTAACAAGCCTCGAGTCCCGGCTGGAAAAGGCCGTGGGCGACACGCTGGTGGTGACCGACGGCGTGTTCAGCATGGACGGCGATGTGGCCGACCTGCCTGCGCTGTCGCGTGCCGCCAAGGCCAAAGGCGCATGGCTGATGGTTGACGACGCACATGGTTTCGGCCCGCTGGGAGCCAACGGTGCCGGGCTCGTCGAGCATTTCGGCCTGAGCATGGAGGATGTGCCGGTGCTGATCGGTACTCTCGGCAAATCCTTCGGCACATCCGGTGCATTTGTAGCGGGAAGTGAAGAGCTGATCGAAACCCTTATCCAGTTCGCCCGGCCCTACATCTACACCACCAGCCAGCCGCCTGCGCTGGCCTGTGCAACGCTGAAAAGCCTTGAGTTGCTGCGCACCGAACAGTGGCGCCGCAACCATCTCTCCCACCTGATCCGCCAATTCCGTCAGGGGGCAGAGCAGCTTGGGCTGCAACTGATGGACAGCTTCACACCGATCCAGCCGATTCTGATTGGCGATGCCGGACGCGCCTTGCGCCTGTCGCAACTGCTGCGCGAGCGCGGCGTGATGGTGACTGCCATTCGCCCGCCCACGGTACCCGTCGGCAGCGCGCGTCTGCGCGTGACACTCTCGGCGGCGCACACCGAGGCGCAAGTGCAGCTATTGTTAAATGCACTGGAGCAGTGTTACCCGCTGCTGGGCGCGGTTGAATCCATGGAGCCCGATCATGCGTGATCGTCTGATCCTGCTGCCGGGCTGGGGCCTGGGTGTTTCGCCACTTGAACCGCTGGCGGCTGCATTGCGTGGGCTGGACGAGCACTTGCGCGTCGAGGTCGAGCCGCTTCCAGACATCGACAGTTGTGATCTGAACGACTGGCTCGATGAGCTGGACGCCAACCTGTCGGATGACGCGTGGCTGGGCGGCTGGTCACTGGGCGGCATGCTCGCGGCTGAACTGGCGGCGCGGCGTGGCGAACGTTGCTGCGGCCTGTTCACGCTGGCCAGCAATGCCTGTTTCGTCACGCAGGGTGCCTGGCCGCATGCGATGCCTGAGCAGGATTTCGAGGCATTTCTGGCGGGCTGTGCTGCTGATCCGGATGCGACCCTCAAGCGTTTCAGTCTGCTGTGTACTCAAGGCGCAGAAGACCCACGTGGACTGGCCCGACTGCTCAAGGCCGGTGCGCCGCACACCATGCCCGCTGCACTGATCGACGGGCTGAAGATCCTGCAGCAACTCGACACGCGCAGTGCGTTGCAGACCTATCGCGGGCCCCAACTGCATCTGTTTGCCGGGCTTGATGCATTCGTGCCAGCCGAAGCAGCGGGCGATCTGCTGGACCTGTTGCCTGACGTTGAAGTCGGCGTGATCGAACAGGCCAGCCACGCCTTCCTTCTGGAAAACCCACATGGCGTGGCGGCTGCGATCCAGGCTTTTCTACATGAATCGGAACACGAGTCGGACCATGACTGACCTTTCACAGGCCGTGCTGTCGGCTGGGCTGCCTGACAAGCGTCAGGTGGCGGCCTCCTTTTCCCGCGCGGCGGGCAGTTACGACAGCGTTGCCGAATTGCAGCGCGCCGTCGGGCATGAGCTGATGTCCCGGCTGCCAGCCGAGTGCAGCCCGGCACGCTGGCTCGATCTGGGTAGCGGTACCGGCTATTTCAGCCGTGTACTGGCGCAGAGGTTCCAGCACAGTGAAGGCATTGCGCTGGATATCGCCGAAGGCATGCTGCGTCATGCCCAGCCTTTGGGTGGGGCCCGCCACTTCGTGGCAGGCGATGCCGAGCGCATGCCATTGGCCGATGAATCCTGCGAGCTGATTTTTTCCAGCCTGGCGGTGCAATGGTGTGCCGATTTCAGGTCTGTGCTGAGCGAAGCCTTTCGGGTGCTGAAGCCTGGCGGCGTGTTTGCCTTTGCCAGCCTGTGCACAGGGACGTTGCATGAGTTGCGCGAAAGCTGGCAATCCGTTGATGGTCGGGTGCATGTGAACCGCTTTCGGCGTGAGGACGATTATCGACAGTTGTGTGCGGCCAGCGGTTTGAACGTCAGCATTCTTGGCGTGCGTCCGCATGTGCTGCATTACCCGGACGTGCGCAGCCTGACTCATGAGCTTAAAGCGCTGGGCGCGCATAACCTCAACCCCGGCAGACCCAGCGGCTTGACGGGGCGCGAACGGATTCTGGGTTTGGTGCAGGCATACGAGCGTTTTCGCCAGGACGCAGGGCTGCCCGCCACCTACCAGGTGGTCTATGCGGTACTTGAAAAAACCTGACCGGGTTCACTTCATAAAGGGAAGGCCGCTGAGATGAGCGTTGCGTATTTCATCACCGGAACTGACACGGATGCCGGCAAGACCACTGTCGCAGCCGGTCTGCTGCATGCCGCACGACTGAATGGTCTGAGCACGGCGGCAGGCAAGCCGGTTGCATCGGGCTGTGCCGTCACGCCCCAAGGGCTGCGCAACTCCGACGCGCTGGCGTTACAGGCGCAGTGTTCGATCGAACTGGGCTATGACGAAGTCAATCCCGTGGCGTTCGAGCCTGCGATTGCGCCTCATCTGGCTGCACGTGAGGCGGGTGTGGCGCTGACCGTTCGTTCCCTGCTGCAACCGATGCTGCACATCCTGAACAGGCAGGCGGACTTCACGCTGATCGAGGGCGCGGGAGGCTGGCGGGTGCCGCTGGCGGATCAGAGCAATCTGTCTGACCTGGCAATCGCCCTGGGGCTGCCGGTGATTCTGGTGGTCGGCGTACGGCTCGGCTGCATCAACCATGCGCTGCTGACGGCCGAGGCGATTGCCAGGGATGGGCTGCACCTCGCGGGCTGGGTCGCCAACATCATCGATGGCAAGACGTCGCGCCTTGAAGAAAACCTTGCCACGCTTGCCGAGCGTCTGCCAGCGCCCTGTCTTGGGCGTGTGCCACGGCTCAAGAACCCCAACGCCGAAAATGTGGCGCAATGTCTGCATCTTGAGCTGCTCGACGGATAGCGTGGCTATCTCATTGACGGGCTTGAAGCTTTTGATCATTCAAGGCCGAGCCTATTAACAGGCCTAATGCCATTAGTCTATTTGTCGAGCATTTCCCTGCAGTTACTGGTTCAATGGCACTTGTTCGCTATTTGAACCGAGGATCGGCTTATGCAAATCACCATGAACAACACCCTCTACCCAGGTCTTAGTGCCATGCAGGTCGGGCAGGGCCGTGTCGATCAGGCAGCCACGCAGATCGCCAGCAGCAATATCGAGGTATCGGGCCGAAGCCAGTCTTCTGACTTCCAGCTCGAGAACCTGCGTTCGGTTGATCGCAGCCAGCGTTCCGATCTGCCTGCCAATATCGTGGAAATGGCCGCTGGCAAATCGCAGATCGAAGCCGGGCTCGCTGCGCAGAAAGCCAGTGATGAAGCGCTTGGCACGTTGATCGACACCTACGCCTGAGCCTTGCCTGTAACCCTCGCGCCGTGCCTTCCGTGCACGGCGTCATGTTCTGAATCTCCCTGTATCACCATCCTGTATCGCCGCCGCAACTCTTTACCTCTCAACTAGACTCCAAACAATCGTTTACATAACGCCGCTTCCCCTGCCTGCGTGGTCTGCAGCGCATCGTGGACGAATGGTGCGTGCGCGGCTATTGACAAGGTTTAGGCGTAAACGTATGTTTCAAACACCTGTTTGACCGTAAGGCATACGAGATTGTCTGGTTCTGGAAGCGGGCTTCCAGTCACCGCCCGGTCATTCGTTCCAGGATTCATCAGCAGAGGTTTATCGCTATGCCTGATTACAAGGCCCCCTTGCGTGATATTCGTTTCGTTCGTGACGAACTGCTCGGCTACGAAGCGCACTATCAGAGTCTGCCAGCCTGCCAGGACGCTACCCCAGACATGGTTGACGCCATTCTTGAGGAGGGCGCCAAGTTCTGTGAGCAGGTGCTGGCTCCGCTGAACCGGGTAGGTGATATCGAAGGCTGTACCTGGAGCGAAACCGGCGTGAAGACGCCGACCGGGTTCAAGGAAGCGTATAAGCAATTCGTCGAGGGCGGCTGGCCAAGCCTTGCTCACGACGTCGAGCATGGCGGTCAGGGCTTGCCCGAGTCGCTGGGTCTGGCTGTCAGCGAAATGGTCGGTGAAGCAAACTGGTCGTGGGGCATGTACCCAGGCCTGTCGCATGGCGCGATGAACACCATTTCCGAACACGGTACGCCCGAGCAGCAAGAGGCTTACCTGACCCGACTGGTGTCTGGCGAATGGACCGGCACCATGTGCCTGACCGAGCCACACTGCGGCACCGACCTGGGCATGCTGCGCACCAAGGCCGAGCCTCAGGCTGACGGCACCTACAAGGTGTCCGGCACCAAGATTTTCATTTCCGCTGGTGAACACGACATGGCCGATAACATCGTCCATATCGTGCTGGCCCGCCTGCCGGATGCACCGGCTGGCACCAAAGGCATTTCGCTGTTCATCGTGCCCAAGTTCCTGTCGGCTGCCGATGGCAGCGTCGGTGAGCGTAACGCAGTGAGCTGCGGCTCCATCGAACACAAGATGGGCATCCACGGCAACGCGACCTGCGTGATGAACTTCGACGGCGCGACCGGTTACCTGATCGGCCCGGCGAACAAAGGTCTGAACTGCATGTTCACCTTCATGAACACGGCGCGTCTGGGCACTGCATTGCAGGGGCTGGCTCACGCTGAACTGGCGTTTCAGGGCGGCTTGAAATACGCCCGTGAGCGTCTGCAGATGCGTTCGCTGACCGGTCCAAAGGCGCCGGAAAAAGCGGCTGACCCGATCATCGTTCACCCGGACGTGCGTCGCATGCTGCTGACCATGAAGGCGTTCGCCGAGGGCACGCGTGCCATGGTGTACTTCACGGCAAAGCAGGTCGACATCGTCAAATACAGCGAAGATGACGATCAGAAGAAAGCAGCCGATGCGCTGCTGGCCTTCATGACGCCGATCGCCAAGGCGTTCATGACTGAAGTGGGCTTCGAAGCGGCCAACCACGGCGTACAGATCTACGGCGGCCACGGCTTCATCGCCGAGTGGGGCATGGAGCAGAACGTTCGCGACAGCCGTATCTCCATGCTGTACGAAGGCACCACCGGTATCCAGGCGCTCGATCTGCTGGGCCGCAAGGTTCTGATGACCCAGGGCGAAGCGCTCAAGGGCTTCACCAAGATTGTGCACAAGTTCTGTCAGGCCAACGAAGGCAACGAGTCCGTTCAGGAATTCGTGGCCCCGCTGGCTGCGCTGAACAAGGAGTGGGGCGAGCTGACCATGAAAGTGGGCATGGCCGCCATGAAGGACCGTGAGGAAGTCGGTGCCGCTTCGGTGGACTACGTGATGTATTCGGGTTATGCCTGCCTGGCCTACTTCTGGGCGGACATGGCGCGTCTGGCGGCCGAGAAGCTGGCAGCCGGTACGTCGGACGAGGCGTTCTATCGCGCCAAGATCCAGACCGCACGGTTCTACTTCCAGCGCATCCTGCCGCGCACCCGCACTCACGTCGCGACCATGCTGTCGGGTGCTGGCAACCTGATGGAAATGAAAGAGGAAGATTTCGGCCTGGCTTACTGAGTCCGGTCCGGGTCACCCAGGCCGCCTGATCACTGATCAGGCGGCTTTTTTATTTGATCTACCCATCGCCCCGTATGAGCATGCAACCTGTGACGCGTTGCGTCCCGACAGGTTGGGGCACACAGGTATTTCAGCGTTGTATGGCTATTTACCATCAATCGATAAACCTTTTCCGTCTCCTGCCGTTACAGACTCAGTCACTGTTCAATCCTGCTGAATGCATTGTTTTCAGGATGAAGGCACAATGCTATCGATCCGGGTGGTTACTCGGATTCAGGCGAGGAGACAGCCTCTTTTGTTACGTCCATCTGCTGCGCGACTGAGTCATTTTCTGCCGTCACTGGCGTTGTTGGTGGCGGGGCTGGCGGCTGCGTATGTCAAAGACCTGAACGTGTTCTTCACCTCGCTGTTCAACGTGCTGCCGACGCTGGTGCTGCTGTTGGGCGGTGCCTACTGTGGTGTCTATCGTCGTCAGCGCGAGCTGTTTCTGATGATCACCGTGTACATCGCCTACTACCTGCTCGACACCCAGACCGACTATTACCGCGACTTCGGCAAGGTGCGCGAAGACGCTGCGGTGATCTTTCATCTGGTCTGCCTGCTGCTGCCGGTGCTCTACGGGCTTTACGCCGCGTGGGAGGAGCGCACGCATCTGTTCCAGGATCTGGTCGCACGGCTGGCGGTGCTGTTGGCCGTGGGCAGCGTGGCGCTGGGGCTCGAGCAAAGTTACCCAATGGCGTTGCAGACCTGGCTTGCCGACATTCGCTGGCCTGCGCTGCATGGCGCGTGGATGAGCCTGATCCAGTTGTCGTATGCAATGTTCCTGATCTCGTTCGCGGTATTGCTCTGGCAATACCTGGAAAAACCCAGGCCGTTGCACGCGGCGCAACTGGTCGGTCTGCTGGGTTTGTTCTGGGCGTTGCCCAAGACCTTCATTCTGCCGTTCACGCTGAATATTCTATGCAGCCAGGTGATGCTGATGATCGCCGCCGCCGTTGCCCATGAGGCCTATCAGATGGCCTTCCGTGACGAACTGACTGGCTTGCCCGGACGTCGTGCGCTGAACGAACGCATGCAGCGTCTGGGGCGCAATTACGTACTGGCGATGAGCGATGTCGATCACTTCAAGAAATTCAACGACACCCACGGCCACGACGTAGGCGATCAGGTGCTGCGCCTGGTGGCCAGCAAGCTGTCGAAGATCACCAACGGAGGCGGCAAAGCGTATCGCTACGGCGGCGAAGAGTTCGCCATCGTGTTTGCAGCAAAGACCATCGACGAGTGCCTGCCGCATCTGGAGGCGATTCGTGAATCCATCGCCAGTTACGAAATCCAGCTGCGCAACAAGGACAGCCGGCCGCAGGACGACCAGCAAGGCCGACAACGTCGCAGCGGCGCACATACCGGCACTGTGTCGGTCACGGTCAGCATCGGTGTGGCGGAGCGTCAGCCGGAGCATCGCTCGCCTGAAGAAGTGCTCAAGGCCGCTGACCAGGCGCTCTACGCCGCCAAGGGCGCAGGGCGCAATTGCGTGATTTCCCACCAGCAGCAGAATCGGCGTGGAGCCGTGCGGACCACCGAAGCGGCTACCTGAGAAAACGTTTCTGACCAGTGACCTGTTATGACTTAATGGTCACGACACGACCCTATGTGTCTGAAATGTTGTTCGGGTAGACTCGTGCCTATCGACGGCTGATCCGTGTTTCCGACCGCAACGAATCAGCATTTACAGGTCTCTCGCTCCGTGTTCACGAGGTTTGCCATGGCTGATTACAAAGCGCCGCTGCGCGATATGCGCTTCGTCCTCAATGAAGTGTTCGAGGTTTCCAGACTCTGGGCTCAACTGCCAGCACTGGCTGAAACGGTTGATGCCGAGACCGTCGAAGCCATTCTTGAAGAAGCAGGCAAAGTCACCAGCAAGACCATCGCGCCACTAAGCCGCAATGGTGATGAGGAAGGCTGTCACTGGAAGGACACCGTCGTGACCACGCCTGCGGGGTTCCCCGAAGCCTATCGCACCTATGCCGAAGGCGGCTGGGTCGGCGTTGGCGGCAATCCTGATTTCGGCGGCATGGGCATGCCCAAGGTGGTCTCGGCTCAGGTCGAGGAAATGCTCAACTCCGCCAGTCTGGCGTTCGGTCTGTATCCGATGCTGACGTCCGGTGCCTGTGTCTCGATCAACACTCACGCCACCGAAGAACTGAAGGCCAAATTCCTGCCGAACATGTATTCAGGCGTGTGGTGCGGTTCCATGTGCCTGACCGAAGCTCATGCCGGTACCGATCTGGGCATCATTCGCACCAGAGCCGAGCCGCAGAACGACGGTTCCTACAAGATCACCGGCAGCAAGATTTTCATCACTGGTGGCGAGCACGATCTGACCGAGAACATCATTCATCTGGTTCTTGCCAAGCTGCCGGATGCACCTGCAGGTCCCAAAGGCATTTCGCTGTTCCTGGTGCCCAAGTTCATGGTCGGCGACGACGGCAGTGTCGGTGAGCGCAACACCGTGAGTTGTGGCTCCATCGAGCACAAGATGGGTATCCAGGCTTCGGCCACGTGCGTGATGAACTTCGATGACGCGGTCGGTTACCTGATCGGCGAGCCCAACAAGGGGCTGGCGGCGATGTTCACCATGATGAACTACGAACGTCTGGGTGTCGGGATTCAGGGGCTCGCGTCGGGCGTGCGCTCGTACCAGAACGCGGTTGAATACGCCCTCGACCGCCTGCAAAGCCGTGCGCCGACCGGTGCGCAGAACAAACACAAAGCCGCTGATCCGATCATCGTCCATCCTGACGTGCGGCGCATGCTGCTGACCATGAAGGCGTTCAATGAAGGTGGTCGTGCGTTTTCCAGCTACGTCGCCCTGCAACTGGATATCGCCAAGTTCAGCGAAGACGACGCGGATCGCAAACGCGCTGACGACCTGGTCGCCCTGCTGACGCCGGTTGCCAAGGCGTTCCTGACCGATGTTGGCCTGGAAACCACTGTGCATGGCCAGCAGATCTTCGGCGGCCACGGCTACATTCGCGAATGGGGCCAGGAGCAATTGGTGCGCGATGTGCGCATTACCCAGATCTACGAAGGCACCAATGGTATTCAGGCGCTGGATCTGGTGGGCCGCAAGATCGTGGGTTCGGGTGGCGCGTTCTACCAGTTGTTCTCGGAGGAAGTGCGTCAGTTCATCGCCGCTTCGGACAGCTCGCTCGGCGAGTTCACACGTCCGCTGGCGTCGGCACTGGACATGCTGGATGAGCTGACCGGCTGGGTTCTGGACCGTTCGCGCAGCAATCCCAATGAGATCGGTGCCGCTTCTGTGGAATATCTGCACCTGTTTGGCTACACCGCTTATGCCTACATGTGGGCGATGATGGCCAAGGCCGCTGTGGGCAAGGAGGCTCAGGAAGATTTCTATGCGAGCAAGGTGGGCACGGCACGTTTCTATTTCGCCCGCCTGCTGCCGCGCATCCACTCGTTGAATGCCTCGGTGCGCGCGGGTAGCGAGTCATTGTTCCTGCTGGAGGCTGATCAGTTTTGAAACAGTAGCGGCGTGTAAGCATTTGCTTACACGTCGTGCTGCCATTTGGCCTCTTCCTTTAATTCGGATCCAAAGTTACTCTAAATCCATGGACGTAGCGCAGGATGCGCAATCAAACATAACAGGGACACGTAGGGAAGCCTGCCAGGATGGTGGGACGAAAGGGATGTCAGGGAAACAGTCTGGAAAACCTCGCTTCGGCGGGGTTTTCTTTGTGCGCGTGTTTTGTATCCCTCGCCTTGCACGGGCGTTTTCAACGTTCACCCCAGGATTTGGCCAAAGAATACTGGCGCCGTGCCAGAGCGGGTTGAACCCTCATGGATGCCCAGGGTCGATTAGCTGTATGGCCAATCAGAGCCAATCACTCAGGAGCTTTCCATGGACATCATTCGTATCATCTTCGCCATTCTGCTGCCCCCGGTGGGCGTGTTCATGCAAGTGGGTCTGGGCGGCGCTTTCTGGCTGAATATTCTGCTGACGCTTTTCGGCTACATCCCCGGCATCATCCACGCGATCTACATCATCGTTTCGCGTAAGTAAGCAGTCAGCGCTGTAACGTGCTGCGGTTGATCGTTCCCTGCGCGGGAACGATCATACGGCGCCATCCAGAACATCCCGGTAAAATCGCCACTCCTTTTCCAGCGCATCTGCCAGGTTGGCCGCCTTGCGGAAACCATGGTATTCGTCCGGATAAAAGTGTCCTTCGGCCTTGATGCCCTTGTCCTGCAGAGCCTTGAGCATGTCGCGGGTCTGCGCCGGGACCACGACTGCATCCAGTTCGCCCTGAAAAAAGATCACCGGTACGCTGATGCGGTCAGCGTGCAGCAGCGGCGTTCTTGCCTCGTAGCGTGCGATGTCTTCGATCGGGTCGCCGATCAGCCAATCCAGGTAATCGCCTTCGAACTTGTGAGTCGCCCTTGCCAGTGCAACCGGGTCGCTGACGCCATACAGACTGGCGCCCGCTCTGAAAACCTTCTGAAACGCCAATGCGCACAGGGTTGTATAGCCACCTGCGCTGCCGCCACGGATGAACGCCTGATTCGCGTCGATCAAGCCTCTGTCGGCCAGATGGGCAACGACGGCACAGGCGTCCTCGACATCCGCCACGCCCCAGGTCAGGTGCAGGGCCTGGCGATACTCACGACCGTAGCCCGTGCTGCCCCGATAGTTGAGGTCGGCAACGGCGAACCCGCGATGGGTCCAGTATTGAATACGTGGGTCCAGCACCGGATAGCACGCCGAGGTCGGACCGCCGTGAATGAACACCACCAGTGGCGGCTTTTCTGCACCGGTCATGGCCGGATAGAAATATCCGTAAGCCTCGGCATTGCCGCTCGGGTAGCACAACGGCTCCGGGCTACTGATTTGCTCGGGTGGCAGCGGCGATGTCCCTCCGGCCACAACCTGCACGCTGTTGTCGGCACGCGAAATCGCCAGCACCGCCGATGTGCTGACGGCTGACGCGGCGATGCAATAGATGTATTCCTCGTCCAGTGCCAGGCTGCGAAAACGGCTGTAACCGGCGCTGAAGTCGGTGATCGAACCCTCGGTGTCGCTCAGGCCCAGAATGCCCGAGCCGTCCTGCGACCAACTGGCGAGAAAACCATCGCTGAGCGGGAGCCATGTACACCCGCCCAACTGCCAGGGTGCTGGCGAATGGTCCGCTGCCGCCGCTTTCAAGGGAGCGAATCCAGACGCCGTCTCGCTCCAGGGCTGCCAGAATCCGGCCCGGTCGGTCAGGCAATACAAACGGCCCTGCGCATCGAAGCGCGGCTGCTGCAAGGATTCTTCTGCGTCATCGCCCGCGATGCACAGCGGCTGGCCCCAACTGCCGTCATCCTGCCTGGCCGCGCACATCAGTCGCGTGACCGTCCATGGCTGATGCGGACGCTGCCACTCGACCCAGGCCAGTCGCCCGCCATCGGCGCTGACCACTGGCGAGGCATAGAAGTCTGGGCCTTCGGCCAGCAGCACACGCTGCCCATCAGCCAGATCGATGCTCACCAGTCGATGGGTTTTATGGTCTTCTTCAACGGCAAGGATCTGGCCATTGGTATGGAATACGCCGCCGTAGCGTTTATCCCCTTGGGTCAACGCCACCGGTGTGCTGCCATCCAGAGGCTGACGATACAGCTGCTGGTCGCGCTCGTTGACGAACACCACCGCGTCATCGGCCAGGCAGAACGATCCTCCGCCGTACTCATACACCCGGCTGCGCACGCTGAAGCCATCGGGCGTCAGGCAGCGCGTATCGCCCGCGTACCATTGCCAGATGCGGCAAGCGCCGTCTTCAGGGCGGAATTCATTCCAGAACAGACCTGCCGAACTGACATCCAGTTCGGCGAAGTCCACGCCTGCAGCGACGGCCTGGGCGGCGGAAAGCGGCTCAGGAAGATTTGGCGATGAGTCGTGAGTTTCGTTCATTGCGGAAGGCCAGCTCTTCGATGGTTTGGGTGGCAGTCTCGGATTCGTCGCGAGCCTGCGTGATCATCCCGTGGTGCTGGGACTTGCTGCACACCGGATCGGCATTGGCGGCGTCGCCGGTCAGCATGAACGCCTGGCAGCGGCAGCCGCCGAAGTCCTTTTCCTTCTCGTCGCAGGACCGGCAAGGCTCGGGCATCCAGTCGTAGCCGCGAAAGCGGTTGAAGCCGAACGAGTCGTACCAGATGTGCTGCATGCTGTGCTCGCGCACATTGGGAAACTGGATCGGCATCTGGCGCGCGCCGTGGCACGGCAGGGCGGTGCCGTCGGGTGTCACGGTCAGGAAGATACTGCCCCAGCCGTTCATACAGGCCTTGGGGCGTTCCTCGTAATAATCTGGAGTGACGAAAATCAGCTTGCACGGATGATTTTCCGCTTCCAGCTGTTCACGGTATTGATTGGTGACGGCCTCGGCGCGCACCAACTGATCCTTGGTCGGCAACAGGCCGATGCGGTTCAGGTGCGCCCAACCGTAGAACTGACAGGTCGCCAGCTCGACAAAATCCGCCTCGAGGGCCAGACAGAGTTCGATGATTTTGTCGATTTTGTCGATGTTATGCCGATGGGTGACGAAGTTCAGCACCATCGGGTAGCCGTGCTTCTTCACGGCGCGGGCCATTTCCAGCTTCTGCGCGAAGGCTTTCTTCGAGCCGGCAAGCATGTTGTTCACCTGCTCATCGCTGGCCTGAAAGCTGATCTGGATATGGTCCAGCCCGGCCTCCTTGAACGCGATGATTTTCTCTTCGGTCAGGCCGATCCCGGAGGTGATCAGGTTGGTGTAATAGCCCAGCCGTCGCGCCTCGGCGATCAGTTCGGCCAGGTCCTGACGCACCAGCGGCTCGCCGCCGGAGAAGCCGATCTGTGCGGCGCCCATCTGCCGGGCTTCCTGCATCACCTTGAACCACTGCTCGGTGGTCAGCTCCTGACCCTGTTTCGCGAAATCGAGCGGGTTCGAGCAATACGGGCATTGCAGCGGGCAGCGATAGGTCAGTTCGGCCAGCAGCCACAGCGGCAGGCCGGTTTCCGGCCTGGGCGGTATCAGTGGGCTGGAGGTTGCGAGTGTCATGTCAGTCAAGAGTGATCCAGTGTTTTTCCTGGGCGACCTTCATGAAGTCATCGACGTCCATGCCCAGCTCAGGAACGTTGGGGAATTTGTGCTCCAGTTCCTGAATGATGGCGGCGACCGTTCGCTGTCCATCGATCAGACCGCCGATCCAGCCGGCACTGTCGTTGAGCTTGATCATGCCTTCGGGGTACAGCAGCACATTGCCGTTCTGAGCCGGCTCGAACTGGAAGCGATAGCCCTGGCGCCACTTGGGGACCTTGTTGCGAAATGCCAGGCGTTCCGGGTTCGAATTATCGTTGTGGGGATGAACGTTCATAGCGCGATTCCCTTATGCCAGACCCTCTGGTCTGTGACGCTGTGGTAGGGCGGGCGGTTCAATTCATAAGCCATGGACATCGCATCAAGCATGCTCCACAGAATATCGAGCTTGAACTGCAGGATCTCCAGCATGCGCTGCTGGCCTTCATACGTAGTGTAGTGCTGCAGCGTGATGGCGAGACCGTGTTCCACATCACGACGTGCCTGACCCAGACGCGTGCGGAAATACTCGTAACCGGCGGGGTCGATCCACGGGTAGTGCTGCGGCCAGCTGTCCAGACGCGACTGGTGAATCTGCGGCGCGAACAGCTCGGTCAGCGAACTGCTGGCCGCTTCTTGCCAATTGGCGCGGCGGGCAAAGTTCACATAGGCATCGACGGCAAAACGCACGCCCGGCAGCACCAGCTCTTGCGAGCGCAGCTGATCCGGGTCCAGCCCCACGGCCTGACCCAGTCGCAGCCAGGCTTCAATGCCGCCGTCCTCACCGGGGGCGCCGTCATGATCGAGCAGGCGCTGAATCCACTCGCGGCGAATCTCGCGGTCCGGGCAGTTGGCCAGAATCGCGGCGTCCTTGAGCGGAATGTTCACCTGATAGTAGAAGCGGTTGGCGACCCAGCCCTGAATCTGCTCGCGGGTCGCACGGCCTTCGTACATCGCCACATGATAGGGATGGTAGATGTGGTAATACGCGCCCTTGGCCCGCAGGGCCTGCTCGAATTCGGCGGGGGACAGCGCAGTGGCTTCGCTCATGTCGGCTCCTAAAGCTCGATACTCATGCCATCGAAGGCGACTTCGACGTTGCGGCGGACCAGCTCGGCGCGCTCGTGAGAGTCTTCGTCGAGGATCGGGTTGGTGTTGTTGATGTGGATAAGCACCTTGCGCTGGGTTGGAAAGCCTTCCAGCACTTCGAGCATGCCGCCGGGACCGTTCTGAGCCAGATGGCCCATTTCCCGCCCGGTGCGAGTGCCCACGCCACGGCGCTGCATTTCGTCGTCGTCCCACATCGTGCCGTCGACCAGCAGGCAGTCGGCGTCGCGCATCTTCTCGGCCAGCGCTTCATCGACCTTGCCCAGGCCCGGCGCGTAGAACAGCTTGCCGCCGGTGCGCGTGTCTTCCACCAGCAGACCGATATTGTCGCCCGGGTGCGGGTCGAAACGGTGCGGCGAGTAGGGCGGCGCGGCACTGCGCAGCGGGAATGGCGTGAAGCGCAGGTTCGGGCAGACCGGAATTACAAAACTGCCCTGCAACTCGATGCGGTTCCAGTTCAGACCGCCGTTCCAGTGCTTGAGCATTTCGAACAGTGGAAAACCGGTGCTGAGGTCTTCATGAACCATGTCGGTACACCATACCTGGTGCGGACAGCCTTCGCGCAGGCTCAACAGGCCCGTGGTGTGGTCGATCTGGCTGTCCATCAACACGATGGCGCTGATGCCCGTGTCACGCAGCGCACGGCCCGGTTGCATCGGTGCGAAGCTCTGCAATTGAGCGCGAATATCCGGCGACGCGTTACACAGCACCCAATTCACGCCATCGTCGGACAGCGCGATGGACGACTGGGTGCGCGCCTGCGCCCGCAGGCTGCCGTCACGAAAGCCTGCGCAGTTGACGCAGTTGCAATTCCACTGGGGAAAACCACCACCGGCAGCGGAACCTAGAATCTGGATGTACATGTCAGCTCCCTACCACATGACCCGAAACAAAAAACAAAAGCAGCCTGACAATAAAAAAAGCCCCGGCGAACCGAGGCTTTACAGCGCACTGGAATCAGCGGCTTGCGAAGTACATGGTGACTTCGAAACCGATGCGCAAATCAGTGTAAGCAGGTTTAGTCCACGACATGGGAAAGCTCCTTCAGATAATGCTGCGGTTGGTGACTACATCTTAGTGCACGGGTAACGCCATACGTTCAGATGCTTAGGGAGCTATCTTACTCAATTTAACCATCCCGAAGGGGCCAAATCTCTACGAAAGACCATTACCGTTCAGGTAACGATCCTTGCAGGCTGGGGCTGGCGGGCGATTGGCGAGGATGAGCCAGCCTGCGCTGGCATCACTCAAACGGCGTGCGGCCGCGTTCAACGAGTGTGTATCCAGATTTGACAGAGCATTTCGCAAGCGATCTGCGTGACCTGCGGTGTGCCCGGCGAGGTGTGCCTGCCAGCGCGTTTCGGCAGCCTGATCACAGGGCAGGGTGGACAGGTCCAGTTGCGCGCTCAATGCCTGGCGTTGTTCGGACAGAGAGGCGTGGGCTGTCAGCTCAGGCAACGCACCCAGAAACGCCTCGATGTGTGCGACGAGCTGATCGGCATCGCACACCGGTGACTGGACACCGAACAGCAGTCCGGTTGTTCCGTCGATCTGCCGGATGCCGCTGAACACTGCATAACCCAGTTGCAATTCGACCCGCAGCCTTTGGTAGAAGGGCGCTTGAAGCAGGTGAGCGAGCAGGCGCCACGCAGCCTCATCCTCCGCCGATAAGCTGGGTGCCGGGCAGAACAGCACCACTGCGCTTTCCGAGGAAGGCGATGCTTCTGTTTGCCAGCGCTTGCCTGACTGCCTGGCGCTGAACGTCTGCGACTGAGTTTGTGGACTGCCCGGCGCGCTGGCCAACGCTGCATCCACGCGAGTTTTGCAGTGTTCCGGCAATCCTGTTGCAAGACTCGTCCAGCTTGACGCCGCCCAGACACGTTGCAGGTCGTCGGTCTCTGGTCCTGAAGCCGTGTTTAAAAAATGATCAGGCAGCTCTTTGAGCAACTGCCGAATGGGGATCAGCGCTGATTCGCTTGCCGGTTGCCCGTAGCGGACCAAGGCTTCAGCGGCTGGATGCGCCAATCGTTGCAAGCAATGTTCGATAATCGCGGCGAATGGCGCCGGCGCCCCGCCAAGCCTGAGTTGCCAATACGTGCCGTAGGCACTGAAGTTCAGGGTCACGCCTGCCTGTCGGGCATCTTCGATCAGGTCTCTCAGGCTGTCATTGAGCATTCGCCAGAGCGCGGGCTGCGGGTGCTGCAATCTCCAGCGCAGATACAGGACCGCTTCGTCGGCGATGGGTTGAGCGTCTGACAACGCCAGCAAAAACGGATTGGGTGCAGGCAGATGCCAGACAACGTGCTCAGGCGTCGAGTTATCCACAGCGGGGAGATTGATCAGCGTGTCCGGGCCGAGCCGATCCAGTAGCGTGCGCAACGCCTCTGCACCTTGCCCGCTGAGTCGGGCCGGAAGATCGCGGCAATAGTGATGCGCCAGCGCCAGAGCGCCGCAGGCCTGCAACTGAAGTTGCTGAACACGCCCATATTCTTCTGCGAGCGAGGGCCAGTTTTGCCTGAAAAACGAAAACCAATCGAGTAAAAGACGCGCCGCTTCCAGGGGCGTGACCGTGCTTGAGGCGCTTTTCTCGAACGCCACATCCAGCAGCAACTGTCCGTCAAACTGGTACAGCGGCGTGGTTTTCAGCGAATCGATCAGCCCCCGCTCGATCAATGTCGCCACCAGTCCACCCGGTTTTGCAACGCTCATCCAGTGGCAAAGGAACGCGACGGCCTCGTCAGCCCTTTCCGGCAAACCTTCGCAGGCGAATAACAGGTGCAGATGCCGGGACTCGGTATCCAGCACGGGTGCAGCGTTTTCAGCCAATGAAGGTGGCGCCTGTTGCTCGATGCGCTGGCCGCTGGCGAACAATGTGCCGTAACGCGTTGCCACTGTTTCGAGTTCGGCCAGCGACTGCGGCCCGCTCAGGCACAGTGTCATCTGCCCGGCCTGATAAAAGCGCTGGTAGAAGGCTTTCAACGCTTGCTGAAACGCAGGATTGGGCACCGACAGGCTGTAGCGGTTGCCTGCATGAAAGCCGCGCAGTGGATGTCTGGGGTTCACCGATGACAGCAGACGATTCTGCTGACGAGCCTGTTCATCTCCGCGCCAGGCAATGAACTCGGCGTGCAGCACTTCGCGTTCACGCAACTGGTCTGAAACGGCCATGCGCGGATGAGCGAGCATGTCGCACAGACGCTCCAGCCCGTCGGCAAAAACAGCGGGCGGCAATTCGAAAAAGAAGTCGGTGGTGCGTTCGCGGGTACTGGCGTTGATCTGACCGCCGTGGCGTTGCACGAAGGTCATCAGGTTCTGCTCTTTGGCGAAGTGCTCGGAGCCCAGAAAGAACAGGTGCTCCAGAAAGTGCGCCAGCCCTGGCCATGCCTGCGGTACATCATGACTGCCCGCTGCGACCCGCAACGAAGCGGCGCAGCGCTTGAGCCGTGGCTCATGGCACAGCACCACGCTCAGGCCGTTGGCCAGGGTGATGCGTTCGACGGCAGACGTGCGCGGGGCGGGCATGGCGGATCGCAAGGGCTGGGGAGACAGAACGTCATGCTAGCGGATAATCAGGCCGCTCCGCGAGGTGCCTATGGCTATGAACAGGCCTCGGCACTGATTATGCCCATCGCTGCGCGCGGGCATGATCGGTGCGGGCTTATCGCAGTGAGTACACATCCGGCCTGCGATCCTTGAAATAGTCATTCACCGTTCTGGCCTGCGCGAGTTGCGCCTGGTCCAGATCGGCGATCAGCAACCGCTCATCCTGCGCTGCCAGGGCGGGACGGCTGCCGTCCGGTGCGCAGACGCTGCTCAGGCCGCAATAGCGAATCTCGCCCTCGCTGCCGCAGTAATTGGCGTACACCACGTAACAATGATTTTCGAACGCTCGCGCCCGCACGGTCACGTCGCAGACGAAATCGAAGGGGGCCATGTTCGCGGTCGGCACCAGAATCAGCTCGGCACCGGCGAGTGCCAGACGGCGGGTATTCTCCGGGAATTCCACGTCATAGCAGATCAGCATCCCGAGCCGCCAGCCGTTCAGCCCGACCACGGGACCAAGATCCTCTCCCGCGCTGAACATCGACTTGTCCAGCTCGCTGAACAGGTGGGTCTTGCGGTAGTTGCTCGATCGCTCGCCTCGGCTGTCGATCAACTGCACGGCGTTGTAGATCCGCTGTTCGACGCTGCGTTCCGGGTAGCCGTACAGAATCGCAATTGCGTACTGACGGGCAATCTCCGCAATGCGCTGTGCGGCAGGTCCGTCCTGCGCCTGCGCCAGCTCAGCGCAGGCCCTGGCGCCGATGTTGTAGCCGGTCAGAAACATCTCCGGGCAGACCAGCACCTGCGCACCTTGCGCGGCCGCCGCCTGGGCCTGGTGTTCCAGCCGAGTCAGGTTGCCGCTGACGTTCAGCGGCATGGGCTCGCATTGATACAAAGCGACACGCATGGGGATTCCCTTCTGTCAGTCGGCGAGTGCAATCGGCCCGATGTCATTGAACACGTCGCCGGGGCCTGGGTTTTCGGCGTGAGTCTTGCCGCCAAAGTGGTTCATGATGCCCCACACCGCATTCAGCGACGTCTGCACCGCGCCTTCCACCCAGGCGGGCGTCCAGGACACGTCGTCACCGGCGATGAACATGCCGCGCTGTTCGGCGGGCATGTCCTGCTGCATGAAGTGCGCGTACATGCGCTGGTTATAGCGGTAATGGCCCGGCAGCGCACCCTTGAACGCGCCGAGGAAGTGTGGGTCGGCTTCCCAGGAAACGGTGATCGGGTCGCCGATGATGCGCGCGGCGATATCGACTTTCGGGTAGATCTTCTTCAGGGCGTCCAGTGCGAGCTTTACGCGCTTGTCGATGGGTTGCGGCAGCATTTTCAGCGCGTCGCTCATCCACGAGTACGACAGGCAGATCACGCCCGGCTTGTCGTCGCCGTTATCGAACAGATAAGTACCACGGGTCAGGCGATCCGTGAGGGTCATGCTCATCAGGTCGCGGCCGGTTTCCGGGTCTTTGTCCTTCCAGAACGGGCGATCGACCATGACAAAGGTTTTCGACGACTGCATGTAACGCGTGCGGTCCAGCGCCATCCACATCTTTTGCGAGAACAGCGTTTCCTCGCATTCGATCTGGGTGGTGAGCAGCCAGCTCTGGCAAGTGGTCAGCACGGCAGCGTACTGGCGGGTATCGCCCCAGTTGTCGGTCACGGTCAGTTTGCCGTCTTCGCTGCGAGCGATGCGCTTCACGCCGGGACGGGGTGCGCCGCGGTGCAGGGATGACAGGCTGGTGCCTTTGGGCCAGTGCGCGCAATGATCGGGCACATGGCTCCACAGACCGACCGGCACCTGCTGCACGCCACCGACGATCAGGTGCTGATGTTCGTCGCAATTGGTCATGACCACGCGAAAGATTTCCAGCATCGAGTTGGGGAAGTCCGAGTCCCAGCCGCCGGTGCCGAAACCGACCTGGCCGAACACTTCGCGGTGGTAGAACGACAGTTTGGCGAACGCCTTAGAGGTCGCGACGAAGTCATAGAACGTGCGGTCGTCCCACAGCGGGACCAGTTTGTTCCAAAGCGCCTTGAGGCGCGGCACGTCACGGTCGCGAATCGCCTGCTGAATGTCAGCGAACTGCGAGCCGCTTTCCAGTGCATCGGCCCAGGCGTCGGCGACTTCCTGAAACAGCACGGGCAAGTCCGACAGCATCTGTGCGTAATAGGTGGTGCCTTCCAGATCGATGACTGTACTGCCCGAGGCCGCCGTCAGCGGGTTAGGGAAGGGTCTGGATTCAAGGCCCAGTTTGTCGACGTAATGAAAGAATGCCGTCGACGACACCGGAAAACGCATGCCGCCCAGCTCGGCGACGATGCCCTTGGCGCCTTCGAACTCTTGCGAGCGAAGACGTCCGCCCATCTTGGACGCTTCGTAGACCACGGGTTTCAGGCCCATCTTCATCAGCTCATAAGCGGCTACCAGCCCGGCGATACCGGCACCGATGATCGCCACTTCCGCGCCATGCTGTTCCTTGGGGATGCTGCCCAGACCTTTCGGGTGCTCGATCCATTCATCGAAGGCAAACGGAAAATCCGGACCAAACATGGTGATCGGCTTCTTGCCGTTGGCGGGGTGACGGTTGTTTTTCATGACTGACCTTGGTGGGCAACGGCGAAAAACAACAGTCTAGATAAGCGCGCGTACGTTAATAAGACGCAAAGTGTCGTCGATATGATGTTTGTTTGTGCAAAGTGACGAAGCTGGCGGTTATTTTGCGCAGATGTCCGTAGGTTTGATCAGCTTCACACCGGTTGGCCCCGGTCGATCTTGCTGCTGAGGATGATGGACGTGGTGGTCTTTTCAACGCCGTCCACGCTGCCGATCAAGTCCAGCAGTTCGTCCAGCTGCTCGGGTGAGTCGGTGCGAAGCCATGCCACGTAATCGAACTCGCCGCTGACTGCACACAGTTGCTGTACCTGCGCCAGCGCACTCAGCCGACGCAACACTTCCTTGCCCGAGCGCGGTTGCACGGTGATGCCGACATAGGCCTGCAAACCGCCATCAACCACACGCTGGCCAAGACGCACGCCGTAGCCCGTGATCGTTTTGGTGCTCTCCAGCCGCGCCAGACGCGAGGTGACCGTGGTCCGCGCAATACCCAGCTGGCGGGCCAGCGTGGCAACGCTCTCGCGGGCGTTGATCTGCAGGGCGGCGATCAGCTTGCGGTCTATTTCGTCCAGCACGGGTGGGTGAGCAGCGGACACAGGAATCTCCATCAAAAACACAGGCTACTGGCAAAATACTTTTTGTGGGAGGCGGCTTTCCGGCGATCTGGGTTTCCAACGCAACCCATCATTGACTGGCCTGACACCTTCGCCGGCAAGCCGCCTCCCACAATCGCATGCCTGCGGTGAATCAGCGTTGTATCAGAACTTCCAGCGCCTGGCAGTCTTGGCCAGACGCGCCTGCAAACCGTCCAGATTGTGCGCCAGCTGTTGAGTCATCAGTTGATAGCCCACCAGCTCGGCGGGAACGTCGGGTTTCGCAGGGTTCGTTTCCGAAGAGCGCGCCAGCCGGTCGGTCGCGCCGGTCTGTAGCGCTCGGGCCATGCCGATCAACTGACGACGGACCTGCCGGTACTCGGTATCCAGCGATGCCTTCAATGACTCTCCCGCTATCTGATCCAGATTGGCCGGGCGAATATTGGCGAGGATTTCCAGCGTGCTCAGGCACATGCGGAAGTGTCCTTGAATGGCGTCCAGCTCGACCATCGACATCTTCACTTCCTTGGACACCGACGGGAGCAGCGAGCGCAGTTGCAGCATCGTTGCGTTGAGCTTTGCGGTGAGCTTCACATGCTCATCGGCTGTCACGGGCTGACCCTGCACGATCCGTCCGTAGACCTTGGCGCAATCACGCAGTCCGCTGGCCAGGTTGTAACGCCACGAAAACACAGCGTACAGCGGCAGGGCAAAGGAGAAGACAAGCGCCAGGGCGATACCGATCAGAATATCCACGGTGCGCCACAGCCCGTCGCTGATCGGGTTGTAACCATGCCCTGCGACGATGAACAGCGTGATGGCCGACAGCAGCGCGGTGTAACCGCCCTTGCCGATGGCGTGATAAGCAAAGAAACCGCACAGCACCGACATGATCGCGTAGGTCAGCAGGGGTATTTCCAGATAACCCTGCTGCACTACGACCATCAGGCCCAGCCCCGCACCGATCAAGGTGCCGTAGGCCCGCTCGACCGATTTCTTGCCGATGTTGCCGTGGTGCTGCAATCCGCCGATCACGATCAGCATGGTCACCGACGCCCACTCGCCATGGGGCAGATTGAGCCCGGTGGTCAGCAGAATGGTCACCAGCAAACCCACTGAAATCCGCGCCGCGTGGATCAGCCGTGCATTTCGATAACGGCGATACGGATCCAGCAAGGGACGCAGAACAGGGCGAAGCCAGGAAGGTATGTAAGCAGAGCGCGAATTCGTCATGCGTTAAAAGACCGCGAGGGTGGGGAAGAAATCCCTGATTGGATGGCAATGGTTGCCAGTAAGCCACATTTGATGATGCAGGCGGCTGGTTTCTGAGTGATGGCCGGCGCGGAAACAATCATCGGCGACGCTTGAGTTTCTGCACGTGCTCACGGTGGGTCGCTCGCGTGGGCGCTCGCCTGCTGCTCAGCAAGGTCTGCATCAGGGCATCGACCTGCGCGTCGCTGAACACCGGCTGCTGAAAAGAGCGGATGTAACGAATGTAGCCGATGCCCTGAGTTACGTTGGGAGGCATCGGGGTCTTGAACGTGCTTTGACCGACGAAGCAGACCACGGAGTGAACGTTCTCCAGGCTGACACCCAGCGTCGCTTCAAGCGCCTTGAGGTGTTTGTAGTTCTGCCTGAGCGGGTTCTGGAATTTGTAAGTACGACGATAGATTTTCTGCGTCCACTGCGGCTGTTTCTCGCCGCCGAAGATCCAGCCGCTCATGTTCTTGGTCTCCAGCACGAAAATGCCGAAAGGCGAAAGAAACACATGATCGATCTGCGTCGTGCCATCGACCGTATTCAGCGTGACATTGTTCAGACGACGATAGACCGTTCTGTCCAGTTTCCAGTGCGTGAACAGACGCACCCAGAACTCTCCGATCTGGCCTTTCGCCCAGGGAGATTTCAGGAACGCCACAAACAGCACGGCCGGAACCAGCCAGATGAGCATGTTCAAGGCCGGACCGAGTATGGCGGTGTAATTCATCTGGAGTCCTTTCCATGTGCAAGGTGATTGCGGGGTTCAGCGTGTGCGGTTGAAAGGCTTTCGGACGGATTCAGGAATTCTTGATCGTCACGGCCAGTTGATCGCATAGCGCGTACTGCGACCGCAGCAGGGCAGGCGGATGGCCTGTTGCTCGGGTCAGCTCATGGCGTTTCTATTCGGCGGCCCGCTTTTGCGTGTGTTTCAAGGGATGCGAAACACCTGAACGAGACGCTTTGTTTCATGAATCGGGCATATCCGGGTGCCTATACTGCGAGTCCTCCTGGCTTACCGGATCGCTGCAATGCTGGCTTCTCGCACGCTGTGGTTGTTGATGCTGAGCGTCCTGCTGTTCTTCTTTGCACTGGGTAACCATCAACTCCAGAGTTCGACGGAGCCGCGCGTGGCGGGTATCGCCATGGAGATGCACCTGACGGACAACTGGGTCATGCCGACGTTGAGCCGGCAGCCATTTCTGGAAAAGCCGCCGTTGAGTGTCTGGCTCGATGCCAGCGCGATCCGGCTGTTGGGTGCCACGCCCTGGGCGGTGCGGCTGGCGTCGGCGTTCGCCGGGTTGTTCAGCGTCCTGTTGCTCTACGCGATGCTCAAGCGTATGGCGCGTCCGGCACCGGTCGCCTGGCTGGCCGCGTTCATGCTGGCAACCCTGGCCAGCTTCTGGTCCAACTCACGCCAGGTCGGTGAAGATGCACTGCTGGCGCTTGGCGTGACCATGGCTTTGCTGATGTATGTTCATGCGGTCAATCGAGCGCCGTCGGACCCTCGAAAATTCTGGGTGTGGTGGTTGTTCACGCTGGGTATCGCCATCTCGACGCTGAGCAAGGGCGTGCTGGGACTGGCGCTGCCGGGTGTGGTGATTTTCGCCTGGCTGCTTTGCGAAACGGTGCGACAACGGCGGCTGATCCTGGTCGACTGGCTGTGTCCGGCGGCCTTCACGCTGCTGGGGTTGATACCGTTGATGGTCTGGCTGTATTTCCTGTACGGGCAGGGCGGCGTGCAATCACTCAAGGATGTGCTGTGGACCAACAGTGTCGGTCGCTTCGACGGCTCTTTTCAGGAGGCCGGGCACTACGAGCCGTTTTATTACTACATCGCCAAACTGCCCGAAGCGTTCATGCCCTGGAACGTTCTGGTGTACCTCGGGCTCTGGCATTTTCGCAGGCAACTGCTCGCCAATCGGTATCTGTTGTTCTTCAGTCTCTGGCTGGCTGCGCAGTTCCTGCTGCTGACGCTGGCGTCCAGCAAGCGCATGGTCTATCTGATGTCGGCGGCACCCGCAGCGGCAGTGATTGCAGCAGAGTACGCGGCGGTGCTGGGTGAAAGGCTCAAGGCGCGGTCCCGAAACTCGATGATTGCCGCATTTGCAGTACGCCACCAACGCACGCTGATGACAACGGGCATCGCGTTGACCGTTACGGCCTACCTGTCGGCAGCGGTGTGGCTGTTGCCGCGGGAAGACCGACACTTCTCGTTCCTGCCGCTGGCCACGACCGTTCAGGCACTGCAGGCTCAGGGGCATCAGGTGGCCTTGTTCCAGCCCAGCGAGCGGTTGTCAGGTGCGAGTGCATTTTACGTTCACGCCTTGCTTGACGCTTACGACAGCGACGCAAGCGTCAACCGTTTCCTGATGAGCGATTCGCGTAATGTGGCGATCATGGAGCGCACGAGCGAGCCTGCGCCGCCGCTCAAGGCCATCCAGCAAGTGAAGGTCGGCAGTCGCAGCTACTATTTCGTCAGCTACGACCGCTCGACGCCTGGCAGTTGAGCTCAGAAAGTCTGGCGATTGGCGACCGGCTGCACAGGCATCCACTGTTTCTGTGGGATCGGCAGCTCGCACGATTCGCCACGGCCGATCGGGAAATAATGGAAGCCGCTTTTTGACAGGCGCTCGGTGTCGTACAGATTACGTCCGTCGAAGATCACTGGAGCGCCGAGCCGTTGCTGGATCAGGTCAAAATCGGGTGCCTTGAACTGTTGCCACTCGGTGCAGATGATCAGGGCGTCGGCGTCGTCGAGGGTCGATTCCGGGGTACCCATCAGCACCAGATCCTTGCGATAGCCGTAGATCCGCTGGGTCTCCTGCATGGCCTCGGGATCAAACGCGCGCACGGTTGCGCCCGCCGCCCACAAGGCTTCCATCAACACCCTGCTCGGCGCATCGCGCATGTCATCGGTGTTGGGTTTGAACGCCAGGCCCCACAAGGCAAAGGTCTTGCCGCGCAAATCACCTTTGAAGAACGCATTGACCCGCTCGAACAGTTTGTTCTTCTGCCGCTCGTTGATGGCCTCGACCACCGACAGCAGGTCGTTGGAGCAATGGGCTTCGCGGGCGCTGTGAATCAGCGCGCGGATGTCCTTGCCAAAGCATGAGCCGCCGTAGCCGCAGCCGGGGTAAATGAAGTCGTAACCGATGCGCGAGTCGGCACCGATACCCAGTCGTACCGCTTCGACGTCCGCGCCCAGGTGTTCGGCCAGTTCGGCGATCTGGTTGATGAAGCTGATCTTGGTCGCCAGCATGCAGTTGGCCGCGTACTTGGTGAGTTCGGCGCTGCGCAGGTCCATGAACATGATCCGGTCATGATTGCGGTTGAAGGGAGCATACAGCTCGCGCATGACCTTTCTGACCGCTTCGCTTTCGCAGCCGATGACGATACGGTCCGGGCGGCGGCAATCCTTGACGGCCGAGCCTTCCTTGAGAAATTCGGGGTTGGAGACGATGTCGAACTGCAGCAAGCGCCCTGCCTGTCGCAAGGCCTTGTCGATATGCGTACGCAACGCGTCGCCACTGCCCACCGGCACTGTGGATTTTTCCACGATGATCAATGGCTCGCTGCGGTGCCTGGCGATGCTCTCGCCCACGGCGAAGAAGCTGCGCATGTCCGCCGATCCGTCCTCGCAGGATGGCGTGCCGACGGCGATGAACAGGACCTCGGCATGTTCGACGGCCATCTGCTCATCGCTGGTGAAACTCAACCGATGGTTGTCGAGGTTTTCCCGTACCAGACTGGCAAGGCCCGGCTCATAGATATGCACCTGCCCCTGACGCAACTGGTCGACCTTGGCCTGATCGATGTCCATGCACACAACGTCATGACCCACTTCGGCAAGCACCACCGCTTGTACCAGACCGACATATCCGCTACCGAAAACGCTGATTTTCATGGAGAGAACCCTGAAGAGAAGTGCGAGAAATGCGCCGAAGGTTGATGGTCAGAACCCCCATCACGATCAGGATGACACCCACAGTTTTCGAAACCGTGACCGTCTCATGGAAAAACGGCAGGCCAGCGGCCAGCACGAAGACCAGTGCGTAGCTGATGCTCAGTAAGGAATAGGCACGACTCAGGGGCAGGCTGCGAAGGGCCATCAGCCAGAGCAGCATCGACAGCGCGTAAGCGCCCGTTGCGAGGCAGATGATGGTCACCGCGCTTGAGTCGATTGCGCCAACGTTTTGAAATTCGAACAACTGCGCGGGCGAGGGCAGGCGGCTCATACTCCAGCGCATGCCCAGTTGCGCGGCACTGACCAGCGCAACGCTGCCCAGCGCGAGCATTACGCCACGACGGCTCATGCCTGACGTCCCAACAGAACGACGCCCGCCAGAATCAGCATCACGCCCAGCCAGTGCCTGCGGTCGACCGGCTCATGGAACAGGTAACGACCGGTCAGGGTGATCAGCACGAAGTTCAGGCCCAGCATGGGATACGCGACGCCAACCTCAAGGCGCTGCAGCACCATCAACCAGACAAGCAACCCAAGTCCCAGGCAAGACATCGCCAGCCACAACCATGCCGAGCGTGCAGCGACCCGCAGGCCGGTGAACTGGCCTCGCCATCTTTCGACGGCACATTTCTGGGCGATCTGTCCCAGGCAGGTCAGCGCGCACGCGGTCAACAGCAACAGCCAGGTCATGATGCCGACTGCCTGTAGATCACGATGATCAGATCACCTTCCTCATAGCGCTTGCCGTCCTTGGGCAACGCATCGATCTCGCGTAATTCCTCCCTGCCGTCACCGCGCATGATCACCCCGACCTGACCCTTGCGCCGGGCCTCGGTCATCCAGGCATCAATGCTGTTCAGGCTGACCTTGCGCTGACTGGCATCCGGATAGCCGAGACCGTACTTCAGCTCGCCTACCGTATTGAAGAACGCGATGTCCGGGCGTTTCAAACGCCAGGCCAGCGCCGAGGCCGCCCCCAGATCATTACTCAACAACGACTGGCTGACCGCCAGCTCCGAGAAGTGTCGGGCCACGAACTGGTCGGGTGTCTTGTCGTACACCAGGCTGTAAGGCAGCGCTGCGGGCAACAGCGCCACCAGCAGCAGACTGCCCGCTGCCGGCATCGCCCAGGCCGACAGAGGCCGCAGACCCTGCAGCGCGTTGGCCAGCATCCAGACCGTCAGCACACCGATGGCCAGCAGCAGGTGCATCGGTTCGTGGTCGTAGACCGGGTTTTTCCATTGCAGGCACAGCAGCGCCGCCAGACCGACGAGGGCGGCGACGGCGTTGAACCCGCCATTGAGGCGCAGGGCCGTAACCTGGCCGTGCTTGAGGCGTTCGACCAGCGCGTCGGCCATCAGCAGGGCCAGTGGCAACAGGCAGGGCAGGATGTAGGTCGGCAGCTTGCCACGGCTCAGGCTCAGAAAGGCCAGCGGAAACAGCGTCCACATCAGCAGGAAACCGATGGCCGGTTGCTGTTTTTGCTGCCATGCCTGCCTGAACGTTACAGGCAGCAGCAGGGCCCAGGGCAGGCTGGCGGCAATCAGTGTGGGTACATAGAACCAGACCGGCTGGGCGTGCTGCGCATCTTCGCCGGCGAAACGGCGTACGTGCTCGTGCCAGAAGAAAAAGCGCCAGTAGTCGGGCTCCTGAGCGTGGACCATCAGCACCCAGGGCAGGCATACGCCAATGGCGACGACAATGGCGAGCAGCCCGTAGCGCATCAACTCGAGCAAACGTTTCTGCCATAGCATGTAGGGCACCGCGATCAGTACCGGCAGCACCCAGGCCAGAAAGCCCTTGGTCATGAACCCCATGCCGCAGGCCAGACCAAGCACCGTCCAGGCCGCCAGTCGCGCGCGGCCTTCGTGTTGAATGGCGAACCAGAATGCGACCAGTGACAGGTTGACCCACAGGGTGAATTGCGGATCGAGGTTGCAATAACCGGCCTGTCCGGCAACGAAGCCGAAGCTCATGAACAGCAGTGCGCTGGCAACGCTTTTACGCGGCTCGTTCCATATCCGGGCAGCGATCAGGTAGGCCAGCAGCGTGCTCAGGCCCGTGCTCAGTGCCGAGGCAATGCGTACGCCGAACAGGTTTTCGCCAAAGACCGCCTGTCCGGCTGCGATAAACCAGTAACCCGCTGCAGGCTTTTCGAAGTACCGCACACCCATGAAGTACGGCGCGGTCCATTGCCCGCTGTGGAGCATTTCCTGACTGATCTGCGCGTAGCGCGTCTCGTCTGGAATCCACAGCCCGTGGGAGCCGAGCGGCAGCAGGTAGCCCACGACGAAAGCGAGTAACAGCAGGGCGATATCGCGATGGCGGCCTGTCGTCATTGCTGCACCCCGAGCCAGCCTTCACGCCCCTGGCGTGTTCCGCGAATCACCTGACCGGAGGGCAAATGCTCGAGGGCGTCCGGCAACAGGTTGCCAAGCGGCTGGAAGCGGATGCCTTGAACGCGCGCCAGCGCCAACAATTGCCTGAAGTCTTCGGCCATGACGATGCCTTCGACTTCGGCGTGCAGTGTATAGACATTCAGTCGCTCGGCCGCAAAACGACCGAGAATGAAAGCGTTGAACGCGTGGGCCTCCATGTGCGGGCCGACCACCTCGTCAAAGGTCGGCAGGTCCACCGGAATCTGTGGAGTGCCCGGCGTGCCATCAGCCAGGGTCGGGCGAAACATCGAGTGACCCCGGCAATCACTGTTGTAGCGAAACCCGAAAGACTGCTTGGCCTGTACCACACGCTCGTCGGCCCGCCAGCCAGCCGCTGCCGAACAGGTCACCGGCCCGCCCAGAATGTCGCTCAGGCAGTCGACCCCCCGACGTATCTGCGCGTGCAGTCGCGCCGGGTTCCAGTGCCCGGCATTGGCCTGCCAGCCATGGTGATCCCAGGCATGCAGGCCGACTTCATGGCCTGCGTCCATGGCCCTGCGCATCAATGGACCGAGGTCGCGGCCGATGGGTTTGCCCGGCCAGGCGGTGCCAGCCAGCAGAATGTCCCAGCCGTAAAGACTGGCGGCTCTGGAACGGAGCATTTTCCACAGAAACTGCGGGCGTATCAGCCGCCAGACATGACGCCCCATGTTGTCCGGACCGACACTGAAAAAGAACGTCGCCTTGACCTGCGCTTCCTCCAGTATGTCCAGCAGGCGCGGCACGCCTTCGCGGGTGCCACGGTAGGTGTCGACGTCGACTCTCAGGCCTGCCTGCATCAGCGCCGATCCGTTTGTTCGGCCATGGCTTCGCGCAGAAAGAAGTCCAGGGTTTTGCCGATGGTTTCGCTCAGCTCGATGGTGGGCGTCCAGTCCAACAGTCGTCGGGCGTTGTCGACACAGGGCTTGCGGTGGCTGACGTCCTGGTAGCCCTTGCCGTAGAAGGATTGGCTTTCCACCTCACGAAACCCCGCGAACGGCGGGAAGTTGTAGCGTAACGGGTGCGCTTCGAACTGGCGCAGCAGCTCTTCGCCCAATTGCCGGATGCTGGCTTCGTTATCCGGGTTACCGATGTTAATGATCTGGCCGTCGCAGCGATTGCCATGATTTTCGATGATGCGCGCCAGTGCTTCGATGCCATCGGCCACGTCGGTGAAGCAGCGTTTCTGTGCGCCGCCGTCCACCAGCCGGATTGGCGTGCCTTCCACCAGATGCAGGATCAACTGGGTGATGGCGCGCGAGCTGCCGATCCGCGCCGAATCCAGACGGTCCAGACGCGGCCCCATCCAGTTGAACGGGCGAAACAGTGTGAATTGCAGTCCCCTCTGACCGTAGGCCCAGATCACCCGGTCCAGCAGTTGCTTGGACACCGAGTAGATCCAGCGCTGCTTGTTGATCGGGCCGACCACCAGGTTCGACGTGTCCTCTTTGAAGCTGGCGTCCTGGCACATGCCGTACACCTCCGAGGTGGACGGGAAAATCACCCGCTTGTTGTACTTCACGCAATAGCGAACGATCTTCAGGTTTTCTTCGAAATCCAGTTCGAACACGCGCAGCGGGTTGCGGGTGTATTCGATGGGCGTCGCAATTGCCACGAGCGGCAGAACCACGTCGCATTTCTTGATCTGGTACTCGATCCACTCGGTGTGGATGCTGATGTCGCCTTCGATGAAGTGAAAGTCGGGCTTGGCGCGCAGACGTTCGATGGCGTCCGAGCCGATGTCCATGCCGTAGATCTCATAGCGGTCATCCTGCAACAAACGCTCTGACAGGTGGTTACCGATAAACCCGTTGACGCCCAGAATCAGCACGCGTGTGCGGCGTTTCGAACCGGTCTGGTGTTGGCCCTGCAGACGTGAACCCTCGACCAGTCCCAACTCGCGGGCCAGTTGTACGCCGCTCAGGTATAAACCGTCGTCGCCGCGCTGGCCTGCACCGATCACCAGAGCGCCCTCGCCACAGGCAATGCGCAGCGGATCGCAGCTGATGACCGTGCCGGGCGCCAGACCGTGGTCGGCCTCTTCCACACGTGCGCTCCAGATAATCAGCTTGTGCTCGCCCACCGGGCAGAAAGCGCCGGGGTAGGGCTGGGTCACAGCACGAATCAGGTTGTTCAACTGCACGGCTGGGCGTGCCCAGTCGATCAGTCCGTCGGCCGGTGTGCGACGGCCGAAGTAAGTCGCCTGGGATTCGTCCTGCGGCGTGCCGGGCAATCGGCCTCGCGCCAGTAGCGGCAACGCGTCGGAGAGCAGATTGGCGGCGGCCTTGCGCAGTTTTCCGTGCAAGGTCAGGGCTGTGTCCAGCGCGCTGATCGGCACGCGCTGCTGCGCCACGATGGGACCTGCATCCGCACGCTTGACCATCTGGTGCAGGGTGACGCCTGTTTCGCGTTCGCCATTGACCAGCACCCAGTTGGCCGGTGCCCGGCCGCGATAGCGCGGCAGCAGCGAACCGTGCAGGTTGAAGGCGCCTTTCCTGGCACAGGCCAGCAGGGGCTCGCTGAGCAGCTGGCGGTAGTAAAAGGAAAAGATGAAGTCCGGGTCCAGCTTGCCGATGCGCTCGATCCACAGCGGATGGTTCGGGTCCTCTGGGGCGTGCACCGGGATGTCGTGCTGCGCACACAGTTGCGCGACCGAGCCGAAGAAGGTTTTTTCGTCGGGGTCATCGGCATGGGTGAACACGGCAGAGATGTGATAGCCACTCTCCAGCAGCGCCTGCAGCCCGACACAGCCAATATCGTGGTAAGCGAAAACGACAGCTTTAATGCTCATGGCGCAACCTTGTTCAGATAAGGAGAAGCAGAGGAATCCACACTGTCGGTCGTCGTCTCGGTTGAGCTGCGTACGACCTTTTCGATAAAGAAGCGCGGCCTGGCTCGCACATCGCTGTACATCCGGCCCAGGTACTCGCCCAGCAGGCCCATGCCGATGAACTGGCCGCCGGTGAACACGAACAGCACGGCGAACAGCACGAAGGTGCCGTTCTCGGCCCACGGCGCGCCAAAGATCAGCCGCAGCACGATGAGCATCACGGCGAACAGAAGGCCCAGAAACGCCATGCTGAAACCGACGATGCTGAGCAGCCGCAAGGGCGTGGTGGTCATGCAGGTGATCAGGTCGAACATCAGATTGATCAGCCGCATGGGGCTGTACTTCGAATCGCCATGCTCGCGCTCGGCGTGCTCGACCCGTATTTCAGTGGTGTGGCGGGCGAAGCTGTTGGCCAGGACAGGTATGAACGTGCTGCGTTCACGGCAGGCCAGCATCGCGTCGACGATGGTGCGGCGGTACGCGCGCAGCATGCAGCCGTAGTCGTTCATGGCCACGCCCGTCGAACGCTGCACCGCGAGGTTGATCAGTCTCGAGGGCCAGCGTCGCCAGGCCGAGTCCTGACGCTTGTTGCGCACTGTGCCGACCACGTCGTAACCCTGTTCGGCCAGCGCAATGAGGCGCGGGATTTCTTCCGGCGGGTTTTGCAGATCGGCATCGAGGGTGACGATCACATCGCCCTTGCACTGCTCGAAACCGGCCATGATCGCCGCGTGCTGGCCGTAATTGCGGTTCAGGATCACTGCAACGACCGGACTGCCTTCGCGTTCGGCGGCCTGTTGCAGGATCTCGGCGGACTGGTCGCGGCTGCCATCATCGACCAGTACGATCTCGTAATCATGACGCAGCAGTGCGCACGCTGCTTCAGTACGCCGTAGCAGTTCCCGCAGGCTTTGCTGCTCGTTGTAGACCGGGATGACGATTGACACACAGTGAATAGGGTAGGGTTTCAAGGCCGGGCTTCCACGATTGATTCAATGGCGTTCACGACCCGCTCGACATCGTCCAGGGTCATGTCGGGAAACAGCGGGATGGAACACAGGCGCGATGAATTCCACTCGGTGTCCGGCAGGTGAACGTCGGGGAAGCGCTGGCGGTAATAGCGGTGCAGGTGGGTGGCGATGAAATGAATGCCGCTGCCGATGTTGTGCGTCTGCAACGCTTTCATGAACGCATCGCGATCCAGCCCGCAGCGCTCGACGTCGATGCGCAGAATGAACAGGTGCCAGGCGTGGCGCTGCGCGTAGCCGGATTGCGACAAGGGCAATACGGCGCTGCTGGCGAGCCTTTCGAGGTAGCGACTGGCAAGCATCTGACGCTTGGCATTGATCGCGTTCAGGCGTTGCAACTGCACCAGGGCAATGCTGGCGTTGAGGTCGGCCAGGTTGTACTTGAACCCTGGTTCGATGACCTCGGCCTGCGGCTTGCGTCCCATCGTTAAGCGGTCATAGGCATCGACGCCGAGGCCGTGGAATTTCAACTGGCGCACGCGAGCGGCCAGCATGCCGTCATCGGTGACGAACATCGCGCCCTCGGCGCAGGTCATGTTCTTGATGGCGTGAAACGAGAAGATCGCAGTACCACGAGCACCGACCGGCCGCCCTTTGTATTCGGTGCCGGCCGCATGGGCAGCGTCTTCGATAAGCGCAATGCCGTGCCGGCTGGCCAGCGCGTAGAGCGGGTCGAGATCAAGCGCGGCACCTGCGTAATGCACCGGAACAATCGCCTTTGTCCGGGGCGTGATGGCCTGTGCGACGTGTGCGGCATCCACCATCAGCGTGTTGCGATCCACATCGACGAACACCGGGGTCGCACCCAGCAGGCAGATCATGTTGGCGGTGGAAACCCAGGTCTGGGACGGGGTGATCACTTCGTCGCCAGGACCGATACCCAGTGCCAGCAACGTGAGATGCATGGCACCTGTCGCGGATGACAGCGCAATGGCATGCAGCGCGCCTACCCGCTCGGCGAACTGCTCTTCGAGCTTCTGACATTCCGGTCCGGTGGTGATCCAGCCAGACTTCAATACGCGAGTAACGGCCGCAATCTCTTCATCGCCCATGGACGGACGCGAAAATGGAAGAAAAGACTGATTCATCAATGGGTTTCCCACGCAGGCTAAATAACGTGAAGTGTGTTTATGCCACGCCGTCGATAAACGACATTCAATGGCCGCCGTTTAATCAAATGTCTAACGGTCAGGAACAGGCCCGCGTCTGAGGGTTTAAACTGCAAGCAGTTAACGCTTTCAACGCCGTCAATCATTACGTGAGTCGTCGCTTGTCTCGAGCGTACAGCCCGTTTTCAAAGGCTTCCGTACCGGTGTCAAGGCGCACGATCACTCGGCGGATGGATCATTGTTGATCCAAAACAGAGTGCGCTGTACTGAAAGATTGGAGTCGTTAAGTGAGGCGACAGCTTTGTCTGTCGAGGGTGAATTATTTAATTTGAATTCATTTAATTGTCTTGCGAGTATTTTAAGCTGGCGTCGTATTGGCGCGTTTTATTGAGTGCTGTTTGGCTGTTTTAATCGGCTCGTTTATCGAGAATCGAGTTAGTTAAGCGTTCGTTCAGGCGTCATGTTTTGCATGGGGGATGCAATACAAAGTGCCAGTATTCGTTTTTGCAGTTCTGCGCCGCTTTCAACCGCCAACGCGACAACGCGTGTTCTGTTGGCTCCCGCATTCATCCTGCGAGGTGTTATTTTGAGATGTTTCTGATCGACTGATCAGCTATTTCTCACAACTCTCCGCGAAGGAATGCCCTCAACAATGAACCTTTCACTCAGGCATCTGGCCGCAACGACCCTGATGTTCGCCAGCCTTTCAGCGTTCACACCGCTTGCGCTGGCCAATATCACGCCGCAACAAAGTGCGGACATTCTGAAAGCTTTCAACGAAAAATCGGCGACTGATTTCAGACAGTTCCTGGCAAGCGTCGCGAAAAGTGATCTGGCCAAAACCGCCAGCCTCGAGCCTGCTATCCATGCCTTTCTCGGCAACAAAACCCTGACGGCCGAGCAGCAAAACGAAATCCATCGGCTGTTGGGTATTTACGCCCGCGTGAAATATGGCAGTGCAGCGAATGAAACCCTGCGTGAACTGGTCGCCATCCCGACCTTCGCCGTGGAAGGTGTTGCGCAGCACGACAACCCCGAGTTCATCAAGATCGCCGAGAAGCTCAAGACACTCGCCGAGTCGTTCAACCTTAACTTCCGCAACATCGACAACCGCGTCTATGAAGTGTCGCTCGAAGGCGCGGGCGAAGAAGTCGTCGGTATTCATGCCCACGCTGACGTGGTGCCTGTGACGCCTGCGAACTGGGTGCTGCCGGACGGCACCAGACTCGACCCGTTCAAGGTCACGCTGATTGGTGATCGCATGTACGGTCGCGGTACCGAGGATGACAAGAACGGCATCGTGGTCGCGATGTACGCCATGAAAGTCATCAAGGAAGAAAAGCTGCCGCTGGCCCGAAACTTCAAACTGCTGATCGACACCACCGAAGAAACCTCCGGCGATGCGATTCCGTATTACTTCGAACGCAACCCGACGCCGAACTACAACCTGGCGCTGGACGGCAGCTACCCGGTGGTCATCGCCGAGAAAGGTTACGGCACCGTGATGGCGAACTTCCCCGTGCGTAAAGGGGAGGGCAAGGGGGCGGAAATCACCTCGCTGACTGGCGGCGCGGCGACCAATCAGATTCCATCGAAATCAGTCGCCACGCTGGTGGCGGACAACCCGTCAGAGCTGGCCGCCGAGCTGCAAAAGGCCGGTGCCGAGTACGCCAGGCGCAACGGTGGCGACTTTCAGGTGGACGCTGCGGTCGAGGGCAAAGATGTGACGCTGACCGTCACGGGTGTGTCTGCCCACTCGTCCGAGCCCGCCTCGGGCGTCAACCCGGTGGCCAGAATGCTCGACTTCATCAACAGCCTCGACGGCAAGCTTGCGCTGAAACACAACCACATCACCGACGCGGCCCGCTATGCGGCGGACAACTGGGGGCTGGATTATCTGGGCAGCAAGCTGGGTGTCGGTTTCTCGGACGAGTTCATGGGGCCTTTGACCGCTTCCCTGACCTTCGTGGGGATGGATGCGAAGACCTTCAAACTCGCGGTCAACCTGCGCGTACCGAAAGGCAAGTCGCCTGCGAAGCTCAAGGCCGAGATCGCTGAAAAGCTGACGGCATGGAGCAAGCAGAGCAAGATTGCGCCTGCGTTCGATTACTCCATCGCCGAGCCGATGTACCGCAACCCTGAAGGTGAATGGGTCAAGGCGCTTCTGGCCGTCGCCACTGAAAACCTGAGCATGCCGCACAAATTCGGCACCTCGGCGGGCGCTACCTCGGTCCACAACTTGCCCAACGGCGTGCAGTTTGGTCTGGCTCGACCTGAAGCCAAATACACCGGACACACCGACAGCGAGTTCAAGACCACCGAGCAATTCTTGCTCGACCTGCAGATCGTGACGGAAATGATGGGACGTATCGGGCAGTTGCCGAAGCTTTGAACCGAGAGCCTGATTGTTTCTGCTCGGTATTAACATGAAGTTCCGGGGCGCATAGTGTCCTGAGCGGCGTTCCCACGCGGGGGTGGTGTTTGATCACACCAATGCTCTGCGTGGGCGTGCCGTCGGGACGCTCCGTGCCACATCGGTCGTTACACACCGATTGACGCTCCACCACCTGCCCGGCATATTAGCGCTCGTTTTCGATCGTTAATGCTCGTTTATGCAGGCTCAGATTGTCATGACTCCCACCCACGAAACCTTTCCCGGCGAACGCCAGCAATTGATCAGTGAGCGCCTGGCCCGTTATGGCCGGGTGATTGCGGCCGATCTGGCCAGTGAATTCAACGTGTCTGAACACTCGATCCGCCGCGACCTCAGCGCGCTGGCCGCCTCGGGTCTGTGCAAGCGCGTGTATGGCGGCGCCATCTTGTTGCGCAGTGCCGAAGGCCCCATGGCCGCACGTGTGCAGCAGGACACCACACGCAAAGACAGCCTCGGACGGGCCGCAGCTTCCCTGCTCAGCGACGGGCAGCATGTCTTCATCGACGCCGGTTCCACCAACTTTGCCATCGCCAGCGCCATTGATCCGCGGCTTCACCTGACCCTCACCACCAATTCGCCACTGATTGCCGTGCAACTGATGGCATTGCCCAACGCCGAAGTGATTCTGCTGGGTGGCCGCCTGAATCCGACGGCGGGAGGCGTGATCGGCCTGACGGCGGTCCGGCAACTGCGTCAGTTCAACTTCGACCTGTGCTTCCTCGGCGCCTGCGCGCTGGACCCGGACAACGGCGTCACTGCATTCGGGCTGGAAGACGCCGAGTTCAAGCGCGCAGTCGTCGCAGCGAGCGGTCAGATTGTGGTGGCCGTGACCAATGAAAAGCTGTCCAGCGTTGCTCACTACCAGGTAGCCCAGTGCGAAGACGTGGCGGCGCTGGTGGTCGAGCAAGACGCGCCACGCGAGCGGCTCGACCCGTTTCTCGGCAGGATTGCCAATCTCGTGACCGCAGCCTGAGCGGAAAACTGACGTATGTCGCGTTTGCCCATTGTCTGGCACGTCATTTACGTCTAATTTGCTCCCTAATTAGTATGACTATTAATCGCACCCTCTAATAAGTACAAGAATCAGGAGTCACCGATGCAACCCATTCGTCTCGGTCTGGTGGGCTACGGCAAGATCGCTCAGGACCAGCACGTCCCCGCCATCTTCGCCAACCCCGCCTTCACGCTCGTGTCTGTCGCCACCCAAGGCCAGCCCTGTGCCGGGGTCGAGAACTTCAAGTCCCTGACCGAACTGCTCGAAAACGGGCCGCAAGTCGACGCCATCGCGTTCTGCACACCGCCCCAAGGCCGATTCGCGCTGGTGCAGCAAGCCATCGCTGCTGGCAAACATGTGCTGGTCGAAAAACCGCCGTGCGCCACGCTGGGTGAAGCCATGGAGTTGGTGAGTCAGGTGCACGAACAAGGCGTCAGCGGCCTGTTCGCCTGGCATTCGCGCTACGCACCCGGCATCGAAGTCGCCCGTGACTGGCTTGCGACGTGCACCCTGAATAGCGTGAAGATCGAATGGAAAGAAGATGTCCGCAAATGGCACCCCGGCCAGGCGTGGATCTGGCAGCCCGGCGGTCTTGGTGTTTTCGATCCGGGCATCAATGCCCTGTCGATCCTGACCCACCTGTTACCGCTGCAACTGTTCGTCGAGTCCGCCGAACTGCGTGTCCCCGACAACTGCCAGTCGCCCATCGCCGCTGACATTAAAATGTCCGACGCCCGCCACCTCGACATCCGCGCCGAGTTCGACTTCGACCACGGTCAAAACGAACTGTGGAGCATTGAAATCCGTTGCGCAGAAGGCGTCCTGCGGCTGGATAACGGAGGCGCGTTGTTGAGCATCGATGGCGTGCGCCAGACAGTCTCGCAAGAGGGCGAATACACCGTGGTATACCGGCATTTTCAGCAGCTGATTGGCGATAGGAAGAGCGACCTGGACCTGCAGCCATTGCGGCTGGTGGCGGACAGCTTTTTCGTGGGCAGCCGGGTGCCGGTTGCGCCGTTTTACGATTGATGGCCGGGTTGCTCTCCAGGTTCGGTTTCCTGATGCGCAGGCCTAACGATGCAGTATGGCCTGATGGATTTCCTGCAGCGGCATGATGCGTTGCGCGGCGTTGAGTTTGATGGCTTCCTTGGGCATGCCGAACACCACGCAGCTTGCTTCGTCCTGAGCGACAGTCGAGCTGCCGGCATCGAGCATTTCCTTGAGACCACGCGCGCCGTCGTCGCCCATGCCGGTCATGATGATCCCGGTGGCGTTCTTGCCCGCGAATTTGGCCACCGAACGAAACAGCACATCCACCGACGGCCGATGCCGGTTGACCAGCGGACCGTCGATGACCTGGGCGTGATAGTAGGCGCCGCTGCGGGTCACCATCATGTGCTTGCCGCCTGGCGCAATTAGCGCCAGTCCGGGCAGGATCCGGTCGTTGTTTTTCGCTTCGCGAACTTCTATCTGGCACAGATCGTTGAGGCGTGCCGCGAACGAGGCGGTAAATTTCTCCGGCATGTGCTGGACGATGACCATGCCAGGACACACCCGGGGCAAGGACGTCAGCACAGCTTCCAGCGCCTGGGTTCCCCCGGTCGAGGTACCGATGGCGACAATCCGTTCGGTTGTCTGAGCCATGGCGTGGCCGTTGGCAGCGGGCAGGATGGCATCAGCAGTGAGCTTGCTGGCGGGCGCCAAGACCGGAACCGCAGCACGCTTTCCCAGATTCCTGACGTTGGAGTTGGCCGCCGCTCGGATCGCCGTCACCAATTCTGCTGCCGACTCGATGAGGAAGTTCTTCAGGCCCGTGGTGGGTTTGGTGATGATTTCCACGGCGCCTGCGGACAGTGCCTGCAATGAGGTTTCTGCGCCTTTCTGCGTCAGCGACGAGCAGATCACCACCGGCGTCGGCCGCTCGCTCATGATCTTCTTGAGAAAAGTAATGCCGTCCATGCGCGGCATCTCCACGTCCAGCACAATGACGTCCGGCCATTCCTTGGCCAGCTTGTCCATGGCAAAGATCGGGTCCGAAGCGGCACCCATCACATGCATGTCGGGCGTGTCATTGAGGATCGCCAGCAGCACCTGACGAACCACGGCCGAGTCATCGACCAGTAGTACGCTTATTTTTTTGGTTGGCATCTTTTTCGATGGTCCCTGTTGGTGTGTGCCGGACCCAGACGTTGCCGTTCCAAAGGTCGAAGATGATGTTGCGGTAGCCAGTGCTGCCCATGTCCTGGGCCATCAGGTGCAAGTGGTGCTGCTCGGCGAGATTCAGGGCGGCGTTGATGTTGAGGTTGGCAACGTCATGCATATGCAGACCGTTGCGATGGCAGGGAAACATCTCGCCACCGCCGAACAGCTTGACCTGGTAGTCCTCAGGCCGTGTGTCATTGATTCGGGCATGGCGGATCAGCAATTCGAGTGCTTCATCGGCGTACTTGCCGTCCAGTGGCTGGCCTCTGCGTATGCGTCCCGGAAGCATGAAGTGGCACATGCCGCCGATATGCCGCAGCGGATGCCAGAAGGTGATTGCCACGCAGGACCCCAGCAGAGTGCGCAGACGGGTAGGGCGGGTCGCAAAGCTCACTTCACCGGGAGCCAGCACCACTTCGGCCGCGCCGACAGGCTTTTTCATGGTTTGCGGTAAATCGAGGGGGCGACCAGCTTCAGGGTGTCGTTCACACCGTTGAGGCTTTCCGAGTGGCTGATGATGAAAAAGCCGCCCGGCTTGAGACGCGGCAGCAGGCGCGCAACGACTTTGCTCTTGGTTTCCTGGTCGAAATAGATCATCACGTTGCGCAGAAAGATCACGTCGAATTCGCCCAGATCCGGCAGGGTTTCGTTGAGGTTCACCTGAACGAAATTGACCCGGTTGCGCAGCGACTTCTCGATCAGAAAGGTGCCTTCCTGACGCCCGGTGCCCTTCAGGCAGTACTTGACCAGCAACGGCTGCGCAAGCGTGCCCGCGCGTTCCATGGGGTAATGACCGGTGCGCGCCTTGGCCAGCACCTGAGTGCTGATGTCCGAGCCGATGATTTCCCAGGGCGTGCTCCCCAGGCCTTCGGCCAGGGTCATGGCCAGGCTGTAGGGCTCTTCGCCGGATGAACTGGCAGCGCTCCACAGTCGAAACGTCTTGCCCGGCGTTGCCAGGGGCAACACGTGTTGGCGCAGAAAATCAAAATGCTTGGGCTCCCGGAAGAAGTACGTCTCGTTGGTCGTCAGCAGGTCCAGCGCGATCTGTAGTTCACCGTGTCGCTGGTCCGTCATGATCAGCTTGAAGTAGTCGCCATAGCTTTTCAGTTCATAGTGTTTGAGACGCTTGAACAGGCGACCGGCCACCAGCGCCTTCTTGGCAGGCGACAGATTGATACCCGCTGCGCGATACAGCCAGGATTGGAACTGGCCGAATTCGCGGTCGTTGAGTGCGGCTGTGTCAGGCATGTGCGAATCTCAGTGTGCGTCGAAATCGAGAGCAGGCGTCTGGCCTGCTTCGGCCAGGCTCGACATCTCGTCGATGGACAGCACGCGCTCGACCTCCAGCACGATGACGAACTTGCCCTCGACCTTGGCCATGCCGCTGATGAAGTCGGCACGAATGCGCGCGCCGAAATTGGGCGGCGGCTCGATCTGCGAAGCGGGAATTTCCAGCACGGCCGAAACCGTATCGACCAGCAGACCGATGTCCTGCGGCTGACCGTCTTCAGTGCTGGCTTCGATGATGATCACGCAACTGCGTCGTGTGGTTTCCGAGTTTTGCCGGCCAAACCGCGCCGACAGATCGACCACCGGCACGACAGCGCCCCGCAGGTTGATCACGCCGCGCACGAACGAGGGCATCATCGGCACCACGGTCAGGCTGCCGTACTCGATGATTTCCTTGATGCCCAGAATGCCGATGGCGAACATCTCGCCACCGAGCATGAAGGTCAGGTACTGCGCCTCTTCTTCCACTGCGGATGCGGTCTGGTGTGTCTTGGCCAGTGCGCCCATGTCGTTCTCCCTGTATGACCTGTATCCGGTCTGCGATCAGAAACGGGTGAATTCCGATTCATCCGGCGCGCTGGCCATGTTGTAGGCAAACGCCTTTTTGGGGGCGGTCTTGACCGGGCGCGACGGCTGGCGAGGCGGCGTACTGCCGGAGGTGTCGACACTGATGTCGTTCACGGCCGCTCTGGAAGCCGGACTCAAAACGAAGAAGCTCATGGCCTGCTGCAGCTGTTCGGCCTGGCTGCTCATTTCTTCGGCTGTGGCCGCCAGCTCTTCACTGCTCGACGCGTTCTGCTGCGTCACCTGGTTGAGTTGGGTCATGGCGGTATTGATCTGCGCCACGCCTGCGGCCTGTTCTTCGGACGCAGCGCTGATCTCCTGCACCAGATCCGAGGTCTTGTTGATCGACGGCACCATCTCGTCCAGCAACTTGCCGGCCTTCTCGGCCATGTCCACGCTGCTCGAAGACAGCTCGCCGATTTCCTGAGCCGCCACCTGGCTGCGCTCGGCCAGCTTGCGCACTTCGGCGGCAACCACGGCAAAGCCCTTGCCGTGCTCACCCGCACGGGCCGCTTCGATGGCCGCGTTGAGGGCCAACAGGTTGGTCTGGTAGGCGATGTCGTCGATGATGCTGATGCGCTGGGCGATTTTTTTCATCGCCACCACGGTCTGCTGCACCGAATCGCCGCCTTCTGTGGCTTCCTTGGCGGCCTTGCTGGCCATGCCGTCGGTGACCTTGGCGTTCTCGGTGTTCTGATTGATGCTGGCGCTCATCTGTTCGACCGAAGCGCTGGTCTCTTCAACGCTGGCGGCCTGTTCACTGGTGGCCTGACTCATGGATTGAGCCGTGGCGCTGACTTCTTCCGAGGCGCTGGCCAGGTTGTCGGCGGCGTTTCGCACTTCGCCGATAATATGCGACAGCTTGCCGACCATGTTGCGCATGGCGTTGAGCACCATCCCGGTTTCGTCTTTCGAACCTTCCGATATGTGCGCGCTCAGATTGCCTTCGGCCAATTGCTCGGCGGCGATGGCGGCGTCCTTGAGTGGACGGGAAATGATACGAGCGATGAACAGCGCCAGGCCCAGCCCGATCAGCAGCGCAGCGACCAGCACCGCAATGATCGAGATGCGTGCGTTTTCATACAGGGCTGTGCCTTTCTCGCTGGCCGTGGTTGCGCCTGCATCGTTGAACTCGACCATTTTCTGTAACTGATTGGTCGCTTCATCGAAGTGCAGTTTCGATTCGTTCTTCAACAGCGTGCGAGCCTGATTCTCGAGACCCTGCCGTGAAAGGTCGAACAGTTCTTTGCTGACCACCAGGTACGCGGACCATGCAGTGTTCACGCCGTTGAGCATTTGGCGATCCGTGTCGCTGGACAGCAGATGTTCATAGGTGCCCAGGCGGGTTTCGAACTGCTGGCGTGCTTCGGCAGCCTCCTGCTCCATCTGGGTCTTTTCCTGCGCGGTATCGGCTGCGATGTGCCGGTTTTCCTTCAGGCGGTAGCTGGCCGCGTAAAAGCGCATGCCCGAAGCGGCGCGCATCGAGGGCATCCAGTTTTCCTTCATGTCATGAGCGGTCTGGTTGACCTGCCCGAGCTGAATGATGGCGAACACGCCCATGGCCGCCGTCAGCGCCAGCACCACCAGAAAGGAGGTGATCAACTTGGTGGATATCTTCAGATCGTAAAACCATTTCATCGGGGTTACCTCCATGGAAATACAGGCGCGTCAGCGGGTCGAAGCCGACAGCGAATAAGGGGTTTGGGTCGAGCGGGCTTCCAGCTGGACGATCTGATTGAGCAGTGCCGGTATGTCGAGAATCAGTGCCACCGCGCCGCTGCCCAGAATGGTCGAGCCGCTGATGCCACGCAGGCCGCCGAACAGTTTGCCCAGCGGTTTGATCACGGTCTGGAATTCGCCGAGCAGGTCGTCCACCACCAGCCCGGCCTTGTGCTCTGCGTAACGCACCACCACCACATTCTGGCGGCGGGCGGCGGGACCTTCGTGATTGAAGTGATCGCGTAGGTACACCAGCGGCAGTACCTCGCCGCGCAGGTCCAGATAGCCATTGTCGCGGCTGGACTGACGGTCCTGTTCGTCGAGTTCGATGCACTCTTGAACCATGTCCAGAGGAATGACATACGTCGATTGATCGATGCCGACCAGAAAACCGTTGATGATTGCCAGCGTCAGCGGCAGGCGGATCCGCACGATGGTGCCCTGACCGGGTTGGCTGTCCAGGTCCACGGTGCCGCGCAGCAGGGTGATGTTGCGCTTGACCACGTCCATGCCGACGCCCCGTCCGGACAGATTGGTGACCGCCTCGGCAGTGGAAAAACCGGGCTCGAAAATCAGGTTGTAGATCTCCTGGTCGGTCAGCACCGCACCGCTGGCCACCAGTCCGCGCTCCTGAGCCTTCTCCAGAATCCGCTCGCGGTTGAGGCCAGCGCCGTCATCGGCAATCTCGATCACGATGCTGCCCGAGTCGTGGTAGGCGTTGAGGTTCAAATGACCCTTTGCCGACTTGCCTGAAGCACGACGCGCTTCAGCGCTTTCAATGCCGTGGTCCATGGAGTTGCGCAACAGGTGCATCAGCGGGTCGCCGATTTTTTCGACCACGGTCTTGTCCAGCTCGGTCTCTGCGCCACTGATAATCAGGTCGATGTCCTTGCCCAGTTCCTGGCTGACATCGCGCACCACTCGACGGAAGCGGTTGAAGGTGTCGCCGATGGGGATCATGCGCAGGTGCAGGGCACCATCGAGTATTTCCTCGACCAGCCCCGATACCGTCGAGCTGGCCTCCTGAAGCGGCGCATGGTTGCAGGAGCGCGCCAGCAGATTCGCGCCAGCGCTGGCGATGACCAGTTCGCCGACCAGATTGATCAGTTCATCGAGCTTGTCGGCGTTGACCCGCACATAGCGGCCGTCCTTATTCTTCTGTTCGTTCGCGGGTGAGGCGCGCTCTGTGGAAACCTGTGCAGGGCCTCGCGGCACGGCGCGCTGATCGCCCAGCAGTTCGCCACTGCTGACCACCGGGCTGTTGTCGTTCTGCGGCATCAGATCGGTGCCGGTCGCTGTGATGGTTTCGTTCACGGCTGTGATCTCTACCGCACAGTCTTCGCGCACGAAATCGAACACTTCATTGATTGCTGCGTGCCCGGCTGCCGAGCGGAAGTCGATCTCGAAACCCAGGTGGCAGGATTCAGGGTCCCATTCCTCAACAGCCGGAATGCTGTCGGTCACCGTCGTGACCTGGACCATCTGGCCCAGCGTATTGAGGTAGCGCAGGAATGACAGCGGGTCCATGCCGTTGCGAAACACGTCCACGCCAAAGCGCAGGGAAATGTGCCACAGCATGGACGTCTGCACATCGCTGACAGTGGGCGTCTGCACAGGCCGGGCAGCCGCTTCCGCAGGTGCCTGATACGCCTGCAAGGCCTGACGCAGCGCCGCTTCACGCTCCAGCGCTGCGGCTGCAAGCTGCTCGCCGCGGCTGGCTACCACGTCGATCAGTTCAAGCATGTGGTCGCCGGACCTGAGCAGCACTGCGATCAACGCCGCATCCACCGAGACGCTGCCTTCACGCAACCGGTCGAGCACGTCTTCGACAATATGGGTAAAGCTGACGATTGGCGTCAGGCCGAACAATCCCGCAGAGCCCTTGATGGTGTGGGCCGCACGGAATATCGCACCGATGGCATCCTGATCGCCCGGCTCACTTTCCAGTTGCAGGAGGGATTCCTCCATGGCCAGCAACAGCTCGCGCGCCTCGACGATGAACGTCTGCTGTGCCTGATCAAGATTAATGCTCACGTGAACTTCCTTTTCGGTCACTGAACCACACTGCAACGGACGCTAAGCGAAGGCACCCGGATGACACAGTTCGAATGTTTCCACGACCGCCTTGCTCTGCCCGGTCAGGCTGAGCGCGGTGCCGGTCCTGCCAGCCTCGCGCTCGATGACCGCCAGCAGTTGAAACCCCGCACCGTCCATTTCCGTCACCTGCGACAGATCGATTTGCATGCGCGGCGTGGCACCCATCTGCGGCAGCAGGCCCGCAGCAAGCTCGGTCACGGTGTAAATCGTCAGTTCGCCATCGATGCTGACACGCACGGTGTCAGCAGTGGTTTCGATCAACATCGGCATGCTGGCCTCCGTGGCCCGGACACTCAGGGCAGAATGAGTTTGGAGACCGCCGCCAGCATCTGTGCAGGCTGGAACGGCTTGACCACCCAGGCCTTGGCCCCGGCAGCCTGGCCTTCAGCCTTCTTGGATTCCTGGGACTCGGTGGTCAGCATGATGATGGGCGTGAACTTGTAACTGGCCAGCTTCTTCACTTCCTTGACGAACGTGATGCCATCCATGTTCGGCATGTTCACGTCGCTGATGATCAAGTGGACCTTCTGCCCGGTGAGCTTGCCCAGTGCATCCTTGCCGTCGCTGGCTTCGATCACGTCGTATCCGGCACTTTTCAGCGCGATGCCGACGACCTGCCGAACGCTGCTTGAGTCGTCGACCACCAATACACTCTTAGCCATGATGCGCTCCTAGAAGAACGTGATTTCCTGAGAATTCTGCTGCGCTGCTGATTCGCCGCGATGTGTAAGACGCTGTTCGTCAGTGGCGTAAGTGGATTCCATGCGTGCCAGCCACTCACGGGCATTGATCGCGACGGCTTCGTCTGGAGACTGGCTGGATTGCTGCAAATGGGTGTGCAGCGAGTCAATGTTGTCGCGCACATGGGTAAGGATCTGACTGACTCGGTCCTGAAACTGCAGGCTGACCAGCACCTCGGTCATCTCGTCGCGAATGCCGTAGCTTTCCTGCTTGAGCAGATCGGCGGATTCGGCGAGACGTCCGGTTATGCTCTGGAAACGCTGCAGCACGTGTTGAATGCTCTGTTCGGACTCAGTCACCGAATGGCTGTCCTGATCCGCGCCGCTGGAGGCGGCCTCAACCAACTGGGTGATTGCGTTGTTGATGATGTCGACCTTGGCCGACATCTGCTGGCCGGTCTCGCTGGACTTGCTCGACAGGCTGCGCACCGCATCGGCCACCACCGCAAAGCCTCGCCCGGCTTCACCGGCGCGGGCTGCTTCAATGGCCGCATTGAGGGCCAGCAGGTTGGTCTGCGCCGCGATGGCCGCAACGTCGGCTGCCATGGTACGTAACTCGCCGGTATAGGCCGTGAGGCTGCGCACCTGAGTCAGCGTCTGGTCGCGGCTGGCCTGCGTGGCTTTCAGGGAATCGATGACTTGGCTCAGCTCGCTGTCACTCTGCGCCAGCACCTTGAGCGCGCCGTCTGCATTCTGCCCGTCCAGCTCGCCTGCGGCCTGCTGCGACGCCTGAACAGTTTCCTGCAATCGTTCGGAAATACCGGTGAACCGACTGGTCAGCTCGATAATGGCGGTCTCGGTCTGCTGACGCGAGCTTTCGACCTGCTTGGCCCAGATCGGCATCGCACCCAGCAGCACTTCATTGAGCTGCGCCCGAGAAGCCTTCGCGCCGATTGCAGCGTCATTGGACTGATGCTGTGTAAGCGCATCGTCGGTCAGACGCACGGCTTGTTCACGTTGCGAACGCGCACTCCACACCCCGGCACCGACACCCAGAACGGCCAGTACGCCACAGGCAGCAAGATTGGCAGGAGAGGTGCCCGACTGAGTCAGAATCCAGGCAATGGCCGGGATCACCGGGACCAGTGGAAACCAGAGGAAACGTGGATGACTTTGACCTGGAGTACTACTGTACTGACTCGACGTCATAGGTTCGATCCTTGAACATTGCAGCGGATGAAAGCAACTTAGGGGTTATCTGCCTCGATCATGGCAACTTGAGAGCGCACAGGCGCCATCCGTCCGGTTGATGACAATTGGGTGACGAAGTGCATGGTGCGCCTGTACTAGGTTTAGCTGTGATTCTGGAAATAGCGAGGGGAGGGGGCGTTTGCGCAGTGTCGTGGCGAACATCGAGTTGTGGGAGGGGGCTTGCCCGCGATGAGGTTAGTGCGGTGTGTCAGTCGCGCGTTATTGGACTTCAGGCAAACGCCGCCTCGATAAACGCCTCCAGCGTCTTCTCTTCCAGAATCTCCACCGAGAAATGCCCGAACCGTTTGGGCAGCCAGATAATCCTTCCCCCGGACGGTGATTGCAGGTTTGAGCGATCAAGCGGTTTGCCGTTCTCGTCCTCCGGTTGCACACCGGCTGCGATCAGTTCGTCGTAAGCCTTCTCGATATCCGGCGTCGAATAACAATGTCGATAAATCATGCCCTCGCCTGACGTATCCAGCAGGTCCTTCAGATTCCCCGCCAACGGCTGGACCAGCATGAAGCGTTCAGTGCCGATCATCGCAATGGCATAACGCACATGCAGACCGCCGCGTTCCCAGATCAGGGTTCTGGAGATTTTGGCTTGCAGGATCTGCGCGTAATAAGCGCAGGCTTCTTCAAGGTCGGTGACGAGAACGTCGATGTGGCTGAATGTCAGGTCCATTGAGAGCCGTTCCTGCTGGTGCGGTGGATAACAAGTGCCTGCAATTTCGCATGCCTGAGGTGCAGTGTCATATCCTCCGTTGTGAGTCAGTTGCAGATAAGGGACCAGAGGAGGGGCGTATGACCGAGTGTGACATCTTTGAGACCGGGCACTGGCGTGTCAGCCATCGACGTGATGCGCGATACCGCGGCTATCTGATGGTTGCGTCTGTTGCACCCGCTTCTGATCTGGGCGACCTGAACGAGGCGGCGCTGGCCGAGCTGGGAGGTGTTTTGCGCAGAACAGAACAGCTTCTGGTGCGGGCGTATGAGCCTCGAAAAGTGGTGATATATAAATTGGGATTCTCTGCCGGGTTCAGTCTGCATTTTCATGTCGCGCCGGTTACTGAGGCACTGCTTGTGGAGGTTGCAGGTCATCCGGGGTATGCCGCAGAGCCGGATGGGAACGACGTGATACTTTTCCTGAGTCGTGAATATTGCGAGCGGGCATTGAGTGAAGAGGAGCGGGGGATTCAAGCGAGGGAAGTGCTCAGGTTGAGGGGAATGCCGAGCTGAGGGCGGTACCGCTTAGTCAGCGTTGATATCGAGGTGCATGCAGGAGGGCAAAATGCCCTCCTGCGATTACCGGTCAGCGTGCAGTCAACGCTGCATAGCTGTTCATGAGATTGCGGTAGTTCGGAATACGCTGCGACAACAGATTGCCCAAACCTTCGATATCGTTGCGCCAGTCGCGCTGCAACTCACACGCCACCGAGAACCAGTTCATCATCTGCGCGCCTGCCTGTGTCATGCGGTTCCAGGCGGCCTGCTGCACAGCCGTGTTGAACGTGCCGGAAGAGTCGGTCACCACGAACACATCAAAGCCTTCAGCCAGCGCCGACAACGTCGGGAAGGCGACACAAACGTCCGTCACCACACCGGCAATGATCAGTTGCTTGCGGCCAGTAGCCTTGATGGCTTTGACGAAGTCTTCGTTGTCCCAGGCGTTGATCTGGCCAGGGCGAGCGATGTACGGCGCGTCCGGGAACATCTCTTTGAGTTCCGGTACCAGCGGACCATTCGGGCCTTGTTCGAAACTGGTGGTCAGAATGGTCGGCAGCTCAAAGAACTTCGCCACGTCGGCCAACGCCAACACGTTGTTCTTGAACTCGTTCGGGGTGAAGTCCTGCACCAGCGAAATCAGACCGGTCTGGTGGTCGACCAGCAGAACTACGGCGTCGTCTTTGTTCAGGCGGTTGTAAGTGGCATTGGTCATGGTGGAATCCTTTTTCGAAGTGGTGAGGGGCTGTCGTTTCAACGTGTGGCTAGATTAATGTCCATCTGAACGTCGAAAAAGCGCTTGAAAAAGGTTTGTCTGTCAACCTCGATGAGACAGTTCAGCCAGTGTTCGTATGGCCGCACGACTTGCCCAACACTTCTGCCGGACTGTTTCAAGGTAAGCGCCGTCCCACTGCCGTTTGGAGATGCGTGCAAGCCAGTGGTTTACGGCCTTGTGATCGAAGTGTATTGGGTTGAAATCTTTCCCGATCCATTCCATCATGGATTTGTGCTCGGGGTTTTCAGGGGCGGCCACAGCCTTCCGGAGCATCTTGTAACGCCTCGCCATCCATGTCTTCGGGTGGACGAGCATCGGCACCTTCGAAGCAGTTGGTATTTGAGGAAAGGCGTTCGCAGGCAACGTTTTTCGGCCTTGATATGTGCTCCGGGCTGTCCTCGAGGCCGTAGAGATAAGTAAGCGTCCGCTTTCCATTCGGCACTTCGATCGAGGTTTTGCAAGCCTCCTTATTCACTTTCCGCCCCCAGCCTTCAGGATCGGGAGCCGTACCGCTCACCGGCGATTTCAAATTCATGCAGATAGCTGTCGCTCCGGACCATCAGGGCTTGGATCACCTGACTAGCTTCACGAGGATAATGTTTGCAGACACTGCGAATCTATGCCAAATCTTCGGGGTGATCTCTTTTAGCTTGATGTGCATCAGCAACAAAATCAGAAATGGGCCTTGGAAAGTGAACAATCTTGCCCATGTATCAGGCACCCCCGGCAGTGTTTCGTAAGATGAGAAAACGCTCCAGACCCGCAAATCGCTTTTCGCCATCACCGGAGTAATGGAGCGTTGCTTTCAAATGGATGCATCGCGATTCGCGATGATGAGTGTGAACTTCGCTGCGCAGAGAAGCGCTATGAGGTCTAAAATCAGTCTGCACAAAGACGGTCACGAGCGTCTAGACCGCGTGTTACCCAGATTTATCAGTGCGGCAATGCAGATAACGAGGGTAGGTTCCTTACGAAATGGACTGGGCCGATCAGTGCTCTCCAATCGTATGATCGGTTATCGGCGCATCGTGAGCCGACTAGACGTGAGATAATCTTTTCTGCTTGAGTATTGTGAGAAAGCTTAGGATATGAGATCAAAGCATAAGGCTTTCACGATTGCGGTAAGGCATGTTGGTCTCCTTGGGTATGTAACATCCGGGCTAAAGGTGAAGGGGTCTACACATGAGGTACACCAAAGCGCTCATTGGCTTCACGACGCGATTAAATATCTTACGCTGCGTGTTTCCGTTGTTGTGAGAAAAGTATCTATCTACATTTTATTGATTTGTATATAATCTTCGATATAGTTTGGGCAAAAATCTCAAAGGCTGAGTGTAGTGAACTGTTTAGAGATTCAATGCTTTAGAAACGTATCAGTATTCGTTTGGTATGAAAAATGTTAAGCCGGGCGGAGTTGTTGAGACGAGCCGTGTCTGCAAATGTGTCGCAAGAACATAAGTCTAAGCTGGGACAGTTTTTGACCCCCGAAAATATAGCTAGATTTATGTCTAGTTTGTTTCCTGATGTCAGTTTTAAAAACTATCACCTGTTAGATGCAGGGGCAGGGGTGGGCGCTCTTAGTTGTGCGTTTCTAGAAGGTATGGAAAATAAGGGCTTAAAAACAAAGAACAAAGTAAAAGTCACTGCTTATGAAGTTGACTGCGCGCTAGTTGGAGATCTTGAGAAAAACTTGGAGAGTTACGATGGGTGTAGCGCAACCATTGTTAATGGTGATTATATAGATTTAATAACGAAGGAGTTTTTGAAGCTAGGGTGTTTAGAGCGAAGGTATACCCATGCTTTACTAAATCCACCATATAAAAAAATTCGAAGTGACTCTGCTCACAGTAAAAACTTGAAGCTAATGGGGGTTGATGCTACCAATTTGTATTCTGGATTTGTGGGGCTTTCGTTGCTTCAGCTTAAAAGGAACGGGTTATTGGTTGCTTTGATACCAAGAAGTTTTTGCACGGGTACATATTTCAAGAAGTTTAGAAAGCTGATTTTTTCCAATGCTTCAGTAGTGCATCTTCATTTGTTCAAAGCCAGAAATGCCGTTTTTAAAGATGATTCGGTATTGCAGGAAAATGTAATAATAGTTCTAAGGCGAGGTGGCGTGCAAGGCAGCATATCGATAAGTCGGTCAACAGACGATGCTTTATTAGATATGGAAGCCTTTACTTTTGATGCAGATAGTATTGTTTTTCCTGATGATGAAGATATGTTTATACATATACCTTCATTTCCTATATCAAAGGAGGCAGAAAGAATTGACTTTAAGGGAGATTTAAAGGCATTAGACATTCAAGTGTCCACTGGGCCGGTAGTGGATTTTAGAGTAAGTGAATTCTTAAAGTACTTGCCAGAAACCTTGAGTGTATCGCCATTGATACACTCAGCTAATGTAAAAAATCGTACAGTTATATGGCCTGACTTTTCTATAAAAAAGCCGAATGCGATCATCTGCAACGCAAAAACTGAAAAGCAATTATTTCAGATGGGTTACTATTGCGTTGTGAGGCGGTTCTCTGCTCAAGAGCAGCATAGGCGAATTGTTGCCAGTGTTATTGACCCCAACGGTTTTTCCCGGTATACGAGTATAGGTTTTGAGAATCATCTAAATGTATTTCATAGAAATAAAGCAGGGCTAAATGCAAGCTTGGCGCACGGATTGGCTGCTTTTCTCAATTCCAAGTTTGCTGATTTCTCAATAAGAGAATTTAGCTCTCATACGCAAGTAAATGCTGCTGACCTTAAACGTATAAAATATCCAAGCGTAATGTTTTTAGAAAGTCTGGGTGCGTGGGTCATCTCAAATTCTGAATGCTCGCCACACGACATTGATGTTAAAATAGAGCAAATAAACAAGGAAGAGTTGCAATGATCAGAAGACCGTCGACACAAGATGTAACTTGGCTGCTAGACTTGAATCAGAATAATCAGATTGATTTAAATCCTCCTTATCAGCGGCGTAGTGTATGGACAATGAGGGATAAACAGTATTTCTTAGATACTGTATTTAGGAATTATCCAAGTCCAGCTATATTTCTACACAAAACTATAAGTGATACAGGTAAAGCTACATATCATGTTGTCGATGGTAAGCAGAGGATTCAAACTATTCTTGAGTTTGTCAATAATAAGATTAAGATGGGCAGGGAGTTTGGTGATGTAAGACTCGATAGCAAAAAGTGGAAGGATTTAGCTTCTGAGACTGAGCTGAAACAAATATTTTGGAATTACCAGCTCACGGTGGAACTAATAGATTGGGCGGACGGTACCGTTGTTAATGAGGTTTTTGATAGGCTTAATAGGAACTCTAGAAAACTCACCAATCAAGAGTTGCGGCATGCAAAGTTTGATGGTTGGTTTCTTCAAGAGGCTGAAGCTGAGTCTGTAAAGGATGAATGGCGGGCAATTGGTATATCAACCCCAGCTCGTGCGAAACGTATGATAGACACTCAGTTCATATCTGAGCTGATGTTGGTTGTTTTAGAGAGCGAAGTGTTTGGTTTTGATCAAGACATGCTGGATGATAACTATGCTAAGTATGATGATCCGTCCGATCTTGATCAGGGTTTTGATCCTGAGGAGTTCCGTGAAAATTTTGCAAGAATAAAACATGCAATAATTTCTATGGAACAAGCTAATAACTGTATCACTCGTTATGCTAGGGGGTATGGAAACTTTTATGCCTTGTGGACGGCTTTAGCACTTGCTGATTTTGATCTTGATGCTGAAGCGCTTAGTGAAAAATACTCTCTCTTCATGTCGAAGGTCGAAACTCTTGTGGCGGAACAAAACCTTGAAAGTTTCTTGGCGCAGGCGCAGCCGGGATTATATACCCAAGCGTTAATATACGTTTCTAACTCGAGAGGTGCTAGCACCGAGCTAAACCAAAGGAAGGAGCGGGTGAATGCACTTACTATAGAAGTGCTGGGGTGAATAATGAAAGTTTCAGCTTCGGTGCGAGCAGTCTTCTTAGAGCAAGAAGAAAAAAATAAGCGTTTGAAGTCAGAGGTTGATCGTAGGATTGAAGGAATAAAAAATCCTAGATGGCATTATGAAAGCAGGGTTAAAGAGCTTGTTAGCTTTGCAATGAAACTTGAAACCGGTAGGTTTCCAAATCCTTCTAAGCTTGAAGATTTCTTTGCATGCACCATCGTGCTTGCAAATCTTAATGAGTTAAGGGATGCGGAAAAGTTGCTTCAGGATGAATTTCATATTGTAGCGCGAAGACCTGGCGTTGGTAATTTCACTAGTAAAAAGTCGGATTCCTTTCCGTTTGATGATTTACGACTATATTGCAATCTGAAAGTTAATCCGACGATGCCTCCAAATGATCTAACAGCTATAGTGTTTGAAGTGCAGGTAAAGACTTTTTTGCAGCATGCTTGGTCTATAGCTACTCATGATATGATTTACAAGAGTAATGATAGTAACTGGAGTCAGGAGAGAATTGCTTACCAAATAAAGGCAATGCTTGAGCATGCGGAAATATCAATACAGCAATCCGGGAAGTTGGCGGAATGCACCGCACTGGCGAAGCAGGATAAGATTAGCTTGAGACTTAAAAAAATAATTAAAATATTGAAGTCTCACTGGGGTGCAGACGAGCTACCTAAAGATACAAAGCTTCTGGCGCAAAATATATTGGGTTTGATTAGTGCTATTGATATGAAAACTGACGAGCTTGAAAGTCTCTTGAACGTGCAGAGGCAGTCTAGAGGTGGTGTTCATCCAATGAATATTTCTCCCTTTTCCACTGTTATACATTATTTGATAGAGCTGGGTAGTAAACCGTTTGATGATTATTTGAAAATGCCTGATAAGAGGCTGAAGATAGTAATACCTTCTGAGATTGAAATACCAGTTTCATGGGTGAGGTCTGAGATGGTTAACGCAATTTTTATTTAGACAACCTGCAGCTGGCGCACGAGTCTTTGCGCCAGTCTGCCAGTCTGCCAGTTTGTTAGTTTGTTAGTTTGTTAGTTTGTTAGTTTGTTAGTTTGTTAGTTTGTTAGTTTGTTAGTTTTTTAGTTGTAGGTATGGTTGGGTTTTTAAAGTTTATTTAACCTAGCTGCCATCGCCGCGTAGCTATGGCAAAATCCTCAGGTTGGATATGCGGGAGAATTGAGCCCGATTGCCTATGTACTTCGTAAGCGCTCCATAAACCCTAGGTTTTGTACGAAAAGTATTGCCTCATACAGCGTAGGCTGCAGGCCAGCGTGACCATGGCTGCAAAGCTCCTGGCCAGCTTGTCGTAGCGAGTCCCTATTCTGCGGTTCTCTTTTAGCCAGCCAAACATCCGCTCAATGATGTTTCGCTGTCGATACTTTGGACGATCGTATGCGATCCATAAACCCCACCTGCCAAACGATGGGTTAACGGTTTATTGTGGCATTTTTGGCGAGCAGTTCCATGGCAGCAGCGCTTCGTAGTCTGCTACTGACGAGGCGTGCGGCAGGCGCTCCAGTACGTGGCGCAGCCACGTA
>NZ_JAGTPM010000013.1:0-217669 GCF_021147865.1 Pseudomonas sp. CDFA 610
TACCCATTTTGCTGAATCGCGCCACACGGCACGCTTCGGTACCCGAATTTCTTGACGACCATAGAGCATTGGAACCACCTGATCCCATCCCGAACTCAGTAGTGAAACGATGCATCGCCGATGGTAGTGTGGGGTTTCCCCATGTGAGAGTAGGTCATCGTCAAGATTCAATTCCAGAACCCCTCATCGCTCACGCGGTGAGGGGTTTTGTCTTTTCCGGGTTTCAAAAATCGACCGTTCGTTTCTATGCATTGTGCTTCTGCGTGGCTATCATGCGTGCCTTATTGCAAGGCGATCCTTACATGCTGACGTTGTTGAAGCTTATTGCTGATGGGGCCTTTCATTCAGGACAGGTCTTGGGAGATGCCCTCGGAATCAGCCGAAGCGCCGTCTGGAAACAGCTTCAACTGCTCGAGACGGATCTGGGTATCGAAATTCATAAAGTGCGTGGACGAGGTTATAGGCTCGCCACGCCTATTTCTCTGCTGGATGGCGACGTTTTGTCGCATCTCGCTCTTCCGGATGGCTGGTCGTTTCATATCTGCGACTCCGTTGATTCAACCAATGCCGAAGCGGCACGGCTCATCTCTCGTGATTGCAGCATGCCTGCTCTCGTTCTGGCTGAGCGACAAACCTCGGGAAGAGGGCGTCGTGGCCGTAAATGGGTGAGTCCTTTTGCGGCAAACATGTATTACAGCCTTGTGCTGCGCATCGACGGTGGTATGCGCCAGCTGGAAGGTCTCAGTCTGCTCGTAGGTCTGGCGGTCATGAATGTCCTCCGTGACATCGGTGTTGAGGGAGCAGGTCTGAAATGGCCCAACGACGTTCTGGTCGGCAGAAAGAAGATCGCGGGAATACTGCTTGAGTTGATCGGAGATCCTGCTGACGTCTGTCATGTGATAATCGGCGTGGGTGTCAATGTGAACATGCAGCTTTCCGCCGAGGTCGATCAGTCCTGGACATCCATTCGTCTCGAAACCGGTAGGTTTGTGGATCGCAATGAGCTGGCTGCTCGAATGAGTCTGAAGATCGAGTCGTATCTGGTTGAGCACCGTCAAAAGGGATTCGAGGCATTTCGTGATGAGTGGGAGCGTGGTCATTTGTGGCAGGGCTCGGCAGTTACGTTGCTCTCGGGCGTTGAACCTGTGAACGGCATTGTTTTGGGTATTGATGCGCTCGGCGCATTGCGTTTGGAAGTGGGTGGCGTGGAAAAAAGCTTTAGTGGTGGTGAGCTTAGCCTGAGGTTGCGCGATGATTCTTGAACTTGACTGCGGCAACAGCTTCATCAAGTGGCGTGTAATCGGGCGAAGCGACGCTGTGGTGCTGGCCGGCGGCGTCGTCGATTCGGATAGTGCCTTGCTGGACAGCCTTCAGAGGCTGCCTGATCTGACGTTGAGTCATTGCCGCCTGGTGAGTGTACGCAATGCTGCAGAGACAGATGCGCTGGTGTCTGTTCTCGCCAGTGTTTTCGGCGTAAGACCAGTCTGTGCCTTGCCGGTGCGTGAGCTGGCGGGTGTTGTGAATGGCTACGAGGAATTCGAGAGGCTTGGGCTTGATCGCTGGCTGGCCTTTGTGGGTGCCTACCATGGTGTTCAAAAGGCCTGTCTGGTCATCGATCTCGGTACTGCTGTCACTTCTGACTTCGTGTCTTCTGATGGCAGGCACCTGGGTGGGTTCATATGCCCAGGTATGCCCCTGATGCGTGATCAGTTGCGCACTCACACGCGTCGTATAAGGTATGACGACGCAACGGCCCGGCGAGCCCTGATAGACCTTGTTCCTGGTCGTTCGACTGCCGAAGCGGTAGAGCGAGGTTGCTCTCTTATGATCCGGGGGTTTGCATTGACGCAGTTGGAGATCGCGAGGGGATACTGGGGGGAGGATTTCGCCGTGTTTGTCACCGGGGGGGATGCGAGTCTGATCGCGGATGTCCTCCCGGGGGGGCGTATTGTCCCTGATCTGGTTTTTGTCGGTCTGGCCCTGGCTTGCCCGCTGCCCTGAGGTTTCTATGCGTTGGTTGTTTCTTCTTCTATTGATGTTGAATGGCTTTTACTACATCTGGCATCAGCAAGAGGCGCCTCTGCGGGCGAAAGAAGTGCTTCCGTTGTCATTGCATCGCGCTCCGCAACAGGACATACGCTTGCTCAGCGAGTCGGATCCCGCGCATTTGCCTCGAGATGTCGATTCGAATTGCCTTTATCTGGGCGGTTTCTCGCGTCAGGAAGATGCCCGTGCGGTGGAGCAGCGACTCAACAGCCTGGATATTCAGTCGCAGTTCCAGGCGCTGCAGCCTGCCGCTGGCACGGGCTACTGGTTGAAGATTGCGCCCGAAAGTCGACGCCTTGTCGAGTCGGGAGTGATCAATCAGCTGGCTCAGGACTTCCCTCAGCTAAAAAACAAAATAATGTCATGCGAGGGCATTGCAACTGCTGAATAGTTTGCATAGAATGGCGCCCGCTTCGCAGTGAGGTGAAAGTCTTGCAAACGAAGCAGAAAGCGTCAACGCATGTAACCTCAGGTTTTTACTGAGAAAAAGGTTGACAGAAGGGTGGCATGAGTTGAGAATGCTGCCCTGCTCAGGAGGGGTTCCCGAGCGGCCAAAGGGATCAGACTGTAAATCTGACGTCTACGACTTCGAAGGTTCGAATCCTTCCCCCTCCACCAGATTTAGCGCGAGCTGCAAATTGCGCGGGTATAGTTTAGTGGTAGAACCTCAGCCTTCCAAGCTGATGATGCGGGTTCGATTCCCGCTACCCGCTCCATGTTTGTAGCTTATGCAGATTGTATTGCTCTTGTAGCTCAGTTGGTAGAGCACACCCTTGGTAAGGGTGAGGTCAGCGGTTCGAATCCGCTCAAGAGCTCCATTGCTAAAGGCAGATATGAAAATATCTGCCTTTGTTTTAGGTAGGTGCGCAGTGCGCGATTTGCCTGGAGCTGTTCAAGTCGGTGCCATTGGTTGGTGCGATTTGAATAAGGTGTTGAAATACTGTTGTCAGGTCCGCATAATGGTCGGCCTGATTTTGCTTTTAGGTCAGTAGCTCAATTGGCAGAGCGACGGTCTCCAAAACCGTAGGTTGGGGGTTCGATTCCCTCCTGACCTGCCAGATTTCCTAGATGTAATCTGGCTTTCTTTTCACAGGATCTCCGTAGATGAATCCCAAGGCTGAAGCATCAGACTCTCGCTTTGATATGCTGAAGTGGCTCCTCGTAGTCGTTTTGGTCGTCGTGGGTGTTGTCGGTAATCAGTACTATTCTGCTGAGCCGATCCTGTACCGTGTTCTCGCTCTCCTTGTTATCGCTGCTGCAGCTGCGTTCGTCGCTCTGCAGACTGGCAAGGGCAAGTCCTTTTTCGTTCTGGCGAAGGAAGCACGTGCCGAGATCCGTAAAGTCGTTTGGCCTACTCGCCAAGAAACCACGCAGACCACGCTGATTGTTGTGGCTGTTGTTCTGGTTATGGCGTTGCTGTTGTGGGGGCTTGATTCCCTGCTCGGCTGGCTTGTTTCCTTGATTGTTGGCTAAGGGTGTCCCGTGGCTAAGCGTTGGTACGTAGTGCATGCTTACTCGGGTTACGAGAAGCATGTCATGCGCTCGTTGATCGAGCGTGTGAAGCTCGCAGGCATGGAAGATGGCTTCGGCGAAATTCTGGTTCCCACTGAAGAAGTGGTTGAGATGCGTAATGGCCAGAAACGCAAAAGCGAACGTAAGTTCTTCCCTGGTTACGTGCTGGTTCAGATGGACATGAATGAGGGTACTTGGCACTTGGTCAAGGATACCCCGCGTGTCATGGGCTTCATCGGCGGTACCGCTGACAAGCCTGCACCTATCACAGACAAAGAGGCAGAAGCGATTCTGCGTCGTGTCGCCGACGGTAGCGACAAGCCGAAGCCGAAGACTCTGTTCGAGCCGGGCGAGGTTGTTCGGGTTACCGACGGTCCGTTTGCCGATTTCAATGGCACGGTCGAAGAAGTTAACTACGAAAAGAGCCGTATCCAGGTGGCGGTGCTCATTTTCGGACGCTCTACTCCGGTAGAGTTGGAGTTCAGTCAGGTCGAAAAGGCATAACTGAGCTGGAATCCCATACCCCGCAGCCTAAGGCTGTGGGGTTTTTTCGTCACTGGGATATACGCGTAAGCAACCGGGGAGCCTTTATTGGCGCTTGAACCCGTAATTGGAGTGCCTCATGGCCAAGAAGATTAGTGCATACATCAAGCTGCAAGTGAAAGCCGCTCAGGCTAACCCAAGCCCGCCAGTAGGCCCGGCTCTGGGTCAGCACGGTGTGAACATCATGGAATTCTGCAAAGCGTTCAACGCCCGTACTCAGGGTATCGAGCCAGGTTTGCCGACTCCAGTGATCATCACTGTATACAGCGATCGTAGCTTCACTTTCGAAACAAAAAGTACCCCTGCGTCGGTTCTGCTGAAGAAAGCTGCAGGTCTGACCAGCGGCTCGGCTCGCCCGAACACCGTTAAAGTTGGCACCGTGACCCGTGCTCAGCTGGAAGAAATCGCAAAAGCAAAAAATGCGGATCTGACTGCTGCTGACATGGATGCGGCCGTGCGTACCATCGCCGGTTCCGCTCGTAGCATGGGCCTTAACGTGGAGGGTGTGTAATGGCTAAGCTGACCAAGCGTCAAAAGGCAATCGCTGGCAAGATCGAAGCTGGCAAGGCCTACAACTTTGTAGACGCAGCTGCTCTGCTAACCGAGCTGTCGACTGTCAAGTTCAGTGAGTCCGTTGACGTCGCTGTAAACCTGGGCGTTGATCCTCGTAAATCCGACCAGGTAGTTCGTAGCGCTACCGTTCTGCCGCACGGCACTGGCAAAACTGTACGCGTTGCAGTTTTCACCCAGGGTCCTGCTGCTGAAGCCGCTCTGGCTGCCGGCGCTGATCGCGTTGGCATGGACGACCTGGCTGCCGAAATGAAAGCCGGCGACCTGAACTACGACGTGGTTATTGCTTCCCCGGACGCAATGCGTGTTGTTGGTCAGTTGGGTCAGGTTCTGGGTCCTCGTGGCCTGATGCCTAACCCGAAGGTCGGTACTGTTACTCCTGACGTTGCTAACGCCGTCAAGAATGCCAAGGCTGGTCAGGTTCGTTATCGCACCGACAAGAACGGCATCATTCACACTTCCGTTGGCAAGGTCGGCTTCGACGCCGTCAAGCTGAAGGAAAACGTTGAAGCGCTGATCGCTGATCTCAAGCGTATCAAGCCTGCTTCCTCGAAAGGTATCTACGTCAAGCGCGTTACTTTGAGCACCACTATGGGCCCAGGCCTGGTGATCGATCAGGGCTCGCTGGACGCGTAAGACAAAGGCGGCACGTCTGACGTGCCGCCGAAAAATTGGGGTCCCTGCCTGGCGGGGGCTATCCAAGACCGTAGGCGACGCAAGTCTTAAAACTCAAGCCTACGCAGATGGTGCTCCCGGTTCCTTACCGAATCAGACACCAAAACGACATCAGGCTTCGGCCAGGTGAAACGGTAACAAGCAGGAGTTAAACCCGTGGCAATTAAACTCGAAGACAAGAAGGCCATCGTCGCTGAAGTCAACGAGGCTGCCAAAGCTGGTCTGTCCGCAGTCGTGGCTGATGCCCGCGGCGTGACAGTCGGCGCTATGACCGGACTCCGTAAAGAGGCTCGTGAAGCTGGCGTTTACGTACGTGTTGTACGTAACACCCTGCTCAAGCGCGCTGTTGCCGACACTGATTTCAGTGTCCTCAACGACGTGTTCACAGGCCCGACCTTGATCGCATTCTCCAACGAACACCCGGGCGCTGCTGCTCGTCTGTTCAAGGAATTCGCAAAAGGTCAGGACAAGTTCGAGATCAAGGCAGCTGCGTTCGAGGGCAAGTTCCTCGCAGCTAATCAGATCGATGTACTGGCAACCCTGCCGACCCGTGACGAAGCAATTTCTCAGCTGATGAGCGTGATTCAAGGCGCTACCAGCAAGTTGGCTCGTACTCTGGCGGCTGTTCGCGACCAGAAAGAAGCAGCTGCAGCCTAAGGGTTCGCCGCTTCTCGCGTTTTTTGTTTTTTTCGATGGTCGCGTAGGCCGTCCCCAAATCAGGAATTAGAGTCATGTCTATCTCTCAAAACGATATCCTCGAAGCCGTTGGCAACATGTCCGTAATGGAAGTTGTTGAGCTGATCAAAGCTTTCGAAGAAAAATTCGGCGTTACTGCTGCCGCTGCTTCGGCTGGTCCAGCTGTTGCTGCTGCTGTTGTTGAAGAGCAAACTGAATTCAACGTCATGCTGCTGGAAGCTGGCGAGAAGAAAGTTAACGTCATCAAGGCAGTTCGTGAACTGACCGGTCTGGGCCTGAAAGAAGCCAAGGCAGTCGTTGACGGCGCCCCAGCGATGGTTCTGGAAGCTGTTGCCAAAGACGCAGCTGACAAAGCCAAAGCTACTCTGGAAGAAGCAGGCGCTAAAGTCGAGCTGAAATAAGCATCGATTTGAGTGTCCAGCCCACGCATCTAGCGAACGGCTGATGGCTGGTGGCTTTTGCCACCGGCCTTTTTCCGTTATAGACGATTGGCACGGTCAACGTCTGTAACGTGCAGGATCCACCGATGACGGTGGCGCAAACCAAGGGGTTTGCACGATTTTCTGGCTGCTTCCGTCGGGAGGGAGCCAAACAAGCAGGTGACCAAGCTGGGGAACGCTGATGGCTTACTCATATACTGAGAAAAAACGTATCCGCAAGGACTTTAGCAAGTTGCCGGACGTAATGGATGTGCCGTATCTCTTGGCCATCCAGCTGGATTCGTATCGCGAATTCCTGCAGGCGGGAGCGACCAAAGATCAGTTCCGCGACGTCGGTCTGCATGCAGCCTTCAAATCCGTTTTCCCGATCATCAGCTACTCCGGCAATGCTGCGCTGGAGTATGTAGGTTATCGCTTGGGCGAACCGGCATTTGATGTCAAGGAATGCGTGCTGCGCGGTGTGACTTACGCTGTACCTCTGCGAGTCAAGGTTCGTCTGATCATCTTCGACAAAGAGTCGTCGAACAAAGCGATCAAGGACATCAAAGAGCAAGAAGTCTACATGGGTGAAATCCCCCTGATGACTGAGAACGGTACCTTCGTAATCAACGGTACCGAGCGCGTTATCGTGTCTCAGCTGCACCGTTCGCCTGGCGTATTCTTCGACCACGACCGTGGCAAGACGCACAGCTCCGGTAAGCTGCTGTACTCCGCTCGTATCATTCCTTACCGCGGTTCGTGGCTGGACTTCGAGTTCGATCCGAAAGACTGCGTATTCGTCCGTATCGACCGTCGTCGCAAGCTGCCTGCGTCCGTACTGCTGCGCGCACTGGGTTACACCACCGAGCAAGTGCTCGATGCTTTCTATACCACCAACGTATTCCATGTTCGCGGTGAAAACCTGAGCCTGGAGCTGGTGCCTCAGCGCCTGCGCGGTGAGATTGCTGTCCTCGACATCCTGGACGACAAAGGCAAGGTCATTGTCGAGCAGGGTCGCCGTATCACTGCTCGTCACATCAACCAGCTGGAAAAGGCCGGGATCAAAGAGCTCGAAGTGCCGCTGGACTACGTCCTGGGCCGCACGACAGCCAAGGTCATCGTGCATCCGGCTACCGGCGAAATCATTGCCGAGTGCAACACCGAGCTGAACACTGAAATCCTGGCCAAGATCGCCAAGGCTCAGGTCGTTCGCATCGAGACGTTGTACACCAACGATATCGACTGCGGTCCGTTCGTCTCCGACACATTGAAGATCGATTCCACCAGCAACCAACTGGAAGCGCTGGTCGAGATCTATCGCATGATGCGTCCTGGCGAGCCACCGACCAAAGATGCTGCCGAAACACTGTTCAACAACCTGTTCTTCAGCCCTGAGCGCTACGACCTGTCCGCTGTAGGCCGCATGAAGTTCAACCGTCGTATCGGTCGCACCGAGATCGAAGGTTCGGGCGTGCTGTGCAAGGAAGACATCGTTGCGGTCCTCAAGACCCTCGTTGACATCCGTAACGGCAAAGGCATCGTCGATGACATCGACCACCTCGGTAACCGTCGTGTTCGCTGCGTCGGCGAGATGGCCGAAAACCAGTTCCGTGTAGGTCTGGTGCGTGTAGAGCGCGCGGTCAAAGAGCGTCTGTCGATGGCAGAAAGCGAAGGCCTGATGCCTCAGGACCTGATCAACGCCAAGCCAGTGGCTGCGGCGGTGAAAGAGTTCTTCGGTTCCAGCCAGCTTTCCCAGTTCATGGACCAGAACAACCCGCTGTCCGAGATCACCCACAAGCGTCGTGTCTCTGCACTCGGCCCTGGCGGTCTGACTCGTGAGCGCGCCGGCTTTGAAGTTCGAGACGTTCACCCGACTCACTACGGCCGCGTGTGCCCGATTGAAACGCCGGAAGGTCCGAACATCGGTCTGATCAACTCGCTGGCAGCCTACGCTCGTACCAACCAGTACGGCTTCCTCGAGAGCCCGTACCGCGTCGTGAAAGAAGGCCTGGTTACCGAAGAGATCGTTTTCCTGTCGGCAATCGAAGAAGCGGATCACGTCATTGCACAGGCTTCGGCCGCAATGAACGACAAGCAAGAGCTGATCGACGAGCTGGTTGCGGTACGTCACCTCAACGAATTTACGGTCAAGGCACCTGCCGACGTTACCCTGATGGACGTTTCGCCCAAGCAGGTTGTATCGGTAGCAGCTTCCCTCATCCCGTTCCTTGAGCACGACGACGCCAACCGTGCGTTGATGGGTTCGAACATGCAGCGTCAGGCTGTACCTACTCTGCGTGCTGACAAGCCGCTGGTGGGTACCGGCATGGAGCGCAACGTTGCGCGTGACTCCGGCGTTTGCGTCGTGGCTCGTCGTGGCGGTGTGATCGACTCGGTTGACGCCAGCCGTATCGTGGTTCGTGTTGCTGATGACGAAGTTGAAACAGGTGAGGCCGGTGTAGATATCTACAACCTGACCAAATACACCCGTTCCAACCAGAACACCTGCATCAACCAGCGTCCGCTGGTGAGCAAGGGTGATCGCGTTCAGCGTAGCGACATCATGGCCGATGGTCCGTCCACCGACATGGGCGAGCTGGCACTGGGTCAGAACATGCGCATCGCGTTCATGGCCTGGAATGGTTTCAACTTCGAAGACTCCATTTGCCTGTCCGAGCGTGTGGTTCAGGAAGATCGCTTTACCACGATCCACATTCAGGAACTGACCTGTGTGGCTCGTGACACCAAGCTTGGCCCGGAGGAAATCACTGCCGACATCCCTAACGTGGGTGAAGCGGCGCTGAACAAGCTGGACGAAGCCGGTATCGTTTACGTAGGTGCCGAAGTCGGCGCCGGCGACATCCTGGTCGGCAAGGTCACTCCGAAAGGCGAGACCCAGCTGACCCCGGAAGAAAAACTGCTGCGCGCGATCTTCGGCGAGAAAGCCAGCGACGTTAAAGACACTTCCCTGCGTGTGCCGACTGGTACCAAGGGCACAGTCATCGACGTTCAGGTCTTCACTCGCGACGGCGTCGAGCGTGACGCGCGTGCACTGTCCATCGAGAAGTCGCAACTCGACGAGATCCGCAAGGACCTGAACGAAGAGTTCCGTATCGTTGAAGGCGCTACATTCGAGCGTCTGCGCTCCGCGCTGGTCGGTCGTGTTGCAGAAGGTGGTGCTGGCCTGAAGAAAGGTCAGGAAATCACCGACGAAGTTCTCGACGGTCTCGAGCATGGTCAGTGGTTCAAACTGCGCATGGCTGAAGATGCTCTGAATGAGCAGCTCGAGAAGGCTCAGGCCTACATCGTCGATCGTCGCCGTCTGCTGGACGACAAGTTCGAAGACAAGAAGCGCAAGCTGCAACAGGGCGATGACCTGGCACCGGGCGTACTGAAGATCGTCAAGGTCTACCTGGCAATCCGTCGTCGCATCCAGCCGGGGGACAAAATGGCCGGTCGTCACGGTAACAAGGGTGTGGTCTCCGTGATCATGCCGGTTGAAGACATGCCGCACGATGCCAACGGTACTCCGGTAGACATCGTACTCAACCCGCTGGGCGTACCTTCGCGTATGAACGTCGGTCAGATCCTTGAAACCCACCTGGGCCTCGCGGCCAAGGGCCTGGGCGAGAAGATCAACCGCATGCTCGAAGAGCAGCGTAAAGTGGTAGAGCTGCGCAAGTTCCTCACCGAGATCTACAACGAGATCGGCGGCCGTCAGGAAAACCTGGACGAATTCACCGACCAGGAAGTTCTGGATCTGGCGAAGAACCTGCGTAACGGCGTTCCGATGGCTACCCCGGTATTCGACGGCGCCAAGGAAAGCGAAATCAAGGCAATGCTCAAGCTGGCTGACATGCCAGAGAGCGGCCAGATGCAGCTGTTCGACGGCCGCACCGGCAACAAGTTTGAGCGCGCCGTAACAGTTGGCTACATGTACATGCTGAAGCTGAACCACTTGGTGGACGACAAGATGCACGCGCGTTCCACTGGTTCTTACAGCCTGGTTACCCAGCAGCCGCTGGGTGGTAAGGCACAGTTCGGTGGTCAGCGTTTCGGGGAGATGGAAGTGTGGGCGCTGGAAGCATACGGCGCGGCGTACACTCTGCAGGAAATGCTCACAGTCAAGTCGGACGATGTGAACGGTCGTACCAAGATGTACAAAAACATCGTGGACGGCGATCACCGTATGGAGCCGGGCATGCCCGAGTCTTTCAACGTGTTGATCAAAGAAATCCGTTCGCTCGGTATCGATATCGATCTGGAAACCGAATAACACGTGACGTGAATCGGGAGCAGGGCGTAAATCCCTGCTCCCTGCTCCGCCAGGAGGAAAGGCCTTGAAAGACCTACTGAATTTGCTGAAAAACCAGGGTCAAGTCGAAGAGTTCGATGCTATCCGCATCGGCCTCGCGTCGCCTGAGATGATCCGCTCGTGGTCGTTCGGTGAAGTTAAAAAGCCGGAAACCATCAACTACCGTACGTTCAAGCCTGAGCGCGACGGTCTGTTCTGCGCCAAGATATTTGGCCCGGTAAAAGATTACGAGTGCTTGTGCGGTAAGTACAAGCGCCTGAAGCACCGCGGTGTCATCTGCGAAAAATGCGGTGTTGAAGTGGCTCTGGCCAAGGTTCGTCGCGAGCGCATGGCTCACATCGAACTGGCTTCGCCAGTCGCTCACATCTGGTTCCTGAAGTCCCTGCCGTCCCGTATCGGCCTGCTGATGGACATGACCCTGCGTGATATCGAACGCGTTCTCTACTTCGAGAGCTATGTCGTTATCGATCCAGGCATGACCACCCTTGAAAAGGGTCAGTTGCTGAACGACGAGCAGTATTTCGAAGCGCTGGAAGAATTCGGTGACGATTTCGACGCCCGCATGGGTGCCGAAGCTGTCCGTGAACTCCTGCACGCTATCGATCTGGAGCACGAAATTGGCCGTCTGCGTGAAGAGATTCCGCAAACCAATTCCGAGACCAAGATCAAGAAGCTGTCCAAGCGTCTGAAGCTAATGGAAGCCTTCCAGGGTTCCGGCAACCTTCCCGAGTGGATGGTGCTGACCGTTCTGCCGGTTCTGCCGCCAGATCTGCGTCCTCTGGTTCCATTGGACGGCGGCCGTTTCGCAACGTCCGACCTCAACGATCTGTATCGTCGAGTGATCAACCGTAACAACCGCTTGAAGCGTCTGCTGGATCTGTCCGCTCCTGACATCATCGTGCGTAACGAAAAGCGCATGCTGCAGGAAGCGGTCGATGCACTGCTGGATAACGGTCGTCGTGGTCGCGCAATCACCGGTTCCAACAAGCGTCCTCTGAAATCCCTGGCTGACATGATCAAGGGTAAGCAAGGTCGTTTCCGTCAGAACCTGCTCGGTAAGCGCGTTGACTACTCCGGTCGTTCGGTTATTACCGTAGGCCCGACCCTGCGTCTGCATCAGTGCGGTCTGCCCAAGAAAATGGCTCTCGAGCTGTTCAAGCCGTTCATTTTCGGCAAGCTGGAAATGCGTGGCCTGGCCACGACGATCAAAGCTGCCAAGAAAATGGTCGAGCGCGAGCTGCCGGAAGTATGGGACGTTCTCGCTGAAGTGATTCGCGAACACCCAGTGCTTCTGAACCGTGCGCCGACGCTTCACCGTCTGGGTATCCAGGCATTTGAACCCGTACTGATCGAAGGTAAGGCTATCCAGCTGCACCCTCTGGTCTGTGCTGCGTACAACGCCGACTTCGACGGCGACCAAATGGCCGTTCACGTTCCTTTGACGCTGGAAGCCCAGCTTGAAGCGCGTGCGCTCATGATGTCGACCAACAACATTCTGTCGCCAGCCAACGGTGAGCCAATCATCGTTCCATCGCAGGACGTTGTACTGGGTCTGTATTACATGACCCGTGAAGCGATCAACGCCAAAGGCGAAGGCCGTGTGTTTGCAGACCTGCAGGAAGTCGACCGCGTATTCCGCGCCGGCGAAGCTGCGCTGCACGCCAAGGTCAAGGTCCGCATCCACGAAACGGTCAACGATCGTGATGGTGGCAGCGTCAAGAACACCCGTATCGTCGACACCACTGTCGGCCGTGCGCTGCTGTTCCAGGTGGTTCCGGCCGGCCTGTCCTACGACGTCGTCAACCAGCCGATGAAGAAGAAGGCGATCTCCAAACTGATCAACCAGTGCTACCGCGTGGTTGGTCTGAAAGAGACTGTCATTTTCGCCGACCAGTTGATGTACACCGGTTTTGCCTACTCGACTATCTCGGGTGTTTCGATCGGCGTTAACGACTTCGTTATCCCGGACGAGAAGGCTCGCATCATTGACGCGGCCACCGAAGAAGTTAAAGAGATCGAAAGTCAGTACGCCTCGGGCCTGGTTACTCAGGGCGAGAAGTACAACAAGGTGATCGACCTCTGGTCCAAGGCGAACGACGAAGTGTCCAAGGCGATGATGTCGAACCTCTCGAAAGAGAAGGTCATCGATCGCCATGGTGTCGAAGTCGATCAGGAATCCTTCAACTCGATGTACATGATGGCCGACTCGGGTGCGCGTGGTTCTGCTGCCCAGATCCGTCAGCTGGCCGGTATGCGTGGTCTGATGGCCAAGCCGGACGGCTCCATCATTGAAACGCCGATCACTGCGAACTTCCGTGAAGGTTTGAGCGTACTTCAGTACTTCATCTCGACTCACGGTGCTCGTAAGGGTCTTGCGGATACCGCACTGAAAACTGCTAACTCCGGTTATCTGACTCGTCGTCTGGTAGACGTTGCGCAGGATCTGGTGGTTACCGAAGTCGATTGCGGCACCGAACACGGCTTGCTGATGACGCCGCACATTGAAGGCGGTGATGTTGTCGAGCCTCTGGGTGAGCGCGTACTGGGTCGAGTTATCGCCCGTGACGTATTCAAGCCGGGCACCGAAGACGTCATCGTGCCTGCCGGTACACTGGTAGACGAGAAGTGGGTCGAGTTCATCGAGCTGAACAGCATCGACGAAGTGATCGTTCGCTCGCCGATCAGCTGTGAAACCCGCTACGGTATCTGCGCCAAGTGCTACGGTCGCGATCTGGCTCGTGGTCATCAGGTCAACATCGGTGAAGCGGTCGGCGTTATCGCTGCACAGTCCATCGGTGAGCCGGGTACCCAGCTGACAATGCGTACGTTCCACATCGGTGGTGCGGCTAGCCGGACCTCCGCAGCGGACAGCGTTCAGGTGAAGAATGGCGGTACTGTCCGTCTTCACAACCTGAAGCACGTTGAACGTGTTGACGGTCACCTGGTTGCGGTATCCCGCTCCGGTGAGCTGGCGATCGCTGATGACTTCGGTCGTGAGCGTGAGCGCTACAAGCTGCCATACGGTGCAGTGATTTCGGTGAAGGAAGGCGACAAGGTCGACGCTGGCTCTATCGTGGCCAAGTGGGATCCGCACACTCACCCAATCGTCACCGAGATGAAAGGTACTGTTACCTACGTCGGCATGGAAGAGGGCATCACGATCAAGCGTCAGACTGACGAATTGACCGGTATGACCAACATTGAAGTGCTTGATGCCAAAGACCGTCCAGCTGCCGGCAAGGATATCCGTCCGGCCGTTAAGATGGTTGGTCTGGATGGCAAGGATCTGTTGCTGCCGGGCACTGATGTACCTGCCCAGTACTTCCTGCCTGCAAACGCCCTCGTTGGTGTTGCGGACGGTGCACAGATCGCGATCGGTGATGTTATCGCTCGTATTCCGCAGGAAACTTCGAAGACCCGTGACATCACCGGTGGTCTGCCGCGTGTTGCCGACCTGTTCGAAGCCCGTCGTCCGAAAGAGGCGTCGATCCTTGCAGAAGTCAGCGGTACCATCGCGTTCGGTAAAGAGACCAAGGGCAAGCGCCGTCTGGTTATTACCCCGAACGACGGTAGCGATCCGTACGAAGAGCTGATTCCGAAGTGGCGTCACCTGAACGTCTTCGAAGGCGAACAGGTGAACCGCGGCGAAGTTATCTCCGACGGCCCGAGCGATCCGCACGACATCCTGCGTCTGCTGGGTGTGAGCGCGCTGGCCAAGTACATCGTCAACGAGATCCAGGACGTTTACCGTCTGCAGGGCGTGAAGATCAACGACAAGCACATCGAGACCATTCTGCGTCAGATGCTGCGTAAAGTTGAGATTGCCGAGTCTGGCGATTCCAGCTTCATCAAGGGCGACCAGATGGAGTTGACTCACGTACTGGTAGAGAACGAGCGCCTGAGCGCGGAAGACAAGTTTGTCTCCAAGTTCACACGCGTCCTGCTGGGTATCACCAAGGCATCGCTGTCCACTGAGTCGTTCATTTCCGCGGCCTCCTTCCAGGAGACAACCCGCGTACTGACCGAAGCAGCTGTGACTGGCAAGCGCGACTACCTGCGCGGCCTGAAGGAAAACGTGGTCGTGGGTCGTCTGATCCCGGCCGGTACCGGTCTGGCGTATCACAGCGAGCGCAAGCGTCGTCGTGATATCGACAAGCCGTTGCGTGTCAGCGCGAGCGAGGTAGAAGCCGCTCTGACTGAAGCGTTGAACTCGAGCGGTAACTGAGAGTAAAGCCTCGGCACTCGCATCAGTCGCACAGCATTCATGCTGTTCGCCTGATGTGGACGTCGGGGCTTTGTCTTGACTGGGGGCAGGATCCTCTTTAGACTCTTGTACCCCTAAATTTGGCGGGGCTTGTGCCCTGTCATTTGCTTTTCTTGTAAGACAATAGCGTCGCAAGACAACAGTGGAGCTAGTAGATGGCAACTATCAACCAGCTGGTACGTCAGCCGCGTAAGCGTATCGTCGAGAAATCCGACGTGCCTGCGCTGCAGAACTGCCCGCAGCGTCGCGGTGTGTGCACTCGTGTGTATACCACCACGCCGAAAAAACCTAACTCGGCATTGCGTAAAGTCTGCCGTGTGCGCCTGACCAACGGTTTCGAGGTTTCCTCGTACATCGGTGGTGAAGGTCACAACCTGCAAGAGCACAGCGTGGTACTGATCCGTGGCGGTCGTGTAAAAGACTTGCCAGGTGTTCGTTATCACACCGTTCGTGGTTCTCTGGATACCTCCGGCGTTAAAGGCCGTAACCAGGGTCGCTCGAAATACGGTACCAAGAAGCCTAAGTAGTATTTGGTTTCTGATTAACATTGCAGATTTCTATTTTTCTGAGTCGATAAGAGTAAGGTCGGGCGCATCCTTTTCAGGGTGGTGGTCCCGAGCTAACCTGAAGACCGTTTGAGGGCTTATCCATGCCAAGAAGACGCGTAGCAGCCAAGCGCGAAGTGCTTGACGATCCAAAATACGGAAGCCAGATTCTGGCGAAGTTCATGAACCACGTGATGGAAAGCGGTAAGAAAGCCGTTGCCGAGCGTATCGTTTATGGCGCGCTGGAGAAGGTTAAAGAGCGTAAGAACAGCGATCCCCTGGAAATCTTCGAGAAAGCTCTCGACGCCATCGCTCCGCTGGTCGAAGTAAAGTCGCGCCGTGTAGGCGGTGCTACTTACCAGGTTCCTGTCGAAGTTCGTCCGTCCCGTCGTAATGCTCTGGCAATGCGTTGGCTGGTAGACTTCGCGCGCAAGCGCGGCGAGAAGTCTATGGCTCTGCGTTTGGCTGGCGAACTGTTGGACGCCGCCGAAGGTAAAGGTGCTGCGGTCAAGAAGCGTGAAGATGTGCACCGTATGGCTGAGGCCAACAAGGCTTTCTCGCACTACCGCTTCTAATTTCAGCGTCACTAATTTTGCGAGGGCTTTATGGCTCGTACTACACCGATTGGCCGTTACCGTAACATTGGTATCGTCGCTCACGTGGATGCTGGTAAAACCACCACCACCGAGCGCGTCCTTTTTTACACCGGCAAAAGTCACAAGATGGGCGAGGTGCATGATGGCGCCGCGACCACGGACTGGATGGTTCAAGAGCAGGAGCGTGGTATTACCATTACTTCTGCTGCCATCACTGCCTTCTGGCAGGGTTCGGAAAAGCAGCATAAAGACCAGTACCGCTTCAACGTCATCGATACACCTGGTCACGTTGACTTCACCATTGAAGTTGAACGTTCCCTGCGTGTACTCGACGGCGCGGTCGTTGTGTTCTGTGGTACTTCCGGCGTAGAGCCGCAGTCCGAAACCGTATGGCGTCAAGCCAACAAATACGGTGTTCCACGTATCGTTTACGTGAACAAGATGGACCGTGCCGGTGCTAACTTCCTGCGCGTTATCGCGCAGATCAAGCAGCGTCTGGGCCACACTCCAGTTCCAATCCAGTTGGCTATCGGTTCCGAAGACAATTTCCAGGGTCAGATCGATCTGATGTCCATGGAAGCTGTTTACTGGAATGATTCCGACAAGGGCATGGTTCCTGTTCGCAAGCCTATTCCTGAAGAGCTTCAGGAGCTGGCTGACGAGTGGCGCAGCAACATGGTTGAGGCTGCGGCTGAAGCCAGCGAAGAGCTGATGAACAAGTACCTCGAAGGTGAAGAACTCACCAACGACGAAATCAAGGCCGCTCTGCGTCAACGCACCATTTCTGGCGAAATCGTTCTGGCTGTTTGCGGTTCTTCGTTCAAGAACAAGGGTGTTCCCCTGGTTCTCGACGCCGTGATCGACTACCTGCCGGCTCCAACCGACATTCCTGCTATCAAGGGTTCCAACCCTGATAACGAGGAAGAAGAGATGGAGCGTCATGCAGACGACAACGAGCCGTTCTCGGCACTGGCGTTCAAGATCGCTACCGACCCATTCGTGGGAACCCTGACCTTCGTCCGCGTTTACTCGGGCGTGTTGGCATCCGGCGACGGCGTGATCAACTCGGTCAAGGGCAAGAAAGAGCGCGTGGGTCGTATGGTGCAGATGCATGCAAACGCCCGCGAAGAGATCAAGGAAGTGCGCGCTGGCGACATCGCGGCCCTGATCGGCATGAAGGACGTCACCACTGGTGAAACCTTGTGCAACGCTGACAAGCCAATCATCCTGGTTCGCATGGACTTCCCGGAGCCGGTTATTTCGGTTGCCGTTGAGCCAAAGACCAAGGATGACCAGGAAAAAATGGGTATCGCACTGGGCAAACTTGCTCAGGAAGACCCTTCTTTCCGCGTAAAAACTGATGAAGAGACTGGTCAGACGATCATCTCTGGCATGGGCGAGTTGCACCTGGACATCCTGGTTGACCGGATGCGCCGTGAGTTCAACGTCGAAGCCAACATCGGCAAGCCTCAGGTTTCCTATCGTGAGCGCATCACGAAGAACTGCGAAATCGAAGGCAAGTTCGTTCGTCAATCCGGCGGTCGTGGCCAGTTCGGTCACTGCTGGATCCGTTTTGCTCCTGCTGACGAAGGTCAGGAAGGTCTGCAATTCGTGAACGAAGTGGTGGGTGGTGTTGTTCCTAAGGAATACATCCCGGCTATCCAGAAGGGTATCGAAGAGCAGATGAAGAACGGCGTTGTTGCCGGCTATCCGCTGATCGGCCTGAAGGCTACCGTGTTTGATGGTTCTTACCACGACGTCGACTCGAACGAGATGGCGTTTAAGGTGGCTGCCTCCATGGCGACCAAGCAACTGGCCCAGAAGGGCGGTGGTGAGTTGCTTGAGCCGATCATGGCGGTAGAGGTTGTTACGCCTGAAGACTATATGGGTGACGTGATGGGCGACCTTAACCGTCGTCGCGGCATGATTCTGGGTATGGAAGATACGGTTTCCGGCAAGGTTATCCGCGCCGAGGTTCCGTTGGGTGAGATGTTTGGTTATGCGACCGACGTTCGCTCCATGTCTCAGGGTCGCGCAAGCTACTCTATGGAATTCAAAAAATACAATACAGCGCCGTCGCACATCGTCGAAACTGTAACCAAAAAACAAGGCTGATTCAGCGCCTTTAGGCTAGGAGTTATTTGTCGTGGCTAAAGAAAAATTTGAACGTAACAAACCGCACGTCAACGTTGGCACCATCGGTCACGTTGACCATGGTAAAACCACGCTGACCGCAGCTCTGACTCGTGTTTGCTCCGAAGTTTTCGGTTCCGCCAAGGTTGACTTCGACAAGATCGACAGCGCCCCGGAAGAGAAGGCTCGTGGTATCACCATCAACACCGCTCACGTTGAATACGATTCGGCCGTTCGCCACTACGCGCACGTTGACTGCCCAGGTCACGCCGACTACGTAAAAAACATGATCACCGGTGCTGCACAGATGGACGGCGCTATTCTGGTTTGCTCCGCTGCTGACGGCCCGATGCCTCAGACTCGCGAGCACATCCTGCTGTCCCGTCAGGTTGGCGTTCCGTACATCGTTGTCTTCCTGAACAAGGCTGACATGGTTGACGACGCTGAGCTGCTGGAACTGGTTGAAATGGAAGTGCGTGACCTGCTCAGCACTTACGATTTCCCAGGTGACGACACTCCGATCATCATCGGTTCGGCTCTGATGGCTCTGAACGGCCAGGACGACAACGAGATGGGTACTTCGGCTGTCAAGAAGCTGGTTGAAACTCTGGACAGCTACATCCCAGAACCAGTTCGTGCTATCGACAAGCCGTTCCTGATGCCAATCGAAGACGTTTTCTCCATCTCCGGTCGCGGTACTGTTGTAACCGGTCGTGTTGAGCGTGGCATCATCAAGATCCAGGAAGAAGTAGAAATCGTAGGTCTGCGTGACACTACCAAGACTACTTGCACTGGCGTTGAGATGTTCCGCAAGCTGCTGGACGAAGGTCGTGCTGGTGAGAACTGCGGCGTTCTGCTGCGTGGCACCAAGCGTGACGACGTTGAGCGTGGCCAGGTTCTGGTCAAGCCAGGCACCGTCAAGCCGCACACTCAGTTCGAAGCTGAAATCTACGTTCTGAGCAAAGAAGAAGGCGGTCGTCACACTCCGTTCTTCAAGGGCTATCGTCCACAGTTCTACTTCCGTACTACCGACGTAACTGGTAGCTGCGAACTGCCGGAAGGCACCGAAATGGTTATGCCAGGTGATAACGTGAAAGTTTCCGTTACCCTGATCAAGCCTATCGCAATGGAAGACGGTCTGCGTTTCGCTATCCGTGAAGGCGGTCGTACCGTCGGCGCTGGCGTCGTAGCCAAAATCATCGCCTAAGCGTTGATGCCTTGAAAGAGCCCCCGCCTTGCGGGGGCTTTTTTATTGGGTTGACACCCTGTCAGCTCGTCTATAGAATTGCGCCTCCTTTTAACGGGCGTATTGCGCTCGGTGGGAACAGCAATCTGGAGTCTGAATCCAATGCAAAACCAGCAAATCCGTATCAGGTTGAAGGCTTTTGACCATCGCCTGATCGACCAATCAACCCAGGAAATCGTGGAAACCGCGAAACGTACTGGTGCACAGGTGCGTGGTCCGATTCCACTGCCGACTCGTAAAGAGCGGTTCACCGTTCTGGTTTCTCCGCACGTCAACAAAGACGCGCGCGACCAGTATGAGATCCGTACTCACAAGCGCGTTCTGGACATCGTCCAGCCAACGGATAAAACCGTTGACGCTCTTATGAAGCTCGATCTTGCGGCCGGTGTGGAAGTTCAGATCAGCCTCGGCTAAGACTCGGGTCTTAGTCGTGTAACGCTCTGAAATGGGCGGCCATAGCGGGTGAAAGCCCCGTACACTCATGAGGTTTACAACATGACTATTGGTGTAGTCGGTCGTAAATGCGGTATGACCCGTATTTTCACCGAAGAAGGTGTCTCCATTCCGGTCACGGTCATTGAGATCGAGCCGAATCGCGTCACTCAGTTCAAAACCGAAGAAACCGATGGCTATCGTGCAGTGCAAGTCACTGTCGGCGAGCGTCGCGCTTCGCGTGTTACAGCCGCTCAGGCTGGCCACTTCGCCAAGGCGAACGTAGCTGCCGGTCGTACCATCATGGAGTTCCGTCTTGAAGAAGGCGACTACCAGGCTGGCGATCTGATCAACGCTGAAATCTTCGCTGCAGGTCAACTGGTTGATGTAACCGGTCAGTCCAAAGGTAAAGGCTTCCAGGGTACGATCAAGCGCTGGAATTTCCGTGGTCAGGATAACACCCACGGTAACTCCGTCTCCCACCGCGTCCCGGGCTCTATCGGCCAGTGCCAGACTCCTGGTCGTGTATTCAAGGGCAAAAAAATGTCCGGTCATATGGGCGCTGAGCGCGTGACCGTGCAGTCCCTGGAAGTAGTGCGCGTGGACGCTGAACGCAATCTGTTGTTGGTCAAGGGTGCTGTTCCTGGCGCTACTGGCGGCAACCTGGTTGTACGTCCGGCAGCCAAGGCTCGCGGTTAAGGGGAAGCTGACATGCAATTAAATGTAAATGACGCTCAAGCAATCGAAGTTTCCGAACTGACATTTGGCGGCGAATTCAACGAGACGCTGGTTCACCAGGCAGTCGTGGCCTACATGGCTGGCGGTCGTCAGGGTAGCAAGCAGCAAAAGACCCGTTCTGACGTATCCGGTGGCGGTAAGCGCCCATGGCGTCAAAAGGGTACTGGCCGCGCTCGTGCCGGTACTATCCGTAGCCCAATCTGGCGTGGCGGCGGTACCACTTTCGCAGCTCGTCCACAGGACCACTCTCAGAAGCTCAACAAGAAGATGTATCGCGCAGCACTGCGCTCCATCCTTGCTGAACTGGTTCGTACTGATCGTCTGGTCGTGGTTCAGGACTTCGCTGTTGAAGCACCGAAAACCAAAGACTTGCTGAGCAAGCTGAATGGCATGGGTCTGACTGATGTCTTGATCGTGTCTGACGCTGTTGACCAGAATCTGTACCTGGCTGCTCGTAACCTGCCGCACGTTGATGTTCGTGACGTACAGGGTTCCGATCCAGTTAGTCTGATCGCATACGACAAGGTGTTGATCACCGTGTCGGCCGTGAAGAAATTCGAGGAGCTGCTGGGATGAACCAGGAACGCGTATTTAAAGTTCTACTTGGCCCGCACGTTTCCGAAAAGGCCACGGTTCTGGCTGACAAGAAAGGCCAGTTCGTTTTCAAGGTTGCAACTGACGCAACCAAGCTGGAAATCAAGAAGGCCGTCGAAAGCCTGTTCAGCGTAAAAGTAGAGCGTGTTACTACCCTGAATGTTCTGGGTAAGAGCAAGCGCACTGCTCGCGGTCTGGGCAAGCGTAATGACTGGAAGAAGGCAGTTATCTCCCTTCAGCCAGGCCAAGATCTCGATTTCAGCAGCAGTGCTGAGTAAGGAAGGGGTGCATCATGGCAATCGTTAAATGCAAACCGACTTCCCCTGGCCGCCGTTTTGTGGTCAAGGTGGTCAACCAGGAGCTGCATAAAGGCGCTCCTCACGCACCGCTGCTCGAGAAAAAATCGAAGTCTGGTGGTCGTAACAATAATGGCCGTATCACTACACGTCACGTGGGTGGTGGTCATAAGCAGCATTATCGTCTGGTCGACTTCCGTCGCAACGACAAAGATGGCATCGCTGCCACTGTCGAGCGTATCGAATACGATCCAAACCGTACTGCTCACATTGCTCTGCTGCTTTACGCAGACGGCGAGCGCCGCTACATCATCGCCCCTAAAGGCGTGAGTGCTGGCGACCAGCTGATTGCGGGTGCTCTGGCACCAATCAAGCCGGGCAACGCTCTTCAACTGCGCAACATTCCAGTTGGTAGCACCGTACACGGCATCGAATTGAAGCCAGGTAAAGGCGCACAGATCGCACGTTCCGCTGGTGCTTCCGCACAGCTGATCGCTCGTGAAGGTGTGTACGTAACCCTGCGTCTTCGCTCCGGTGAAATGCGTAAAGTATTGGCTGAATGCCGTGCAACGCTTGGCGAAGTCTCGAACTCCGAGCACAGCCTGCGTTCGCTGGGTAAAGCTGGTGCCAAACGCTGGCGTGGCGTTCGCCCAACCGTTCGTGGTGTTGCCATGAACCCGGTTGACCACCCACATGGTGGTGGTGAAGGTCGTACCTCTGGTGGTCGTCATCCGGTATCGCCGTGGGGCTTCCCGACTAAGGGCGCGAAGACTCGTGGTAATAAGCGTACCGACAAAATGATCGTCCGTCGTCGCAAGTAAATAGAGGGATACGACAGTGCCACGTTCTCTGAAAAAAGGTCCTTTTATTGATCTTCACCTACTGAAGAAGATCGAAGTGGCGGCGGAAAAGAACGATCGCAAACCAGTTAAAACCTGGTCGCGTCGTTCGATGATCCTGCCACAAATGGTCGGTTTGACCATTGCAGTGCATAACGGTCGTCAACATGTTCCCGTTCTCGTGAGCGAAGACATGGTCGGCCATAAACTAGGCGAGTTTGCCGGTACCCGCACATATCGTGGGCACGTGGCAGACAAGAAAGCCAAGCGTTAAGGGGTAAGGAACGATGGAAGTAGCCGCTAAGTTGTCGGGCGCTCGAATCTCCGCCCAGAAAGCCCGCTTGGTCGCCGACCAGATCCGCGGGAAGAAGGTGGGCGAAGCGCTCAACCTGTTGGCTTTCAGCAGTAAGAAAGCCGCCGAGATCCTGAAGAAAGTGCTGGAGTCGGCTGTAGCCAACGCCGAGCATAACGAAGGCGCAGACGTTGATGACCTCAAGGTCTCCACCGTTTTCGTCAACGAAGGGCGTTCGCTGAAGCGAATCATGCCACGTGCCAAAGGCCGTGCTGATCGCATCGTCAAGCGGTCTTGCCATATCACTGTCAAGGTTGCTGACAAGTAACGGAGTCGAAGAGATGGGTCAGAAAGTACATCCCATTGGCATTCGCCTGGGAATCGTCAAGGAGCACACCTCCGTCTGGTACGCCGACGGTCGGACTTATGCGGACTATTTGTTCGCTGATCTGAAGGTGCGAGAGTATCTCCAAGACAAACTAAAAAGCGCGTCCGTAAGCCGTATCGATATCCATCGTCCGGCTCAGACAGCACGTATCACCATCCACACCGCTCGTCCCGGCATCGTGATCGGCAAGAAAGGTGAAGATGTTGAGAAACTGCGTCAGGACCTGACCAAGCAAATGGGTGTGCCTGTGCACATCAATATCGAAGAGATCCGCAAGCCGGAGCTGGACGGTATGTTGGTTGCGCAGAGCGTAGCTCAGCAGCTGGAGCGTCGCGTAATGTTCCGTCGCGCTATGAAGCGCGCTGTACAGAACGCAATGCGCATTGGTGCCAAAGGCATCAAAATCCAAGTGAGCGGTCGTCTCGGCGGTGCTGAAATCGCACGTACTGAATGGTATCGCGAAGGTCGTGTGCCATTGCACACCCTGCGTGCCGACATCGACTATGCCAACTACGAAGCTCACACCACTTATGGTGTGATCGGTGTAAAGGTTTGGATCTTCAAAGGCGAAGTAATTGGTGGTCGCCAAGAAGAACTGAAACCACAAGCACCAGCGCCTCGTAAAAAAGCTGCTAAGTAAGGGGTACGCCAAATGTTGCAACCAAAGCGTACGAAGTTCCGCAAGCAGATGACCGGCCACAACCGTGGTCTGGCACTGCGCGGTAGCAAAGTCAGCTTCGGCGAGTTCGCGCTGAAGTCTGTTGCTCGTGGTCGTCTCACCGCTCGTCAGATCGAGTCAGCGCGTCGTGCACTGACCCGTCACGTAAAACGTGGCGGCAAGATCTGGATCCGTGTATTCCCGGACAAGCCTGTCACCAAGAAGCCACTCGAAGTTCGGATGGGTAAAGGTAAGGGTAACGTCGAGTACTGGGTTGCCCAGATTCAGCCAGGCAAAGTCCTGTATGAAATCGAGGGTGTTACTGAAGAGCTGGCGCGTGAGGCTTTCGCCCTGGCTGCTGCAAAGCTGCCACTCGCCACCTCCTTTGTTAAGCGGACGGTGATGTGATGAAAGCGAATGAACTTCGTGAAAAATCAGCACAGCAGCTGAACGAGCAACTGCTCGGCCTGCTGCGCGACCAGTTCAATCTGCGTATGCAGAAAGCAACTGGCCAGTTGGGGCAGTCTCACCTGCTCTCGCAAGTTAAGCGTGACATCGCTCGCGTGAAGACTGTGCTCAACCAGCAGGCAGGTAAGTAATCATGGCTGAAGCCGAAAAAACCGTCCGTACGCTGACTGGCCGTGTCGTCAGCGACAAGATGGACAAGACCATCACCGTTCTGATTGAGCGTCGCGTAAAGCACCCAATCTACGGTAAATACGTTAAGCGTTCGACTAAGCTGCACGCGCACGACGAAACCAACCAGTGCCATATCGGCGACAAGGTCACGATTCGTGAAACTCGTCCGGTAGCCAAGACCAAGTCTTGGGCATTGGTTGATATCCTCGAACGCGCTGTGGAAGTCTAAGGGCTAAGGGTCGGAGAAATTATATGATTCAGACTCAATCCATGCTCGATGTGGCCGATAACAGCGGCGCACGCCGCGTTATGTGCATCAAGGTGCTGGGTGGCTCCCATCGTCGTTACGCTGGTATCGGTGACATCATCAAAGTAACCGTGAAGGAAGCAATTCCGCGCGGCAAGGTGAAAAAAGGTCAAGTGATGACTGCTGTTGTAGTCCGCACTCGCCATGGCGTTCGTCGTGCAGACGGCTCCATCATCCGCTTCGATGGCAATGCTGCTGTTCTGTTGAACAACAAGCAGGAGCCGATCGGTACCCGTATCTTTGGGCCAGTGACCCGTGAACTTCGTACTGAGAAGTTCATGAAGATCGTCTCGCTCGCCCCAGAAGTTCTGTAAGGAGATCCGACATGCAAAAGATTCGTCGTGACGACGAGATCATCGTGATCGCCGGCAAAGACAAAGGTAAGCGCGGTAAGGTGCTCAAGGTTCTCGCTGACGACCGTCTGGTCGTTGGTGGGATCAACCTGGTGAAGCGTCATACCAAGCCTAACCCGATGTCGGGCGTACAGGGCGGTATCGTCGAGAAAGAAGCGCCACTGCACGCTTCCAACGTCGCCATTTTCAACGGCGCAACCAACAAGGCTGACCGCGTTGGTTTCAAAGTTGAAGACGGCAAGAAAATTCGTGTCTTCAAGTCGACCCAAAAAGCGGTTGATGCTTGAACACTGCTAGGTAGAAGACCATGGCACGACTAAAAGAGATTTACCGGAAGGAAATCGCTCCGAAGCTTAAGGAAGAACTTAAGCTCGCGAACGTGATGGAAGTTCCGCGCGTTACCAAAATCACCCTGAACATGGGTCTGGGCGAAGCGATCGGCGACAAGAAAGTCATCGAGCACGCTGTTGCTGACCTGGAAAAGATCACCGGTCAAAAAGTCGTTGTGACTTACGCTCGGAAATCCATCGCTGGCTTTAAAGTCCGTGAAGGATGGCCGATCGGCGTCAAAGTGACTCTGCGCCGCGATCGTATGTACGAATTCCTGGATCGTCTGCTGTCGATCTCCCTGCCTCGGGTTCGCGACTTCCGCGGCCTGAATGCCAAGTCCTTCGATGGTCGTGGTAACTACAGCATGGGCGTGAAAGAGCAGATCATTTTCCCGGAAATCGACTACGACAAGATCGATGCTCTCCGCGGTCTGGACATCACCCTGACCACCACTGCCAAGAACGATGATGAAGGCCGCGCATTGCTGCGTGCTTTCAAATTCCCGTTCCGCAACTGATTGGAGTAGGAAAATGGCCAAGAAGAGCATGAAAAACCGTGAGCTGAAGCGTCAGCTCACTGTTGCCAAGTACGCCAAGAAGCGTGCCGAGCTGAAAGCAGTCATCGTTGATCTGAACGCAAGTCCAGAAGCGCGTTGGGAAGCTACCGTAGCTCTGCAGAAGCAACCACGTGACGCAAGCGCTTCGCGCATGCGTAACCGTTGCCGCATCACTGGTCGTCCACACGGCGTTTACCGCAAGTTCGGCCTTGGCCGTAACAAGCTGCGTGAAGCTGCCATGCGTGGCGACGTACCAGGTCTGGTCAAAGCCAGCTGGTAAGGCGCAACTCTCGCTTCAATCCGATCGACGGCGCAGGTTGTCGGTTGGAATGAAGCCTGAATTTGAATCAAGCCCCTTTTGGGGCTTGATTCATTTCTGGGGTAGGACTAGAATTGCCGGCTCGCCTGAGCCCGTGTTTTTACTTGCCCGGAAAATCTCGGCGATAAGCTGTAGCCGTAAGGCTAATTATTTTGTTTTAGGAGCGTCTAGCCCATGAGTATGCAGGACCCGTTAGCGGACATGCTAACTCGTATCCGTAATGCCCAGATGGCTGAAAAGCCCGTCGTAAGCATGCCATCTTCCACGTTGAAGGTTGCTGTAGCAAAAGTCCTGAAGGACGAAGGCTACATTGCGGGTTATCAGATCAGCAGCGAAGTTAAACCATCGCTGTCCATCGAGCTTAAGTACTTCGAAGGCCGTCCGGTCATCGAAGAAGTTAAGCGCGTCAGCCGCCCAGGCTTGCGTCAGTACAAGTCCTCCGACGATCTGCCAAAAGTTCGTGGCGGTCTCGGTGTGTCTATCGTCTCCACCAACAAAGGTGTGATGACGGATCGTGCTGCGCGCGCTGCCGGTGTCGGTGGCGAAGTGCTTTGCACTGTGTTCTAAGGGGGGATAAGCATGTCACGCGTAGCTAAGAACCCCGTTAAGTTGCCATCCGGCGTCGAAGTCAAACTCGTCGGCCAGCAGCTTTCGGTGAAGGGTGCCAAGGGCACTCTAGAACTGAACGTCCATTCGTCTGTTGAGATTGTTGAAGAAGCTGGTGAGCTGCGTTTCGCTGCTCGCAATGGCGATCAACAAACCCGCGCAATGGCCGGCACAACTCGTGCACTGGTTAACAACATGGTCCAGGGCGTAAGCCAAGGCTTCGAGCGCAAGCTCCAGCTGGTCGGTGTTGGTTACAAAGCGCAAGCAAAAGGCACGGTCCTGAACCTGGCACTTGGCTTCTCGCACCCGGTGGATTACGAATTGCCGAATGGCATCACCGCTGAGACCCCCAGCCAGACCGATATCCTGATTCGCGGTATCGATAAGCAGTTGGTTGGTCAAGTGGCCGCTGAGATCCGCGACTTCCGCCGTCCTGAGCCTTACAAAGGCAAAGGTGTGCGTTACGCGGACGAAGTCGTCCGCCGTAAAGAAGCCAAGAAGAAGTAGGGCATAGCAAATGACCGTCAAAAAAGTTACCCGACTGCGTCGCGCTCGCAAAGCACGCCTGAAAATGCACGAGCTAGAAGTCGTGCGTCTCTGCGTGCACCGCTCTTCGCAGCACATTTATGCCCAGGTCATTTCGGCCGACGGCAGCAAAGTCCTGGCAAGCGCCTCGACTTTGGACAAAGAACTGCGTGATGGCGCCACTGGCAACATCGACGCGGCCACTAAGGTTGGCAAGCTGGTCGCCGAGCGTGCAAAAGCCGCGGGCGTATCGCAAGTGGCTTTCGACCGTTCTGGCTTCAAGTACCACGGCCGTGTCAAAGCGCTGGCTGATGCTGCTCGTGAAGGCGGGCTGGAGTTCTAAGTTATGGCAAATAACGACCAAAAACGCGACGAAGGCTACATCGAGAAGCTGGTTCAAGTTAACCGCGTGGCCAAAACCGTAAAAGGCGGCCGTATCTTCACTTTCACTGCGTTGACCGTAGTGGGTGATGGTAAAGGGCGTGTTGGCTTCGGCCGTGGCAAGTCACGTGAAGTGCCTGCTGCAATCCAGAAAGCGATGGAAGCTGCTCGCCGCAACATGATCCAGGTGGATCTGAACGGCACCACACTGCAGTACGCAATGAAGTCCGCCCATGGCGCTTCGAAGGTGTACATGCAGCCTGCTTCTGAAGGTACCGGTATCATCGCTGGCGGCGCAATGCGCGCAGTGCTGGAAGTTGCTGGTGTCCAGAACGTGTTGGCCAAGTGCTACGGCTCGACTAACCCTGTAAACGTGGTTCACGCCACTTTCAAGGGTCTGAAGGGCATGCAGTCTCCTGAGTCCATCGCTGCCAAGCGTGGCAAGCGTGTTGAGGAGATCATCTGATCATGGCTACCGTAAAAGTAACGCTGATCAAAAGCATGACCGGCCGCATCCCTAATCACAAATTGTGCATTAAGGGTTTGGGTCTGCGTCGCATCGGTCACACTGTAGAAGTCCTGGATACTCCCGAAAATCGCGGGATGATCAACAAGGCTTACTACATGCTGCGAGTCGAGGGTTAATCGATGAAACTCAATGATCTGAGTCCAGCGCCGGGTTCCCGTCGCGAAAAGCATCGTCCGGGCCGTGGTATCGGTAGCGGTTTGGGTAAGACTGGTGGCCGCGGCCACAAAGGTCAGACCTCCCGTTCCGGTGGCACCATTGCTCCGGGCTTTGAGGGCGGCCAACAGCCGCTGCATCGTCGCCTGCCAAAATTCGGTTTCGTTTCCCTGAAAGCCATGGACCGCGCAGAAGTGCGTCTGTCCGAGCTGGCCAAAGTGGAAGGCGACATCGTAACTGTGCAGACCCTGAAGGATGCCAACGTGATTAACCAGAACGTACAGCGTGTGAAAATCATGCTGTCGGGCGAAGTTACTCGCGCTGTCACCATCAAAGGTATCGCCGCCACCAAAGGTGCGCGTGCGGCTATCGAAGCAGCTGGCGGCAAGTTCGAGGAATAAATGGCTAAGCAAGGTGCTCTCTCTGCGCTCGGCAAAGGCGGTATGTCTGAACTCTGGGCTCGTCTGCGTTTTCTGTTCCTGGCGATTATCGTCTACCGAATAGGCGCACACATCCCGGTTCCAGGTATCAACCCGGACCGACTCGCAGAACTGTTTCGACAGAATGAGGGGACCATTCTTAGCTTGTTCAACATGTTTTCCGGTGGCGCGCTGGAGCGGATGAGTATCTTTGCACTGGGGATCATGCCGTACATTTCGGCATCGATCATCATGCAGTTGATGACCGCCGTCAGCCCGCAACTGGAGCAGTTGAAGAAGGAAGGTGAAGCTGGCCGTCGCAAGATTAGCCAGTACACCCGCTATGGCACCGTAGTCCTGGCTCTGGTTCAAGCTGTCGGCATGTCCGTCGGCCTGGCCAGTCAGGGCGTAGCGTTTTCTGGGGACCTGGGTTTCCATTTTGTGGCCGTAACCACCTTCGTGGCAGGTGCGATGTTCATGATGTGGCTAGGCGAGCAGATCACCGAACGCGGTGTCGGCAACGGTATCTCGATGTTGATTTTCGCAGGTATCGTCGCCGGTCTTCCGAGAGCGATAGGGCAGTCTTTCGAGTCTGCACGTCAGGGTGATATCAATATCTTCGCTCTGGTCGCAATCGGTTTGCTGGCAGTAGCGATCATCGGTTTCGTGGTCTTCATTGAGCGTGGTCAGCGTCGTATCGCTGTTCACTACGCCAAGCGTCAGCAGGGCCGCAAGGTCTTCGCTGCGCAGACAAGCCACTTGCCGCTGAAAGTGAACATGGCTGGTGTGATTCCGGCCATTTTTGCGAGCAGCATTTTGCTGTTCCCGGCTTCGCTGGGTTCCTGGTTTGGTCAGTCTGAAGGTCTGGGCTGGCTGCAGGACATCTCGCAGTCGATCGCTCCTGGTCAGCCGTTGAATATTCTGCTGTTTAGTGCAGGGATTATTTTCTTCTGCTTCTTCTATACGGCGTTGATGTTCAATCCGAAAGACGTAGCGGAAAACCTGAAGAAGTCCGGTGCCTTTATTCCGGGTATTCGTCCAGGCGAGCAGTCGGCGCGCTACATTGATGGCGTTTTGACTCGTTTGACCATGTTCGGTGCTCTTTATATGACGGCCGTGTGTCTGCTCCCCCAGTTTCTGGTGGTTGCGGCAAACGTACCGTTCTACCTTGGCGGGACCTCGTTGCTGATCGTGGTCGTGGTTGTGATGGACTTCATGTCCCAAGTGCAATCTCACCTCGTTTCGCACCAGTATGAATCCCTGATGAAGAAAGCCAACCTGAAGGGCTACGGTGGCAGCGGCGGTATGCTGCGCTGAAGCACCCCTAAGGTTCGAGGAGTTGGTGATGAAAGTTCGTGCATCGGTGAAAAAGCTGTGCCGTAACTGCAAGATTATTCGCCGCGAAGGTGTTGTTCGAGTAATTTGCAGCGCGGAACCACGTCATAAGCAGCGCCAAGGCTGATTGTGATTTGTGCTTAAGCCCAGCAGCTAGTGCGCTGCTGGGTTGATTATTTGTTACTACAGCGATATTATCTCGCGCCCTATTTCTTGGCTTCCGGGGCGTAGGTAGCTGTCAATTGGAGTCCCACTGAATGGCCCGTATTGCAGGCGTTAACATTCCAGATAACAAGCATACTGTTATCTCGCTGACCTACATCTATGGTGTTGGTCGCACCACTGCACAGAAAATTTGTGCAACCACCGGGGTTAACCCGGCGGCGAAGATCAAAGATCTGAGCGACGAGCAGATTGAACAGCTGCGTGGCGAAGTGGCGAAGTTCACCACTGAAGGTGACCTGCGTCGCGAAATCAACATGAAAATCAAGCGCTTGATGGACCTGGGCTGCTATCGCGGTCTGCGTCATCGTCGTGGTCTTCCAGTACGCGGTCAGCGTACCAAGACCAACGCGCGTACTCGCAAAGGTCCGCGTAAGCCGATCCGCAAGTAATCGCTCCAGCGCAACGACAGGAATTTAGTCATGGCAAAACCTGCTGCTCGTCCTCGTAAAAAAGTTAAAAAGACAGTGGTTGATGGCATCGCCCACATCCACGCGTCGTTTAACAACACAATCGTCACCATTACCGATCGTCAAGGTAACGCTCTTTCGTGGGCTACCTCCGGCGGTTCGGGTTTCCGTGGTTCCCGCAAGTCCACGCCGTTCGCTGCTCAGGTAGCTGCTGAACGTGCTGGTCAAGCTGCGCTGGAATACGGTCTGAAGAACCTCGACGTCAATGTCAAGGGTCCAGGCCCAGGTCGTGAATCCGCTGTCCGTGCATTGAACGGCTGTGGCTATAAGATCGCCAGCATCACCGACGTGACGCCAATCCCGCACAACGGGTGCCGTCCGCCGAAGAAGCGCCGCGTGTAATCCAGGAGACTGTAAGAAATGGCTCGTTACATTGGTCCAAAATGCAAACTTGCTCGTCGTGAAGGCACCGATCTCTTTCTGAAGAGCGGCGTTCGCGCTATCGAATCCAAGTGCAACATCGAAGCAGCTCCAGGCATCCACGGTCAGCGCCGCGGTCGCCAGTCCGATTACGGCACTCAGCTGCGTGAAAAGCAAAAAGTCCGTCGTATCTACGGCGTTCTCGAGCGTCAGTTCAGCGGCTACTACAAAGAAGCCGCCGGCAAGAAAGGCGCAACAGGTGAGAACCTGCTGCAGCTGCTCGAATGCCGTCTGGACAACGTTGTATACCGCATGGGCTTCGGCTCGACTCGTGCCGAATCCCGTCAACTGGTTTCGCACAAGTCTGTTAGCGTCAACGGTAAAACCGTTAACGTTCCTTCTTATCAGGTTCGTGCTGGCGACGTTGTTGCTATCCGCGAAAAGGCTAAGAACCAACTGCGTATTGTCCAGGCTCTCGATCTGTGTGCCCAACGTGGCCGCGTAGAATGGGTAGAAGTAGACACTGAGAAGAAATCGGGCGTTTTCAAGAACGTACCAGCTCGCAGTGATCTATCCGCCGACATCAACGAAAGCCTGATTGTCGAGCTCTACTCCAAGTAAGGGCTAGAAAATAGGTGCATCCATGCAGATTTCGGTAAATGAGTTCCTGACACCCCGCCATATTGATGTGCAGGTTGTCAGTCCAACCCGCGCCAAGATCACTCTCGAGCCTCTCGAGCGTGGTTTTGGCCATACCCTGGGCAACGCGCTTCGCCGCATTTTGTTGTCCTCCATGCCCGGCTGTGCAGTAGTCGAGGCCGAGATTGACGGTGTACTCCATGAGTACAGCGCCATCGAAGGTGTACAGGAAGACGTCATTGAAATCCTGTTGAACCTTAAAGGTCTGGCTATCAAGCTGCACGGTCGAGACGAAGTTACGCTGACCTTGTCGAAGAAGGGTTCGGGGGTGGTTACCGCTGCCGATATTCAGCTGGATCATGATGTCGAGATCGTTAACCCCGATCACGTAATCGCTAACCTGGCGTCTAACGGCGCCTTGAACATGAAGCTCACCGTAGCTCGTGGTCGTGGTTATGAGCCGGCAGACTCGCGTCAAAGCGATGAAGACGAAAGCCGCAGCATTGGTCGCTTGCAGCTCGACTCTTCGTTCAGCCCGGTTCGCCGTATCGCATACGTGGTGGAAAACGCCCGTGTCGAACAGCGTACCAACCTGGACAAGCTGGTTATTGATCTGGAAACCAATGGTACGCTGGATCCTGAAGAGGCTATCCGCCGCGCTGCAACCATTCTGCAACAGCAGTTGGCTGCGTTCGTCGACCTCAAAGGCGACAGCGAACCTGTGGTAATCGAACAGGAAGACGAGATCGATCCGATCCTGCTCCGTCCGGTTGACGATTTGGAACTGACTGTACGTTCGGCTAACTGCCTTAAGGCGGAGAACATTTACTACATTGGTGACCTGATTCAGCGCACCGAAGTAGAACTGTTGAAAACTCCGAACCTTGGGAAGAAGTCTTTGACTGAGATCAAAGATGTTCTGGCCTCCCGTGGTCTGTCCCTCGGCATGCGCCTCGACAACTGGCCGCCGGCAAGTCTTAAGAAGGACGACAAGGCTACGGCCTGATCGTCGTAATCACCGAACGCGAGTTTGGTAAGGAATGAACCATGCGTCATCGTAAAAGTGGACGTCACCTGAGCCGTACCAGCTCTCACCGCAAAGCCATGTTTCAAAACATGGCGGTGTCGCTGTTCGAGCACGAGCTGATCAAGACTACCCTGCCGAAAGCCAAGGAACTGCGCCGCGTTGCCGAGCCGCTGATCACCCTGGCCAAGGAAGACAGCGTTGCTAACCGTCGTCTGGCTTTCGACCGTACTCGTTCGAAAGAAATCGTCGGCAAGCTGTTCAACGATCTGGGCAAGCGCTATGCAACCCGTCAGGGCGGCTACCTGCGCATCCTCAAGTGCGGTTTCCGCGCTGGCGACAACGCGCCTATGGCGTACGTCGAGTTGGTTGATCGTCCTGTCGGCGGCTCTGTAGAAGCTGCTGAATAAGACATCAGTTTGAACAAAAAACCGGGCCCAGTGCCCGGTTTTTTGTTGCCTAAAATTAATAAACTCTATCAACATTTAATAATTAATAAATTTCATCATGTGATGCTTTCGAATAATAATCTCGCTCAAGCTGATTAGCCGGCTCTATAGAGCCTGAGGAAGATATTGCATGACCCTGAAGACGCTTACGACCGCCAGTGGTGCGCCGGTCGCCGATAACCAGAATTCCCGCTCGGCAGGCCCACGAGGTCCTTTGCTTCTGGACGATTTCCACCTGATCGAGAAGCTCGCCCACTTCAACCGCGAGAACATTCCAGAGCGTCGTGTGCATGCCAAGGGCTCGGGTGCTCACGGCACATTCACAGTTACCAAAGACATCTCGCAATACACCAGCGCCGACCTGTTCAGTGCTGTGGGTAAGCAGACGCCCATCTTCATTCGGTTTTCCACAGTAGGTGGCGAGCGCGGCTCGGCTGATACCGAGCGCGATCCGCGTGGTTTCGCGGTGAAGTTTTACACCCAGGAAGGTAATTGGGACATCGTGGGCAATAACACGCCGGTGTTCTTTATCCGTGACCCGCTGAAATTTCCTGACTTCATTCACACGCAGAAGCGTCTGCCGCAGACCAATCTCAAAAGCTCGCAAATGATGTGGGATTTCTGGTCGCACTCGCCAGAGGCCTTGCATCAAATCACCATCCTGTTTTCGGATCGCGGTATTCCTGATGGCTACCGCCACATGCACGGCTTCGGCAGCCACACCTACAGCCTGATCAGCGCCAATGGCGAGCGTCACTGGGTGAAGTGGCATTACAAGAGCAGGCAGGGCATCAGGAACCTCACGCCCGAGGATGCCGTACGCATCGCCGGGACTGATCCTGATTACGCTCAACGCGATCTGTTTACTGCTATCGAAAAAGGCGACTTCCCCAAGTGGCAGGTTTGCATTCAGTTGATGACCGAAGCTCAGGCCAACAACCATCACGAGAACCCTTTCGACGTCACCAAAACCTGGTCGCAGAAAGAGTACCCATTGATTGAAGTCGGTGAGATGGAGCTGAATCGCAATCCGCTGAACTACTTTGCTGAAGTCGAGCAGGCGGCATTTGGCCCCAGCAATATGGTGCCGGGTGTAGGGCTTTCTCCGGACCGCATGCTGCAGGGTCGTGTGTTCGCCTATGCAGATGCTCATCGCTATCGCGTCGGCACCAATCACCAGCAACTGCCGATCAACGCGCCGAAGAACCCGGTTTACAGCTACCAGCGTGACGGCTCGATGGCGTTTGGCACCAACGGTGGTGCTGCGCCGAACTATGAGCCAAACAGCTACTCGGATGCGCCCAGGCAGAATCCTCGCTATGCCGAGCCCGCGCTCGCGTTGAGCGGCAATGCCGATCGTCATGATCATCGCGTGGATAATGATTACTACAGCCAGGCGGGGAAGTTGTTCAACCTGATGAGCGCTGATCAGAAAGCGTTATTGATCAATAACATTGCCGGCGCAATGAGCGGCGTATCCAGTGATGTCGTGCAGCGTCAGTTGCAGTACTTCTACAAAGCTGACGTTGCTTATGGGGAAGGCATCGCCAATGCTCTGGGTGTGAAACTGGGCTGAGTCGAAGTGAGAAACAGAACCGCCCTCATTTGGGCGGTTTTTCGCTTCTGGATGGCGTAAATTCGACGCTTTTTATCGGATTATTGCGTTTTTCCGAGTGACCTCCGGCGGCGCTTGGTTCAAACTATCGCCTTTGAAGCAGGAGATCTGGTGCGATGCAAGGCCATCCAGAAGTAATCGATTATCTGAACACATTGCTCACTGGCGAACTGGCGGCTCGTGACCAATATTTCATTCATTCGCGCATGTACGAAGATTGGGGTTTCGCCAAGCTCTACGAGCGCATCAATCACGAGATGGAAGAAGAGGCGCAACACGCCGATGCGCTGATGCGTCGTATCCTGATGCTCGAAGGCACGCCGCGCATGCGTCCCGACGATCTGGACATCGGCACCACAGTGCCCGAGATGCTCGCCAGCGATCTTCGTCTCGAGTACAAGGTCCGCGCTGCGCTCTGCAAGGGCATCGCGCTCTGCGAGCTGCACAAGGATTACATCAGCCGTGACATTCTTCGCGTTCAACTGGCTGATACTGAGGAAGACCACACCTATTGGCTGGAACAGCAAATGGGTCTGATCAAGTCCATCGGTTTGCAGAACTACCTGCAATCGCAGTTCTGATCCAGCGACGGCTGTAACGAAAAAAGCTCCTGCACTTGCGTGACAGGAGCTTTTTTTCGTCTTCGATTCAACCACTAAGTATGGACCTGAGCGGATCCGGCCAAAGCCGGGCCCGGCAGGTCAGTCCCCTTCAGGCCTTGTCGCGTATCAACAATGGCTTGAGGTAATGCCCGGTGTAGGACTGCTCCATCTCGGCAACCTGTTCCGGCGTGCCGGTGGCGATGATCTGTCCGCCGCGCGAACCGCCTTCCGGACCCAGATCGACCAGCCAGTCCGCCGTCTTGATGACGTCCAGGTTGTGCTCGATCACCACCACGGTGTTGCCGTGATCGCGCAGGCGGTGCAGGACGTCGAGCAGTTGCTGAATATCCGCGAAGTGCAGACCTGTCGTCGGCTCGTCGAGGATGTACAGCGTCTTGCCGGTGTCACGCTTGGACAGTTCGCGGGACAGCTTGACCCGCTGAGCCTCGCCACCCGACAACGTTGTCGCCGACTGACCCAGCTTGATGTAGGAAAGCCCCACATCCATCAGGGTCTGCAGCTTGCGCGCCAAGGCCGGAACAGCATCGAAGAATTCACGCGCTTCTTCGATGGTCATCTCCAGCACCTCGTGGATGCTCTTGCCCTTGTACTTGATCTCCAGCGTCTCGCGGTTGTAGCGCTTGCTCTTGCACACATCGCAAGGCACGTAGATGTCCGGCAGAAAGTGCATCTCCACCTTGATCAGACCATCGCCCTGACAGGCTTCGCAGCGCCCGCCCTTGACGTTGAACGAGAACCGGCCCGGCCCGTAGCCACGCGAGCGCGATTCTGGCACACCGGCAAACAGCTCACGGATGGGGGTGAACAGGCCGGTGTAGGTCGCCGGGTTGGAGCGGGGCGTGCGACCGATCGGGCTCTGGTCGATATCCACGACCTTGTCCAGGTGCTGCAGGCCGTTGATGCTGTCATGCGTGGCGGCTTCCAGCGTCGTTGCGCCGTTCAGTGCGGTGGCGCTGAGCGGGAACAGCGTGTTGTTGATCAGTGTCGATTTGCCCGACCCTGAAACACCCGTCACGCAGGTCAGCAGACCAATCGGGATCTCAAGGTTCACGTTCTGCAGGTTATTGCCGCGAGCGCCTTTGAGCGTCAGCGAAAGCTTCTTGTTGCGAGGCGTGCGCTTGGCCGGGACTTCGATCTTGACGCGCCCTGACAGGTACTTGCCTGTCAGCGAGTCGGGGTGCGACATGACCTGATCCGGCGTGCCTTCGGCGACGATATGTCCGCCATGCACGCCCGCTCCCGGGCCGATGTCTACCACGTAGTCGGCCAGACGAATTGCATCTTCGTCATGCTCGACCACGATCACCGTGTTGCCGATGTCGCGCAGGTGCTTGAGCGTGCCTAGCAGACGGTCGTTGTCACGCTGGTGCAGGCCAATGGACGGTTCGTCGAGGATGTACATCACCCCGACCAGGCCGGCACCGATCTGGCTGGCCAGACGGATACGCTGCGCTTCGCCGCCGGAAAGAGTGTCCGCACTGCGATCCAGCGTCAGGTAATCCAGACCCACGTTCACCAGAAACTGCAGGCGCTCGCGGATTTCCTTGAGAATCTTGTCAGCAATTTCGCCGCGGCGACCCGTCAGCTTCAGGGTGTCGAAGTAGTGAGTGGCATCGCCAATCGGCAGATTGGTCACTGCCGGCAGCGTTTTCTCGCCCACCCAGACATGACGCGCTTCGCGACGCAGACGCGTGCCACGACAGTCGGGGCAGGGTTGGGTACCGAGGAACTTGGCCAGCTCCTCACGGACGGTTGCCGATTCAGTTTCCCGATAGCGACGCTCCAGGTTCGGCACGATGCCTTCGAACGGGTGAGCGCGTTTGACGATGTCGCCACGGTCATTCAGGTAGCGGAAGTCAACGTTCTGCGAGCCGCTGCCGTTGAGCAGGATCTTTTGCTGATCGGCAGGCAATACCTTGAACGGTACTTCCAGACTGAAGCCGTAGTGCTTGGACAGCGAACCGAGCATCTGGAAGTAATAGACGTTTCGTCTGTCCCAGCCTCGTATCGCGCCTTCCGCCAGCGTCAGTTCGGCATTCACCAGTCGCTTGATGTCGAAGAACTGCTTCACACCCAGGCCGTCGCAGGTCGGGCAGGCGCCAGCCGGGTTGTTGAAGGAGAACAGCTTGGGTTCCAGCTCGCTGATCGCATGGCCACAGATTGGGCAGGCGAAGCGCGCAGAGAAGATTGTCTCTTCACCCGGTTCATCGTCCATTGGCGCAACCAGCGCAATGCCGTCTGCCAGTTTGAGCGCCGTTTCGAAGGATTCAGCCAGACGCTGTTGCAGGTCCGCACGTACTTTGAAGCGGTCCACGACCACATCGATGGAATGCTTCTTCTGTTTGTCGAGCTTCGGTAGCTCATCCAGCTCGCACAGCTTGCCGTTGACCCGCGCACGTACGAAGCCCTGGGCACGCAGCTCTTCGAAGACCGACAGGTGTTCGCCCTTTCGCTCGCGAATGACCGGCGCCAGCAACATCAGCTTGCTGCCTTCCGGCTGAGCCAGGACCAGGTCGACCATCTGGCTGACAGTCTGGGCTTCAAGCGGAATGTCATGGTCCGGGCAGCGAGGCTGGCCGACTCGTGCATACAGCAGGCGCAGGTAGTCGTAGATTTCGGTGATGGTGCCCACGGTCGAGCGCGGGTTGTGAGACGTCGATTTCTGTTCGATGGAAATCGCAGGCGACAGACCTTCGATGGTATCGACGTCAGGCTTTTCCATCATCGACAGGAACTGCCGGGCGTAGGCCGACAGCGACTCGACATAACGCCGCTGCCCTTCGGCGTAGAGCGTGTCGAAAGCCAAGGATGATTTGCCAGAGCCGGACAGTCCGGTGATAACGATCAGCTTGTCGCGTGGAAGAGTCAGGTCAATATTTTTCAGGTTGTGGGTTCGAGCCCCACGAATCAGGATCTTGTCCAAAATGGCCTCGCACGGCGGGCGTCGAAAACATGGGAGTATACGGATAAATACTGGATGGATACACACTATCCACCGGCTTTACAGGCAGAGATGAATACTCTGTCATGTAAACGCGTCAAAGCGTCGCGATATACCCCGTCAATCGATGGGACTGGTAGAATCGCCGCCGGTTCACACGAGGTTTCTCCATGCACGATCCCCACAGCGAACGAATGAGCAGCGGCGAGACACGTGCCGCAGGCGGTCTTGCGCTGGTCTTCGCGTTTCGCATGCTCGGTATGTTCATGGTGCTTCCGGTTCTGGCCACTTACGGCATGGACCTGGCGGGCGCCAGCCCCGCGCTGATCGGCCTGGCCATCGGCGCATACGGCCTGACCCAGGCTGTGCTGCAGATCCCGTTCGGGATCATTTCCGACCGCATCGGTCGACGTCCCGTCATCTACCTGGGGCTGATCATCTTCGCCATCGGGAGTGTCGTGGCGGCGAATGCCGATTCGATCTGGGGCATTATCGCCGGCCGTATCCTGCAGGGTGCCGGTGCGATTTCCGCCGCCGTCATGGCGCTGCTCTCGGACCTGACCCGTGAACAACACCGCACCAAGGCCATGGCCATGATTGGCATGACCATCGGTTTGTCGTTTGCGGTCGCGATGGTGGTCGGTCCGGTCATCACCGGCGTGTTCGGGTTGTCGGGGCTGTTTCTGGCCACTGGCGGCATGGCACTGCTGGGAATCCTGATCATCGCGTTCATCGTGCCCAAGGCGAACGGCCCGCTGCTGCATCGTGAGTCCGGCGTCGCCAAACAGGCGCTAGGACAGACGCTGCGTCACCCGGACCTGCTGCGTCTGGATCTGGGTATCTTCGTATTGCACGCCATGCTCATGTCCAGCTTCGTGGCACTGCCGCTGGCGCTGGTCGAAAAAGCCGGTCTGCCCAAGGAACAACACTGGTGGGTCTATCTGACTGCACTGCTGATTTCGTTCTTTGCGATGATCCCGTTCATCATATACGGTGAGAAGAAGCGCCAGATGAAGCGCGTTCTGCTCGGCGCCGTGACCGTGCTGATGGTGTCCGAACTTTACTTCTGGGCATTTGGTAACACGTTGCGGACACTGGTCATAGGGACAGTGGTATTCTTCACCGCGTTCAACCTGCTGGAGGCGTCTTTGCCGTCGCTGATCAGCAAGGTGTCGCCGGCTGGCGGAAAAGGGACGGCAATGGGGGTTTATTCCACCAGCCAGTTTCTTGGATCGGCCGCAGGTGGGATACTGGGCGGCTGGTTGTTCCAGCACGGCGGGCTCGATGTGGTGTTCCTTGGCGGTGCAGCCATGGCTGCCGTCTGGCTTGCGTTTGCAATGACCATGCGTGAACCGCCTTACGTGACAAGCCTACGTCTGCCGTTGTCGCCAGAGGCACAGCGTGATGCAGGCCTGGCAGAGCGTTTAAAGTCCGTAACCGGCGTAACGGATGCAGTGGTGGTTGCCGAGGAGGCAGCCATCTATATCAAACTGGATACAAAATTATTGGATCGTGCCTCTCTCGAAAAGCTGATCAATCCAGCATCAGAAGCGTGCGAAGCCTAGGAGAACGTTATGGCCCGTGGGGTTAACAAAGTCATATTGGTCGGTACATGCGGCCAGGATCCCGAAGTTCGCTACTTGCCTAACGGTAACGCCGTGACCAACCTGAGTCTGGCAACCAGCGAACAGTGGACTGACAAGCAGACCGGTCAGAAGGTCGAGAAGACCGAGTGGCACCGTGTTTCGATGTTCGGCAAGGTTGCCGAAATCGCTGGCGAATACCTGCGCAAGGGTTCGCAGGTCTACATCGAGGGCAAGCTGCAGACCCGCGAATGGGAAAAAGACGGTATCAAGCGTTACACCACCGAAATCGTCGTCGACATGCAAGGCACCATGCAATTGCTGGGCGGCCGTCCACAGGGCGACGCACAACAAGGCCAGGGTGGCGGCAACTACAACCAGTCCGCCCCTCGTCCACAGCAGTCGCGCCCGCAGCAGTCGGCTCCGCCACAGCAGAACTACAACCAGCAGCCTCCACAGCAACGCGAATCCCGCCCTGCGCCACAGCAGCAAGCGCCGCAGCCGGCTGCTGATTTTGATAGTTTTGATGACGATATTCCGTTCTGATCGCATCTCCCTCAGAACCGCACCACCCAAAGCGAAGCCACTCACCTGGCTTCGCTTTTTTTTATGCCTGCATAACTCCGTCGCGCTATAGATGTTACTCAGCATCAAAGTCATTGACGATTTAGATTTTGTTCATCATCATAACTCCATCTCCTACACCCGCGATGTTCCTGAGCGCCCTCCGGTTCGCGTCCAAGGCTCATCCAGATGACCAAAGCCCTCCAGATCACAGGCCCTGAAATGACTGAAAAAAATCTCTTCGACACGTACCGCCTTGGCAATCTGATCCTCTCCAACCGTATCGTCATGGCTCCGCTGACCCGCAACCGTGCTGGCGCGGGGCTGGTGCCGAGTGAGTTGGCTGCGACCTATTACGGTCAGCGTGCTTCTGCCGGTTTGCTGATCACCGAGGCCACTCAGGTATCCCCGCAGGCGCAGGGGTATCAGGACACACCGGGTATTTACACCCAGGCGCAGATCGATGGCTGGCGCAAGGTGACGGATGAGGTGCATGCCCAAGGCGGGCGTATTTTTGTGCAGTTGTGGCACGTGGGGCGTATTTCTCATGTGGATTTGCAGCCGGGTGGCGCTGCGCCGGTTGCGCCTTCGGCGATTCGTGCTGAAACCAAGACGTTCGTGAACAATGGTTTCCACGATGTTTCCGAGCCACGGGCGCTGGAGCTGAGTGAATTGCCTGGCATCGTGAATGATTTCCGTCAGGCGGCGGCGAATGCCATTGCGGCCGGTTTTGACGGTGTGGAAGTGCATGGCGCGAACGGCTATCTGCTGGAGCAGTTCATCAAGGACGGCGCGAATACCAGGACTGACGCTTACGGTGGCTCTGTCGAGAATCGTGCGCGTCTGTTGCTGGAAGTCACGGCTGCAGTGGTTGCCGAGATTGGTGCCGAGCGCACCGGTGTGCGTATTTCACCTGCATCACCTGCTGGCGCGATCAGCAGCAGCGATCCTCAGCCGCAGTACAACTACATCGTTGAAGAACTGGATGTGCTGGGCGTCGTTTACCTGCATGTCGTCGAAGGAGCGACCGGTGGGCCGCGTGATGCGGTGCCATTCGATTACGGGCAATTGCGCAAACGCTTCCATCAGACCTATCTGGCCAACAACGGCTATGACCTTGATCTGGCGACTTCGCGGCTGGTCGATGGCAGTGTTGATCTGGTGGCGTTCGGTCGTCCCTTCATCAGCAACCCGGATCTGACCGAACGCTTGAAGACGGGCGCACCGTTGACGCCGATGAATCCGGCCACAATCTATGGCGGCGGGGCAGAGGGGTATACCGACTATCCGACGCTGGTCCAAACCACGGCCTGATGCCGGTTACGCATCCGTCGCAATGACGGATGCGTTTCCCTGATGTTCAATCGCTGCGTGAACTCGCAAAGATTGCCATCAGTTCTTCGTTCCCCACGGCTACGCTCATGGCGGCCGGTATCTGTTTGCCCTCGATCCTGCACAGCAAACCTGCTTCGCGGCATATGACGGCGCCCGCAGCGATGTCCCACAAATTGGTAAACCGTTCGAGGTAACCATCGATCTGCCCGAGCGCCGCGAAGCCCAGGCCTATAGTGGCGCAGCGGTAGCCTGCCAGTCCCCAGCCTTTATGGCGCAGGTTCAGTTCCAGTTGCCCTAGAGACTCAGCAGCCCAGTTGTTGCTAGAACCTATGCCTACGATGCGCAGGTTCTGTGGCGGTTCGGGGCGGGCAAAAGGGGCGCCATTCAGCCACACACCTTCGCCGGACTTGGCTGACAGGGTGTACTCCAGTGCCGGGTAGGCGATGACGCCGATCACGGGTTGCCCCGCTGAAAGATAGGCGAGGGAGATGCCCCACAAAGGCGAGCCACGCAGGAAGTTGCCGGTGCCATCGATGGGGTCCAGCGCCCAGCCATCGATAATGACTTCGCCGCCCAACTCCTCGCCCAGTACCGGCTCATCCGGAAAGTACTCGTTCAGGCTGGCCCGTATCAGATGTTCGACTTCAAGGTCTGCCTGAGACACCAGGTCCTGAGGGCTTTTGGTGGCGATGTCCAGTGTGTGGCGGTTATTGAAGTGCTCCAGGGCCAGTACGCTCGCCTGTTCGACGCAGCGCAGGGCAATGCTCAGTCGGTCTTTCATTGCAGATCCTCTTCGTCGGGCTTGTCGAGCAGGTCAGGGTAGTCACTGAGAATCGATTGTGCCCCCCGCGCCAGCAGGTAGCGCGCTCTGTAGGGGTTGTTGATGGTTGCGACGGCGAACTCGACTCCACTGTGGCGCAGGCGTTCGAGGTGGTGGTCGTCGAGCATGTCGTCCAGCACATGTAGAATCCGGCAGCCATATTCGGCCAGCAGCGCAGCCGGGTCGGCGGGGGCGACCAGCGACGCCATCGCCAGTGGCACTTCTGGCCATAGCTGGCGCGCGCGGACAAGCGAACGCACCGAGAAACTCGAGACAAACAGGCCTCCCAACCCTGCCGGCCACATTCTCTTGAGGATCGGGATGACGATCTCGGCGGTTTCGACATCGTCGCCTATGGTGGGTTTGAGCTCGACCTGCAAGCCGAGGTTCAGACGCAAGGCACAGGCCACCACTTCTTCGAAGGTCGGCACCTGCAGACCGGCGAATGTGGGGGAGAACCAGCTCCCGGCGTCCAGTTTGCGGATGTCCTCAAAGGTATGCAGCACGACCGCGCCTTTTCCGTTGGTGGTGCGGTCCAGCAGGTCGTCGTGGATGACGATGGGCCGACCGTCACGGGTCAGCTTCACGTCGATTTCAACCCATTTGGCACCATGCTGCGCGGCGGTTTCCAGGGCGAGCAAGGTGTTTTCCGGTACATAGGCTTTAGCGCCGCGATGGGCAATCAGCGATGAGCGAACGAGCGGAGCACGGTTGGACATGTCAGGGATCACTTACACAGGGTTGGAGAAAGAAGCGGGCTGATGGCGGCCGCTTTCGGGGTCGAACAGCAGTGCCGGTTGGCCGAGGGCCAGCCGGACCTGAGTGCCGGGGGCGAGCAGATGGCGACCGGCAAGGTTGACGACGCAACGGATACCGGCCAGTTGGCAGTAGAGCAGGCTGTGGCTGCCGAGATTTTCCGAGGACTCCACCACAGCGCGGACACCTTCCTGGCTGAGGCTGAACGCTTCGGGCCTCAACCCCATGAGCCATTTGCCCGGGCTGTTGCCAGACAGGTGCAGTTTGAGGGGGAGTCGTTGACCGTCGGCCAGCGTCAGGATCTTGTCTTCCAGGCAATAGACTGGCAGCAGGTTCATGGGCGGTGTGCCGATAAAACCCGCGACGAATGTGCTGGCGGGCCGGTCATAAATGTCGCTCGGCGTGCCGATCTGTTCGACGCGACCCTGATTTAGGATCACGACGTGCTCGGCAAGCGTCATGGCCTCGGTCTGATCGTGGGTGACGTACAGAATCGTGGCACCGGTCTGTTGATGCAGGCGACGGATCAGCAGACGCATTTCATGGCGTAGCGCGCTGTCCAGATTGCACAACGGTTCGTCGAACAACAGCACGGGTGGTTTGCGGATCAAGGCCCGCCCGATGGCGACACGCTGGCGCTGACCTCCGGACAGCTCGCCCGGCTTGCGCTCCAGAAGCGTTTCCAGCCCCAGCGAGGTGGCGCACTCCTTGATTTGCAGCACGCGCTGTTTGTAGGCGATGCCTGCCATCTTGAGCGGATAGCCAATATTGTCGGCAACGCTCATGTGCGGGTAGAGCGCATAGTTCTGGAACACCATGGCGCAGCCGCGCTCCTTGGGCGGCAGCTTTGTGACGTCACGCTCATCCATCAGAATCTGTCCCAGAGTGACGTCCTCCAGCCCGGCGATCATGCGCAACAGAGTAGATTTTCCGCAGCCTGACGGCCCCAGAATCACGTTCAGCTCACCGGCCTTGAACACCAGATCCAGACTTTGAAAGAGCGGCCCCGAGCTCTGTGTTTTGTGCAGATTCCTGAGGGTTATCTGCGGTGAACGTGCAGCCGGGAAATCGGTAAAGGGAAGAAGCGCGTTCATTTGCCGACTCCAATCAGGCCTTTGACGAACCATCGCTGCATGAGCGCAATGACGAGGATGGGGGGCAGCATGCTGACAACGGCGGCGGCCATCAGCAGGTTCCATTCGGGAAGCTGGCTGGCATCGGTGGGCAGAAAGCTGGCGACGCCCAGCACCAGCGTGCGCATGTCTTCACGGTTGGTCGCAACCAATGGCCACAAGTAGTCTTTCCAGGCGCCGATGAACACCAGCGTGCCCAGCGCCGCGAAATTGGTTTTCGACAGCGGCACCAGAATGTCGATGAAGAAGCGCCACGGCCCGGCACCGTCCATGCGCGCCGCTTCGACCAGTTCGGCGGGCAGCGTCTGGTAGAACTGTCTGAACAGGAACGTGCCGGTGGCCGAGGCAATCAGTGGCAGGGCAAGGCCGGTATAACTGTCGAGCAGATTGAGGGTCGGCACCGGCACACGCTCGATGCCCAGCCAGCGCAGTAACGCACGCAGCGGACCGAGCAGGTCGCTCGCCACGGCATAGGTCGGGATGATGCGCACCTCCAGCGGCAACAACAGCGCGCCCAGCACAGCGAAGAAAATCCAGGTGGTATAACGACTGCGAAAGTACACCACCGCAAAAGCCGTCAGCGCCGAGAGCGCGAGCTTGCCGATGACCACCATGATTGCAACGATCAGGCTGTTGCCCAACAGGCGCAACAGGTCGAGACGCTGAGTGACTTTCTGCAGGTTCACCAGCAACTGATTGCCCGGAACCACTGCCAGGCCATGTTCCAGCAGTTGCGGGTTGTCCACGGTGGCCGAGCAGACCGCGATATAGAGCGGGCCCAGCGCGAAAATCAGCCCCAGGGTCAGTAGCAGGTAAGCTCCGATATTGAGCAGTCGGTTGTGCTGGATCATGCCTTCGCCCCGCGTCGTTTGAGTCGCGACATGAGCTTGAACTGCGCGATGCTCAGCAGCACGACTGCCGACAGCATGAGCACTGACAACGTTGAAGAACCTGCCAGATCCAGTCCGCGAAAGCCGTCGGTGTAAATCTTGTAGGCCAGCACTTGGGTCGTGTCGCCGGGGCCGCCTTGGGTGAGGGTGTCGATCAGTCCGAAACTGTTGGAGAGGCTTTCCAGCAGGTCGATGATGAAGACGAACAGTAGATAGGGGGCAATCAACGGCAGTTGCATGTCGATCATGCGCCGCCAAGGGCCTGCGCCGTCCAGCGCTGCCGCTGCGAGGTAATCGTCCGGAACGGATTTCAGGCTCGCCACCAGCATCACGAAGTTGAACGGCACCAGACACCAGGCATACGCCACGATCAACAGCAGCATGCCTTGCAGCGGGTTCGCATAAGGCGCCCAGGTTCCGGGCACCACCGCGTTGAGCCAGGCCAGAATCCCCATGACCGGGTTGGCCAGCACATGAAAGACGATACCGATGGTGGCGCCGGACACCGCGTAAGGCCAGATCAGCAGGTTGCGAAACACCGCGTTGCCGCGCAGTTTCAGTTCGAGGCACAGCGCCAGTGTCAGGGCGATGAGCATTGAAAGCGCGACGCTCGACAGGCTGAATATAAGGGTCGAGCCGAGAGAGGCGAGCACGCCCGGATCTCTCAGCACGCGCCAGTAATTGCTCAGGCCTACGAACACCTCGTGTCCGCCAAACGGCAATACCAGGTGGAACGACCACCAGATGGCCTGAAGTGCCGGCCAATAGAAAAACAGGCCGAGCGCCAATAATTGCGGCGATGCGAACAACAGCGCCATCCGTGGTTGCGGGAAATAGCCACTGGCCTTCATGGCTGCCTTTCGCTTTGTTGATTCTGAGCCAGTGGCTGATGCATCTGTTGAAACAGGCCAAGCAGCTCATTGCCGCGCAGGGCGGTCTGGTTCAGGGCTCGCCCGATGCTTTGTCGACCCGCCAGCGCGTTTCCGGTCTCCTGCTGCCAGATCACTCGCATCAGCGTGATGAAGCCGCAGCGCAGCGGGTTACCCGTCGGGCTGTTGATGTCATCGAGAGACGAGAGACCGATTTTGATCGCCAGCGCGGCGTGTTCGTCGGCTCTAACCGATCCGGCTGTGGCCTGAGTCACCGGCAGATAGCCCGTGCGGGAGCTGAATGCACGCTGATTATCGGGGCGTAGCACGAACGCGAGAAACTCCGACGCGACGTCGTACTCATGGGTGGAATGCCCCTGCATGACCCACAGCGAAGAGCCGCCCGGCAGGTTGGACTGCCGTTGGGTGTCGGCGTAGATCGGCAGCAGGGTCACGTCGATATCGGGCTTGAGTGTGCTGCGTACCGTGTTCCATGAGCCTGTGGAGTCCAGCAGCATCGCGCATTCATCGCTGGCAAACGCCAGTGCCTGCTGACCGCTGCGGGTCGACTCCTGATGCCGCACCAGGCCTTCACGGGTCCATTGCGCCAGATCGTTCATCAACTGCAAGTGCGTGCCCTGATCGAATCGATATCGGTCCACGCCACCGGACCTGACCGCGATGGCGGAGCCCTGCGCCGCACTGGTCTGCTCCAGCCAGATCCATGGCGAAAAGTCAGTGGCCATGGGGCAGTCGTGATGATTGTTCTTGAGGGCCCGCAATGCTGTGGAGAAGGCGGCCCAGGTGGTCGGTGTCTCGTTGATTCCCGCGGCCGCCAGTGCGTCGCGGTGGACATAGAGCACGGCGGTCGAAGCGGCGAACGGCTGGGCTGCCAGCACGCCATGCTCATCGGAGTAATAGCGTTTGAGCGCAGGCAGAAAGGTGTCGGCCGAGTAGGCTCGCTGCTGCCGGGCCATCAAGGTTTCGACAGGCACAGTGGCGTCCCCGAGCAGCATGTCAGGGGTGGCGACGTCGTAGATCTCGACCAGCACCGGACTGATACCGGCCCTGTAAGCGGCAACGGTCTTCTGCAGGGTCTGCTCATAGGTGCCCTGGCGGATGCAGTGCAGGCGATCCTGTTCATCACGTTCGGCATTGAACTGCCTGCACAGATCCGCAATGGCCGAGGCTGTCGGGCCGCTATGGCTGTACCAGAACTCGGTGGCGCTGGCCTGGCCGGCAATGGCCACCAGCGTCAGCGCCCATAGCGTGTGACTTATGGAAAGCATGAAAGCACCCCGCGTGAACTGGAAGCTATCTAATACAGATAATGTGTAGTATTTGTTACCTGCAGCTCCATTATTAAATTTTCATGATTGAAGTAATCGTTTTTGCGGCGGGCGATACACTGCTCTACACACGGACTGTTTTAATCACCCCTCTGACTGTCGAACCCATGCCCTTTGATCTCGATACTCCACCGGATACACACCCTTCGCTGAGCCTCAATGAACGCAAACTGTTGGATATCCTTCGTCGTCGGGGCTCGATCACTCGCGCCACCGTTTCGGCAGAAATGGATCTGGCGCAGCAATCCGTGCACCGACTGATCGAGGAATTGATCGGTCGGGGCTTGCTGCGCAGTGGCGAGCGGGTCAGGAACGGCCGTGGTCAGCCCAGCCCGCGCATCGAACTGGTGAACGAGGCGGTCTATTCCATCGGTGTTTCGATCAACACCGGGTCTGCGGTGGTCTGCGTGGCCGATTTGAGCTGCAATATGCTGGAGCAGGTGGTCCTGCGTACGCCGCCTTTGAGCCGTAACAGCACGCTGGACGCGCTGCAGAAGACCATCGAACGGATCCTGCAGCGCAACGGCATAAAGCCCGAGCGGGTGGTGGGCATGGGCTTCGCCATCGCGGGCTTCTTTCTCGAAAACCGTCAGGTCAATGCGCCAGAGCCTTTGCGCGATTGGTCGTTGATGGATCTGCAGCCTGTGCTGGAAGAGCGGTTCAAGATGCCAGTCTGGCTCGAAAACAACGCGACCACGGCCGCTATCGGCGAGAGCCTGGTGGGCGCAGGGGCCTGGGCCAGCAACTTCATTTACCTGTCGTTCAATTACGGTTTCGGCGCTGGCGTGGTCATCAACGGCAAGCCTTACTTCGGCAGTCATGGCAACGCGGGCGAGATCACGCTCTACACCGATGAGGAGGCGGCCAATCGACCGGCGTTGCGTTATCTGGTCGAGGAACTGCACACAAATGGCATTGAAGTGGACTCTGTCGAGGACCTGCGCGCGCGCTTCGATCCTGACTGGCCGGGTGTCGAAACCTGGATCAAACGCACCCAGCCGACGCTGGACCGTCTGGTCAATGCGCTGGCGGGTCTGTTCGATCCTCAGGCCGTGGTGTTCGGCGGGCAGTTGCCGCCTGCGCTGGGACGGCGTCTGATCGCGTCGACCACCTTCTGGGGTACGCATCGTTATCAGGCACCGCCACCGCGTCCGCAACTGCTGCTCAGCGAAGCCAATGGCGATGCCGCAGCCATCGGTGCAGCGCTGGTGCCTCTCAAGGAACGTTTTTTCGTCTGAACGCAGGTTGCCCTAGAGCTTCACGCCCAATGTCACGAACGCACTGCGCGGCGTACCGACCTGCAGAATCTGCAGGTTGCCCAACGGATCGGTGGCTGCGCTGGCGTCGGTGTTAAGGGTGGAGATGTAACGTTTGTCGAACAGGTTGACCACGTTCAGCGACAGGCTCGTGTCTTTCACCGCGCCCAGTTTGCCGAAGTCATACCCCAGATTGGCGTTCGCCACCCAGTAGCCGCTGACGCTCGAGTCGTTGGTGTAGGTGTAATAGCGCTTGCTGAGGTAGTTACCCTGCAGGCCTGCGTTCCAGTGCTCCCAGTTCCAGTCCAGGTTGCTGGCGTACATCAGCTTCGGCGTGTCGACGACCGTCTTGCCTTTCACCGCTACCGTATTGCCTGCGCTGACGTAGTCGTCATCGTAAGTGCTGTGGTTGTAGGACAGGGAGTTGGACCAGCGCCAGTGCTCATCGGGTGTCAGGCCGAATGACAATTCCATGCCCCGGCTGGTCACCGACCCGACATTGGCGACGCCGTTCTGGCAGATCACAATGCCGGTGCAATTGGTGATGGCCACCAGACGGTTGTCGAATTTCGTGCTGTAGATCGCCGCCGAGGCCGAATACAGCGCAGTGCTGCGCCGCACGCCCAGTTCCACGGTCTTTGAGGTTTCCGGTTTGAGGTCCTTGAAACCGTTTTGCGCATCGACGGCGGCCTGCGTGGTAAAGAACGGGCTGTAGCCGCCGCTGGGGAATGCGGCCATATTCTCAGAGTAGGAAGTGAAGACTTCGTCCTCGTCGTCGAGCTTGTACGTCGCACCTGCTTGCGGCAGGAATCGATCCCGCGCTTCCAGCGAACCGCTGGCATAACCACCGCCCTTGCCTCTGGCAGTGGACGTGGTCACGGTGTTCTTGGCGCCGAACTCGAGCTTCAATCGGTCATCGAGCAGGGTGTAGGTGTCGCGCAGGTAAAACTGTCGGGTCAGGTCGTTGTAATTCTGATCCAGTACGGTGGCCGCCAACGGCAGGCCGTTGGTTTTGACGATGTGGTTCTGCGGCGTTGCGTTGGTGGTATCAAACAGGTAGCGGGCGATGTCGTTCTTGTTCGACTGAATCCAGAAGCCGCCCTGGATTTCATGTTGGCCCAGGTAATAGGTGAGCGACGTCTGGAAGCCAGTACGGTCGATGCCATACACCGTGCTGCGGATCGAGTTGCTGGGCACCGTCGTCGAGCCGCTGGTGAAGATGAAAGGGTAATACGAGTTGCCCCGCCCGGAGTCGTGATGGTGATAGACCGTGGTATCCAGCACCAGATCGTCGGTAAGGGAGAGGTTGCCGTTGAGAATGTCCAGTTCGTCATCGCGCAGGCTGCTGGCGTTGTAAGTTGCGTCGGACGCGCTGGTCACGCCGCCTGTGTAAATACCGTTGGCGGCATTGACCGCGCGAGTCCAGTCCGGCGTGTAGTAGCTCCAGTTGTACCCCAGTCGCTGAATGATGCTCTGCGACAACGAAGGCAGGTTGGCCTCGTCGTGAGATGAGGTGCTGTGAAAGAAGCTGATGCGGTTGTCGCCAAAGTTGTAATTGACCTTGGCGTTCACCGCGTCCGACTGCTGCGGATTGTTATGGCCTTTCCAGGCATCTGCGTCGTATTTTTCGCCCGACACATAGGCCGACAGGCCGTTGTACTCGCCGGTGTCCACACGAATGAATTCGCGGCGGGTGTCATAGCTGCCCAGCGTTTGCGACAGGCGTGCGCCGAACTCCTTGTCCGGATCGGACGTGGTGAACTGGATGGTGCCGCCCAGATCACTGTTCGATGCGGTGCCCAACGACCCGATGCCCGGTGCCACTTCGCTGGCCTTGATGTTCTCGGCAATGATCGCTCGGGTGATGCTCAGGCCGTTGAAGTTGCCGAAGCTCATGTTGCCCAGCGTGACGCCGTCCAGCGTGTAGCCCAAGTGGTGCATGTCGAATCCGCGCAGGCTGATGCGCTGACTGCCTTCTTCACGCCCCAGCGGATCGCCGGACTGGAAATTGACCCCAGGCAGGCGCTGCAGGACTTTCAACGGGCTTGTGCCGGCGGAATAGGCCTCGACATCTTTCTGCGTGACACGCTGCACCTGCCGCGTCTCGCCCTGCCCGATGACCGACACCGTGCCTAGCGTCGTTGCCGCTTCGTCAGTGGGTGCCGCAGGGATTTCATCGGCCTGGCTCGGCGGGCTGAACAGGCACACTGAATTCAGAGAGACAAGCAGCGCAAGACGGGTGACCGGAAATCGACGGGAGCGCGCTATCGAACAGTTGTTCATGACGTTTTTCCTGATGACATCAAGGATTCTGCGCTGGTTGGAGCAGGCTCAGCCTTGGTCTGGACGCCGCTTGCCAGCTAAAAAAAGAACGACCCCGGCGCACGAAGCGCAGGGGCCGTTCGACTGGCTGTGATATTAGTACTCATGATGTGTATTAATTATGACCGCAGGCGTTGCACCTCGATTTTTCTTCTCAAGCGCCGGTCGTCATAATCTGACCCAGGCGGTGATCTGGTTCGGTCCAATAATCTGTGCATGGCTAGCCACTGCCTCGGCTTTCAAGCGATCTTCAAATGTTTCGAGGTATGCCGGGTCGGCGGTGACCCGCCCGATACTGATCAGATGCGGGTAAACGGTTTTCAACGTTTCTGCGGCCCAGTGGTACATGAAGGAGTGCTCACCCCCTCCAATGTGTCGCTGGCAAAAGAGTTCAGGTTGAGGCAGCCCTGCCTCTGAAAAGTGTTTGACCAGGTGTGCCGCCGTAGCGTGGCGCACGCCACCGGTGTCGAATGCCGCGGCGATCAATTGCCCCGCATCGGTCAGCATGGGAATATCTGGAAACGACTCCATCGGCGTGCCCGACATGAACACCTCATGGAGCGCCAGCGCTCCTCCTTTCCTGACCAGGCTTGCCGCCTGACGCAGGAAAGCGACCGGATCGCTCTGATGAATCATCACGTAGCGCCCCACGACGCAGTCGAAAGGTGACGGGCTCTGAAAGTCCTGAATATCACAGACTTCAAACCTGACGTTTCTCAACCCCGCTTCCGCGGCTCTGAAGTTTGCAAGTTCGACGGCCTCCGGGCTGCGATCGATTCCCGTGACGCTGCCGTTCGGCCCGACAAGCCTGCCCGCCAGCATGGCGACGTCGCCAGGGCCACTGCCGAGGTCCAGCACATGCATGCCTTGCTCCAGACCGCTTTCTATCAACAGGCGCGTGGTGATGGGCGACAGAATGTTCGCCTGGAATTTAAGGCGTTCCAGTTCTGCTGAAGAATGACCTAACAGATAGTCGTTCATGCGAGGAACCTCCGGCGGGTAGAAAACGAGGGCGTTATTCAGCGCTGCTTGCGCTGTTGCAGATCGACCGTTTTTATCACCAACCGCAGATTCGATTTATTAAGAAAACGCAATGTGGCAATCCGCTCATTGGCTTTTACGTTCAGGCATCTGAAAGGTTTGCCGCGTTAGCTTCGACCGTATCTGCGCAGTAAGCCCGGTCGGCGTCATCGAAATGAAGGCGTCTGCGTGCAGACTTTTCAGTTCTGCGTCAATCAGCGGCATCGGTCCGATTCTCGGCATGCAGGGTGTTGGCAAACTAGGGTTGTCGGTGCTGTTCTTTCGCAAGGAGAAGCATCATGAACGACAAGCGAGTCCTCATCACGGCGGCGGGGCAGGGCATTGGCCTGGCCAGTGCCAAGGCGTTCGCAAGCGCTGGCGCCGAGGTCATTGCGACCGACATCGATCTGCACAATCTGCAAGGCATTGACGGAATTGAAGCCGTTCGGCTGGACGTGACGTCGGCGCAGGACATTCGGCTGGCCTGCGAGCGGATCGGCACGGTGGATGTGCTGTTCAACTGTGCAGGATACGTGCACGCAGGAACTATTCTGGACTGCGACGAGGCCGTGTGGCAGCGCTCCATGGACCTCAATGTCACAGCCATGTACCGCATGATTCAGGCGTTTCTGCCCGGCATGCTTGCCTGTGGCGGCGGTTCGATCATCAACATGTCATCGGTGGCCTCAAGTGTGAAGGGCGTGCCGAATCGCTTCGCCTACACTGCCAGCAAGGCGGCAGTGATCGGACTGACCAAGTCGGTGGCGGCAGATTTCATTGGGCAGGGTATTCGCTGTAATGCCATTTGTCCGGGTACGGTGGATTCGCCTTCGCTGCGGATGCGCATCGCGGCCCAGGCCGAACAGCAAGGTGTTTGCGAGGCTCAGGTCTATCAACAGTTCGTCGACCGCCAGCCGATGGGACGGATAGGCAGTGTCGAGGAAATCGCGCAACTGGTCCTTTACCTTGGTTCTGACGCGTCTTCATACACGTCGGGTGCGGTGCACGTCATTGATGGCGGCATGAGCGTCTGACCCCGGTTTGCATGTTCGACAGACAACAGGAGAACCCGATGAAACTGCTACGTTACGGAGACAAAGGCTCGGAAAAGCCCGGCCTGCTGGACGCCGACAATCAGATTCGTGACCTGTCCGGCCATGTCAAAGACATTGCCGGCGATGTGCTGACCCCGGCCGGTCTTGCCGCCCTGGCAACGATCAATCCCGTGAGCCTGCCGCTGGTCACAGGCCAGCCACGCATCGGGGCTTGTGTCGGCCACGTGGGCAAGTTCGTGTGCATCGGCCTGAACTACGCCGACCATGCGGCTGAGTCCAATATGGAGGTGCCCAGGGAACCAGTCATTTTCAACAAGTGGACCAGTGCCATCTGCGGCCCGAATGACAACATCGAGATTCCCCGAGGCTCGGTCAAGACCGACTGGGAAGTGGAGTTGGGTGTGGTGATCGGCAAGGGCGGGCGCAATATCGACGAAGCCAATGCCATGGAGCATGTGGCGGGTTATTGCGTGATCAACGACGTGTCCGAGCGTGAATGGCAATTGGAGCGCGGCGGTACCTGGGACAAGGGCAAGGGGTTCGACACGTTCGGTCCGCTCGGTCCCTGGCTGGTGACCCGCGACGAGGTTGCCGACCCTCATTCGCTGGACCTGTGGCTGGAAGTAGACGGTCATCGGTATCAGAACGGCAACACCCGCACGCTGGTATTCAACATCCCGCAGTTGATTGCTTACCTGAGCCGCTGCATGAGCCTGCAGCCGGGCGACGTCATCTCCACCGGCACACCGCCCGGTGTGGGCCTGGGCGTGAAGCCGGAACCGGTCTTTCTCAAGGCGGGCCAGCGCATTCGCCTGGGAATCGCCGGACTGGGTGAGCAGAATCAACTGACCGTGCAGGCCGATTGACCCCGTCTCTTCAGTCAGCGCATGGCTGACGGGGTAAACGCTGCTTATTGCGGACGGCGGCTTGCCGGCGATGCGTTTGTTCAGGCGCTATCTCAGTGACTGAACCGAAACCATCGCCGGCAATTCGCCTCCCACAGTCTGGTGAACTGTCAGGCAGCCGGCGTGGGCATCAATCAGCCAAAAACGCCAACAGGTCTTCATTGAGCTGCTGACCGTGGGTGACCGCAAAGCCATGCGGTGCGCCGGAGTAGACCTTCAGCTCAGCGCCTTTGATCATCTCGGCAGCCAATTTGCCGGTTGCCTCGAACGGCACGATCTGGTCGCCGTCGCCATGAATGACCAGCGTGGGTACGTCGATTTTCGCCATGTCGGGACGGAAGTCGGTTTCCGAGAACGCAGTTACGCAGTCTACGGTGCCCTTGAGCGAAGCCAGCAGTGCGATGTTCAGCGTCTGGGTCAGCACGCCTTCAGAAACGGTCTGGCCCTGATTGGTGCCATAGAACGGGGTGGCGAAGTCGGCGATGAATTGCGCACGGTCTTTCAGCAGACCTGCCTTGATGCCATCGAAAACCGACTTGTCCACGCCTTGCGGGTGGTCATCGGTTTTCATGAAAAAGGGTGTCACCGCACCCAGCAGTGCCAGCTTGGCGACACGGCCGGTGCCGTGGCGGCCGATGTAGCGGGTCACGTCACCGCCACCCATGGAAAAGCCCACCAGCGTCACGTCGCGCAGGTCCAGGTGTTCGATCAGCGCGGCGATGTCATCGGCGAAGGTGTCATAGTCGTAGCCGGTCCAGGGCTGGTCGGAGCGGCCGAACCCGCGACGGTCGAACGCGAGGGTGCGATAGCCCCGGCTGCTGAGGTATTCCATCTGGTATTCCCACATGTCCGCGTCCAGCGGCCAGCCGTGACTGAAGAGCACTGGCTTGCCCGTTCCCCAGTCCTTGAAATAGATCTCGGTGCCGTCTTTTGTCTTGAAAGTGCTCATGCAGTTCTCTCTCGTGTCGGGTTGATCGGGCTGGCGCAGTTGTCCGGGCGCAGTGCAGCAGTATCGATCCAGTCCGCTCGCAGTAATTGCGTGTATGTGCCCATCTGCCTGTCTGCGAACTCGGCACATCAAAACAATTTTCGGCGACCGGCTCGCCGCATAATTCACTAATGCCCAGCCTGCCCGAGAGATCCTAGACCATGTTGCCCAACGCATCGCACCTTCAGTCCGGCGTGTCGCCGAAATGCACTCAGGCGCTGCTGGCCTGGGGGCTTCTGTTCATGCGCGTCAGTGTTTCGCTGCTGTTACTGCAGGTGCACGGATTGCCGAAGCTGATGAACTGGAGTGTGGAAGTACAACGCATCGAAGACCCGTTCGGTCTCGGCGGCACCTTGACGCTGGGGCTGGCTGTTTTTGCCGAAGTGATTTGCCCGGTGCTTCTGATACTCGGCGTGTGGGCGCGACTGGCGTGTCTGCCGGTCCTGGCAGTGCTGGCCGTGGCGGTGCTCTTCGTTCACCCCGAATGGTCACTGGAACAGGGACAATTCGCCTGGCTGCTGATGATCCTCTTTGCCGGGCTCGCAATCACCGGCCCCGGCCCGCTGGTTATCGGCAAGGCGCTGCGCAGGCGTTAACAGGCACAAGGCCATCTGAAACATCGGCTCATCTATTTACAGTGTCAAAACCGAACTTGCCACGCAAACAGGAATCAGTTCCTTGGGGTTGAAGCCCTGCCTGTCCATCGAAGGAGAAAACTGCGTGGCGTCTCAGCTGAAAACCTTGATCCTTACGGGTCTGCTGTTGTTCACGGGCAGTTTCCATGTTCAGGCGGCGGATGTACCTGCATTGCCCATGAGTGCGGCAGTTCCCGCCGACGACAAGGCCGCCGAAAAACCGGATGGCAAAGCGGCTGACAAGGCCGATGCCAAGGCAACCGACAAGGCAACCGACAAGGCCGATGCCAAACCGGCGGATGAGGCAGACCCCGCAGCCACCGAACCTGCAGCCGAGCTGCTCGTGCAGGGGGGCTTGCTGGGAGCGATCAGCACCAGCATCGATGACGTGCAGGACAAGCTCAATCTCGATGAGAATCTGCTGGACGCCTGGCGGTTGCGCGCTGACCGTGCGGCCGACGAAATCGAAAAACTGGTCAACAAGCGCACCACGCGTTCGCCATGGAGTGTCGTCGGCGATTTCCTGATTCTGTCTTTCGTCTGGATCGGTGCCTTCGCGGTCCTGACCACCGTCGGGCGGTTCGTGGCTGTGCGTCTTTGCCGGACGCCGTTCCTGCGTGTGCGCCAGCGCAGTCAGGCGCTGCTCAAGTACGTCCTGCCGTTCACGCTGCCCGCCATTATCTGTCTGCCCCTGACGCTCTACGTCAGTCACTTCATGCCCTCGTCGGTCGGACGGGCTCTGGCATTGTGTTTTGCCTACGCCACCAGCAGCGGCATTGTCTCGACATCGGTGTTGCTGTGCGTGATCGTGATGTTCAATTCCGGGCACAAGCGTGCTGCGGTGCGCATGATCCGCCGCTATTCGCCCAGGCCTTTGTTTGTGGTCGGCTTTCTGGCGGCGCTCAGTGATGCGCTGACCAGCCCGCAGATTGCCCGTCAGTTGGGCAGCAACGTGACCACCAGTGTGGCCGTGTTCACCGGTCTGTTCGCCTCGGTCGTGTTCTGCATGCTGATCATCAAGGTGCGTCGCCCGGTGGCCCACCTCATTCGTAACCGTTCGTTGAGCAGCCGTCTGCAGCGCCCGGCCTTGCAGCAGTCGTTGAAAATCTTTTCGAACCTGTGGCACCTGCCTATTCTGCTGATGATTCTGGTGTCGGCCATCAACCTGATCGGTGCCGGCGAAGACAGTCAGGAGGCACTGCGTTGCGCCCTGTTCACCACCATCCTGCTGATTGCCACGGTGTTCATGAGCACCGTTTTCCAGCACATGTTCAAGCCTGCCGAGGAGCTCGGGCGCGGCGGGCATGTGTACAAGGCGCGTTTGCTGAGCCTGGTGTATGCGGTGATGCGCATCGCTCTGGCGATCACCTTCATCGAAGTACTGGGCCGGATCTGGGGCTTTTCGATGTTCGAATTCGCCCAGCGCAATACCCTGGGCCGGGTCATCAGTGAATCGCTGAGCAGCATCGGTCTGATTTTCCTGGTGACCTGGCTGTTGTGGGTCGTGCTGGACACGGCTATCCAGGAGGCGCTCAAGCCGCCGATCAACCATCGCAGCGGTCGTCAGCCGAGCACTCGGGTCAAGACCATTCTGCCGCTGTTGCGTAACGCCGTGAAGATCGTGCTGGTAGTGATCTGCGCAATCACCACCATGGCCAACCTGGGCATCAACGTCGCGCCGTTGCTGGCCGGTGCCGGTGTGGTCGGTCTGGCGATCGGTTTCGGTTCGCAGCAACTGGTCCAGGACGTGATTACCGGCCTGTTCATCATCGTTGAAGACACCTTTTCCATCGGCGACTGGGTGGTGCTCAGCACCGGGCACTCCGGCACGGTCGAGAGCCTGACCATTCGTACCGTACGCCTGAGAGATGGCAAGGGCTTCGTGCACTCGGTGCCGTTCGGACAGATCAAGGCCGTCACCAACCAGTCCCGCCAGTTTGCCTATGCGTTCTTCTCGGTACAGTTCACCTACGACTCGGACATCGATGATGCGCTGTCGCTGATCCGTGAAGTCGGCCATTCGATCACCGAAGACGTTCTGCTCAAGAACAACCTGCAAGGTCCGCTGGAAGTATTCGGTGTGGACCGCATGGACCTCAACGGTGTGGTCCTCACTGCGCAGTTCCGCACCTCATCCGGCGGGCAATACGCGGTGGGTCGTGCCTTCAACGAGCGGCTCAAGCGGCTTGTGGATAAACACCCCAGCGTACGCTTTGCCCAGACTTATCCACAGATGGTGATGAGCCCTGGCATCGCTTCGCCACAGGCCGGTACCGAAGCCGAAGGGCCGCCAGCGCCATCAGCACCACCGGCGTCCCCGGCACCGCTGAGCCTGCCCAAGGGCGGCGGTGCGCCGGGTCCGGCGGCCACGTAACGCGTCATTAACCCGCCAGGCTGCGCAACTGTTGGGGGTTGGCGGCCAACGTGTTATGTTTGCAGGCGTTTTTCATTTATCTATTTGATGATTCTGATACCGAGCCTGCTGACTCTATGCGAATGCGCCTTATGCTGTTGGGCGGCGGGAATGCCCTCGGGCAGGCGTTGATTCGTCTGGGTGCCGAAGAAGACATTGGCTTCCTCGCGCCGCGTCCACCGCAAGACGGTTGGGATGCAGCGAGCCTGACGCAACTGCTCGATGACACCCGTCCCGATGCCTTGATCAACCTTGCTTACTACTTCGACTGGTTTCAGGCGGAGACGGTAAGTGAAGCGCGTCTGACCCGCCAGGAACGCTCCGTCGAGCGGCTGGCCGAATTGTGTCAGCACCACAACATCACGCTGGTCCAGCCTTCAAGCTATCGAGTCTTCGATGGCTCGCGTGCCACTGCCTACAGTGAAAAGGACGAGCCAGTGCCGCTTGGCCTTCGCGGTCAGGCGCTGTGGCGTATCGAGCAAAGCGTACGTGCAACCTGTCCGCAACACGTGCTGGTTCGTTTCGGCTGGCTGCTGGATGACAGCGCCGATGGCGTGCTGGGCCGTTTTCTGTCGAGTGCCGAGAAACCCCAGGAGTTGCTGCTGGCTGATGACCGTCGTGGTAATCCGACGCCGGTAGACGACGCAGCCCGCGTGCTCATTTCAGTGCTCAAGCAACTTGACTGCGAAGCGCCGCTGTGGGGCACTTACCACTACGCTGGCCACGAGGCCACTACGCCGCTGGCGCTGGGACAGGCGGTGCTCACCGAAGCACGCCTGCTGCATCCGCTGGCCGTCGAGTCACCCACCGCGCAGGCCCATGCCGCTCGTCCCGATGCGGGCGAAGAGCCGCAGCACGCCGTGCTGGCCTGCAAGAAAATTCTCCATACCTTCGGCATCAAGCCCCGCGCCTGGCGCGCCGGTCTGCCAAGCCTGCTGGATCGGTACTACCGACATGTCTGATGCTCCTGTTCTGATCACTGGCGGTGCGGGCTTCATTGGCTCGCACCTGACCGACGCGTTGTTGGCTTGCGGGTATGCCGTGCGCATTCTCGATGACCTGTCGGCGGGCAAACGCAGCAACCTGCCGCTGGATAATCCAAAGGTCGAGCTGATCGTGGGCGATGTCGCGGATGCTGCGCTGGTCAAGCGAGCGGCGCAGGGCTGTCAGTCGGTTGTGCACCTGGCGGCGGTGGCCTCGGTACAGGCGTCGGTGGACGACCCGGTGCGTACCCATCAGAGCAATTTCATCGGCACACTGAATGTCTGCGAAGCCATGCGCGAGGCAGGCATTAAACGAGTGGTCTTTGCATCCAGCGCGGCGGTCTATGGCAATAACGGCGAAGGCCAGGCCATCACCGAAGAGACTACCAAAGCCCCCCTGACGCCCTATGCATCGGACAAGCTGGCCAGCGAGTTCTACCTGGACTTCTATCGTCGCCAGCACGGTCTTGAACCGGTGGTCTTCCGCTTCTTCAACATCTTCGGGCCGCGTCAGGATCCTTCGTCGCCGTACTCCGGTGTGATCAGCATCTTTGCCGAGCGCATCGAAAAGGGCTTGCCCATCACTGTGTTCGGCGACGGCGAGCAGACCCGCGATTTCTTCTACATCGGCGATCTGGTCAAGCTGCTGCTGCAGGGACTAAATCTGGATAGCGCCATCGAAGGTGCCGTCAATGTCGGCCTGAACCAGACCACCTCGCTCAACGGATTGCTCGCCGCGCTGGCGCAGGTGACAGGCAAGCAACCGCAGGTCAGCTATCAGGCTCCGCGCTCAGGCGATATCAAACACTCGCGAGCCAGCAATCAGCGGCTCCTCGATCACTTCAACATCGACGAACCTACGCCTTTAAACACGGGGCTGGCGCTGTTGATGGAACGCTGATCCACGCTCAGTGTTAAAGCGGCACCCCGATCGTGCCGATGCTCCGGGTTGGCGTGCCGCCCAGGCTGCTCCGCGTCCGCGCTCGGTAGATCATTCTGTCTTTTTTGTAGCTGCGACTTTTGATCTTCTCAGCCCGCATACCGACTCCTGGTATCCGTCGCCCTTTTACAGCGGGCCTACGGCATGCAGGACGAAAACGATGTGGATAAGCGCCCCGGAATGGTGGTGCGCGAGGTGCCTGGCGAGTTTGTTGTTGAACGCCCATAAAAGCAAAGGCACCCGTCCGGGTGCCTTTCTGTTTTAAACGATTGGAGCGCGGTGGATCAGAACTTGTAACCCACGCCGACCATGTAGACCCACGGGTCGATTTCCACATCCACCTTGGTCCTGCCGACCGCCAGTGCCGACGGTCCGTCCACCGTTGCCTGGGTGTTGATGTCGACGTACCAGACCGAGGCGTTTACCAGCACGTTGTCGGTGATCATGTAGTCCATGCCAAGTTGCGCAGCCAGGCCGACCGAGTCCTGCAGCTTGAGGTTGCTGAAGCCCTGGTTCTTGCGGTTGCCCGTCAGGTCTTCGTCGAAGAACATGGTGTAGTTGATGCCCACGCCCGCGTAAGGCTGGAATCTGGAGGACGGCTCCATCGGGTAGTACTGCAACGAAAGGGTCGGGGGCAGGTGCTTGATGTCGGCCAGCTTGCCGTCAAGGCCCGGGCCCAGACCCTTCACCGCAACGGTGTGGCTGAACGGTGTGGCGGCCAGCAGTTCGATACCGATGTGCGGGGTCAGCATGTAGGCAAACGTCAGGCCGAGCTGTGTGTTGCCGTCGAGCGTGGCTTTGGTGCCTGAAACCTTGGAGCCGTCGAGTCGGACCTCGCCGCTGTCTTCGTTGGGTTGTACGTGCGCCGCGCCAGCGCGAACGATGAAGTCGCCAGCCTCGTATGCATTGGCAGCAGTGGGAGCGGCGATGGCGAGCGCGACGAGCGAGGCGCGAAGCAGGTATTTGTTCATTGGGGCTCCAGGAAATCAGTCGAAATTTATGGGCGGAATGTTAAAGCGCTGTCGAGCGGCGACTTTGACTCAGCTCAATGAAATCGCTGGGAACCCCGTTCTCTTCACGTGTCTGGCAATTCGTAGACAAAAATCTTGTCTGCCTGCATCTGATAACCCGCTTCTGCCAGTTCGCTTGAAGACGACTTGGCCTGCATCGGTCCTTCGATCCAGTACGGCTGATACAGCTCATCAACCTTCACACCCAGCTCACTCGTGACATGCACGATCTGGTTCGCCGGCGGCGGCGGCACATGGATGCAGGCACCGAAATACGGCACCAGCAAAAACTCGATCACTCTGCCTTCCTCACTGACCTCCAGTGGAACGATGTAACCCGGCAAACGCACCTGCTTGCCATCCAGTGCCTTGACCACCGGCGCATGAGGCGCCAGCTGGCTGGCCGCGGGTGCTTGTTCCATGGCCAGTGCATCGGACATCTTCGACAAGTCGTGCATCGGTGTGGTCACCGGTTTCACGACAGGTGCATCAGGCGGAATCATCTCGGCCCAGGTCAGTACACGCGGCTCGGCGGCCCACAGTGATGTGGAAGCCGAGAGCAGCAGAGTGAGTAGCATGCGCCGCATTATGAAGGTCCTCATAAACGAATCGACAGACCATCTGCCAGTGACTGCCTGTAGGCCCGCCAGGCTGGCACGGTTCCCATCAACAGCGCGCAAGCGAGGATGCCACCCAGCAATTTCCATTCATATTGGCCAGGTGGCATAGGCGAGAGATACAAACCGTAAGTATTTATTACGTAATCCTGAGACACGAAGATACCGATATAGAGCAGTGCAAGGCCACTGACAACTCCTGCCAGCGCCAGCGCGAAAGCCTCGAGTATCAGGAGGCTTGCGATGTGCCAGGGCCTGGCTCCGACCGACCGCAGAATCGCCATCTCGCGCCGGCGTTCGTTGAGACTGGTCAGAATTGCCGTCAGCATGCCGATCAGTCCCGTCAGCACCACGAACAGCGAAATCACGAACAGGGCTTTTTCAGCCGTGCCCATCAGACTCCACAGCTCCTGCAAGGCCACGCCCGGCAGAATCGCGAGCATGGGCTCGCCACGGTATTCATTGATCTCGCGCTGCAGGCTGAAGGTCGAGATCTTGCTGTTCAGACCGAGCATGAACGCTGTAATGGCGGTCGGCGTAAGGTCCATGTTGCGTGCCTGATCGGCAGAGATGCGTTCATTGCCACGAGCGGGCGCGCCATTGTGCCAGTCGATGTGAATGGCCTCCATGCCGCCCAGACTGATGTGCAATGTACGGTCTACCGGCGTGCCGGTGGGTTTGATGATGCCGACCACGGTGAACGGCTTGTCGTCATGCTTGACCAGACTGATCGCCGCTACGCCGTGAGCCAGCACCAGCTTGTCGCCCAGTTTGTAATGCAGTGCTTTGGCGACCTCTGAACCGAGTACGACCTCGAAGGGATCGGTCTTGAATTCACGTCCTTCAGCCAGTTCCAGGTGCTGCTGACGGCCAAACTGATAGTGCTCGAAGTACGATGCGTTGGTGCCCATCACCCGGTAGCCGCGATGCGAGTCGCCGAGTGAAATCGGAATTGCCCATTTCACCTGCTTGCTCTCGGCAAAATGCTCGAAGCTGTCCCAGCGGATGTTATTAGTGGCATTGCCGATGCGAAACACCGAATACAGCAGCAGGTTAATCGAGCCGGAGCGTGCACCCACGATCAGATCCGTGCCGCTGATGGTGCTGGCGAAACTGGCACGCGCCTCGGTGCGTACCCGCTCGACGCCCAGCAGCAGGCAAACCGACAGGGCGATGGCGAATACGGTCAGGAAAGCGGTGAAGCGGCGGTTGGCCAGGCTGGCCACGGCCAGACGAAACAGATACATCTCAAATCTCCACGGCAACAGCGGCGCGATTGAGGTCGCTCAGTGACAGGTTGCGATCGAACAGCGGTGCCAGGCTCTGGTCATGGCTGACGAACAACAGGCTGGCGCCGGCTTCGCGGCATTCGGCGAACAGCAGCCGAATGAAGGCTTCGCGTGAATCGGCGTCCAGCGCAGAGGTAGGCTCGTCGGCGATCACCAGTTCCGGTTGGCCGATCAGGGCGCGCGCGGCGGCGACCCGTTGCTGTTGACCGATGGACAGCGAATCTGCACGTCGTGTCAGCATGGCCGGATCCTTCAGACCCAAGTGGGTGAGCAGGGTGGTCGTGGCTTTTTCGACACTGCCGTGCCGCTGTTTTGCACGCTCGGCGCGGACTTTGGAAAAGTGGCAGGGCAGTTCGATGTTCTCGCGCACCGACAGAAACGGCAGCAGGTTGAACTGCTGAAAGATGTAGCCGGTGTGATCGACACGGAAACGGTCACGCGCCGCTGCCGACAGACTCGACAGCTCCTGCCCCAGCAGGCGAATGCTGCCGCTGACGGGTTTTTGCACGCCGCCCAGCAGGCCCAGCAGCGTCGTCTTGCCGCTGCCGCTCGGACCTTTGAGGAAAAGGGTTTCGCCGGTTTCCAGGCGAAATTCGGGGATATCCAAAAGCTGCGGCTGACCCGGCCAGTTGAAGCTCAGGTCGGACAGCTCGATCAGTGCTTGGGTCATGGCCTGACTCACGCTCGGTTGAAAATCAAAAGACCGGGCCAGGCCCGGTCGTTGTGCTGCGAAGGAGGATCAGAACTTCAGCGTAGGGTTCGCTGCAATCACTTCTGCACCCGACTGGCCACTTGGCGAGATCAGTTGTACCTGAAGCTTCCTGGTGTCGGGGAATGTTTTGAATATCTGCGACAGGTCCAGCTTTTTCAGGATGGCAGGTGCATCGCAGACAAATTTGTAGGTGCCGTGAATTTCGCTGTGTTCATGATGATCTGTGTCGCCGTCTTTGGCGTGTTCTTCGTGATCAGCATCCTTATCGCCGAACAGCGGGCTCTCGAGTTTGACCGAAGTGGCCGAGCAGTTGGCGGCATCGGCAATGCTGAACAGCGCATTGGGCTTGAGCAGCAGCTCGCGAGCCTTGGCCACTTTGGCCTTGTCTTCAGCGGATGTCGGCTCGTGCTCGAAACCGACAATGTTCATGGCCGGGCTGTCGAACTCGAACTCCAGCGTCTTGCCTTCCAGCACCACGTCCAGGCGCCCGACACCGTGCTCATGGGCGCCAAGGCTGCCGTGTTCTGCACTGTGATCGTGATCGTGTTCTTCGGCGGCGTGGGCGACAGCGAGTGGCAGCAGGGCGAAGGGCAGGGCGAGCAGCAAACGGCGCATAACAGACTCCGGTGAGCGGTTTTCGGGAAAAATCGTTATGTGATCTTATAACAAGTCATGTGTGGGGTGAGGTGTTTTTTCCTGAACGACGGTGCTTCCAGTAACGAGGGCTGGAATAGCACAGGTCTGAATTATGCCGAACCGTTCTCACGAACAGGGTCGTCAGATCCTAACCTGAATGGGTAGCCACTGAGTGGATGCAGGATGCGTCGTCAGTGGCAGCCATACACTCTGGGACCTGCACCGCCTCAAGGAAGACCTCTCATGAAAAAGCTTCATCCCAACGTCGAAACCCTGCGTGCGGTCTACAAGGATCTGGCCCGCATCGCCGAGTTCGCGGATCACGATATTGTGTTGCATAAGGCAGACCGAGGCGCCACGGGCGGATTGTCCATGGTCATCGGCAGGCGATCGGTGCAGAACCATGAGCTGGACCTGATCGAGCACACCCGCCAGACCCTGTATATGGACGTTCACGAGATCGTCGCCGACGATCACTTCGGTTCGGTCATGGGGTACATGCGCGCCACCTGCGAACGCAGGAAAATTGCTATGCCGTTCTGCGGTCTGTGGCGCTTTCGTGATGGGAAAATCGTCGAGCACTGGGAAAACGTTTACGACATCAGGGCGTTCGGCAGCTTCATGATGGGCGATGATTTATTGATGAGTCGCTGGCTGTGCGACTGAGCGTGGGAATACGCGCTCACGTGTGGGAGCATGTGCGTCTGACTGTCAGCAGGTGCATATCATGTTGCGTATTCGTGGGACCGTGGGCCAGTGGCCGGTGGATTTGACTCTGGAGCTGGACGAAAGCGATTGGGCTCAACTGGGTGCGCAGTTAAAGGCCTCGGTGCCTGAAGCGGCGGCAGTCGTTGTCGAAAGCAGGCCGGTCAATCAGGACGACAAGAGCTGGCAGGTGGCGCAGGACCTGTTGCAAAAGGCCGGACAAATGAGCGGGCCGGACCTGCTGGCGCAACTGGAAGGCGTGGCGGGCAGCACGGCAGCGGGCAAACGCTTGCTGGTGCGCTTGCGGCATTGCGCGAACGTGAAGGTCGAGAGCGGAGCGGATGCGCCTCTGTACAGTTGGGTCGCTGCCAAATGATTCAATGCCGGCCGGCGTCTGGCATCTTTCGGATACCGGCACCGGCCAACGTCTTGCTTAGTACAGCGCTGCGAACAGCTTGCGACGGTACATCGTCACCAGCGGATGGTCGTTGCCCAGCAGGTCGAACACCTGCAGCAGGGTCTTGTGCGGCAGGCCTTCGGCGTAGTTGCGATTACGGATGAACAGCTTGAGCAGTCCATCCAGCGCTGCCTCGTACTGCTGACGGGACAGTTGCTGGATAGCCAGTTGATGGGACGCTTCGTCGTCCTGCGGATTCTGCGCCAGACGGCTTTTCAGCTCGGCAGCATCCGGCAGCGTCGCGGCTTCGGCAAGGAAAGTCAGCTGCGCCTTGGCGCCCGCCAGTTCAGCCTTGTGGGCGTCGCTCTTGACGGCATCCAGCACCTGACGCGCTTCACTCAGCTCGCCACGCTCTGCCAGACAGCGCGCATACAAGATCAGCGCCGCCGCGTTGGTGTTGTCTTCCCCCAGCACGACCTTGAGCATGGCTTCGGCGTCGGCAAAACGGCTCTCTGCGAACAGTTCCTGGGCCTGCTTGAGCGGATCGGCAGCGGGCGGCGGTGGCATGACCACATGCTGCTCGAGAATCTTGCGGATTTCCGACTCCGGCTGGGCACCGGCAAAACCGTCCACCGGCTGGCCATCCTTGAACAGCACCACGGTCGGCAGGCTGCGGATGCCGAAACGGGCGACGATGTCCTGTTCGATGTCGCAGTTCACCTTGGCCAGCAGCAATTCGCCCTGATAGCTCTCGGTAATCTGTTGCAGCAGGGGCATCAGCACCTTGCACGGCGCACACCACTCGGCCCAGAAATCCACCAGCACGGGTTGGTCGAATGACTTGTCGATCACCAACTGATCGAAAGTCGCCGTGGTTGCATCGAAGATGTAAGCAGTGTCCTGGCTCATGGCGCGTCTCGGAGAATCTGAATGCCGCCAACTATAAAGCTCGCCGGGGAATGCTGAAAGGGATGTCTCGGCGAGAGGGCTGTTATAAGCGCGCGGCGTGATACAGGCTCACATCCCGAAACTCGTGCGGCTCGGCCAGATCGGGCAGGGTCAGCGCGTGCAGCATTCCAAGGCGTTGGTAAGCCGGATGCTGAAAGTCCCGAACCCTGGAATCGGCCACCAGTGCCTCACGGCCCCGGCTCAGGAAGTGATCAAGCAGTGGCAGGTTGGCGCGGTCATAGAGTACGTCGGCGACCAGAATCAGGTCGAAGCGATCGGCCTCGGCGAAGAAGTCCGTCGAGTAGTTCAATTGCACGTCGTTGAGTTCAGCGTTGGCTCTGCACGCAGCAATCGCCAGCGGGTCAAGATCGCAGGCCACCACTTCCAGTGCGCCTGCCTTGGCGGCGGCAATGCCCGCGACGCCTGAGCCCGCACCGAAGTCCAGTACGCGCTTGCCCTCTACCCGGTGCGGTTGCTCAGCCAGAAAGCGCGCCAGCGCCAGACCGCTCGCCCAGCAGAAGCTCCAGTAGGGCGGCTCTTCCAGGATGCGTCGAGTCTCTTCCGGGCTGAACGCGCGGTCCATGTTGTCGGCGTCGATCAGCCACAGCTTCAGCGTGGTCTGCGGCAGCGCCGTCACGACCAGTCGGGCATCGCCGAGCAATTCGTACAGCGCCTGCTGAAGGTGTAGCGGGGCGGTCATGGTGCCTTGACGAACTGCAACTGCCCCAGCGCCTGGGTGGTGGCCTGCTGAATACGCATCGACGGCAGATGCAGAATCAACTGCCCCGACTGGCTGGCGCGGCCGCGCAATTCGACACGACCCTCCACTGGAAAGGCTTCCGGGTTGAAGCGCAACTGGAACGGCAGTGACTGACCGTTGCCTTGAAGCTTGGTACTGGTCAGCAGTTTTTGCGGGCGATTACGTTCATCGACCACCAGCATCGCCAGCTCGACTTCGGCACCAGCCGGTACGCCCAGCAATTGACCGCTCAATTCGCGCTGATAAGGCTGCAGCGGACCTGGGCCGGTGGGAAGCTTGATCGCTGGCGCAACAGGCTTGGCCGGGACGGATTCGGGTGCGTCGTTGCTGCTGCAGGCGACCAGCAAGCCGAACAGTCCGAGCAGAAAAAGGGGGCGTAGCGTCATCAAAAGCTCCACAAGACAAAAACAAAAGGCTGTACGACGCCGGATACACATGCAGTATTACCGAGCTCGGGCAATTTCACATCACGATATTGCGCGTCTATATACCGTAAACCCCAAGCCTTGTCTTGCCAGCGGGATGCGCTACCATGGCGCTCCTCATTCTTTTGTTGCCTGCCACCATGCACTGTCCCTTCTGCGGTGCCAATGACACCAAAGTCATCGACTCCCGCCTAGTCGCCGAAGGCGAACAAGTCCGCCGCCGTCGCGAATGTCTGGCCTGCGGCGAACGCTTCACCACGTTCGAGACCGCCGAGCTGGTCCTGCCGCGTCTGATCAAGACCGACGGCAGCCGTCAGCCCTTCGATGAAGAGAAACTGCGTGCCGGCATGCAGCGTGCCCTCGAGAAACGCCCTGTCAGCGTCGAACGCCTCGAAGCGGCGCTGGCGCACATCAAGCACAAGCTGCGGGCCACGGGGGAGCGCGAAGTCAAATCCCTCGTTGTCGGCGAATTGGTCATGACCGAGTTGCAGAAGCTCGACGAAGTGGCCTACATCCGGTTCGCCTCGGTCTACCGGCGCTTTCAGGACCTCAACGAATTCCGTGAAGAAATTGACCGCCTGGCCCGCGAGCCTGGCAAGGAATGAGTGCATTGCTGACTGAACAGGCTGCTCTGGACGTTCATTACATGGCCCGAGCGCTGGAACTGGCGCGCAAGGGGCTGTATTCCACGCACCCCAACCCTCGGGTCGGTTGCGTGATCGTGCGGGAAGGGCAGATCGTCGGCGAGGGCTGGCATGCCCTTGCTGGCGAGCCTCATGCCGAGGTCCACGCGCTGCGTCAGGCTGGCGAACAGGCCAGAGGCGCAACCGCCTACGTTACCCTTGAACCTTGCAGCCATCATGGGCGTACGCCGCCCTGCGCTGATGCGCTGGTCAATGCCGGGATCACCCGGGTCGTGGCTTCCATGCAGGACCCCAACCCGGAAGTCGCCGGTCGTGGCCTGCTGCGATTGATGACCGCAGGCATTGCTGTTCAGTGCGGCGTGCTCGAAGCCGAGGCGCAAGCCTTGAACAAGGGCTTTATCAAACGCATGGAAACCGGCCAGCCTTATGTGCGAGTCAAACTGGCGATGAGTCTGGACGGCAGGACGGCCATGGCCAGCGGTGAAAGCCAGTGGATTACCGGTCCCGAGGCGCGCTCGGCGGTCCAGCGTCTGCGGGCGCAATCGAGTGTGGTGCTGACCGGTGCCGATACCGTGCTGGCCGACAAGGCTCGCCTGACCGTGCGCCCGGACGAACTGGGGTTGAATGCCGAATTGAGTGCGCTGGCTGCGGCTCGTGCGCCGTTACGGGTGTTGATCGACGGCCGCCTGCGCGTGCCGCTCGACGCGCCATTCTTTCAGGCCGGTAGCGCCCTGGTCGCAACCTGCGCCGCCGCGTCGGCCCGGGGCCGTTATCACGATGAAGGCCATGAAATTGTTGCCATGGCTGACAGCGCCGGTCATGTGGACCTGCGCAAATTGCTCACCGAGCTGGGGGCTCGTGGCGTCAACGAAGTGCTGGTCGAAGCCGGCCCGCGACTGGCGGGTGCGTTCACGCGTCTTGGGCTGGTCGACGAATTCCAGATTTTCATCGCTGGCAAGTTTCTCGGCTCATCGGCCCGCCCCCTGCTCGACCTGCCGCTGGCGCAAATGAGCGAAGCACTGGAACTGAACATTGTAGAAATGCGCGCCGTCGGCAATGACTGGCGAGTCATTGCTCTCCCTGTTCCTGTACCCGGCGTATAATTCCCGACTTTCGCCAAACGCGAAGCCCTTGTTCTCCAGGAGGACTCATGTTTACCGGCATCATCGCTTCCATCGGCAGCATCCGCGCACTGACCCCCAAAGGCGGCGATGTCCGCGTTTATGTGGAAACCGGCAAGCTCGACCTGAGCGACGTCCAGCTGGGCGACAGCATCGCGGTCAACGGCGTGTGCCTGACTGCCGTCGAACTGCCCGGCGACGGTTTCTGGGCCGACGTCAGTCGTGAAACCCTCACCGTCACCGCCTTCGTTGACCTCAAGGCCGGCAGCCGCGTGAACCTCGAAAAGGCCCTGACGCCGACGTCGCGTCTGGGCGGCCATCTGGTCAGCGGCCACGTCGACGGTGTGGGCGAGATCGTCTCGCGTGAAGATAACGCCCGCGCTATTCAGTTCCGCGTGCGTGCGCCGCGTGAGCTGGCCAAGTACATCGCCCATAAGGGTTCGATCACGGTCGATGGCACCAGCCTGACCGTCAACTCGGTCAACGGTGCCGAGTTCGAATTGACCATCGTGCCGCATACGCTGAGCGAGACCATCATGTCCGACTACCGTCCAGGCCGTAAGGTCAATCTGGAGGTCGACCTTCTGGCGCGCTATCTGGAGCGTCTGCTGCTGGGCGACAAGGCCGCAGAGCCGGGTCACGGCACCATCACCGAAAGTTTTCTGGCCGAGAACGGCTACCTCAAATCCTGAATTGATTGAAGGGGGTGCCGCGTGGCGCTCAACAGTATCGAAGAACTGGTAGAAGACATTCGCCAGGGCAAGATGGTCATCCTGATGGATGACGAAGACCGCGAGAACGAAGGCGACCTGATCATGGCCGCCGAATGCGTCAAACCCGAGCACATCAACTTCATGGCCCGTTTCGCGCGTGGCCTGATTTGCATGCCGATGACCCGCGAGCGCTGCGAGACCCTGAAGCTGCCGCTGATGGCGCCGCGCAACGGTTCCGGTTTCGGCACCAAGTTCACGGTCTCCATCGAAGCAGCCGAAGGCGTGACCACCGGCATCTCGGCAGCAGACCGGGCGCGCACCGTGCAGGCTGCTGCTGCGAAGGATGCCAAGGCCGATGACATTGTCAGCCCCGGTCATATCTTCCCGCTGATGGCTCAGGCAGGCGGCACACTGGCCCGCGCCGGTCATACCGAAGCCGCCTGCGACCTTGCACGCATGGCCGGTTTCGAACCGAGCGGCCTGATCTGCGAAGTGATGAACGACGACGGCACCATGTCGCGTCGTGCGGAACTTGAGGCATTTGCACTCGAGCACGACATCAAGATCGGCACCATAGCCGACCTGATCCACTATCGGATGATCCACGAACGTACCGTTCAGCGGATTGCCGAACAGCCAATGGACAGCGAACTGGGGCATTTCAACCTGGTGACTTACCGCGATTCGGTCGAGGGCGACGTCCACCTGGCACTCACCCTGGGCAAGATCTGCGCTGAAGAACCGACCCTGGTGCGTGTGCACAACATGGACCCGCTGCGCGATCTGCTGATGGTCAAGCAGCCAGGCCGCTGGAGCCTGAGAGCCGCCATGAGCGCGGTCTCCAAGGCTGGCAGCGGTGTGGTTCTGCTGCTGGGCCATCCGCTGGATGGCGACGTGGTTCTGGCCCATATCCGCGAAACGGCCGGGCAACAACCGATCAAGACGCCGACCACTTACAGCACCGTCGGTGCAGGTTCGCAGATCCTTCGTGACCTCGGCGTGCGCAAAATGCGCCTGATGAGTTCGCCAATGAAGTTCAATGCGATATCCGGTTTCGATCTGGAAGTTGTAGAATACGTGCCCTCCGAATAAATACCGGCAGGTCGATGCGCGCGAAAGCCTGTTTTTCGTGTCCATCGGCCTGACAGTTGTGATTCGTGGCCTAAAATCCTCCAAAGTCCGCCTCCAGGCGGGCTTGCTCTTTAATACGAGACTCACCGAATGACCTTGAAGACCATCGAAGGTACCTTCATCGCCCCCCAAGGCCGCTATGCCTTGGTGGTTGGCCGTTTCAACAGCTTCGTCGTGGAAAGCCTGGTGAGCGGTGCCGTTGATGCGCTGGTACGCCATGGCGTGAGCGAAAGCGACATCACCATCATCCGTGCGCCGGGTGCTTTCGAGATTCCATTGGTTGTGCAGAAAGTTGCGCAACGCAGCGAGTTTGCTGCCATTGTCGCGCTGGGCGCGGTCATTCGTGGCGGCACCCCGCACTTCGAATACGTTGCCGGTGAGTGCGTCAAAGGCCTGTCTCAGGTTTCCATGGAGTTCGGTGTTCCGGTTGCCTTCGGCGTGCTGACGGTCGATTCGATCGAGCAGGCTATCGAGCGTTCCGGCACCAAGGCGGGCAACAAGGGCGCTGAAGCCGCCTTGTCCGCCATCGAAATGGTCAGTCTGCTGTCGCAGCTGGAGGCCAAGTGATTTCCGACGATACCGACCAGTTCAACCCGCGCGATGCCAAGTCGCCCGAGGCCGCCAAAGGCAAGAGCGCCAAGCGTCGCGAAGCGCGTCAGATGGCGACCCAGGCCCTGTACCAATGGCACATGGCAGGTCATTCGTTGAATGAAATCGAGGCACAGTTCCGTGTCGACAACGATTTCAGCAACGTCGACGGCGCTTACTTCCGTGAGTTGCTGCACGGCGTGGCCACCAACAAGACCGAGATTGACACCGCCCTGTCGCCTTGCCTGGACCTGACCATCGAAGAACTCGATCCGGTCGAACTTGCGGTTCTGCGCCTGTCCACCTTCGAACTGCTCAAGCGCATCGACGTGCCTTACCGCGTCGTGATCAACGAAGGCATCGAGCTGGCAAAAGTCTACGGCTCCACTGACGGCCACAAGTTCGTCAACGGTGTGCTGGACAAGCTGGCGCCGCGCCTGCGTGAAGTCGAAGTGAAGGCACACAAGCGCTAATAAGCGCCTGACCTTCATGGGAGAGTTCGAGCTGATCCGTCATTACTTCGCCGCTGCGCCTTGTGCGCAGGCGAGCGAAGAAGTGGTGCTGGGCATTGGCGACGACTGCGCCCTGCTGGCGTTGCCGCCCGGTGAGCAGATGGCGATCTCCACCGACACTCTGGTTGCCGGGGTGCATTTCCCCGAAGTCTGCGACCCCTTTCTGCTCGGCCAGCGTGCACTGGCAGTGTCTGCCAGTGATCTGGCGGCCATGGGCGCACGTCCCGTCGGCTTCACCCTGGCCCTGACCTTGCCGGACGTCGATATCGACTGGCTCGAAGCGTTCGCTTTCGGGTTGAGCCGGATGGCGCAGCAGTGTTCGTTGAGTCTGATCGGCGGCGACACGACCCGTGGACCGTTGAGCCTGACGTTGACCGTGTTTGGCGGTGTAACTGCGGGGCTTGCGCTGACCCGCAGCGGTGCACAGGAAGGCGACCTGCTGTGTGTGGGTGGCGCGCTGGGTGACGCCGCCGGAGCCTTGCCGCTGGTGTTGGGTGAGTGCAGCGCCGAGCCGTCTGTTGCAGAGCCTTTGCTGGCGCGCTATTGGTCGCCTCAGCCGCAACTGGCGCTCGGTCAGGCGTTGCGTGGCAAGGCGACGTCCGCGTTGGATATCTCCGACGGTCTGCTCGCCGACTGTGGACACATCGCCCGCGCATCGGACGTCGGACTGTTGATTGAGCGAGACAGGTTGCCAATGTCCGCCGAACTGCTCGCGCTTTTCGATACGCAAGTCGCTCGGCAGAAGGCCCTCAGCGGCGGTGATGATTACGTGCTGGCGTTCACCTTGCCGCCGGGCTGCCTGGCTGCTTTGCTTGATGCCGGCTGGCCGGTGCATGTCATCGGTCGAGTCGTGGCAGGGCAGGGCGTCGCGCTGATAGATGGCGATGGACAGGACGTCACGCCGTCGATACGTGGCTACCAGCATTTTCGGAGCGGGCCGTGAATGTACGGTTCGTTCGGGATTCTTTCGGGGTCTATTGATCGAACTTTACGATCTGAATGCCCGAGAATTCAGCCTAAGCGTCTGCAGGAACCTGCTGTTACAATGCAAATCTTGCGAATTTCCAGTCTTCATACTGATTAGGAGCACACGGTGCCCGTCGTATTTGTCGCCGCTTCCAAACTGCCCACACCTTTTGCAGAATTTGCCATGCACGGCTTCATCGAGTCGGCAACCGGGCGTGAACACGTTGTCCTGAGTCTGGGGGACGTGGCAGATGGCGCCCCCGTTCTGGGTCGTGTTCATTCCGAATGCCTGACCGGCGACGCCCTGTTCAGTCAGCGTTGCGATTGTGGTTCCCAGCTTGAGGCGGCCTTGCGCGCCATTGCCACTGAAGGCCGTGGTGTGCTGTTGTACCTGCGTCAGGAAGGTCGTGGTATCGGCCTGATGAACAAGATCCGTGCCTACGAATTGCAGGACGGCGGCGCCGACACCGTTGAAGCCAACGAGCGTCTGGGTTTTGCAGCTGATCAGCGTGATTACGCGATCTGCCTGCCGATGCTTCAGCATCTGGGTGTGGAGTCGCTGCGTCTGATGACCAACAATCCGCGCAAGGTCAAAGCCCTGACCGAGATGGGTATCAAGGTCGCCGAGCGCGTGCCGCTGCACACCGGCCAGAATCCTCACAACAAGCTTTACCTGGCCACCAAGGCCGGCAAGCTGGGCCACATGATGGGCAACGAGCACCAGAGCGAGGTTGGGCCCGTTTGACGCGTAGTCAGGTTCGCCAGCGACTGGCGATGGCATGGTGGCGCCAGCTCGGTCTCACCCTTGCGCCGTTGCTGGTCGTCTGTCTGTTTTTCGGCAGTAACGAACCGATGATGACCGTACTGGCCATGCCTCTGTTCATTGCAGGTGTCGGCTCGATGTTCGTCAGCCTCAAGCCTTTCGGGGCTTACAAGCGGGCTTTGGTCACCACCCAGACTGCACTCGACACCCCTCAGGAACCTGCCGCCTGGCTGCACCTTGCCGCTGTTCGGCGTCTGGCCTTCCTCTACGCCGGGCTCCCCGCCTGGACAGCCGCCATCGCTGTGCTCTTCGGTCTGCATCCCTTGCCTGTCTGTCTGCTGGCGTTTTCGAGCGTGGTATTGCTGTACCTGTACCGGATTCCGCGGCAGTTGGGCTGATTGCAGTGGGGAGATCGTGCCCACACTTCGCGTGGGCATGCTTCCCGTTAACGCGGAGTGTCCTGGGCGGCATTAAACACAAAAAAGCGCTCAATGAGCGCTTTGAATGTTTTCGCGTCTATCAGCCAATCAGCGTCAGCCGCTGGTTGATCGCCGCTTCGATGCCTTGCGCGTCGAGCCCGCACTCGGCCAGCATCTGCGCAGGCTTGGCATGTTCGACGTAAACGTCCGGCAAACCAATGTGCAGCACGGACTTGAGGATGTTTTCCCGCGCCAGGAACTCACTGACCGCCGCGCCCGCGCCGCCCATGATGGCGTTTTCTTCGAGTGTGACCAACAGCTCGTGATTGGCTGCCGCTTCGCGCACCAGAGCCTCGTCCAGGGGTTTGACGAAGCGCATGTCGATGACCGTTGCATCCAGCTTCTGCGCCACGATCAAGGCTTCAGCCAGTTGCACGCCGAACACCAGGATCGCGACGCCCTGGCCCTGACGACGCACGATGCCCTTGCCGATCTCGACAGGCTCGAGATCCTTTTCAATCGTGGCGTTCGGACCTGTTCCACGCGGGTAGCGCACAGCGGCGGGGCCATTGTGCAGGTAGCCGGTGTTGAGCATCTTGCGCAGCTCGTTCTCATCGCTCGGCGTCATTACTACCATGCCGGGGATGCAGCGCAGGTAAGACAGATCGAAACTACCCGCATGCGTCGGGCCGTCTTCACCCACCAGACCGGCACGGTCGATGGCGAACAGCACATCAAGGTTCTGCACCGCTACGTCGTGCACCAGCTGGTCATAACCGCGTTGCAGGAATGTGGAGTAGATCGCAACCACAGGCTTGCTGCCTTCACAGGCCATACCTGCGGCCAGCGTCACAGCGTGCTGCTCGGCAATCGCGACGTCGAAATAACGCTCGGGGTAACGCTCGCTGAAATCGACGAGGTCCGAGCCTTCCTTCATGGCCGGAGTAATACCCACCAGCCGTGAATCGGCTTCAGCCATGTCGCACAGCCATTGTCCGAACACCCCTGAATACTTCGGGCCGCTGACCTTTTTCGGGATCGCGACAGGCGCATTGAGCGGTTCAAGCTTGGTGATCGCGTGGTAGCCGATCGGGTCGACTTCAGCCGGGCCGAAACCTTTGCCTTTTTTGGTGACCACATGCAGGAACTGCGGACCCTTGAGGTCACGCATGTTGCGTAGTGTGGCGATCAGGGTCGGCAGGTCGTGGCCGTCGATAGGACCGATGTAGTTCCAGCCCAGCTCTTCGAACAGCGTGCCGGGAACCAGCATGCCCTTGGCGTATTCCTCGGTGCGACGGGCGATTTCCCAGGCACCAGGCAGGCGCGAAAGCACCTTTTTGCTGCCTTCACGCATGCTGGCGTACGTACGGCTGGAAAGAATCTTGGCCAGGTAATTCGACAACCCGCCCACGTTGCGCGAAATCGACATGTCGTTGTCGTTGAGGATGACCAGCATGTTCGCGGCCACTTCCGGGGCGTGGTTCAACGCCTCGAATGCCATGCCGGCCGTCAGCGCGCCATCACCGATCACGGCGATGGATTTGCGGTCGCTGCCCTGCAGGCGCGAGGCAATCGCCATGCCCAGCGCCGCGCTGATCGAGGTGCTGGAATGACCGACGCCGAACGTGTCGTACTCGCTCTCGCTGCGACGCGGGAATGCCGCCACACCGTCTTTCTGGCGTAGCGTGGACATACGCGCGCGACGCCCCGTCAGAATCTTGTGCGGGTAGGCTTGATGGCCCACATCCCACACCAGACGGTCATCCGGCGTGTCGAATACGTAATGCAGCGCAATGGTCAGCTCGATGACGCCGAGACCGGCACCAAAATGCCCTCCGGTCTGGCCAACGGTGTAGAGCAGTTCCAGGCGCAGCTCATCGGCCAGGGTTTCCAGCTCGGCTTCACCCAGAAGGCGCAGGCCATCCGGTGTATTGGCTCGGTCGAGCAACGGCGTAACCGGGCGCTCGCGGGGAATCTCTTTGAACGTCGTGGGCATCAGGCGAATCGTTATAAGTAAAAGAGGCGGCAGTTTACCTTATGCATCGCAAGCTGCCCATGAAGTGCATCAGTGGCGTCCGGCTGACCGGACCTGATGACTGTGACCGGATGAAGCGCTGTTGATTCACCCGATTTCGATGGTCGGTAATGCTGATCAGTGACGGCGTTCAACGATGTAGCGGGCCAGTTCGCGCAGAGGTTCTGCTGCGTTACTGAACAAGTCTAGTGCAGTCAGTGCCTGATTGCGCAGCTCCAGGGCGTAGTCCTTGGCGGCGTCAAGCCCCAGCAGGGCCGGGTAGGTCGGCTTGTCACGGGCAATGTCGGCACCCTGGCGTTTGCCGAGGGTGGCGGTGTCACTTTCCACGTCGAGAATGTCGTCCTGCACTTGAAAAGCCAGGCCTACGGCTCGGGCATATACCTGAAGCGCATCCAGTTGTGTCTGGTCGGCACGGCCACTGGCAAGTGCGCCAAGCCGGACACTGGCTTCTATCAGTGCGCCGGTCTTGTGGCGGTGCATGTATTCCAGTGCAGCCTGATCCAGCTTCAGACCCACAGAACCCAGATCGATCGCCTGACCACCCACCATGCCAGCCGGACCGGCAGCCGTCGCCAGGGTGCTGGCCATCTGCAGACGCGTCTCTGCATCACGCGAGGTCAGGTGCGGCGCCAGCAGCGCGGTAAAGGCCAGGCTTTGCAAACCATCGCCCGCCAGAATCGCACAGGCTTCGTCGAACGCTTTGTGGGTCGTGGGCTGGCCGCGACGCAGATCGTCATCGTCCATTGCGGGCAGGTCATCGTGGACCAGCGAATAGGCATGGATCAGTTCGACCGCGCAGGCCGCGCCATTGGCATCTTCCGCGACACCACCCAGTGCCTCACATGCGGCATAGGCCAGCAACGGGCGCACGCGTTTGCCGCCATTCATCACGCTGTAGCGCATGGCGTCGTAGAGGCGGGTCAATTCAGGGGTTGGGGCTTGGAACAGACCTTCAAGCGCCGCGTTGACGCGGGCCTGACTTTGCGCTTGATAGTTCGCAATCATTCAGGCAGTTCCGCATCGTCGAAAGGCTCTTCGGCCAGTTCACCGTCGCGCTCCAGCAGCACCTGAACCTTCTGCTCGGCAGCGGTCAGAGCGCTCTGACAGTCGCGCGTCAGGCGCACGCCCTGTTCGAAGGCGGTGAGAGAGTCTTCCAGTGACAACTCGCCATTCTCCAGTCGCTCTACCAGCGTTTGCAGATCAGCGAGGGACTGTTCGAAATCCAGTGCAGCTTTCTTGCGGGCCATGAGGGCATTTCCGGTAGAGATTAAACCGGGCGACACTAGCAGAGCGACGCCCGTGGGGCAAATGACGGTGACCTGTTCGGTGACCGAATGACAGCGCCGTTGCACCATCAGGCGAGTCGCTGGGGGTCAGGCTGCCGCGAAACCGGACCGCAGGTCTGCGATCAGGTCGTCCGGGCTTTCCAGGCCGATCTGCAGGCGCAGCATCGGGCCGTTTCCGCGATCAGGGCCATGCTGTTCAATCTCCGTGACAAGGCTTTCGAAGCCGCCCCACGAATAACCGATCCCGAACAGCTTCAGAGCGCCGACGAAGCGGTCGAGCACCTGACGATCAGCCGTCTTGAATTCGAAACTGAGCAAACCGTTGCAGCCATGAAAATCCCGCTTCCAGATGGCATGGCCCGGATCATCCGGCAGTGCCGGATAAAGCACACGCGCCACCTGCGGTTGCTCCAGCAGCCATTGTGCAACCTGCAGGGCATGACGCTCATGCATCGCCATACGCGCCGCCAGACTGCGAGCGCCGCGCAGCACCAGATACGCATCGTCCGGGCTGACCGTGTTGCCAACTGCGGTATTCATGGTCTTGAGGGTTTTCCAATGGGCTTGGGTGACGCTGACACTGCCCATCATCACGTCCGAGTGCCCGGCGACGTACTTGGTCAGGGCCATCAGCGAAATGTCCGCACCCAGTTCCAGCGGCTTGAACAACACGCCCGAGCCCCACGAGTTGTCCACAGCCAGCAGCAGATTTTTCGCTTTGCACAGTCGCGAGAGCGCAGGCAGGTCACACATGTCGAAGGTCAGCGAACCCGGCACTTCGGCGTAGACCATACGCGTATTGGGTTTGATCAGGGGTTCGATGTCGCTGCCATTTGCAGCGTAATAATCGAATTCGATGTCGAACGCCGTCAGCATGGTGTTCGCCAGACGCCGTACCGGTCCGTAGACCGACTCGGTCATCAGCACATGATCGCCCGGACGCAAAAACGATTGAAACATCTGTGCCACCGCCGCCAGCCCGGTGGGGTACAGGCAGGTGCCATGGGCGCTCTCAAGCTCGCTGATCAGATCCTGCAAGGCGAACGCCGTCGGGTTGCCATTGGCACCGTAGGTCAGGGAGCGTTCAGGGCCGGCCGTCCGCACTTCAGCCTCACGCAGGCTGGCGAGGCTGTCGAACAGGACCGTGCTGATTCGCACGACCGGCGGGTTGACCGACAACCCCGGTCCGCTCCCGGCACTGCGGCCGCGTTGCGACAGGGCGGTGTGGGCGCGAGGGTCTTTGTCGTGCGGCATGCGGAACTCCGGGTGTCAGATGGCGGATCAACAGCGCATAAGGTTAAGCGATGTTGGCCATCGTGTCGGCACTGATGTCATGCCGTCTCAAGCATCGCATCAGCGCCGCGTGACGCCTTATTTGTCCAGATCGGATGCCTGATGACGCTCCGGAACCTGCTCCGATTCCTCGCCCCAGGTGCGGTTGACCTTCTTGCCGCGTATCACGGCAGGCCGCGCCGCGATTTCTTCGGTCCAGCGAATCAGGTTCGGGTATTCGTGCACCGACAGGAATTCAGCCGCTGAATACACCTTGTTCTGCACCAGCGCGCCATACCAGGGCCAGACGGCGATGTCGGCGATGGTGTAAGTGTCGCCTGCCAGATAGCGGCTTTCTCCGAGGCGACGGTTCAGCACGTCCAGCTGACGCTTGGTTTCCATCGCGAAACGGTTGATCGGGTACTCCAGCTTCTCAGGCGCGTAAGCGTAGAAATGCCCGAAACCGCCGCCCAGATAAGGCGCTGCACCCATCTGCCAGAACAGCCAGTTAAGCGTCTCGGTCCGCCCGGCAGGATCGGCAGGCAGGAAGCTGGAAAACTTCTCCGCGAGGTACAGCAGAATCGACCCGGACTCGAACACACGCACTGGCGTGTCGTGACTGCGATCCAGCAGCGCAGGGATCTTCGAATTCGGATTGACCCCGACAAACCCGTTCGAGAACTGATCACCCTCGGATATCTTGATCAGCCATGCATCGTATTCCGCGCCGCTGTGACCCAGCTCCAGCAGTTCTTCCAGCATGACCGTGACCTTGACGCCGTTCGGCGTGGCCAGCGAATAAAGCTGCAACGGATGCTTGCCGACCGGCAGTTCCTTGTCGTGCGTAGGGCCGGCGGTGGGACGATTGATGCTGGCAAAGGTGCCGCCTGACGCGGCTTCGTGCTGCCAGACCTTGGGCGGTGTGTAGGGAGTGTCAGTCATGCAGTAGGCCTCATTGAAGGGTGTGAGGAAGTCATCGTTGATGCTGAAGGTATGAGTTGAAAATGGTATTAGGCGTTCGATTCCAGACATCTCTGTCTGCAAGGGCGTGCTGTTGTGCAGCAGATTGCTGCACAACTCGCGGATGACGTAATTTATTTTATTTATTCGCGGTCTCGCGTACAGGCTGTTGCCGTTTTTATGACGTCAAATAAGTGGTGCCACTGTGATGGCGTTTCTGTATCCTCGCCGCGCTCTTCTGCGCGCCACCCGCTATTACAGTCAGGTCCCACTACGCACGGAAGCTTGTCCAATACGCTGTTAAAGGAATGATCTGTGATCCCAGTACTCCGCAAAACACTGCTTGCCCTCTCGGTGGCTGCTTACGCGATGCCCGCATTCGCCGAAACCGTCCAGCTGACCAATGCCGGCTTCAAAAGCCAGGGCCAGACTCACACGGGCAACCTCGACATGACCGGAAGTTACAGCGGAAGCGGTTTACAGAATATCGTCGGTCTCAACGGCTCGAAAGTCGACAAGGACCTGATCCTCACCACCGCGATCACGAGCAGCGGCGAAGGGGTAAAGGGTGTCAGCGTAGAAGGCGGAAAGATCGTCGGCAGCCTGTTCAACCGTGGCCAGATCGAGGTGTCCGGCAAGGGCGCAACCGGCATTGACCTGACCACCAGCAACTCAGGTGCGTTTGCAGAACTTGGCTATTTCAGCAACCAGGGCACCATCGTCGCTACAGGCGAGAACGCTGAAGGTGTGCGGATCGACGGCGCCAGCTTCACCGGCCACACGACACACCTGACCAACGACGGGACTATACGCGGGCAGGGTACCGCCATTGCAATCGGTAATACTCGCTTCAACTTGCCAAACGCCCAGCCGTGGTTTATCGAACGAGGCGACTTCAATATCTTCAACAACGGCTCGATCATTTCTGCCGATAAGGCCATCGATGCGTCGGCAAGTAACCGTCCGGTCGAGCTGATCCTGCGCAAGGGCAGCGTCGTCGTCGGCAACCTGATAGACCTGAGTAACATTGAACTGGAAGGTGACACGTCCTTCACAGCGACCAATACCAGCACCGACGGCTACAACATCCGTCTGAAAAAGGATGGTTTCATCCTCGTAGGCGACACGGGCAGCCCGGCGACGACCTTTACTCTGGAAGCTCCGCACACCAGCATCAATGGCAGCCTTAACGTCGCGGGCAACGCTGCGCTGGCCCTGAATCTCAGCAGTGCCACCAACGTGAATACTGCCGTGCTGAGAGTCACCGACGTCGCTCAGTTCGAGCCAGGTGCCCAGATCAGACTGGCCGCCAAGGGAGAGGATTTCAACGCCACGGGCACCACCTACAAACTGCTCGAAGCAGGCCGAATTGATCTGCTTGCCAACGATGGCACGAAGGTCGATCCGAACGGCAAGCTCGATGTCGTCAGCACATCGGCGCTGCTCAACGTTGACAGTTACACCGTTAGCGGCACTCAAGTGGTGGCTGTGGTGACGGCCAAAGGCAGGGAACAGGTTGCCCAGATCGTCACAGACAATGGTGGTTCGACCAACAGCCAGAAAACACTGGTCAAGCTCGTCGATGACAGCATTATTGGCAAAATGAACGATAGCGATCCGTTCAAACAAGCCCTGTTGAACGCTGATGAAGCTCAAGTGGCGAAGCTGGCTTCGCAACTGACACCGGAAATCAACGGCGGCGCAACCCGTGCCGCGACCACCAGTCAGAGTCTGATCAGCGGCGTCACCGGTAGCCGTACCAGCTCGATACGCGGTGCGTCTTCGGGTGAGGGCTTCAAGGAAGCGGGCGTATGGGTCCAGTCTCTCTACAGCGACGCCACTCAAGGCCAGCGCGATGGTGTGGCGGGCTACAACGCTTATAGCCACGGTGTTGCGGTTGGTGCAGACGGCAAGCTGAACGAAAACCTGACTTTGGGTCTGGCGTACAGCTTCATCAATACCGACGTGAATGGCAAAAGCGGCAACAAGACCGAAGTCGATAGCCATGCGTTCACCCTGTACAGCGGTTTCGAGCTGGGTAACTACTTCGTCGATGCGAGCCTGACCTATGGCCTCAACGACAACCAGGGCAAGCGCAGCATCGTCGGTACTCGTGCCAAATCGGACTATGACAGCGACCTGTTGGGGCTGAATCTGGTGGGCGGCTACACCTACCATGTCACCCCGCAAACACTGATCGAGCCACGACTGGCCGCGCGTTACAGCCAGGTGAACATCGACGGCTATCGCGAGAAAAACTCGTCGGCTGCGTTGAAGGTCGAAGATCAACGCTACGAGGCTATCGAACTGGGCGCGGGTGTGCGCGTAGCGGGCAGCTTCGTTCTCGGCGCCGGCACGCTGGAGCCGCAAGCCAGGCTGATGGCGTATCACGATTTCGCCGCCGACGAGGCCAAGAGCACATCGACCTTCCTGCTGGGCAGTACGCCGTTCGTGACCAGCGGTGCCAAGGCGGTACGTGACAGCTACGAGGCAGGCATAGGTGCGGACTACAAACTGGGCGCGATCACCTTAGGCTTGAATTACGACTACATCGGCAAGTCGGATTTCGATGCCGACGTGTTCTCGGCAAAAGTGCGTTACGACTTCTGATGATCCACCTGCGCCCCAGCCCTCACCGCTGGGGCGTTTGCCTTCAGACGTTGATGGCGCTGCTGGTCAGCGCCCTCATCGCAGGCTGCCAATCGCCACGTCAGGCGCTGCAACAGCTGGCTGATCAGAGCGGTCGACAACTGCAAATCCTGCCCGGCCAGCCGTTTGCGCTGGCTGCGCTGCTACCGACGGGTGTCCAGCCTGCGAGGCGTCTGCGCGTTTACCTCGAAGGTGACGGTCACGCCTGGGCCAGCGCGACCCAACCCAGCCTCGACCCCAGCCCCCGAAAATTACTGGTGCCGCGCCTCGCAATCGACGACCCGACACCCAACGCCTACCTCGCACGACCCTGCCAGTTCGCCACCTCGCCTGACTGCAAGACAGCGCTCTGGACAGATCGACGTTTCTCGCAGGAAATCGTTACCAGCCTCAGTCACGCACTCGACCTTCTGAAACAGCGTTACGGCAATCAGTCGTTCGAACTGGTCGGTTACTCCGGTGGGGGCGCTCTGGCGCTGTTGCTGGCTGCTCAGCGCGATGACGTGACCCAAGTCCAGACGCTCGCAGGCAACCTAAGCCCACGGTTATGGGCACACACTCACAATCTGACACCTCTTGCAGGCTCGCTTGATCCTCTGGATTACCAGCGTCGGTTGGCCGGCATCCCTCAGCGGCATTTTTCAGGGACGCTGGATCATGTCGTTCCGACGGCGCTGGCGCAAACGTATCGCGAGCGGTTGCGCAGTGGCGTGTGTAATCGATTGGTCGTGGTTGAGGGCGTGAGTCATGAGGCCGGGTGGGACAACGTCTGGAGGCTCTGGAGAGACCGGGATCTTGAACGGGCGGGTGAGTGTGCGGATTAGTGGCTGACGTATCGGGCTACTTTCAGATGCGGACGGACGTGCGGTTACCGACAGGCTTCAGTCATAGCGGTCAGGGCTGTCAGCGTGATCTGCTGTCCAACGGATCAGAAACGGCTAAAGCCCCGGATTGCAGCCTTAAACGCTGGGTAGCGCTGACCCGTTACCTGGACGACGTAGCTGTGCCTATCGACAACGACCATGTCGAAAACCAGATCAGCCCGTGGGCACTTGGGCGCTCCAACGGGTTGTTTGCTGGGTCGCTGCGCAGCGGCACACAAGCAGCGGCGATCATGAGCTTGATCCAGTCTGCGTGCATGAATGGGCATGATCCGTATGCATCCTTGAAGGATGTGCTGTCCTGGCTACCTACACAAAAATCGAGCAAGATTAGTGAATTGCTGCCAAATAATGGATGCGATCCGACGATCTGTTGAGCACCCTAAATTAAGAAAGCCAAGAAATAAGGAACGAGCATGACTCCAAGTGACATAACTAGAGTTCGCGGTGCTTATCAAGGTAGAAATCGGTCCAGTGCTTACAGAGATTTAGTCTGGACGGTAGCCACCGCCACGGACACCTCGCAAAATATTGCTGACCAGACTCGTCAGGCGCTCGAGGTCATTGAAGGGAATCTTAAGGAGCGGGGTCAGACAAGCAAAGTATTGTCAGTGCGCAGGTTTACATCGCAAGAATGGCAGATAAGCCCGTGATGGACGAAGTATGGTGTGATTGGATCGGTGCCAACCCGCAAAACTGGCCTCAGCGTGCTTGCCTGGGGGTAGCTTTGGAGGGGCGTGTTCTGATTGAAATCACAGTAACTGCCATACGAAAGCAGTCAGGTAGTCCTGCCCCCGCCGCCGCGCACTAGCTCATGATCACACCGCTGAGCGTCCGACTACGTGTAACCCCGAGACGCTTACGGGCTAGAGTCTTTGATGATGGAGTTTCTTGCAGGCCATCCGGCTTTCAGCAGGCGTTAAAAAGCCGGCTTGTGGCCGGCTTCTCGTGGGCAATCTTGGTCTATTTTTGGTAAACCGCAATCGCCTGCAAAAGGTGCATTCGCAAGGAATGCTGATAAGAGAGCAGGGCAGATGTGTCATCTGCCCTGCTGTGGCATCGCTGCGGGGCGGCGATGCTTTGGATGGCGGACAGCATACTGATGTTTGCCGCCGATGCCCAGTCTTGATGTGTCATGACGCCAATGTCAGAACAGCAGCATCGCGTTGCGTCGGCTGTTGAGGGTGGACCACCAGAAGATCCAGCCCAGGATGCGGATGCGTTCATCTTCGATGTCTTCGGCGCTGAAAATTTCGTCAGGGTACTCGGCATCGTTGTGGCTGCGCAGGCGCAGGCCGCCGTTAGGCAGGCGGTAGAGGTAGCGCACGCGCAGAATGCCGCCGTGTTCGAGGGCATAGATTTCGCCGTCTATCACTTGCGTAAGTTCGCGGTCCACGCCCAGGATCGAGCCGTCCTGAATCTTGTCAGCCATGCTGTTGCCGACCATGGCGACGCACAGGCAGTTCTTGGGATCGATGCCCATGGTTTGCAGAACCTGCAAAGGCAGGCGGATTTTTTGTCCGGGGGCTTCGGCCAGGACGGTTTTGCTGACGCCATGGGTGGATTCGATTTCCTTGAATATCTGAATTTCCACGTCTCCACGCAGCATGTTTCTTCCTTGATCCTGATGGACGATCAGTCGAGTGTCGCCGCCATTGTTTTCATTGGCGGAGTCGGTCGGGTGTTTGGGGCCTTCGCCGGTGCGCAGCCAGCGGGCGTTAACGGTTAATAGTTCAGCCACCTCGTCAATGCGCGCCATCGGGACGCCGCGCTTGAACCAGTTATTGACATGTTGCGGCGTGATCTTGCGGTTGGCAGCAAAATCAGTCGCAGTGAGGTGGCACTCTTTGAGAAGAATGCGGAGTCGATCGCCTGATGTATTCATGGGGCCGAGTTTACTGGCGCGATCAGGGCGTTTAAATGAACGAGGTGTTGATGTCGGCGTTGTCGCTGGGGGTGCGTGGCGAGAGGTATTACAGACGGGATGTTTGTCGTGTAGGCATGTTCCGTAATCGCCGGATTTTTGATAAACGCTGAGGGATTTATTCAGGCCGGCTGTGCGGGGTTTGCTGGAATGTTTATTGTTGGCGAATGGTTAAACGCATTTTTAAACGCGATTTTTGAAAAAAAGTCTGTGGCAGAGGGGGGTGTTACGAGGGGAGTTTGTTGCTTGTGTCTATGCCAAGACACCCGCAACGCAGGTGTCTCGACACAGCAAACCGTCAATCAGCCTTTGAAGGCTGCAACCGATTTGGTGATTTCAGCGCGTGCGGCTTCTGCGTCGCCCCAGCCTTCGATCTTGACCCATTTGCCTTTTTCGAGATCCTTGTAGTTCTCGAAGAAGTGCTTGATCTGCTCAAGCAGCAGGGCTGGCAGGTCGGTGTATTCCTTGACGTCGACATACAGCTGGGACAGCTTGTCGTGCGGGACTGCGATGACTTTGGCATCACCGCCGCCGTCGTCGGTCATGTGCAGGATGCCGACCGGACGTGCGCGAATGACCGAACCTGGGGATACCGGGTACGGGGTCACGACCAGCACGTCGAGGGGGTCGCCGTCATCCGCCAGGGTGTTGGGAATGAAGCCATAGTTGGCTGGGTAAAACATTGGGGTGGCCATGAAACGATCAACGAACAGGCAATCGGAGTCTTTGTCGATTTCGTACTTGATCGGCGCGTGGTTGGCCGGGATTTCGATCGCGACGTAGATGTCGTTCGGAAGGTCTTTGCCCGCCGGAATCTTGCTGTAGCTCATTGGGCTTTGCCCCCGTAGTTGACCAGACAGATTTTGGCGCGAACCGCCAAAAAGTGGTCCGGATTATAGGCATATTCTGTTTTCGTTGCCATGCACGGGGTTTGGCGATGGTGTGATCAGTCAGTGGGCCTTGTAGGCGGGGTCCTGTGTCTGCAACGCAAGCAGTCGCGCCAGGGTGTCCTGACGGTAGAAGGCTTTGAGCTGTTGGTACACATCGGGGTAGCTGGCGTGCAGCAGGTCAGGGGCGCTGAAGAAGTATTCGCTGGTAACGGCAAAGAATTCGGCCGGATCCTGCGCCGCATAGGGGTCGATAGCGGTTTCCGCGTCGGGGTTCAGGTCGAGCTGGCGGTTGAGGTCGTCGAAGGCGCTCTGCATGGCGCTGGCCCACTCGGTGATGCGCATGTCGCTGTGCAGCGGAGGCAGGCCGTTGGCATCCCCGTTGAGCATGTCGAGCTTGTGTGCCAGTTCGTGGATCACCAGATTGTAGGCGTCCCAGTCACCGCTCGATAACACACCCGGCCAGGCGAGAATGACCGGCCCTTGCAGCCAGGCCTCGCCGCTGTGTTCGCCATCCCATTCGTGTTCAATGCCGCTGGCGTCGCGATGCCGCTGTGGGCTGACGAAGTCGTCAGGGTAAAGCACGATCTCGTGAAAGCCCTGATACCAGTTCAGATCGCCAAGGTTCAGCAGCGGCAGTTGCGCCTGTGCGGCGAGAAACAGCCGGTGTTCATCGTCCAGTTCCACACCCGGCAGCGCGGTCAGGTGTTTGTCGTGCAGAAACAGCACGCAGGCATCGCGCAACTGGGCTTCCTGTTCGGCGCTCAGGCCATCGAGGATCGGCAGGTGCTGGCGGACGGTTTGCCACAGCTCAGCGGGAACCGGATTCTTCGCCAGCGTGCGCTGCCTGCGCCAGTTGCTGAATGACCACATGGGTCAGCTGACGTCGACGGAGCGGCCTGTGCGGCTGCGCACGACGCCGATGATCATCGGCAGCAGGGAGAGCGCAATGATTGCCAGCACCAGGAACGTCAGGTTCTGCTTGATGAACGGTACGTTGCCGAAGAAGAAGCCCAGCGTGACCAGACTGCCCACCCACAGCACCGAGCCCAGCACGCTGAAGCCCACAAAGCGCGGGTACGACATGCGGCCGACGCCCGCCACGAAGGGCGCAAAGGTGCGAATGATCGGCAGAAAACGTGCGAGCGTGACGGTCTTGCCACCGTGACGCTCGTAGAAAACCTGAGTCCGCAGCAGGTAGTCGCGACGGAAAATCTTCGATTTTGAGTTGCTGAACAGCTTTTCACCGGCTGTGCGGCCGATGATGTAGTTGGTGCTGTCGCCCAGTATCGCCGCCAGCATTAACAGTCCGGCGAGCAGAACCGGGTCCATGCCGCCGCCTGCTGCTACGGCACCTGCTATGAACAGCAAGGAATCGCCCGGCAGGAACGGCATGATCACCAGGCCGGTCTCGCAGAAAATCACCAGGAACAGAATCGCGTAAATCCACGTGCCGTAGTTGGTCACCAGCATGTCGAGGTAAACATCGAGATGCAGGATGAGGTCGAGCGGGTTGAATTCCATTGAAGCACCTGAGGCGAGAACCCTGAGCCGGGTCGCATGCGGAAGAAACTACGTGTGCAGTGTGCGCGGCATTATAGAAGGAGAATGCAGGCAGGGAACCGCAAGATTTCAATAGAGATGTTACAACTGTTGCGAGACAAGGATACGGGCGAGCAAACCCGGGGGAATTGCGGTTTGCTCGCGAACAGGATCAACGGTCCGAATTGATCGGCAGCACGTAGTTCTTGAACTGAGTGTCTTCCTTGAAACCAATCGATTCGTAGACCTTTTGCGCCACGTCATTGTTGCTGCTGGTCGACACGCGCATGCGCACGGCCTGGGTTTCCTTGGCCATTTTCTTGGCTTCTTTCATCAAGTGGTCGGCGACCAATTGTCTACGGGCGTCTTCGGCGACGTAGATGTCGTTGAGAATCCAGACGCGTTTGAGCGACAGCGAGGAGTAGCTGGGATAGAGCTGGCAGAAGCCCAACAGCCTGTTCTCGTCATCTTTCGCCAGCGCAAGATAAATCACTGATTCTGCGCGGCGCAGGCGTTTCTCCAGAAAGTCCCGCGACGAGTCGGGGAATGGCAGCTCGCCGTAGAATTCGCGGTATTTGACGAACAACGGGCAGAGCAGGTCAAGGTGTTCAAGCGTGGCTTGGATGATCCGCATGGTCGGGCCTCAACTTCACTATGGGCTAATGCAATGCGCCAGGATGGTCACCGCGATGCTGACTGGCGGCTTTAGAAAGCGCAATCTAATGCGGGTCGTCCGGGCCCGCGAGCAGGAAATTGCCGGTGCGTCTGGTCAGGTTGTCGGCGGTCTCGTCGGATTCCACAGTCTTGAGTTCCGCTTCGTCCTTGAGTTTTACCCCTGACACCTGGCGGCGACAGGCCTCGCGCATCAAGTACAGCAGTCGATGGGCTGCCATGCCGTAGCTCAGGCCTTCCAGCCGGATGTTGGAAATGCAATTGCGGTGCGCATCGTTGAGTCCGACTTTCGGCGCGTAGGTGAAATACAGCCCCAGGCTGTCGGGAGAGCTGAGGCCGGGGCGCTCGCCGATGAGGATCACTACCATCTTTGCACTCAGCAGTTCGCCGATTTCGTCGGCGACGGCCACGCGGCCCTGTTCCACCATGATCACAGGCGACAGCGTCCAGCCTTCTGCTTCAGCCTGTTCCTCCAGGCGCACCAGAAAGGGCACCGCGTGGCGATGAACGGCCAACGCCGACAGGCCGTCGGCCACCACTATCGCCAGATCGAGCCCGCCCGGATGAGCGGCTGCGTAATCGCGCAACTGGCTGGCAGATTCATCGTTCAGGCGTCTTCCCAGATCCGGCCGTTGCAGGTAATTGTCACGGTCAGCGGCTGCGCTATGCAATAACAGGGTTTCGCGGCCTTTTTCAGCCAATTGGGCACTGATACCTGCATGATCGAACGCCAGATGCACTGCGTCGCGTGCCTGGGCATGTGCCAGTTGGAAGTCCAGTTGCGCGGAGGTCGGCAGACTGGTGCCGGTGCGGCCCAGCGCGATACGGGCCGATGTCAGACGACGCAGTTCCAGCCAGGGATTGGGCGGCGTGGCGTCCGGATTTGTTTCAGTGCTTTCCAGTTCATTCACAGGCCGTTCCCTCATGCCAGATGCGCCAGGGCGTGACGGAAGGCGGGTGGCAGGCTGTCGCCGAAACGCACCCGTCCGTCGGCCTGAGTGAAGATGCCCATTTTTTCCAGCCAGGCTTCGTATTCCGGCGCTGGCCGCAGGCCCAGGCTCTGCCTGGCATACAGCGCGTCGTGGAACGAAGTGGTCTGGTAGTTGAGCATAATGTCGTCGGAGCCGGGGATGCCCATGATGAAGTTGATCCCGGCCACGCCCAGCAGTGTGAGCAGCGTGTCCATGTCGTCCTGATCGGCTTCGGCATGATTGGTGTAGCAGATGTCGCAGCCCATCGGCACGCCCAGCAATTTGCCGCAGAAGTGGTCTTCAAGCCCGGCGCGGATGATCTGTTTGCCGTTGTACAGGTACTCCGGGCCGATGAAACCGACCACAGTATTGACCAGAAACGGATTGAAATGCCGCGCAACGGCGTAGGCGCGGGTTTCGCAAGTCTGTTGATCGACACCGTGGTGCGCGTTTGCCGAGAGCGCGCTGCCTTGTCCAGTCTCGAAATACATCAGGTTCTGCCCGAGCGTACCCCGGTTCAGGCTCAGGCCCGCTTCGTAACCTTCCTGCAACAGCTTGAGATTGATACCGAAACTGGCGTTGGCAGCTTCGGTGCCAGTGATCGACTGGAACACCAGATCCACCGGCACGCCGCGGTTGATCACTTCGATGGACGTCGTGACGTGAGTCAGCACGCAGGACTGGGTCGGAATTTCGTAGCGCTGGACGATGGCGTCGAGCATTTCCAGCAAGGCGATGATGGACGAGGTGCTGTCGGTGGCCGGGTTGATACCGATCATGGCGTCGCCGTTGCCGTACAGCAGTCCGTCCAGCACGCTGGCTGCGATACCGGACGGGTCGTCGGTAGGGTGATTGGGTTGCAGGCGGGTCGACAGGCGACCACGCAGGCCGATGGTGTTACGAAAGCGCGTGACGACGCGAATTTTCTGCGCCACCAGTACCAGATCCTGTACGCGCATGATCTTCGAAACGGCAGCGGCCATTTCCGGCGTCAGCCCTGGCGCCAGTGCTCGCAGGCTGATTTCGTCGGCCTGATCGCTGAGCAGCCAGTCACGAAAGCCGCCGACGGTCAGATGGCTGACGGGGGCAAAAGCCAGCGTGTCGTGGGTATCGATGATCAGGCGCGTGACTTCGTCGTCTTCGTAAGGAATCAACGCTTCTTCAAGAAAATGCTTGAGCGGGATGTTCGCCAGCGCCATTTGCGCGGCTACACGCTCGCCGTCGTTCTGCGCTGCGACTTCGGCCAGAAAATCGCCGGAACGTGCAGGGCTGGCCTTGGCCATGACTGCTTTGAGGCTGTCGAAGCGGTACGTCTGCGCGCCGACAGAATGAGAAAAGCTCGCCATACAGATTCTCCATGACGTCCCGCTGCTCGCGTCGGACGTGGTCTTTCGGTCGAACCGGTGACGTCCCGGTTCAAACGACTGTGGGAAGCTATGTAAGCAATTAATACTCCATCCTGAGGATGAGTGCGAGTTTGCAGGGTGTAGCGGGTGGGCCTGACTGGCGATGCGTTATGTCGGGGCATTGATCGGTGACAGCGTGCACGACGATGGGGCGGGCTGCATGCCCACGCGAACGTGGGCATGATCATCCCGTCAGTGGATCAGAAGAACCCCAGCGGATGGGTGTCGTAGCTCACCAGCAAATTTTTGGTCTGCTGATAGTGCTCGAGCGCAACCTTGTGGGTTTCGCGGCCGACGCCGGATTTTTTGTAGCCGCCGAACGCCGCATGCGCAGGGTAGAGGTGGTAGCAGTTGGTCCAGACGCGACCAGCCTTGATGGCACGGCCCACGCGGTATGCGCGGTTGATGTCGCGGGTCCAGAGGCCGGCACCCAGGCCGAACTCGGTGTCGTTGGCGATTGCCACGGCTTCGGCTTCGTCCTTGAAGGTCGTGACGCTGACTACCGGGCCGAAGATTTCTTCCTGGAACACGCGCATCTTGTTGTTGCCTTTGAGCAACGTCGGCTGGATGTAATAGCCGCTCGACAGATCACCTTCCAGCTTCTCGACCTTGCCGCCGGTCAACAGCTCCGCGCCTTCGCCCTTGGCGATATCGAGGTACGAAAGAATCTTGTCGAACTGCTGCTCGGACGCCTGAGCGCCGACCATGGTGTCGGTGTCCAGCGGATCACCTCGCTTGATCTTCTCGACCTTGCGCATCACCGCTTCCATGAACTGTGGATAAATCGATTCCTGAACCAGTGCGCGGGACGGGCAGGTGCAGACTTCGCCCTGATTGAAGAACGCCAGCACCAGGCCTTCGGCAGCTTTCTCGATGAACTCCGGTTCGGCGCTCATGATGTCTTCGAAGAAGATGTTCGGCGATTTGCCGCCCAGCTCCACGGTGGACGGGATGATGTTGTCCGCCGCCAGCTTCATGATGTGCGAGCCGACCGGGGTCGAGCCGGTAAAGGCAATCTTGGCGATGCGCTTGCTGCTCGCAAGAGCTTCGCCTGCTTCACGGCCATAACCCTGCACGATGTTCAGCACGCCGGGTGGCAGCAGATCGCCGATCAGTTCGATAAGCACGCTGATGCCCAGCGGGGTCTGCTCGGCAGGTTTGAGCACGATGCAGTTGCCGGCCGCCAGTGCAGGCGCAAGCTTCCAGGCCGCCATCAGGATCGGGAAGTTCCACGGGATGATCTGCCCGACCACGCCCAGCGGCTCATGGATGTGATACGCGACGGTGTTGCCGTCGATCTCGGCAGCGCTGCCTTCCTGCGCGCGCAGCACACCGGCAAAGTAGCGGAAGTGGTCGGCGGCCAGCGGAATGTCGGCGTTGAGGGTTTCGCGAATCGCCTTGCCGTTGTCCCAGGTTTCGGTGATGGCCAGGGTTTCCAGATTGGCTTCGATGCGGTCTGCGATCTTCAGCAGGACCAGCGAGCGGGCCTGCACCGAGGTCGAGCCCCAGGCTTGGGCGGCTGCGTGGGCGGCGTCGAGCGCCTTTTCGATATCTTCTGCCGTGGAGCGGGGGAATTCGGCGATGGCCTTGCCGGTAACCGGCGAGGTGTTGGTGAAATACTGACCTTTGACCGGGGCGACGAACTCGCCGCCGATGTAGTTACCGTAGCGTTCCTTGAAGTTGACGATGGCGCCTTCGGTACCGGGATGAGCGTAACGCATGGTATGTCTCCTGGTTCTTGTTTTGAGGAAGTCTGTATCGATTCAGCTTTCAAACATCTGGCAGCAGGTTATCAAGAGTAGGCTATTTGCCGCGCCTTCGGGACCTGAACTTTAGCCTCATGTCTGCGGCCTCGACCAGACCCCAGGCGACAGGATCGCGGACAAACTCTGGGTGCCATTTCACCCTCCCTACGTTAACCTGCCGGGATGTTCTGAGAGGTTGGTCATGCATATTCATATCCTTGGTATCTGCGGCACGTTCATGGGTTCGCTGGCGGTGCTCGCCAAAGAGTCGGGCCATCGGGTTACGGGCTCCGACGCCAACGTCTATCCACCCATGAGTACGCAGCTCGAAGCCCAGGGCATCGAACTGACCCAGGGTTACGACCCTGCGCAGCTTGACCCTGCGCCGGACCTGATCGTGATCGGCAACGCCCTGTCGCGTGGTAACCCTGCGGTCGAGTATGTCCTGAATAAAGGCCTGCCTTATGTGTCCGGCCCGCAATGGCTGGCCGACCATGTGTTGCAAGGTCGCTGGGTTCTTGCCGTGGCGGGCACGCACGGCAAGACCACCACCAGCAGCATGCTGGCCTGGGTGCTGGAGCACGCAGGCATGAGTCCCGGCTTCCTGATTGGCGGTGTCCCGCAGAACTTCGCGGTCTCGGCGCGTCTGGGTGATACACCCTTCTTTGTGGTCGAAGCCGACGAGTACGACAGCGCGTTCTTCGACAAGCGTTCCAAGTTTGTCCACTACCGTCCGCGCACGGCAATCCTCAACAACCTTGAGTTCGATCACGCGGACATCTTCCCGGATCTTCCCGCCATCGAGCGTCAGTTCCATCACCTTGTGCGTACCATTCCGAGCGAAGGTCTGGTGATTCATCCGACCACAGAGCCCGCGTTGGCACGCGTCATCGGGATGGGCTGCTGGACGCCTGTGCAGACCACCGGACATGGCGGTCAATGGCAGGCCCGTCTGTTGAGCGAAGACGGCTCGCGCTTTGAGGTGATCTTTGAAGAGCAGGTGCAGGGCACGGTCGAGTGGGACATGACAGGCCAGCATAATGTGGCCAATGCCTTGGCGACCCTGGCAGCCGCCCGTCATGTGGGCGTGGTGCCTGCTCAGGGCGTCGAGGCCCTCAGTGCGTTCAAGAGCGTCAAGCGGCGCATGGAGAAGGTTGCCGACGTACATGGCATCACGATCTATGACGACTTCGCCCACCACCCGACTGCAATTGCCACGACGCTGGACGGTCTGCGCAAGAAGGTCGGCGACGCTCCGATCATTGCCGTTATCGAGCCGCGTTCCAACTCCATGAAGCTCGGCGCGCACCGCGACGGCCTGCCCGAAAGCGTTCAGCAGGCCGATCAGGTGGTCTGGTACGCGCCTGCCAATCTGGGCTGGGACCTGGGCGCGACTGCGGCTGAATGCACGGTGCCTGCGGTGGTTTGCGATTCGCTTGAAGCAATCATTGCGCGGGTCAAGAGCCAGGCACAACCGGGCACGCATATCGTGATCATGAGCAACGGCGGCTTCGGCGGCCTGCATGGCAAACTGGCCGAGGCTTTGAAATGAGCGGGCCTGAACGCATCACGGTCGCCATGACCGGCGCCTCGGGCGCGCAATATGGTCTGCGTCTGCTGGACTGTCTGGTGCGTGAAGATCGGGAAGTACACTTCCTGATCTCCAAGGCGGCGCAATTGGTCATGGCGACCGAAACCGATGTGCGCCTGCCGCCCAAGCCGATGATGATGCAGGCGTTCCTCACCGAGTACACCGGTGCGGCGGCGGGGCAGATTCGGGTCTATGGGCGCGATGACTGGATGTCGCCGGTGGCCTCGGGGTCGGGCTCGCCCAGCGCAATGGTAGTGGTGCCCTGTTCGACCGGCACGCTGTCGGCGATTGCGACCGGGGCCTGCAACAACCTGATCGAGCGTGCGGCCGACGTGACGCTCAAGGAGCGACGCCAGTTGATTCTGGTGCCACGCGAGGCACCGTTCTCCAGCATTCACCTTGAGAACATGCTCAAGCTGTCGAACATGGGCGCAGTGATCCTTCCCGCGTCCCCCGGCTTCTATCATCAGCCGCAGACCATTGATGATCTGGTGGATTTCGTGGTCGCACGGATTCTCAATCTGCTGAACGTGCCGCAGGACATGCTGCCGCGTTGGGGTGAGCACCATGTCGGTGGCGATGAATAAACTGCTGGTGATTGTGCTGGCGCTGGTCATGACCGGCTGCGCCACCGCACGCACGCTCAATGCTGCCAAGCCTGGCGCGCCGGTGGTTTATGCCGGAACGCGGCTGAACCTCTATGCACTGCAGGGCGGTTGCTGTGCGACCGACCGTTTCGGGGCTGAAGCGCCGAGCTATCCCGGGCTGGATCTGCCAGGCAGTGCGTTGCTCGATACCTTGCTGCTGCCCTTATCTGTGCTGACCGCGCTAGGGTTCGGCGTTCAGGCCACAGGCGGGCTTTGACAGTCGTTGAATTTATTGATCGTGCCGATGCTCTGCGTCTGCATGCAGTCCGTAACGATCAGTGATTTCCTTATTTCCCCAGCTTGCGCAGCTCATCCGACTCGACGACCCGTTCGCCATCCTGCTCTTCCAGCGCCAGTCGCCACAGTGCGCGGGCCAGTTGGCAGGCTTCGATGGCGCCGTATTTGCCGGGAATCAGCTTGGCGATCGGCGCGGCCAGTTGCTCGGCCCAGCGGGTTTCCGGGCGATTGCCGACCAGCAGGGAAGGGCGGGCGATGGTCAGTTGCGGCCAGTCCTGCGCCCTGAGCGCCTGCTCCATCTCGCCTTTGATGCGGTTGTAAAAGACACTGGATTTGACATCGGCACCGACCGCGCTGATGACCAGCAGGTGCCGGGCACCCAGTTCACGCGCTCGTCTGGCAAACGCAACGACCAGATCCAGGTCGACCGCCTTGAATGCATCCTGCGAGCCCGCCTGTTTGATGGTCGTACCCAGACAGCAGAATGCGATGTCCACCCGGCCACCCAGCGATGGCAGTAATGTGCTCAGGTCGCCGACCGGATTTTCAAGGCGAGGATGCTCCGCCAGTGCCCGGCGTGTGGGGGCCAGAACGCGGCTGACGGTAGGTTCGTTGAGCAGACGGTCCAGCAGATGTTCGCCGGTCAGGCCCGTGGCGCCTGCGAGCAGGATGTGTTGCGGCGTCAAGTACATAATGTTTCTCCCTTGATACGGATAAGCCTAGCGGCTACTCGAGGTCTTCGCTTCCTTGCGAGTCAACGTCGTGTTCAGCGCGCGTTCTGCCTGATTCTTGCGCAGCAGTTGCCAGCGGGCAATGACGCCTTTGGGTGCCCAGATCTGCGGCTCTGATGCTTCGAAGTTGTCTTCGGTTTCACGTCGTGCAACGTAGGCTTTGGCCTCATTGAATGCCTGCTGCAAGTCATCGGTTTCGACCAGGGCTTTACCGAATAGTGCATCGCCAAAATAGGTGAAGTCGGCCTCTTCCGAACAGCCGAAGGAAACGCGGTCAGCGCGGGACGCGGTCATGACCACCGTTCGCTCGTCTTTGAGGTCCGGTATGAAACCGCCTGAATAACAGGCCGAGATCACTACAACCTTGTCGCGATTTTTCAGCGGTGCCAGTGCGGCGGCCAGTGCGTCGGCAGGCAGGTCGGCCAGCGACAGACGCGGCTGGTCGAGCACCAGTTCATGGTCCTGTGTGCCGTGGCTGGTCAGGTAGATGAAGATCAGGTCTTCAGGACCGGTGCGCTGCGCCAGCGTTTGCACGGCGCGGGTAATGGTCTCGCGGGTCGCCATCGGCCGGTCATCCATGTGGTCGCGATGATTGACCAGACTGATCTGCCCGACTGCGCCAAAGCGCGTGGCCAGCAGGTTGCTCACATAGTCCGCTTCACGCATGAACACGCTTTGCTTGCCGTCGCCGCCCACCACCAGGCTGTACAGTTCGGGGGCGGCGGTAGAGGCGGGCACGGCAGACAGCGCCTTCTCCAGCAGCGAACCCTGAGCAAGCAAGCCTGTTTCCAATGCGTCTGGCAACAACTTGCCCTTGGCGTCACGGATGCGTTGACCGTTGGCCCAGATACCGCGTTGGACCGTGCCGTCAGCCGTCGTCAGAACGCCTTCGCCCTGATAGGTGTCATCGGCAAACTCACCGACATAGGAACTTCCATCGGGCAGGTGCAGAGTTCCCTGGCCTGCGAAGCGCCAGTTATCGAAGCTGCCCTGATAGCGGCTGCCGTCGGAGCCGAGCAACTCGCCCTTGCCGGTCAGCGCGCCTTCCTTGAACTCTCCGCTCCAGACGTCACCGTCACTGTTTTCATAGCGACCCTGTCCGTCGAGCTGACTGTTGCGAAAGCGGCCGACGTATTGATCGCCGTCAGCGCTGGTGAAGCTGCCGTTGCCCTGCAACTGGCCATCAACGAACATCCCGCTGTACTGATTGCCGCTGGCATCACTGCGTATGCCTTCGCCGTTGGGTTTGCCGTTGGCGAACAGGCCCTGATACTGACTGCCGTCTTCCATCTCCAGGCGGCCCGGGCCGTCATACAGCCCTTGCTTGAACTGGCCGCGATATAACAGGCCCTTGTCTTTCTGGGTGCCTTCGCCGTCGCGTTGACCCAGCCTGAAGCCGCCGACATAGCTGGCACCGCTGCTGGTGGTGAGCTTGCCCTGGCCATTGAACAAGCCTTGTTCGAAGCCGCCTTTGTAGATGTCGCCATTGCTGGCATGCAACTCGCCGATGCCTTGCCTCTGGCCGCGATCAAACTGGCCTTCGTACCAACTGCCGTTGGGGTAATCGATCCGACCATAACCTTGCAGCACGCCGTCTACCAGGTCACCGCGGTAACGCCCGCCATCGGCCAGACGGCCATCGGGGGGCAGCAGTGATTCGCCATCACCGCAACCTGCGATCAAGAGTGTCAAAGCCAGTGGGGCGAGCGCGCGCATGTGAGATCCCGGAAGAGTGATTCAGGATTGAGCGTGGCTCTGCTTATGCAGATGTTATGTCTCAACCGTCGGCGAGTATGCCGCAGTGAGTAACGGGTACGAAACAGTCTGTTACGACTGTTTCGTTTTTCAGACGTGTTACACGAAGCACATCGACAGTGGCTCGGCGACAAACGCCGGTTTTTCCTGGCCTTCGATCTCCATGGTCGTGGTCGCCTTGAGCAGCCACTGGCCGGGTTTTTTCTCGGTAGCGTCAGTCAGCTCAACCTTCAGGCGCACACGGGAATTGACCAGCACTGGCTGAACGAAGCGCACGGTATCCAGTCCGTAGTTGATCACCATCTTCATACCGTCGGGCAGAACCAGCAGATCACCCATCAGCTTGGGGATCAGCGACAGCGTGAGAAAGCCGTGGGCAATGGTTGCGCCGAACGGTGTGTGGGCGGCCTTGACCGGATCGACATGGATGAACTGAAAATCCCCTGTTGCCTCGGCGAACAGATTGATTCGTTCCTGATCGATGGTCAGCCAGTCGGAACATCCCAGTTCCTTGCCGATGTAGTTCTTGAGTTCTGTAACCGGTACAAAAGGCATTTCACTCTCCTTGTCATGTGATGTTGTAGCGTAATGCCGATGCCTGCGTAGGACATTGCCTGCGGGCGAACCACAAGATCAGCAGAGGGTTGCGGGTTGGTCAAGGAAGGTCATGCACGCGAATACCTGCACATAGGCACTGGCGCGTCATGTTTATAATGCGGCCGAGAAATCGCCGGATCTTTCTAGTGTGCTGGAGTGCTCATGTTGCTACGGGGTTTGACCTGGCTGGTGCTGTTCCAATTGTTGGGGACAGCGCTCAACCATCTGTTTCTATCGATACTGCCAGGGCCGATCATCGGTCTGGTACTGCTCATGGCGTTTCTGATGACGCGCGGTGAGGTGAGCGAGCCCATCAGCATGGCGGCCAGCAGCCTGCTGCGTTACCTGCCGCTGCTGCTGGTGCCGCCCGCAGTGGGTGTAATGGTGTATGCGGCAGCCATTGCCGAAGATTTCTGGGCCATTTTCGGCACCCTGTCACTGTCGTTGATGATTTCCCTGACGTTCGCCGGCTGGCTGATGCAGAAGCTCATCGAACGTCAGGCTCGCCGTCGGGAGCCGTCATGAGTCTGGACTGGCACGGCGCATGGGGCTCGGTGATCCATCACCCGCTATTCGGAATCGCCATCACGCTGGGCGCCTATCAACTGGCCATGGCCGCTTACGAGAAAACCCGCTGGCTGTTTCTGCAGCCGGTGCTGGTCTCGATGCTGGTGGTGATCGGCATCCTGCTGACGTGCGGACTGGATTACACCGAATACCGTAAAAGCACTGAAATACTGGGGATTCTGCTGGGCCCGGCCACGGTCGCTCTGGCTGTGCCGCTTTATCTGAATCTGCGTCGCATTCGGCAGTTGTTATGGCCCACCTTGACTACGCTGGTGATTGGCGGCGTTTTTGCCACAGGTCTTTGTGTCGGACTGGGTCTGTTGTTCGGGGCCGATCACATGATTCTGATGACGATGGCGCCCAAATCGGTGACCTCGCCCATTGCCATGCTGGTCGCGGAGCAGATGGGTGGCGTCGCCGCGCTGGCGGCGGTATTTGTATTGATTACCGGCGTTTTCGGTGCCATTTTCGGGCCCGGCCTGCTGTCGCTGGCGGGTGTCGAGAATCAGGCTGCCCGGGGTATGGCCCTGGGCCTGACGGCGCATGCGGTCGGTACTTCCGTTGCGCTGCAGGAAGGCGAGGAGTCGGGGGCGTTCGCCGCATTGGCGATGAGCCTGATGGGGGTTGCGACGGCAGTGTTTCTGCCGTTGGCGATGTCGTTGGTCGTTTGAGGGGGCTTTTTATGACGTTGCCTTTGTTTCCATTGAACGCTGTGCTGTTTCCGGGGTGCGTGCTCGACCTGCAACTGTTCGAGGCGCGTTACCTGGACATGATCGGCCGCTGCATGAAGCAGGGCGCAGGGTTCGGTGTGGTGTGCATCACCCAGGGCAGTGAAACGGGGTCTGCTCCGGGCGGCTACTCGCTGATCGGCTGCGAAGCGCTGGTTCAGGACTTTCAGCAGCAGGACAACGGTCTGCTGGGCATTCGGGTCGTCGGCGCACGGCGCTTTCGCGTGGTGGCCGCAGAGGTGCAGCGCGATCAGTTGCTGGTGGCAGAGGTAGAGTGGCTGGACGAGCCCGAAGAGCGCCCGTTGCAGGAAGAGGATGCCGATCTGGTTGCGCTGCTCGAAGCGCTGGCCGAACACCCGATGGTTGCGTCGCTGAACATGGGCGTCAGCGCTACGGGTCAACAGTCGCTGTCCAACCAGTTGGCTTACCTGCTGCCGTTTACCGAAGAAGACAAGATCGAACTGCTGGAAATCGACGATCCCGAAGAGCGCCTGGATGCCATTCAGGAATTGCTGGATGAGATGCAGGGTGATTTGCAGGCTTGAGCCTGTGGCGTCTCGCAGTAGATCGCGAGCTGCGGGAGGCGGCTTGCCGGCGAAGCGGTATCTGAAGCGCCTGATCAGTGACTGATCTGCGGCAATCGCCGGCAAGCCGCCCCGCAAGTTTTGCGTCTATCCAGCACCATCAATACTGATAACGCAGCACGCCATGCGACAGAGCGTGCACCGCAAACGTGCCGAGCAGCGCGGTCAGCGCCGGGATGATCAGCCACCACACTTTGGGTGACATGGCTGGCAGCGGCTCGTTGCGCTGGATGATCGCAAGGCTTGCAGCGCAGATGCAGAACGCCAACAGCATGCCCGCCAGAATATCCGTTGGCCAATGCACGCCCAGATACACGCGTGACAAGGCAATCGCCAGCGCCGGGATCCCGAAGACCAGCAACCAGGTCAGGCGCAGTCGCACCGGCTGGCCGCGTCCGGCCAGTACCGCAACGGTCATGAACAGGGCGAAAGCTGCTGAACTGTGCCCGCTCGGCATGCTGTAAGTGGTGAGCGGCTCGAGCAGGACTTCCGGGCGAGCCCGCGCGAAAAATGCTTTCAACGTGCCATTCGCCATAGCGGTGCCCAGCGTGGTCGCCAGCGCGAATGCTGCATGACGCCACTGTCTGGCGATCAATAAAACAATGATCAACAGCGCAGCGGCCAACAGCTGGGCTTTGAAATCGCCGATGCTGGTGACCAGCACCACAATGTGCTGCGTCGTCTCGCTGCGGTGCTCCTGCACCAGCGTCATCAGCCCATTATCGAAATCCGTCAGGTACGGCCAGCCAATGAATAGCGCGGCGACCAGCGCAAGACTGATCAGGGAAATGACTTTGGTCGCGTAGCGTTTCTGACGAATGCTGCTTTGAATACTCAGGCCGAACAGCAATGCCAGGCCTGCGCCGACAAAGGCTGCCTCTGTCCAGAAGCCTTCTGGCAACGGTAGCCGGATGGCCGCGCCGGCTGCCCAGCCCGGCATCAGGTAAGCAATCGACCAACCAGCTGCAGCCACCACGCTCACCGCCGCAAATCGTGGGAACGGCATGTCGCACATGCCCGCAATCATTGGCAGCATCGGCCGCAGCGGGCCAATGAAGCGTCCCACCAGCAGGCTGGCGATGCCGTATTTGTGGAAATAGGATTCCGCGCCAGTCATCCATTCCGGGTGCGTGCGCAGCCCCGGCAACTGGCGGATGCTCTGATGGAAGCGGCGGCCTATGAAGTACGACACCGCGTCACCCAGTAACCCGCCGAGAAAACCCAGCAGCAACACCTCGCTCAACGGCAGGATGCCGCTGCCAGCCAGTGCGGCGATGGCAAACATGATGACCGTGCCCGGCACGACGATGCCGACAATCGCGACGCACTCTATGAATGCGACTACAAAGATCGCGACGGCGACCCACGAAGGGTTTGCCGTCAGCCAGCCGGTCATGCCATTGAGCAGATCGCCCATGGGTCAGTTTCCTTGATCGAGAAGTAAGTAGTCGCGGCCTTCGACCTGACCGCGTCTGAGAGGGTTCCGCGTACAGAATCGGGCGTAATCGGCATCGACGAAACGGTACATCAGGTGCTCATCGCGCCCGGCGGGAATGCCGAGTCGAGTGGTCTGGATGATACGGGGCGGGTGCTCGCCGACATCCTCGACCAGCAGCCTCAGTGGGTCGAAACGCTTTGCGTCCCACATCGGCACTTTCAGTCCCAGTGCCTTGCACAACAGTGTCTGGCCTGCACACAGTCGCTGTGGTGGGCGAATGGCACCGCTGGCATCAGGGTTGTTCAACTGCATTTGCGCCAGCGCATTTTCGTCGCTGTCCGGGTCGGTCCAGGGGTACGCCGACTTGATCAGCACCGCGTTGCCCGGCCCTTCGGCACTGAAGTTCAGTGAGTCGCCGCCCCGGGCGTAATACATGTAAATGTGCCCGCCTTCGAGAAACAGTGCCTTGCGTTTCTCGGTGTAGCCCAGCGAGGCGTGGCTGCCTTTCTCGGCGCAGTAGTAGGCTTCGGTTTCGATGATGCGCGCGGCGAGCCACAGCTCGCCGACCTTGTGCCGGATGACCTTGCCCAGCAGCTCGCGCGCCAGGGTCTGGGCATCGCGATGAAAAAAGCTGTCGGGAAGTGCGGTCGGCATAGGCTGGCAACTGAAAAAGGTGGCTGCCGATAATAACAAGCGCTGCTTGAATTGCAGCTGAATGTGTCATGACGGCTGACTTTGTTGTTTCTGAAAGTGACTGGACCCAGACGCGCCTGATGCACGTCATGGCGGCATCTCGACCGTTGCAAATGGCGACAGTTGCAGAAAAGTGCGCACTGTTATCGACCATCCGCCTGTCTGCGCTGTCGTTCGAGCGGCACGACAGCTATAATCGGCCGCTTTCCTCTCTGCCAAGACCACTGAGACCATGACTGAGTCCGTTCTTGACTACATGACCCGTCTGGGTCGCGCCGCCCGCGAAGCTTCGCGAGTGATCGGCCGTGCCAGCACCGCGCAGAAAAACCGCGCCTTGCTGGCCACTGCTGCCGCTCTGGACGAAGCGCGTGCCGAGCTGTCCGCCGCCAATGCGCTGGACCTGGCCAACGGTCAGGCCAACGGTCTCGAGCCTGCGATGCTGGAGCGTCTGGCCCTGACCCCCGCCCGCATCGACGGCATGATCGTCGGGTTGCGTCAGGTCGCCGGTCTGCCGGATCCGGTCGGCGCGATTCGTGACATGAGTTATCGGCCGTCCGGTATCCAGGTCGGCAAGATGCGCGTGCCTCTGGGTGTTGTGGGCATCATTTACGAGTCGCGTCCGAACGTCACCATCGATGCGGCCAGCCTGTGCCTGAAGTCGGGTAACGCAACCATCCTGCGTGGCGGTTCCGAGGCCATTCATTCCAATCGCGCTATTGCTGCCTGCATCGAGCGTGGTCTGGCTGATGCCGGGCTGCCCGCGGCTGTGGTGCAAGTGGTCGAAACCACTGACCGTGCTGCCGTGGGTGCGCTGATCACCATGCCTGAATACGTGGACGTCATCGTCCCGCGTGGCGGCAAGGGTTTGATCGAACGCGTCAGCCGTGACGCCCGGGTGCCGGTCATCAAGCATCTGGATGGCATCTGTCACGTTTACGTGAGTGCCCATGCCGATCTGGCGAAGGCGCAGAAGATCGCGTTCAACGCCAAGACCTATCGCTACGGTATCTGCGGCGCGATGGAGACCCTTCTGGTCGATCAGACGGTTGCCGCCGAGTTTCTGCCGCCGATGGCTGCGCAGTTCCGCGAAAAGGGCGTCGAGCTGCGTGGTTGCGAGCGCACCCGCGAGCTGATCGACGTGGTGGCGGCAACCGAAGAGGACTGGCACACCGAGTATCTGGCGGCGATCCTGTCGATTCGTATCGTCACCGGTCTGGATGAGGCGATCGAGCACATCAACCATTATGGCTCGCATCACAGTGATGCCATCGTTTCCGATCATCAGGGTCAGACGCGCCGGTTCATGGCTGAGGTCGACTCGAGTTCGGTGATGGTCAATGCGCCGACCTCCTTTGCCGACGGCTTCGAATACGGGCTGGGTGCCGAGATCGGCATTTCTACTGATAAGCTGCACGCCCGCGGACCGGTGGGCCTGGAAGGGCTGACCTGCGAGAAGTACATCGTGATCGGTGACGGTCAACTGCGCGGACAAGCCTGACTTGAGCGAGCCCATGACAACGCTGCCCAGACGTATCGGCATGCTTGGGGGCACGTTCGATCCGGTTCATATCGGCCATTTGCGCGGTGCGCTGGAAGTGGCTGAACTGCTGGAACTCGATGAGTTGCGCCTGACGCCCAGCGCCAGGCCTCCGCATCGCGACATGCCGAGTGTCACGGCTGAGGATCGTCTGGCGATGGTCCGCAGCGCAGTGCAAGGCGTGTCACCCCTGACGGTGGATGACCGTGAACTGAAACGGGACAAACCGTCGTATACCCTCGACACCCTGGAATCGATGCGCGCCGAACTGGCGCCTCGGGACCAGTTGTTTCTGTTGCTGGGTTGGGATGCCTTTTGCGGGCTGCCCTCCTGGCATCGGTGGGAAGAATTGCTGGAGCACTGCCATATCGTGGTGCTGCAACGCCCGGATGCGGACAGCGAGTCGCCGGATGCCATGCGCAATCTGCTGGCGGCACGCGCAGTCAGCGATCCGAAAGCCCTGAAAGGGCCGGGCGGCAACATTACATTCGTCTGGCAGACGCCTTTATCGGTGTCTGCCACCCAGATCCGTCAACTGCTGGCCAGCGGTAAGTCGGTACGTTTTCTGGTGCCAGACGCGGTACTGGCCTATATCGATGCGCACGGGCTTTACCGTGCGCCGAACACGGATGGGTCGCCCTGAAACTGCTTTTTACAGATAAGCGTTTGGGCGCTCCCACACATACGAGCTGAATGAGTTTTATATGACAAAGCAAAAAATGAGCAGTGAAGAAGTCGTCGCCGTGGCAACCGCCGCACTGGAAGACGTCAAGGGCGCAGACATTCTGTCCATCGATGTGCGTGACAAGACCAGCATCGCCGACTACATGCTGATCTGCACCGGTACGTCCAATCGCCAGCTCAATGCACTGGTCGACAGCGTTCGCGAGAAGGTCAAGGCTGCCGGTCTCATGCCGCTGAGCGAAGAAGGCAAGGGCGACAGCGATTGGGTCCTGCTGGACCTGGGCGACGTTATCGTTCACGTGATGACTGCCGCCGCACGCCAGTTCTATGACCTGGAACGTCTGTGGCAAGGTGCCGAGCAAAGCCGCGCTGCCAGCGCTGCGCACCACACTCCGGGTAACGAATAAGGCATTATCGTGCGTTTGCGTCTGATCGCCGTTGGTTCGCGCATGCCCAAGTGGGTGGAAGAAGGTTGGCATGAGTATGCCAAGCGGATGCCGTCCGAGCTTGCGCTTGAACTGGTGGAAATTCCGCTCAATACCCGTGGCAAGAACGCCGACGTCGCGCGCTTTATCCGTCAGGAAGGCGAAGCGATGCTGGCGAAGGTCCAGCCGGGCGAGCGCATTGTCACGCTGGAAGTGCAGGGCAAGCCGTGGAGCACCGAACAGCTGGCGGTCGAACTTGATCGCTGGCGTCTGGATGCACGCACGGTCAATCTGATGGTGGGCGGTCCCGAGGGGCTGGCGCCGGAAGTCTGTGCCCGCAGCGAGCAGCGCTGGTCGCTGTCGCCGCTGACCTTGCCGCATCCGCTGGTGCGTATCCTGATCGGTGAGCAGATGTATCGCGCCTGGACCGTTCTGTCCGGGCACCCTTATCACAAGTAGCATCGTTTTTACTGTGAATACGGCCTAAATGTCTCAACCGATCCGCCTCAAAGACCATGAGAAAGACGCACGCCTGGTGCGCGGCAGGGTCGTGTTCGGTGCTGTGGCGGTCGTGTTGCTGGTGTGTGTACTGATTGCCCGGCTGTATTTCCTGCAGGTCATCCAGTACGACTACCACTCGACGCTCTCGGAAAACAATCGGGTTCACGTCCAGCCAATTCCGCCCAGCCGTGGCCTGATCTACGACCGTAACGGCGTTGTGGTGGCGGACAACCGGCCCAGTTTCAGCCTCTCGGTCACGCGCGAGCGCTCGGGCGACTGGTCGGCAGTGCTGGACACCATCGTCGAGATCCTGCAGCTCACGCCTGACGACCGGATCATTTTCGAAAAACGCATGAAGCAGGGACGGCGTCCATTTGAGCCCGTCCCCGTTCTGTTCGAACTGACTGAAGAGCAGATTGCCCTGATTGCGGTCAACCAGTTCCGCCTGCCGGGCGTCGAGGTCGTGGCGCAACTGGTCCGGCACTACCCGCAAGGGCCGCATTTCGCGCATTCGGTCGGCTATATGGGCCGGATCAACGAGAAAGAGCTAAAAAGCCTCGATCCGGTCAATTACAGTGGCACCCACCATATCGGCAAGACGGGCATCGAGCGTTTCTACGAGCCCGAGCTTCACGGTCAGGTCGGTTACGAGGAGGTCGAGACCAACGCCCGCGGCCGCGTGTTGCGGGTCCTCAAGCGTACCGATCCGATTCCCGGCAAGGACATCGTCCTGAGCCTGGACATCAATCTGCAGGAAGCGGCCGAGGCTGCGTTGGGCGGGCGCCGTGGTGCGGTCGTGGCGCTGGACCCGAAAACCGGCGAAGTGCTGGCTATGGTCAGCGCACCCAGCTTCGACCCTAACCTGTTCGTGACCGGTATCAGCTTCAAGGCCTACGCCGAACTGCGCGATTCCATCGACCGACCGCTGTTCAACCGGATTCTGCGCGGCCTCTATCCGCCGGGTTCGACCATCAAGCCTGCGGTCGCCATCGCCGGTCTTGACGCCGGTGTCGTGACGCCCGGTTCACGGGTGTTCGATCCGGGCTTCTACCAGTTGCCCAATTACGACCACAAGTACCGGAACTGGAATCGTACGGGTGACGGCTGGGTCGATCTGGACACTGCGATCATGCGCTCCAATGACACCTATTTTTACGACCTGGCTCACAAGCTGGGCATTGATCGGCTGTCCGCCTACATGAACAAGTTCGGCATCGGCCAGAAAGTCTCGCTGGACATGTTCGAAGAGTCCGCAGGCCTGATGCCGTCCCGCGACTGGAAGCGGGCCACCCGCCGTCAGGCCTGGTTTCCGGGCGAGACCCTGATTCTCGGCATCGGCCAGGGCTACATGCAGGCCACGCCGCTGCAACTGGCTCAGGCGACTGCGCTGGTGGCCAACAAGGGCGTGTGGAACCGGCCGCATCTGGCCAGAACCATCGAAGGCAAGCCGCCGGTGGACGAGAACCCGATGCCGAATATCATTCTGCGCGACCCGGCCAACTGGGCCAGAGTCAACCACGGCATGCAGGAAGTCATGCACGGCGCGCGTGGTACGGCGCGCAAGGCCGCTATCGGTGCGCAATACCGCATCGCGGGCAAAAGCGGTACTGCACAGGTCGTGGCGATCAAGCAGGGCGAGAAATATGACCGCACCAAGGTTCAGGAACGGCATCGTGACCACGCCTTGTTCGTCGGCTTTGCGCCCGCCGACAATCCTAAAATCGTAGTCGCAGTGATGGTGGAGAACGGCGAGTCCGGCTCCGGCGTGGCGGCACCTGTTGTTCGTCAGGTGATGGATGCCTGGCTGCTCGACGAGAACGGCCAGCTCAAGCCTGAGTACGCCGATTCCATGAATCTGGAGGCTGCGGCCCGTGAAGAGTAATTTCGACCGCATCCTGTCCAGCGAAGACGTGATGCGCCGCCGCGCCACCTTTCTGCAGCGCATTCACATCGACGGTCCACTGCTGATCCTGCTGCTGACCCTGGCTGCGGGCAGCCTGTTCGTTCTGTATTCCGCAAGCGGCAAGAACTGGGACCTGCTGATCAAGCAGGCCAGTTCTTTCGGCATCGGTCTGGTGGCGATGGTGATCATCGCCCAGCTGGAGCCCAGGTTCATGGCCCGCTGGGTGCCGGTCCTGTATGTGCTCGGGGTGCTGTTGCTGGTGGTGGTGGACGTGATGGGGCACAACGCCATGGGAGCGACCCGGTGGATCAACATTCCCGGGGTCATCCGCTTCCAGCCCTCGGAGTTTCTCAAGATCATCATGCCGGCGACCATTGCCTGGTACCTCTCCAAGCGCACGCTGCCGCCGCAGCTCAAGCATGTGGTGGTCAGTCTGGCGTTGATCGGTGTACCGTTCATTCTGATTGTGCGCCAGCCTGACCTCGGCACCTCGTTGCTGATTCTGGCCTCGGGTGCCTTCGTGCTGTTCATGGCCGGTCTGCGCTGGCGCTGGATCATCAGCGTACTGGCCGCCGCCGTGCCGGCGGCCGTCGCAATGTGGTTTTTCTTCATGCACGACTATCAGAAACAGCGCGTGCTGACCTTTCTCGACCCGGAAAGCGATCCACTGGGCACCGGCTGGAACATCATCCAGTCCAAGGCAGCCATCGGTTCGGGCGGTGTCTTCGGCAAGGGCTGGCTGCTGGGCACCCAGTCGCACCTGGACTTCCTGCCGGAGAGCCATACCGACTTCATCATTGCGGTTCTGGGCGAAGAGTTCGGGCTGGTGGGCATCTGTGCGCTTCTGATCATCTATATGCTGTTGATCGGTCGGGGGCTGGTCATTACCGCCCAGGCACAGACATTGTTCGGAAAGTTGCTCGCTGGTGCGCTGACCATGACGTTTTTTGTTTACGTTTTCGTCAACATCGGTATGGTCAGTGGCCTGCTGCCGGTTGTAGGTGTCCCGCTGCCCTTCATTAGTTACGGCGGAACTTCGCTCGTGACCCTACTGTCAGCGTTTGGGGTTTTGATGTCGATCCATACGCATCGTAAATGGATCGCTCAGGTTTGATTAAGGTGAACAACTCAATGCAAGCAATGCGTAACTGGGCTCGATATGCTCCGGTGGTCGGCCTGGTGGGCATCCTTGGATCGGTGCAGGAGGCCATTGCCGGTGATTACGATGGCTCACCTCAAGTGGCCGAATTCGTCGGCGAGATGACCCGTGACCACGGTTTTGCCGGCGAGCAGTTGATGGGGTTGTTCCGGGAGGTCGAGCGCAAGCAGGCGATTCTCGATGCCATCTCCCGTCCTGCCGAGCGCGTCAAGCAGTGGAAAGACTACCGCCCGATGTTCATCACGGACACGCGCATTGCCCGCGGCGTCGATTTCTGGCGTCAGCATGAGGCCGCACTGGCGCGTGCCGAGCAGGAATACGGCGTACCGGCGCAGATCATTGTGTCGATCATCGGCGTCGAAACCTTCTTCGGTCGCAACACCGGCAACTACCGCGTGATCGATGCGCTGTCGACGCTGGGCTTCGACTATCCGCCCCGGGCACCGTTCTTCCGCAAGGAGCTGAGAGAGTTTCTGCTGCTGGCGCGTGAACAACAGGTCGATCCTCTGACCCTGAAGGGTTCCTATGCTGGCGCCATGGGGCTGCCGCAATTCATGCCGAGCAGCTTTCGTGCCTACGCCGTGGACTTCGACGGTGATGGCCATATCAACATCTGGACCGATCCTGATGATGCCATCGGCAGTGTGGCCAGCTACTTCAAGCGCCATGGCTGGGTGGGCGGACAGCAGGTCGTCAGCCGGGCCGATGCCCGTGGCGACCGCGTCGACGAAGGGTTGAGTCCGGGGCTTGATCCGGTCATGTCTGTCGGGGAGTTGCGAGGCCTGGGCTGGGCGAGTCATGATGCGCTGCGCGACGACATGCCGGTGACAGCGTTTCGCCTTGAAGGCGACAATGGTCCCGAATACTGGATGGGTCTGAATAATTTTTATGCAATCACCCGTTATAACCGCAGTGTGATGTACGCCATGGCCGTGTATCAGCTGTCTGAATCGTTGGTTCAAGCTCGAGGCGTCAAGTAATGCGGGCATTGCCGATTCGTACACCGTTGAAGTTGCTGGGTTTTGCAGCGCTGGCCCTGTTGGTCGCCAGTTGCTCGTCTCCTTCACGCACCACACAGCAGTCGCCAAAAGGCGGCGCGGTGGTGCGCTCCATGCCCGGTCTGGACATCAACCGTGCCCACAAGGACGGCGCGCCGTGGTGGGACGTGGATGTTTCACGCATCCCGGATGCCACGCCGACCCTGCACACAGGTCCCTACAAGGCCAACCCTTATACCGTGCTGGGCAAGACCTACTTTCCGATGAGTGAGTCCAAGCGCTACGTCGCGTCGGGTACGGCGTCCTGGTACGGCACCAAGTTTCATGGTCAGAACACCGCCAACGGCGAGGTCTACGACCTGTACGGCATGAGCGCGGCGCACAAGACGCTGCCGCTGCCGAGCTATGTCAAAGTGACCAACCTGGACAACAACCGCACCGTGATTCTGCGGGTCAACGACCGTGGTCCGTTCTATTCGGATCGCATCATCGACCTGTCCTACGCGGCGGCCAAGAAGCTGGGTTACGCCGAAAGCGGCACTGCGCGCGTCAAGGTCGAAGGTATTGATCCACAGGAATGGTGGGCGCAGCGCGGCCGTCCTGCGCCGCTGATGCTCAATCAGCCGCAAGTGATGACACAGGCGACACCGCCCGCGCTGAACACCTCCACCGGGACGGTCGAGCAATACACGCCGCCCCCTCAGCAACATGCTGCTCCCGTCGTGCCGGTTCAGGTTGACGCAAAAAAAAACGATTCAGGACAAGCCGCTGGGCTATTTCTCCAGGTCGGAGCCTTCGCGAACCCGGACGCTGCGGAGCTCCTGAGATCGAAGCTGAGCGGGATGGTTCGAGCGCCGGTTTTCGTGAGCTCGATAGCACGCAATCAGCAGACGCTTTATCGCGTCAGGATGGGACCCGTCGGCACGCCGGGTGAAGCGCAGCAATTGCAGGACAGCGTCCGGTCGGCCAACCTTGGTCAGCCGAGCGTGGTGACATCGGACCAGTAACGGATTTTATGACAGTCGCTCTCCGGCAGCGGTGGAGGGCGAGTTGCAGTTGCAGGCTTCGCGCAGTGCCATTGGCAGGCGTTGCCGGCGACTGCCCACGAGGTCGTGTGTCGAACAGGCGACTTTGTCAGCCAGGGTTACAGCCTGGCGCCACGAGCCGTACCGAAGCGTTTTCGCTTCGCCGGTCTGTTCAGCTTTGCCCGCAAGGGCATGTTTGCCCATTAGCATTTTCGAGAGACGGATGAACATCACCACCTTTGCAAAACGTTTGTGCCTGCTTGTACCCCTGATAATCACTCCGGCTGCCTGGGCCGCGGAACAGATGACACCGGCCGCGCCGCAACTGGCCGCCAAGTCGTATGTGCTGATGGATGCCACCAGTGGCAACGTCCTGGTCGAGAACAATGGCGATCAGCGTCTGGCGCCTGCGAGCCTGACCAAACTGATGACCGCGTACATCGCGACCCTGGAAATCCGCCGTGGCCAGATCGGCGAGAACGATCCGGTGACCATCAGTGAAAACGCCTGGCGCACAGGCGGTTCGCGGATGTTCATCAAGGTGGGCAGCCAGGTGACCGTCAGCGATCTGCTGCACGGCATCATCATCCAGTCCGGTAATGACGCCAGCGTCGCGATCTCCGAGCACATCGCCGGCAGCGAAGACGCGTTCGCCGACATGATGAACAAGACGGCTGGCGATCTGGGCATGACCAATAGCCACTTCATGAACCCGACCGGTCTGCCGAACCCTGAGCATTACTCGTCGGCTCACGACATGGCCAAGCTGGCGCGCGCGATCATTCACGAAGACCCGGCTCACTACGCGATCTACTCGCAGAAAGAGTTCTTCTGGAACGGCATCAAACAGCCCAACCGCAACCTGTTGCTGTGGCGCGACAAGACCGTTGACGGTCTGAAAACCGGCCACACCGAAGAAGCAGGCTACTGCATGGTGTCTTCCGCCGTTCGTGACGGCATGCGTCTGATTGCCGTGGTATTCGGTACCAACAGCGAGCAGGCCCGTGCTGCCGAAACCCAGAAGCTGCTGACTTACGGTTTCCGCTTCTTCGAAACCCAGAACTTCTACCAGAAGGGCACCGAACTGGCTCAGGCTCCGGTCTGGAAAGGTACGGCGCGTCAGGTCAAGGCCGGTCTGGCTGAAGACCTGAGCATGACCATGCCAAAAGGCGACATGAAGAAGCTGTCTGCCAGCATGACCATGAACCCGCAACTGGTTGCGCCAATCGCCAAGGGCGACGTGATCGGCAAGGTCGAAGTGAAGATGGAAGACAAGGTGGTTCACACCGCTAATCTGATTGCGCTGGAACCTGTGGAGGAAGGTGGCATTTTCCGCCGCGTGTGGGATAGCATCCGCCTGTTCTTCTACGGCTTGTTCAACTGACCTTATTAGTAATCAATGCCGACCTTCTCGCGGCCTGCTCATGATCTGAGCGGGCCGCGTGTCCGTCGTCACGGCTTGTGAGACCTTTACTGCCATGACAGATACCGACGTCAAGTCGCACAAAATCGAATTCCCCTGCGCTGACTACCCGATCAAAGTGATCGGTGACACCAGTGTCGGCTTCACCGATGCCGTGATCGAGGTCTTGAGCAGACATGCCAAGATCGACATCAAGACGCTCGCCGAGCGTCAGAGCAGCAACGGCAAGTACACCACCGTACAACTGCATATCGTCGCCACGGGCGAAGACCAGTTGCGCGATATCAATAGTGCTCTGCGCGCTACGGGTGTCGTGCACATGGTGCTCTGATGGGCGACGCTCTGGGGTTTCGTGATCTGGGTATGATGGATTACGAAACCGCCTGGCATGCCATGCAGCGCTTCACCGATGGCCGCGGCAAAGACGCGGCGGACGAAGTCTGGCTGGTGCAGCATCCTCCTGTTTTTACCCAGGGACAGTCCGGCAAGGCAGAGCATCTGCTGCTGCCGGGCAATATTCCTGTCGTACAGGTCGATCGTGGCGGCCAAGTGACTTATCATGGCCCGGGCCAACTGGTGGCGTACCTGATGCTGGATGTCAGGCGTCTCGGTTTTGGCGTGCGCGATCTGGTGACCCGGATCGAGAACACGCTCATCGCCCTGCTGAACAGCTATGGGGTGGCGGCAGCCGCCAAGGCGGATGCACCGGGCGTATATGTGGATGGCGCAAAGATCGCATCGCTGGGTTTGCGCATTCGCAACGGTTGCTCGTTTCATGGTCTGGCGCTGAACGTCGACATGGACCTTGAGCCGTTCCGCCGGATCAACCCGTGTGGCTACGCCGGGCTGGCAATGACCCAACTGAGCGATCACGCAGAGCAGATAGAATTTTCCGAGGTAAGTGCCCGACTGCGCGCGCAGCTCGTCAGACACCTCGACTACGCTGAGCAGGCGACCCTAACGGGCGGAATAAACGAATATGACTGAAACCGTGCAAACCCTGATCCCGGCGCTCGACGTATCCGAGCGTGTGGCCCGTCCGAAAGTCGAAGCCGGCGTGAAGCTGCGCGGCGCGGAGAAGGTTGCGCGCATCCCGGTGAAGATCATTCCGACCGTCGATCTGCCGAAAAAGCCTGACTGGATTCGTGTACGCATTCCGGTTTCCCCGGAAGTCGACCGTATCAAGCAACTGCTGCGCAAACACAAGCTGCACAGCGTCTGTGAAGAAGCGTCCTGCCCGAACCTGGGCGAGTGCTTCTCCGGCGGTACCGCGACGTTCATGATCATGGGCGACATCTGCACCCGTCGCTGCCCGTTCTGTGACGTGGGTCATGGCCGTCCGAAGGCGCTGGACACCGATGAGCCGATGAACCTGGCCGTCGCGATTGCCGACCTGCGTCTGAAATACGTTGTGATCACCTCGGTTGACCGCGACGATCTGCGTGACGGTGGCGCTCAGCACTTTGCCGACTGCATCCGCGAAATACGCAAGCTGTCGCCGGGCGTTCAGCTCGAGACGCTGGTGCCGGATTACCGTGGTCGCATGGACGTGGCGCTGGAAATCACCGCCGCCGAGCCACCTGATGTGTTCAACCACAACCTGGAAACCGTGCCGCGCCTTTACAAGGCTGCGCGTCCGGGGTCGGATTACCAGTGGTCACTGACCCTGCTGCAACGCTTCAAGCAGATGGTCCCGCACGTACCGACCAAGTCCGGCCTGATGCTGGGTCTGGGCGAGACCGACGAGGAAGTCATCGAAGTCATGCAGCGCATGCGCGAGCACGACATCGACATGCTCACGCTGGGTCAGTACCTGCAGCCTTCGCGTAACCATTTGCCCGTACAGCGCTTTGTGCACCCTGATGTATTCGCCTGGTTCGCCGAGGAAGGTTACAAGATGGGCTTCAAGAACGTTGCCTCAGGCCCGCTGGTACGTTCTTCGTACCACGCTGATGAGCAGGCCAAGATCGCCAAGGCGATGCTCTGACGGTACGCGGCAATACCACAAGGCCAGGTAGCGATACCTGGCCTTTTTTATTTCGGGACTATTGAGTGGGCCTGCGATCCGGAACGCGTAACGTCCTGAGAGGCATCCCACGCAGAGCATGGGAACGATCGGTATAAGGCGTGGTGATCGTGCCCACGTTCTGTCGGGACATGCAGCCCGTGACGCTCTACGTCACCTTTTTCAGGGCTTGCGCAGGTTGTTCAGCAATTCATGCGTCGGGTAACCATCGGCGGGCCAGCCGAATGATTGTTGAGCGCTGCGGATGGCCTTGCGTGTGTTGGCACCGATGATGCCGTCTGGCGCGCCTGCGTCGTACTGACGGGCGGAGAGCAGGGTTTGCAGCTCGATGCGCTCGGAGCGGCTCAGTGGCACGTCTGCGCGTGGCCAACTGCCCACGACATAGCCTGCACCCTTGAACCGGTCCGAAAGCAGACTGATCGCCAAGGCATAGGAGGTCGAGTTGTTGTACTTCAGGATCGCGCGGAAGTTATCCAGCACCAGGAACGCTGGGCCACGATAGCCAGCGGGCAACAGCAGCGCTGCCTGTTGTTGACTGGCCGCGACCGGAATCGCTGAGCCGTCAGGCTGTTTCAAACCCAATTGCTGCCATTCGGCCAGGCTCTTGCGAGTCGTCGAGTCGGCGAGTGAATAGTCGAAACCTGAACTCAGAACAACCTCAAAGCCCCACGGCTGACCACGCTGCCAGCCGGAGCTTTGCAGGTAATGCGCAGTGGAGGCGAGAGCGTCGGCTGGCGTGTTCCAGATGTCACGACGGCCGTCGCCATCGAAGTCAACGGCGTGCGTGTTGTACGTGGTCGGGATGAACTGGGTCTGGCCCATCGCGCCAGCCCAGGAGCCCAGCATTCTGTCTGGCGTGATGTCGCCATGCTGAAGGATTTCCAGTGCGGCGAGCAATTGGCTCTGTGCAAAGCCCGGACGGCGGCCTTCATAGGCCAGGGTTGCCAGCGAGCGGATGACTGACTGCGAACCCTGGAACTGCCCGAAGTTACTCTCCATGCCCCACACCGCGACCAGTGCCTGACGGTCCACGCCGTACTGCTGTTCGATCTTCTGCAGATCATCGGCGTATTGCGAAAGCAGTGCCTGACCCTTGCGCACTCGGGCGGCGGAAATCGCGCCATCCAGGTATTCCCACACCGGGCGGCTGAACTCGGGCTGGCTGCGGTCTGCCTTGACGACGCTCATGTCCGGCGTGACCCCGGCAAATGCCTGATCAAAGACGTCCGCGCGGATCCCGGCCTTCAGCGCCTGAGCGCGGAAGCCCGCCTGCCATTCAGCGAAGCTGACGGCGGGTTGAATGGTCAGGGAATCATCGACAACCAATGCAGGTGTGGGCGCAACGGCCGGAGCGGCGGTCTGGGCTTTGGCGGCTTGGAGAGGCGTGGCATCGGCTGCAGTGGGTTTTTCTGCGCAAGCTACCAATGCGACAAGGCTGGAGGCGGCGATGAGTTGGCGCAACTGCGGGCGATGGGTAAAACAAGAAGGCATGCTTGAGTCCAAGGGTATTACCGTTAGGTGCAGACCATAACACGGCCACGCATCCAAAAGCGCCCCGGAGATGTAGCTTGATATCAGGCCGCTATAACGGAAGAAGCCTCCCAGCTTTTAGACTGGAAGGCTTCGCGGCGGTAGCTGCCTTTGCCCTTGGCGGGTCGTTCCTGTCGGCTTCGGAACAACGGTTGGGCGACGATGGATTTGGCCTTGTTCGGCCGCTTTGGCTTGCTCATGGCAGGGTGCTCCTTGGGAGGGGTGTTGCGGTATGCCGGGAATGATCGGGCAGGGTAGGGCGTGTGTCCAATAGAAGTGTGCTATGGCCGTATCGGCGATACCTGGGCCCGGTCGCTGCAAGGCTGCACGAACCCGCATCGGTGCTCAGCCTGTCATGACTCAAGCGCTCGCAACACCTCATCCACAGTCCTGAACACCCGATCCACTTCCGGCAATTCAGGCCGTTTCAGGATCAGCACTGGCACGCCGCGTTCGCGCGCAATGTCGAGCTTGGGTTCGGTGGAGTCGCTACCGCTGTTCTTGCTGATCAGCACATCGATCTGGCGTTGCTCGAACAACTGTCGTTCATCTTCCAGTTGGAAAGGGCCGCGGGCGCCGATGACGTCGCAACGCTCGTTGCCGGGATAGCTGTCCAGTGCGCGAAGGGTCCAGAACTGGTGTTCGGGAATCTCTTCCAGATGTTGCAGCGGCTCGCGGCCCAGGGTGAAGAACGGACGCTTGAACGGTGCCAGTGCCGCGACCAGTTCCGACCAGTCAGCCACTTCGCGCCAGTCATCGCCGGGTCCGGCTGTCCACGCGGTGCGGCGCAAGGCCCAGCAGGGAATACCGGCGCTATTTGCGGCGCGTGCGGCGTTTTGGCTGATTTGCGCGGCATAAGGGTGCGTCGCGTCCAGCAGCAGGTCGACGCCTTGCTCGCGAATGTACAGCGCCATGCCTTCGGCGCCGCCATACCCGCCGATTTTCAGTTGGCACTTCAGATCGGTCGGCACCCGACCGACGCCCGCCAGGCTGTAAATGTGCTCAGGCCCCAGGGTTCGGGCGATGGCCAGGGCTTCGGTAATGCCACCCAGTAACAGAATGCGTTTCATAGGGTCTCTCCACGTGAGGCAACGCCAGCCTGCCCGACGATGCCGCCCTGACGATCAATGGCAAACACCTCGACCTGCACGCTAGCGGGCACCACGCTGCGGGCGAAATTCAGGGCGTGCCGGCATACGGCATCTCCCAGCTGCACACCCACAGCAGCACTCATTGCCAAGGCCTGCTGACTGGTGTTGGCGTCGCGTATCTGCTGTTGCAACGCAGCATCGGCCCCGACATCTGCCGCCCACAGGGCGAGTTGTGGCAGGTCGATGCTGGAATGCCGACTGTGCAGGTCCATATGCCCGGCGGCGAGTTTGCTGATCTTGCCGAAGCCTCCGCACAGGCTGAGCCGGGTCACAGGCACCTTGCGCAGATGTTTGAGCACCGCGCCGACGAAGTCGCCCATTTCGATCAGGGCGATGTCTGGAATGTTGTAGACCCGGCGCATGGTATCTTCGCTGGCGTTACCGGTGCAGGCGGCGATGTGCGCGTAGCCGTTGGTGAACGCTACATCGATACCCTGATGAATCGACGCGATGTAGGCCGCGCAGGAAAACGGCCGGACGATACCGCTGGTGCCCAGAATCGACAGCCCGCCGAGAATCCCCAAACGCGGGTTCATCGTCTTGAGCGCCAGTGCTTCGCCACCCTCGACGCCGATCGTGACTTCGAAACCACCGTCGTAATCCAGCGACTCCGCCAGCCCCATCAAGTGTTGGGTCATCATGCGACGTGGAACAGGGTTGATGGCGGGCTCACCGACGCCCAGCACCAGACCGGGGCGCGTCACCGTGCCCACTCCGGTGCCCGCCACGAAGCGCACACCGGGTGCAGACTCAAGCCTGACGCGGGCGAATACCAGCGCGCCGTGGGTGACATCAGGATCGTCGCCTGCATCCTTGAGTGTGCCCGCTTCGGCGTAACCGTCCACATGGCGGCAGAATTCCAGACGCATCTGAACCTGTTTGCCCTTGGGCAGCACGATCTCGACCGCATCGTTCACTTGCCCGCAGAGCAGCAGCCGGGCCGCCGCAAGGCTGGTCGCGGTTGCGCAACTGCCTGTGGTCAGGCCGCTGCGCAGCGGTGCGGGTTGTTCGGCGGTCTCGTCGCGCATCAGGGTTTGACCATATCCAGCAGAGTGATCGGCAGGGCCTGACGCCAGGTGTCGAACTCGCCCAGCGGCTGGGCATGAGCGATGTGGATGCGGGTCAGTTCGCCGCCATGACGCTCGCGCCAGGCCATCAGTGCGGTTTCGCTTTGCAGAGTGACGGCATTGGCGACCAGCCTGCCGCCAGGGCGCAGTTGCTCCCAGCAGGTTTCCAGCACGCCGGTGCGGGTCACACCGCCGCCGATGAAAATCGCGTCCGGCCGTTCCAGACCATTCAAGGCCTGAGGCGCTGTGCCGCGCACCAGTTGCAGACCCGGCACGCCGAGCGCATCGCGATTGAATTCGATCAGTTGCTGCCGTCCTTCGTCGGCCTCGATGGCCAACGTGCGGCAGGTCGGGTGGGCACGCATCCACTCAATGCCGATGGAACCGCAACCGGCACCGACGTCCCACAGCAGTTCGCCCGGCACCGGTGCCAGACGGGCCAGCGTGATGGCTCTGACGTCACGCTTGGTCAACTGGCCGTCATGCTCGAACGCACTGTCCGGCAAGCCTGCCAGCGTCGTCAGGCGTGTGGCATTGGCATCGGCGCGGCAGTCGATGGCGACCAGATTCAACGCTGCAATGTCGGGGTTGCCCCACTCGCTGGCCAGCCCGTCTACACGCCGCTCTGCATCGCCGCCCAGGTGTTCCAGCACGGTCATGTGACTGGGGCCGAAACCGCGCTCACGCAACAGGCCGGCAATGATTGCCGGGCTGCTGCCGTCGTTGCTCAGCACCAACAGGCGCACGCCATGATGAATATGTGCATTGAGCGCGGCGACGGGGCGGGCGACGACGGACAGGGTAACCACGTCCTGCAATGGCCAGCCGAGCCGCGCTGCGGCCAGAGAATAGGAGGAAGGCGCAGGCAGGATACGCATCTCATCAATGGTCACGACACGGCTCAGACTGGCACCGACGCCAAACAGCATCGGGTCACCGCTGGCCAGCACGCAGACTTCGGCACCGCGCTGTTCAAGCACTGGATTCAGCGAAAAAGGACTCGGCCATGCCCGACGTTCCGCGCGGATGCAAGGCGGCAGCAAGGCCAGCTGGCGTGGCCCGCCGAACACTTGATCGGCATGCAGCAGCGCGTGCCGGGCGTTCCTGCCCAGGCCTTTGTAACCGTCTTCTCCGATTCCCACGACTGTCAGCCAAGGCGACATGCATACCCCTCAATCCGAACTTCCGACAGAGCGCCTTTTCATGCCTGCGGACAAAGCAGGCATAATACCGCGCCCGACGGGGTACAAGTGCTCTAATCCATGGACGGTTGCAGCCAGTCTCAGTCAGTTCAGCCAGTTCCTGCCAGGTGATCCATTGAACGAGCAGAAGTCCGCTCGCACATCCCGCGCAACGCTACGCCCCTCGGCCTGTCCGGGGTTGCTGCGTATCGTCCCGGCGCTGGACGGTGGCATCTGCCGGATCAAACTGCCCGGCGGGGTGCTGCTGGCCGCGCAGGCGCAGGCTGTGGCCCATGCGGCTCGGACCTATGCACAGGGCGTGATCGAAGCCACTAACCGCTCCAATCTGCAGATTCGCGGCGTGGGCGACGACCATGACGGACTGATCCGCGTGCTTATGGATGCAGGTCTTGGCCCGGAAAATCCGGACAGCGACGATGTGCGCAACCTGATGCTCAGCCCGGTCGCAGGGCTGGACGCGCAGATGCTGTTCGATGCCCGGCCGCTGGCGACGCAGATTCTGGCGGCGCTGGAAACGCATCCACGCTTTCACGAGTTGTCGCCCAAGTTCGCGATTTCTCTGGACGCTGGCGAAGCGCTGGTGATGCTGGAGCATCCTCACGACCTCTGGCTTTCGGCGCTTGAGCATGACGGCCAAGTGCTGCTGGCGTTCGGTCTGGCAGGCTGTCCGGCCCGTGACAACCCTCTGGCCGCGGTGCCTGTGGTCCATGGTCAGGCACTGGTCGTGGCGTTGCTTGAGCTGTTTCTCGAGCTGGCGCGCCCGGAACACACTCGCATGCGCCATCTGCTGGCCGAGGTATCGAGCGACGAAATTCTCAGCCGGCTTTCGGCGCGTTTGAACGTCGCCCTGTGCGTCGAACCCGGAATTACGGGCTGGCAACGTCCTGCCATCCTGCATGATCGTCACATCGGGATTTATCCACAGGCTGATCCAGGCCTGGTTGCGGTTGGCGCTGCCGTGCCGCTGGGACGTCTCGATGCCGGAATGCTGTCGGCCGTCGCGCGACTGGCTACGGAACAGGGCGACGGCTCTTTGCGCCTGACGCCCTGGCAAAGCCTGATGGTGCCCAACGTTACGGTCGAACGAGGGCCGGATGCTCTCGATGCGTTGCAGACTGCCGGCCTGATCGGTTCGGTCGGGCAGCCGCTGGCGCACCTCGTCGCCTGCACCGGTTCGGCCGGGTGTGGCAAGGGACTGGCCGATACCAAGGCTGACGCTCGATTGCTGGCAACGAGCTTGCATGATAGCCAGGCGGTACACCTCACGGGCTGCCGACGCTCATGCGCAGCGGCGCATGTGGCACCCGTGACCCTGCTGGCCGTCTCGCCCGGCCGCTATGACCTTTATTTTCGCGACGCAGCCCATACCGGTTTCGGTGTGCTGCGTGCGCGTGACCTCACTATTGAAGCAGTCGGTGCGCTGTTGAACGCCGACTCACGGAGCAACATGCATGATTGATTACATCCGCGATGGTCAGGAGATTTATCGCAACTCCTTCTCGATCATTCGCGCCGAAGCGCGCCTGGACACGATCCCTGCCGACCTGGAAAAACTCGCGGTGCGCGTGATTCACGCCTGCGGGATGGTCGAGGTCATCGAAGACCTGCGCTTCTCTCCGGGTGCCGGCAAGGCCGGGCGTGATGCGCTGGCTGCAGGCGCGCCTATCCTCTGTGATGCGCGCATGGTTTCCGAAGGCATCACACGCACGCGCCTGCCTGCCAATAACGAAATCATCTGCACTCTGCACGACGAAGGCGTGCGGGAAATGGCGCTGGAGCTGGGCAACACCCGCTCCGCCGTGGCCCTGGAACGTTGGCGTCCGCATCTGGAAGGCAGCGTGGTGGTCATCGGCAATGCGCCGACAGCGCTGTTCTACCTGCTGGAAATGCTCGATGCCGGTGCACCAAAGCCTGCGTTGATCCTCGGCTTCCCGGTAGGTTTTGTCGGCGCTGCCGAATCCAAGGCCATGCTCGCCGCTGACAGCCGTGGGGTGCCGTTCGTGATCATGCAGGGCCGTCGTGGCGGCAGCGCCATGGCCGTGGCCGCCGTCAACGCACTGGCCACGGAGATCGAATGATGCAGGCACGCGGTCGATTGATCGGTCTGGGCGTCGGCCCCGGCGACCCGGAGCTGATCACCGTCAAGGCGCTACGCCTGCTGCGCGAGTCGCCGGTGGTCGCGTATTTCGTGGCCAAGGGCAAGAAAGGCAACGCGTTCGGCATCATTGAGGCGCACCTTCAGGGGGTGCAGACGCTGATGCCGCTGGTCTACCCGGTCACCACTGAAGCGCTGCCTGCGCCGCTGTCGTACGAAAAAGTCATCAGCGATTTCTACGACGAGTCGAGCCTGCTGATCGCTGCGCATCTGGATGCCGGCCGGGACGTGGCGGTGATTTGCGAAGGCGACCCGTTCTTTTACGGTTCTTATATGTACCTGCATGACCGTCTGGCTGAGCGTTATGAGGCTGAAGTGATTCCCGGCGTCTGCTCGATGCTGGGGGGCGCTTCGGTGCTGGGTGCGCCGCTGGTGTATCGCAATCAGAGTCTGTCGGTGCTGTCTGGCGTGCTCTCTCATGACGACCTGAAACGCAAGCTCGCCGATGCCGACGCCGCGGTGATCATGAAGCTGGGCCGCAACTTCCATAAGGTGCGTGAAGTGCTGACCGAACTGGGGATGCACGAACGCGCGCTGTACGTCGAGCGGGCCACCATGGCCAATCAGAAGATCGTACCGCTGGATCAGGTCGACCCGATGTCCTCGCCCTATTTCTCGCTGATCATCGTTCCCGGCGACAGGTGGCAAGGCTGATGGCGCACAACACTCCAGCCATCATCATTCTTGGCAACGGCAGCCTGACGACCGCGCGACGTATCCAGCGTCTGTATCCCGATGCAGTGGTCCACGGTCTGGCCGAGCGGGTGCAGGGTGCGGACAGCACCTACACCGAGTTTGGCGCCACCGTGCGTCAGCTGTACCGGCAGAACACCCCGATCATTGCGCTGTGCGCGGCGGGCATCGTGATTCGCACCCTGGCGTCGTTGTTACTGGAGAAGGGCGTCGAGCCGCCGGTGCTGGCCGTGGCCGAAGACGGCAGCGCGGTGGTGCCGCTGCTGGGCGGGCTGGGTGGTGTCAACGTCATGGCCCGTACGATTGCCGCAGGCCTTGCAGTCAATCCGGCGATCACCACCAGCGGTGAACTGCGATTCGGCACCTGCCTGCTCAATCCTCCAAGTGGCTATGCCTTGGGCGATCTGGAACTGGGCAAGCGCTTCGTGTCCGATCTGCTATCCGGCGAACAGGTGCGCATCGAAGGCGACGCGCCCTGGCTGGCTCAGGCGCAACTGCCCGAAGACCCGCAGGCAGAGCTGACCATCCACATCGGCTCCGGGCTGCGTGAGCCGTCGGCCAGCGAACTGCTGATCTATCCGCGCAATGTGCTGGTGGCGGTGGACGAGTGCTCACCTGAAATGGCGTCGCAGGTTCGTCAGGCCCTGCGTGACGCTCGAATTGCCGAACAGTCTCTGGCTTGCCTCCTGGCAAGTGAGCAACACATGGCCAACGCGCTGCTGCATCAGGCGGCAGATGAGCTGGATGTGCCGGTGCGCTTTGTCACGGCAGGCTCGGCCAGTCACATGGCGATGAGCGCCGTGCCGCAGTTACTGCCACCCGTGAGCCGTCCGGGCATGGCCATCGCCGTCGCAGCTGAGCCGCTGGACGTGAGCCATATCGGTCGTGGCCGTGGGCGTCTTGCTGTGATCGGCCTGGGCCCGGGGGCTGCGGACCTGATGGTGCCAGCGGTCAAGGCAGAGCTGGCGCGGGCCAATGACGTACTGGGTTACGAAACCTACGTGCGCATGGCCGGGCCGTTTCGTGCGGATCAGGTGCTGCACTGCACCGATAACCGCGAAGAGATGATGCGTGCGCGCCATGCGTTCGAGCTCGCGGCACAAGGCCGTTCAGTGGTGGTGGTGTCGTCGGGCGATCCCGGCGTGTTCGCCATGGCCTCGGCTGTGCTCGAAGCGCTGCATGAGTCAGACAATTCGCAGTGGCATGCCGTCGAGCTGGAAATCCTGCCCGGCGTTTCTGCCTCGCTCGCCACTGCCGCTCAGGCCGGCGCACCCCTGGGGCATGATTTCTGCGTGCTGTCGCTGTCGGACAATCTCAAACCGTGGGACGTCATCGAAAAACGTCTGGACCTCGCTTGTCAGGCTGATCTGGCGCTGGCGTTCTACAACCCGATTTCCCGCTCGCGGCCCTGGCAACTGGGCCGGGCGCTGGAGATCGTGCGTCAGCATCGCACGCCAGAAACGCCGGTCACACTGGGCCGTGACATTGGTCGTCCGGGTCAGACCCTGCGCATCATCACGCTGGACGAATTGACGCCCGAGCAGGTAGACATGCGCACCATGGTTCTGATCGGTTCTTCCCTGACCTGTACCTTTCCTCGCAATGAGGGTGGTCTGTGGGTCTACACGCCACGCTGGTACGGCGCCAAACCGGCGAAATAACGTAACTGACTCTCGGCGTTCTTCCACAAGGAGGTGGGAAAACGCCGAAGCTTATCCGCCTGTGTGCTGCGATCTCGAAGGTTTTTAATCCCCGGTCTGAATGAATGTATTCCCTCTGAGCGATGGGCAACGTAGTCGTTTTCCTCTGCTGTCTTGTGAAAGTTCATGAGGCCTTATATTTCGTGGGCTGTGATCCATGGACCGAGTCACGTTTTTTTTAACTAACCCATTTGATGTCCATCATGAGCGGGCTCTTTGCTGGTGCGGTCAGCAGAACGCCCGATTGATTGTTTGGTTATTCTCGGTGGCGTCCACAAGGACTTTCATGAATTAAAGGACTAATGAAATGAAAAACGAAACAACCATGAACAGTATTGATCAGGTCGACTTCGCAGGTTTGGCCAACTATGAGCTGGCTGACGCTTCCCTTTCGCTTGTCGAGCATGTTGACGCGCTGGCTGCGCGTTCGGCATCTGCAAGTCCGCTTTCGGATCCTCAAGAGGGTGAAAATGGCGCAGTGGCTGCGGTAGCGGCGGGCACCCTGATCGCATTTACCGAGGGTGTATCGCGTCAGAACAAGGATGACGTAATGGACTCCTTGCTCTACGCCACACTGGTCGCCAACGAAAAATTCAATCCCGAACTTCAGAGTGATCTGTGGTACGGCTTGTTCAACAAGGTACTGTCGGCGCTTGGCTGGCTCTCGACAAACTGGAGCTATGCTCGTTATCGCGCCACGCAGCAACGTTTTACGATGGATGAAGTCGGTCTGGAGATTCTGGGCTCGGCGATCTCCGCCGCAACGCTGCCGGGACCCGCGTCGGTCGCCATGTTGAAAGTGGCCAAGGATGCCGTTACAACCCTGAGCGCCAAGAAGGAGCCACTGCGTCTTTTCGAGCGCCAGACCAAGACCCACCGTGGCGGTAACTTCCGCATCGCCGCCTGCGCCCAGTCTGCCGATGGCGATGTCAGCCTGGCCATGGGCGCGGTTGCCTTCAGCAGCAACATAGGCGTGACCAATGTCATGTTCTGGGAGTGGCAGAGTTCGGATGTCGAGACCTATAAAGGTGAAAACAGCCTGGTGCTCAACACTCGCGTCTATGCCAGCGTTCGCGATGTGGTTCAGAAGAAACTGGGCGATAACGCCAAAAGTGCTCTCGAAGAATTTGATATCTGATTCTTGCTTGCGGAAGCCTCGTGCTTCCGCAACTTTCAGAAGGAACTGAGAATGGAACAGGTATTTAAAGGACGTATGGTCAACGCAGGCAGTCTGCTGTTCTTTCCCGAAGAGCAGCAGACTGAACGGCCAAACGATATTCTGGATTCAATGCTGTATACCCAGTTGGCGGCGTCCAGAAAGCACGAAAGATTCAACGATTTCGAACGTTGGAAGGAGGTTTGGCTCGCCGCTGCGCTGCGTTTTGGCTGGGCTTTGAAAGCGAGTGAACATGTAAGCGAACCGTTGGCGAAGGGGACGCTGGATACGGTCTGGAGCCTCGCTGCTCGAGCCTTTTCCACATCCGTTTCGAACTCGGCGCTGACTCGAACCGAAGCGTTCATGCAGTTGGCGAATGCGCAATTGTCGGCGCAGCCGGCGATACAACTGCTGGCGAGTCAGGCCATGCACGTCGAGTACTCCCTGGCCGAGAGCAATGATCCTTCGTGCAGAGCCAGGGCAGGGCAGAGTACCTTGGCACTGCAATTGGGGTTCGTTACCGCTGATCGCACTCTTGAACTTGCGCTGGTGCATTTCAAGACCCGTCAGACCCTGATGGGTGACTTTCTTTTCGAGCAGATTGAGCCCGGACAGATCCTGGGAAATGTCGAGGTGACCGCCTACTCGATGCAGTTGATGGATCAGGTCTATGCGCCATTTCGCGAAGTGTTCCATACCGCCCTGCTAAAGCAGGATCCTTCGCTGACCCTTTCGCTCGGGGAGGTGGCGCATGTCGCTCAATGAAAGCATTTTGCACAGCAACAGCCTGGTCTCGTTCGATGAGGGCATCGATGCCGGTCTGCGGCAGGACATTATGGACTGCCTTCTCTATGCGCAGCTTCGCGCCGATGGCGAGACGTCGGTGCAACGCAACTGGAGGGGGTGGCTGGAGGCTTACCGAAGATCCGTGGGCGATGCCGGAGCGCAGCGTACCGCAATCATCGCCGATACGACGTTCATGATTCGTCGTCTTCGCGACTTGATGCACCAACCCTTTTTGAATGGATTCCCGTCATCCGAGCTCCGTGAACTGTTCGGCCGTTCATTCGATACGCTGATGAATAGCGGACACGCAAAGGCGTTTTTCAACTCATGGTTCAGCTCGGGGCGATCCGAAAGTATTCAGGTAGTGCCCTGTGTCAAGGCTGACGAGGGCGAGGTCTCCATCATGCTGTGCGGTCTGCAAATGACCACAATGGCAATCAGGAAAGGATTTTTCCCGTGGGAGGTACTCAATGGCGAGATGAGGGTTGACTGTGCCGGCACTGCTTACCGGTTCAGCCGCGAACTGTTCGATCCTGCCCGTGCACGTATTCAGGATGAGCTGGCCAGCCATGCCAAAAGGGAAGTCATTCGTTTGTAATCTGTACCCAATCCCATGGAGGGGATTATCACCATGAGCGTGGACGAAACCAACGCTGTCTATCTGGGTGGCATACCAAGCCTGGTGACATTTTTGCCCGGTCTGTCTGTGCAGGAGCGACAGGATCTTCAAGACGTACTGCTGGACGCCCAGCTGTTTGCTGGAGCGCACCTGGACTTCGAAAAACAATGGAGCAGCTGGATGCACTACTACCGCAGCAGACTCCGTTATCGCGGCGTGCATTCCCAGAGTCTGGTCATGGATGATTCGCTGCTGGTCAGCAGCGTGGAGGACTTGAGGCGTGCGACTTTTGCCATCAGGGGTGTGGGTGATCACCAATTGCTCGGAGATCTTGTCCGCCGTTCATTCGAGGCGGCGGGCATCTATCAGGCAGCAGGTGTCTATTTTCAATCGGGCTCAGGAAGATCACGTCTTGGCAGCTTTCAGATCGTACCCTGTGCAAAGATGGGTAACGGTCAGGTCCTGATGCTGCTCTGTGGTCTGCAGTTGGTCGCGGATACTTATTCGGCTGGCGGGCGCAGGTTGCTGTTCTTTTTCAAGGGGGGTAGTTACACCTTCGATAGTCAGACCTACGCAGCGCATCGCGAGGATGTGATCCGTTATCTGGCTGGAAGGAGCAAAAGCATGATCCGTGCGATTCATATCTGAACCGGGTTACGTCACCAGATAGCCCCGCACACCCGTAAATATTATTTGCGCGGCCAGTGCACAGACGAAAAGCCCCATCAGCCGACTGACGATCTGCAGGCCCTGGTCGCCGAGGATACGTTCGATTCGGTTGGAGAGGTAAAGCACCACACCGACTGTGAGACTGGCCAGCGCAATACTCATAATGGCGGTGAGCTTGTCATCCCAATGTGGCTGGCTGACGCCCATGACCAGAAGAGCGCCGATTGTGCCGGGGCCCACGGTGAGCGGAATGGTCAGTGGAACGATGGTTACGTCCTGCTGGATGTTATCGGTCTGAATTGCAGACTTGCCCTGAGCCATACCCAGAGCGGAGATAAATAGCACGCTGCCGGCGCCTATACGGAACGCATCGACTGTGATGCCAAACACATCGAAAATCACTCGTCCGAACAGGTACAGCAAGACGCTTGAGACCAGCGTTGCCAGCGCGACTTTCCAGGCCAGGCGCTTCTGTTCCTTGCGCGAGTGGCCACGGGTCAGACTGATAAAGCAGGACAGCACGAAGAACGGGCTGTAAAGCACCAGCATCTTCAGGTAAACGCTGGACAACACATGGAGCATGGCGTGGGCTCTTGGCGGCAGAGGGCGGGCGAGAGCAGTCTATCAGGCAGCGGGCTGCCTGACCTGACGATGTCAGTTCTGCTGGTAAAGTTCGCCATCCGATGTGAGGCCACGAACCTTGTCCCGTTGCGCCACCCAGTGCTCGACCAGCTCACGCAGTTGCGACAGTTCGATAGGCTTGGCCATGTGTCCGTCCATGCCGGCCTGACGGGCGCGATCCTTGTGTTCAGTGAGGATGTGTGCGGTCAGGGCCACGACCGGCGTGCGCACGCGCTGATTGCCGACTTCCCATGCGCGTAACTGCTCGGTGGCCGAGAAACCGTCCAGGATCGGCATTTCGCAGTCCATCAGTACCAGATCGTAGCGCTGCGCTTTCATGGCGCGAAGGGCTTCCTCGCCATTGCTGGCCGTATCGGGATGCAGGTTGAGCTTGCCCAGCATGCCGCGGATCACCTTGGTCGAGATATTGTTGTCTTCGGCCACCAGAATGCGGAAATCACTGGGCACACGAACCGGCATGTTTAACACGGGACCCGGATTGATCGGAGCGACGCCCTTGTTCAACTGGGTCAATTCATCCGCCAGCGTAGTCTTGAGCGTGTAGCCCGCCACAGGCTTGGCCAGAATACGTTTGATGCCCGCATTACGGGCAATGATCTTGCTTGGCGCATTGCTGATGCCGGTCAGCATGATCAGCAGAATGTCGTGGTTGAGGCTTGGGTCTTCCTTGATCTTGGCCGAGAGTTGCATGCCCGTCATGCCCGGCATGTTCTGATCCAGCAGCACTACGTCAAAGTAGTCACGCAAGTGCGCCTTGGTGCGCAGCAGGGCCAACGCTTCCTTGCCGGATGCCACAGCACTGACGTTCAGGCCCCAGGCGCTGCATTGCTGCACCAGCACCTTGCGGCAGGTGTCGTTATCATCGACCACCAGCACGCGGGCATCTTTCAGCGGGCTGTCCAGGTCAATGGTCGGCTGTTCAAGCAGCTTGGCGTCCAGCGGCAGTGTCAGCCACAGAGTGTTGCCCGGCGTGCCGCTGTTCTGGATACCGAATTCGCCATCCATCAGGACGATCAGTTGCCGCGCGATGACCAGCCCCAGGTGGCCGCCCAGCTTGCTGCTGGCCAGGAAGTTCTTGCTGTGCAGTTCCGCGTGCAGCAGGGCGTCGCGTTCTTCATCCGACAGCGATTCGCCGGTGTCCTGCACGGAGATGCGCAGGCGCGGCTTGCCGGACTTCGCGGTATCCAGCGCAACGGCCAGCAGGATTTCGCCTTCTTCGGTTTTCTTGAGCGCGTTTTCCAGCAGGCTCAACAGCGTTTGGCGCAGTCGCGTCGGGTCGCCGCCGATCACGCGTGGCACCTGTGGCTGAATCAGGCTGATGAGTTCAACCTGTTGCTGTTCGGCCTTGGCGCGGAAGATGTTCAGACAGTCCTCGACCAGCGCACTGATGTCGAACTGTACGTCATCCAGCTCGATCTGGCCCGACTCAAGCTTGGTGATGTCGAGGATTTCATTGATCAGTGTGAGCAGTTCATTGCCCGCGCTGTGAATGGTCTGCACGTAATCGCGCTGCTTGACCGACAACGGTGTGCCGAGCAGCAGTTCGGTCATGCCCAGCACGCCATTCATGGGGGTGCGGATTTCATGGCTGATCTTGGCCAGAAATTCGGCCTTGGCATTGATTTCGGCGGTGCTGGCGGCCTGATCGCGGCTGATGCTGAATCGGTCTTCGGTGATGCTGCGCTGGCGTTCGCTAAGGGCAACGCTCATCAACAGCCCGCTGATGCAGAACACGCACAGCAGCGCGAGGATCAGCCACTGCGGCGGCACCAGGCTCAGCCACAGCAGGCCGGGCAGCACAATCATGTAGCCGATATTGAAAGTGATCATGCCCAGCACGAACAGGCGCGCCGAGCGATAGCCCTTTTGCCAGTGCCACACCGAGACCGCGAGGATGCTCAGCGTGGTCATTGAAACCAGCACGAAGGTCAGGATGTTGATGGGCAGGTCGTCGTCGAGCACCACAAGCAGCGCACCGACGCCCATGAGCACCGCGTTACCCAGCAGCAGACGATCCAGCACTTTCACGTTGCGATGGACAAAGAAGCAGTAGGTGTATATCAGTCCGGCAATCGCCGCCATCAGCAGCGCGAGATGAGCGCCGGGTGTCTGCGCAATGTTCCAGGACTCGAACGGGCTGAGCAGGTTGAGCAGCAGCAGGGCGCTCAGTGCCAGCAAGGCTTCACAGGCCGCCAGCCACAGGTTGCTGCGCGAGCGGGAGTGTCCGTAGCGGGTCAGGTTCTGAATGATCAGCATGGCCAGTGCACCGAACAGCAGGCCGAACAGGAACGGCTCGGTTTCGTCGGCTGCGCTTTCGATGGCGGGCTCCAGCGTGATGCTGGGACGCATTTGCTGGGTTGATGCCAGCCTGAGGTAGATGTCCAGCGGAACACTGCTTTGCGGCACGGTCAGCAGGAAGTCGTTGGACGGCAGTCGCTGATCCTGCCTGGGCACCTCGTTGCCTGTGCGCATATAGTCGACCAGCCGGTCGCCGTCCATGACGTACATGTCGGCGGTGGCCAGGTCGGGGGCAAAGATGCGCAGCAGTTGTTCGTGCGGGGTCGGATGCTGTCGATAGTGCAGCCACACGGCACTGTGTCTTCCGGCGGCGGTGACGCGCTCGAGTTCGACAGGACTGAACTGATTCTGATAACGCGCCGAACGGATTTCATCCAGGTCCAGGCTTGCCTTTTCGTCGAGCAACGTTGACCAGCCCGATCCATGATCGGCTTGAGCCGAGAGCATGAAGAGCAAGGTCATCAACGCGACGGTTGAGGCTATGGCAATCCTGAGCCAGCGCACAATGAAATCCCTTCGTAAGTGAATACCTGGTAAAACTGCGCAGCGCCGATACAACCGGCCAGCCTCCGAGAGAGGCCGGCCCGGTCTTTTATTCCTGGCTCTCACCACGCTCACGGGCAATGGCCCGGTAGCCAATGTCCTTGCGATAGAAAGACCCTTCCCAATCGATTTTCCCCGCCAGCGCGTAGGCGTTCTGCTGAGCGCTGCCCACGCTGTCGCCCAAGGCTGTCGCACACAGTACACGACCACCGCTGGTCACGACACGGCCATCTTGCAGGGCAGTGCCAGCATGGAAAACCTTGCCATTGAGTTTAGCGGCTTCATCCAGTCCGTTGATGGTGTCGCCCTTGGCGTAGTCGGCAGGGTAGCCGCCTGCAGCCAGGACAATCCCGAGGCTCGGACGTGGATCCCATTGTGCTTCGATCTTGTCCAGCGCCTGTGCCAGAGCGGCCTCGACCAGCAGGACCAGACTCGATTGCAGTCGCAGCATGACCGGCTGGGTTTCCGGGTCGCCGAAACGGCAGTTGAACTCGATCACCTTGGGGTTGCCAGCCTTGTCGATCATCAGACCAGCATAGAGGAAACCCGTGTAAACGTTGCCTTCCTCTGCCATGCCCCGGACGGTCGGCCAGATAACCAGATCCATAACGCGCTGGTGAACTTCGGCGGTGACTACGGGGGCAGGGGAGTAAGCACCCATGCCGCCCGTGTTCGGGCCGCTGTCGCCATCGCCGACACGTTTGTGGTCCTGGCTGGTCGCCATGGGCAGGACGTTCTTGCCGTCGACCATGACGATGAAGCTGGCTTCTTCGCCATCGAGGAATTCTTCGATCACGACTCGCGAGCCTGCATCGCCAAAGGCATTGCCGGCCAGCATGTCACGTACGGCGTCTTCGGCTTCGGTCAGGGTCATCGCGACGATGACGCCCTTGCCAGCCGCCAGACCGTCGGCCTTGATCACGATCGGTGCGCCTTTTTCGCGCAGGTAGGCCAGTGCAGGCTCGATTTCGGTGAAGTTCTGGTAATCGGCGGTCGGGATCCTGTGGCGAGCCAGAAAATCCTTGGTGAACGCCTTGGAACCTTCAAGCTGGGCTGCACCGGCGGTTGGGCCGAAGCAATCCAGGCCGCGGCTGCGGAACAGATCCACGACGCCCGCCACCAGTGGCACTTCCGGGCCGACGATGGTCAGCGACACGTTCTTCTCGGCGAAGTCAGCCAGTTGCTCCAGCGCCAGTACATCGATCGCAACGTTTTCGCACTTGGCCTCGATGGCCGTGCCTGCGTTGCCCGGTGCGACGAACACTTTTTCTACACGTGGATCCTGCGCGACTTTCCATGCCAGGGCGTGTTCACGACCGCCACTGCCGATAATCAAAACATTCATGTCAAAAACCTCGATGACGCTGATTCTGGGAGGTAGCGCGGCAATTCATCGTCAGATGACCCCGCGGTACGAGGTCGCAATGACGTAGGTGTATGCAAGGCGGATGGGGCTTCGCTGAGCGGAGTTGCCTCCTGGCAATGAGCATCAGCGGAGCCCCATCCAACGCAGCAGACGCCTGCGGCAGTGCGGCCGTTTCCTGAGTTAGTGGCGGAAGTGGCGCATACCGGTGAACACCATCGCAATACCGGCTTCGTCTGCCGCCGCGATGACTTCATTGTCGCGCATCGAACCACCCGGCTGGATGACCGCGGTGATACCAACCTTGGCCGCGTTGTCGATGCCGTCGCGGAACGGGAAGAACGCGTCGGAGGCCATGACCGCGCCCTGGACCTGCAAACCGGCGTGCTCGGCCTTGATGGCGGCGATGCGTGCCGAGTTCACGCGGCTCATCTGGCCTGCGCCGACACCAATGGTCTGGCGGTTCTTTGCGTAGACGATGGCGTTGGACTTCACGTACTTGGCGACTTTCCAGGCGAAGATCAGGTCGTGGATTTCCTGCTCGGTCGGGGCGCGCTTGGTGACGACCTTGAGGTCGTCGGCTGTAATCATGCCGATGTCACGGCTCTGCACCAGGAGACCGCCGTTGACGCGCTTGTAATCCCACGCAGGGGTGCGCTCGCTCCATTGACCGCAGGTCAGCAGGCGCACATTGGCTTTGCTGGCCACGATGGCCTGCGCTTCGGCGCTGACGCTCGGGGCGATGATCACTTCGACGAACTGACGCTCGACGATGGCCCTGGCTGTCTCGGCATCCAGTTCGCGGTTGAACGCAATGATGCCGCCAAAGGCCGACTCGGTGTCTGTGGCGTAGGCCAGCTCGTAGGCCTGACGGATGCCGCCTTCGTCGTCCGGGCACACCGAGACGCCGCATGGGTTGGCATGCTTGACGATCACACAGGCGGGTTTGACAAAGCTCTTCACGCATTCCAGCGCGGCGTCGGTATCGGCCACGTTGTTGAACGACAGTTCCTTGCCCTGCAACTGGGTGGCGGTCGCGATGCCGACTTCGGCAGGTTTGGCTTCAACGTAGAACGCCGCGCTCTGGTGCGGGTTCTCGCCGTAGCGCATTTCCTGTGCCTTGACGAACTGAGTGTTGAAGGTGCGAGGGAACTGGCTGCGGCCTTCGGTGCTCAGGGTCTGTGCGGTCTGGTCGACGCTGCCCAGGTAGTTGGCGATCATGCCGTCGTAGGCAGCGGTGTGCTCGAACGCCTTGAGCATCAGGTCGAAACGCTGGGCATAGGTCAGGCCACCGGCCTTGAGACTTTCCAGCACCTGGCCGTAGTCGCTCGCGTTGACGACGATGGCGACATCCTTGTGGTTCTTGGCGGCGGAACGGACCATGGTCGGGCCGCCGATGTCGATGTTTTCAATCGCGGTCGGCAGGTCGCAGCCCGGCTTGGAAACGGTGGCTTCGAACGGATAGAGATTGACTGCAACCAGATCGATCGGGTTGATACCGTGCTCGTTCATGATTGCATCGTCGATGCCGCGACGACCCAGGATGCCGCCGTGGATCTTGGGGTGCAGGGTCTTGACCCGGCCATCCATCATTTCGGCGAAGCCTGTGTAGTCGGCCACTTCCACTGCCGCAACGCCATTGTCCTTGAGCAGCTTGAAAGTGCCGCCAGTGGACAGGATCTCGACGCCCAGCGCTTCAAGCTCGCGGGCGAATTCGAGGATTCCGGTCTTGTCGGATACGCTGATCAAAGCGCGGCGGATCGGCAGGCGGGTAGTCTGGTCGGTCATCTCGATTTCCATCAAAGCAAAAGAAGTCAGCAAAAAAAGGCGACCGCTGTCAGGTGGGTCGCCTTTTCTGTTTTGAATGCTTAAAGCAGATCGTACTGTTTGAGTTTCTTGCGCAGCGTGCCGCGATTGAGGCCCAGCAGCTCGGAGGCCTTGGTCTGGTTGCCCTTGACGTAGTTCATCACGCTTTCCAGAAGCGGAGCCTCGACTTCCGACAACACCAGGTTGTAGACGTCAGTGACGGATGCGCCTTCCAGGTGGGCGAAATAATTGTGCAACGCCTTCTCGACACTGCCACGCAGGGTCTGACCCTCTTCGCTGGGCGTGTTCAGGTGTTGTTTCAAATTGACGTTGTCGCTCACGGGTGTTGTTCCACTCACTAAAGTCTCGGTCATCATCGTCATGCGGCCACCTCTTTATCATTCTGGTTATCCGGGCCCTTGCAGCCTTGGCTGAAGAACTCCCGAACGTTGGCGCACTGTGCTTCCGTATCTTCCAATCGATTGAATCGGGCGCGAAACTCCCTGGCGCCCGGCAAGGTTGCGAGATACCAACCGACATGTTTGCGTGCAATTCGCACGCCCATCACGTCGCCATAGAACACATGAAGCGCTGCCAGATGCTCCAGCAGAATTCGCTCCACTTCACCGAGCTGCAGGGCCGGGAGTTTCTCTCCGGTGCGCAGGTAGTGTTCTATCTCGCGAAAAATCCACGGCCGCCCCTGGGCTGCCCTGCCAATCAGTAACCCGTCCGCTCCGGTGGCGTGCAGCACATACCGGGCTTTTTCGGGTGAATCGATGTCGCCGTTTGCAAACACCGGGATCGACACGGCCTGTTTGATGGCGGCAATCGTGTCGTACTCGGCTTCGCCGGTGTAAAGGTCCGCACGGGTTCGTCCATGGACCGCCAGGGCCTGAATACCGGCCTGCTCGGCAATTCTTGCGACGGTAAGTCCGTTTTTGTTCTCCCGGTCCCAGCCGGTGCGTATCTTCAACGTGACCGGCACATCGACCGCAGCTACCACGGCCTGCAGGATCTCGGTCACCAGTTGTTCGTCTTTCAACAGCGCTGAACCGGCTGCCTTGTTGCACACCTTTTTGGCCGGGCATCCCATGTTGATGTCGATGATCTGGGCTCCCAGGTCGACATTGGCACGCGCCGCATCCGCCAGCATCTGCGGATCTCCACCGGCGATCTGTACCGAACGGGGTTCGGGATCACCTTCGTGAATCATGCGCAGACGCGATTTGCGGCTGTTCCACAGGCTCATGTCGCTGGTCACCATTTCCGACACCACCAGCCCGGCCCCAAGTTGGCGGCACAACTGACGGAAAGGCTGGTCAGTGACGCCCGCCATCGGGGCGAGGATCAAGCCGTTCTGCAATGTATATGGGCCGATGCGTACCGCCGACATAGCCTTACCTATAGTGGGGCCGAATCATCCGCAGGCCGTGTAAAAAACCGTTTCACACGGTCTGCAACGGGTCGTTCAGTCAGTTGCGTGTGCAACCGCAAGATCGAGCCGAGAGTTTGAAAAAGGGTGGGCATGATACCCGCTCTCGATGACTGGATAAAGGCTGAATTGGATAAAATCTGAACAACTTTTTCCATGTCGCCAGGATCGGGATTCTAGAGCGATCAGCAGGGAAAACTTGCCGAACAGGTAGGGTTTTTCGGCGAAAACAGAGCGTAAAACAAGCTTGCGCAGGGTGGCATCACCCTGCAGGATCGCTATTCGGGCGAACGGAAGTTCAAGCTGTAATTCACGGCCTTCGCACCCGGATCGAGGATATCCAGCGCAATATGGATGGGAGTCTGCGGCGGCATCTCTTCCTTGCCCGCCATTTCGCCGCTCAGGTATTCGCCGGGTTTGAACCGACGACTGGCAATCAGCTGACCGCTGGTATCGGCAAACCGCAGCTCCAGCAGCGGAAACGGCTGGGAGAATGAAGCGCGGTTATAGATGATCGCATCCACGATCAGCGCACCCTGAAACTCGGGGTGGCTGCGCACTACCAGGTTGCTGCTCTTGAGCAGGGAAATATCGACTTTCGAGGGCACCTTGCAGCCAATCTGCGGGCATAGCTGCTGAAACCATGGACGGTATTGATCCTGGCGCGCCAATTGATCGAAGTGGTACCAGACGTATTGTCCGGCAAGTCCCGCGAGAGCCAGCAGGATCAGCAGTCCCCATGCAAGGCGACGGCCCCAGCGCGGTTTTGGTCGCTGCCAGTCCAGTTGCAGAGGGTCGTCCGTCAGGTCCAGCAGGGGCTTGTCGCGTACTGCGGGTTCATTGCGTTTGCGTTTGCTGCGCGGATCAGGCTCGGGTTCGTCGTGGCCGTATTCGTCATCATGCTCATCGATGTCATGATCGTCGACCGCCGACCAGCGTTCGGTCTTTTGTGCAGCAGGCTGTTTGCGCAGGCTGACAGGCGGCGTTGCGGGTTCGTCATCGTCCAGATGAGCGCCTGCGGTCAGCGAAGGTTCGGTGCGGTCGTTGTCTGAAAGGTGCTCGGACTCATGGTCATGCGCTGGCTCGTCCACCACTTCGGCCTGTACTTCGGGCAGATGACTGACGTCATCATTGTGCAGTGTGTCGACCCAGGCGGATTCGTCGGCCTGAGGGCTGTCACGCCGCGCCGTCAGCAGGCTGTCATCGTTACGGTTGTGGCGCGCAAACGTGTCCGGCCGCTGATTGTCGCGCTTTTCGAGGCGCGCCAGTTCTTCATCCAGATTCAGATTGTCCAGATCCATTTCGCTGACCTGCCACAGATCCTCGTCTTCCTCCTGAACCTTGGCTGACTCGACGCGGACGGGCGCAGCAGGCTCTTCAATGGGCTCGTGTGCGACGGGCGGAGGAGGCTCTGCGATCAAAGGCTCAACGATCAGAGGCGCGTCGGTCTGCGCTGGTTTCCCGGGCTCTTCGCTCGCTCGCTGCTCCAGCAATTGTCGGGCAGCGTTGAAGACCTGCAGGCAGGCGCCGCAGCGCACCACGCCGCGTGCCACGCTCAGTTGCGCGTGGCTGACTCGGAAACTGGTCTGGCAGTGCGGGCACTGGGTGACGAAACTGTCGGTCATGCGGCGGTCCGGTTCAGGCGGCGGTTAACGGCGACGGCCCGTGATGCGTACCCAGCCATCACGGTTCGCGATCGGGTCCAGATCGAATGTAGCCGCATAGGCTGCGGCCACGTCTTCTCCCTGTTCGGCCAGAATGCCGGACAGCGCGAGACGCCCGCCCGGCCTGACCAGTTCTGCCAGTTGCGGTGCCAGCGACACCAGCGGACCGGCCAGAATATTGGCGACCAGCACATCGGCGGGTTCGCGAGGCAGGTCTTCAGGCAGATAAAGCGCAAAGCGCTCATCGGCGATGTTGTTGCGCCCGGCGTTGTCGCGTGAGGCTTCGAGCGCCTGCACGTCGATATCGGTGCCGACGGCCTGTCCGGCGCCCAGCAACAGTGCGGCGATGGCCAGAATGCCCGAGCCGCAACCGAAATCCAGCACGTTGCAGCCCTTGAGGTCCTGGCTGTCGAGCCATTCCAGGCACAGTGCGGTGGTCGGGTGCGTGCCGGTGCCGAATGCCAGGCCCGGATCGAGCAGCAGGTTGACTGCGTCGGGCTCGGGTGCGGCATGCCAGCTCGGGACGATCCACAGGCGCTGGCCAAAGCGCATGGGCTGGAAGTTGTCCATCCAGCTGCGTTCCCAGTCCTGATCTTCGATGACTTCGGCGGTGTGCTCGGGCAGTTCCGCATCGGTCAGCAGGCGCAGATGCGCCAGTGCAAGATCGGCGTCGGTGTCGGCTTCGAACAGCGCCAGCAGGTGAGTGTGTGCCCACAGCGGGGTGGTGTTGAGTTCGGGTTCGAAAATCGGCTGGTCTTCAGCGTCCATGAACGTCACGGACACGGCGCCGACTTCGAGAAGTGCGTCTTCGTAGGTTTCGGCTTGTTCTGGGCTGATGGCGAGACGGACTTGCAGCCAAGGCATGGCGGATTACCTTCGATTCAAAAATAAGTGCGGGCTTGGCCGCGAGAAGCGGGCAAGTTTACTTCCAAGCGGTGCAAACAACAAAGCCGCATCACTGCGGCTTCGTCGTTATGAAACACACTGGCTTATTGATTGGCCAGTTTGTGCTCCAGATAGTGGATGTTGACGCCGCCTTCGCAGAAGCCTTCATCGCGGGTCAGATCACGGTGCAGCGGGATGTTGGTCTTGATCCCGTCGACCACGATTTCGTCCAGGGCATTGCGCATGCGTGCCATGGCTTCTTCGCGGGTCGCGCCCCAGGTGATCAGCTTGCCGATCAGCGAGTCATAGTTCGATGGCACCTTGTAACCGCTGTAAAGGTGCGAGTCGACACGAACGCCATTACCGCCCGGTGCATGGAAATGCTTGACCAGGCCTGGGCTCGGGATGAAAGTTTTCGGATCTTCAGCGTTGATCCGGCACTCCAGCGAATGACCCTTGATGACCACGTCATCCTGGGTGAACGAGAGCTTGTTGCCGGCGGCGATGCTGAGCATCTCCTTGACGATGTCGATACCGGTGACCATCTCCGAAACCGGGTGCTCCACCTGAACACGCGTGTTCATTTCGATGAAGTAGAAGCGGCCGTTCTCGTACAGGAACTCGAACGTGCCCGCACCGCGGTAGCCGATGTCGACGCATGCCTTGACGCAGGCTGCGAAGACATCCTTGCGCGCTTGCTCGTCGATGAACGGAGCCGGTGCCTCTTCCAGCACTTTCTGGTGACGGCGTTGCAGCGAGCAGTCGCGATCGCCAAGGTGGATTGCATTGCCCTGACCGTCGGAGATCACCTGGATTTCCACGTGACGCGGGTTGGTCAGGTATTTTTCCAGGTAGACCATCGGGTTGCTGAACCAGGCAGCCGCTTCGGCGCGGGTCTGGGCAGCCGCTTCGATCAGGTCTTCTTCCTTGTGAACCACGCGCATGCCGCGACCACCACCGCCACCGGCGGCCTTGATGATCACCGGGTAGCCGACTTCACGGCCGATACGCAGCGCGGTGGCTTCGTCTTCAGGCAGTGGACCGTCGGAACCGGGAACGGTTGGCACTTTGGCGCGCTTCATGGCGTCCTTGGCCGATACCTTGTCGCCCATCAGGCGAATGGTTTCGGCTTTGGGGCCGATGAAGGCAAAGCCTGATTTCTCGACCTGCTCGGCAAAGTCGGCGTTTTCCGCGAGGAAGCCATAGCCTGGGTGAATCGCCGTGGCGCCGGTGACTTCGGCGGCCGCGATGATTGCAGGGATGTGCAGATAGGACAGGTTGGCTGGTGCCGGACCGATGCAGACGGTCTCGTCTGCCAGGCCCAGGTGCATCAACTCGCGATCTGCCGTGGAGTGTACAGCGACGGTCTTGATGCCCAGTTCCTTACAGGCACGCAAGATGCGCAAGGCAATTTCGCCGCGGTTGGCGATCAGAACTTTTTCCAACATCGCAGGCTCTCCCCGGTTCAAACGATAGTGAACAGCGGCTGGTCAAATTCAACCGGCTGACCGTTTTCTACCAGGATGGATTCGATCACGCCGGCTTTCTCGGCGGTGATGTGGTTCATCATTTTCATCGCTTCAACGATGCAGATGGTATCGCCGACCTTGACGGTCTTGCCTACTTCAACGAATGCGGGCGAGGTCGGCGCAGGTGTGCGGTAGAACGTACCGACCATTGGCGACTTGACGACGTAACCGTTCAGCGCAGGGGCCGACGGCGCTTCAGCAGCAGCCGGAGCGGCTGGAGCAGGAGCAGCGACTGGCGCGGCTACAGGTGCTGGAGCAGGGGCGTAATACGGTTGCGCCGGGGTCTTGCTGTGACGGCTGATTCGTACGGACTCTTCGCCTTCACGAATTTCCAGTTCGTCGATGCCGGACTCTTCCAGCAATTCGATCAGTTTCTTGACTTTGCGAATATCCATCAATCATCAACTCCCAAGGGGTCTGTCATTCGGTTCGGCAGCCGGTTCAAGCCATGAAGTCAGCTTCTGGCTGCACCATTCACGGCCTGGAGCTAACGGCCAATTGTTCCAGGGCGGCCTCCAGGGCCAGTCGGTAACCGCTGGCGCCAAGGCCGCAGATCACTCCTACCGCAACATCTGAAAAGTAGGAGTGATGGCGAAAAGGTTCGCGTTTGTGCACGTTTGACAAATGCACTTCGATGAATGGGATGCTCACTCCCATCAGCGCGTCACGTATTGCCACACTTGTATGCGTAAAAGCGGCCGGATTGATCAAAATAAAGTCCACGCCTTCGTCGCGAGCGGCGTGAATCCTGTCGATCAGTTCGTATTCGGCGTTGCTTTGCAGGTACATCAGATGGTGGCCAGCGTCGCGAGCGCGCTGTTCCAGGTCCTGATTGATCTGGGGCAGGGTGACGGTGCCGTAGACACCCGGTTCCCGAGTGCCCAGCAGATTCAGGTTAGGTCCGTGAAGAACCAGAATGGTCGCCATTGTGTAGTCCTTTTATTGTCTGCGAGCGTTTACGCCCGGCGACTATGCCGGAAGGGCAATGGACTGTCCAGTTAACAACAGTAGCCAGCACGATGAGCGATATTCGCGCAAAGTTTGTGACTCAGGCGCTAGATTTGGTCATTTGCCCCATTCAGGCGCTGGATCAGCGCCGCAGCGTCTATTTCGCCAACAACCCGAACATTTTGCAGTTCTTCGCCGCTTTTGTTGAAAAACAGCAGCGCTGGCGGGCCGAACAGCTTGTAGCGATCCAGCAGTGCGCGTTGCTCTGCATTGCTGTCAGTCATGTCGAACTTGACGAGTCTGTAGTCTGACAACCGTGCAACAACGCCAGGGTCTGGCAGCACCTCATGCTCGATGACCTTGCAACTGATGCACCAGTCCGCGTACCAGTCCAGCACGAGAGGCTTGCCGTCGCGTTTGGCTTCATCGAGCACGCGGTCCAGTTCTGCGGAGGTGGTGATGGTCTGCCAGGTAGTGGTCGTCAACGCTACCGCTCCGCTGCCGGCCGTCGCTTGCGCGCGGCCCAACGGGCGTGTGGGGTCGGTCTGGCCAGTGAGTGCGCCGTACCAGCATGCCAGAGCGTAGACCAATAGCAGCAGGCCGATGAGCTGGGCGAGCTTTTGACGCGGTGTTTTGTCGGTCAGTTGCAATGTGCCCATGAACAACGCCACGCCAGCGCTCAACAGACCGACCAGCAGCAGGGTGATCTGGCCTGGCATGACACGACTGAGCAGCCCGATGGCCAATGCCAGCAGGAGTACGCCGATGGCGTTTTTCACAGTGACCAGCCATGGGCCGCTTTTCGGCAGCCAGGCGGCGCCACCTGTGGCCACCAGCAGCAGTGGTGCGCCCATGCCCAGGCCCAGTGCGAAGAGTTTCAAGGCACCGCCCCATGCATCGCCGCTGGCGCTGATATAGAGCAGCGCGCCCGCCAGAGGTGCTGAAACGCAGGGCGATACCAACAGACTGGACACCACACCCAATACGGCAGCGCCCCATAGGGAGCCGCCTTCGGTCTTGCCCGCAATGCGATCAAGCCGATTGCTCAGACCCTGTGGCAGGCGCAGCTCGAAAAGACCGAACATGGCGATGGCGAAAATGACGAAGAAGGCCGAGAACGGCACCAGCACCCAGGCCGATTGCAGACGTGCCTGTAGATTGAGGCCCGCGCCGAACATGCCCATCAGTGCGCCCAGCAAGGCGAAGCAGACCGCCATCGGCAGTACATAGGCAAGTGACAGGCTCAAACCGCGCACACCACCCACCTGTCCACGCAGTACCACGCCGGACAGAATCGGCAACATCGGCAACACGCAGGGCGTAAAGGTCAGCCCAACGCCTGCCAGGAAAAACAGCGCCAGTTCTTTCCAGCTCCACGGCGTTTTCGCTACCGGCGCTGACGCAGAGGCAGACGGACCGGCCTTCACATCGCCAATGTCCAGGCGCTCGGTCTCGGGCGGATAACACAGGCCTTTGTCGGCACAGCCCTGATAGGTGACCGCAAGGGTAAAAGGTCGCTCTTCGCCGGACTTGCGCGGCAGATCGATGTCCAGAATGCCGTGATAGACCTCGACGTCGCCGAAGTACTCGTCGTGCTTCTGCTCGCCTTTGGGCAGTTGTGCCTCGCCCAGGCCAATGTCGGCCGGCTCGGTGCGGAACTGAAAGCGATGGCGATACAGGTAGTAGCCTTCGGTGGCGACGAAACGCAGCTTGATCGATTGCGGCGTGGTTTCGATGAGGCTCAGTTGAAAGGCCTGACGAACGGGCAGGAATTCCTTGCTGTTGTCGAGGGCTGCGCCACCCAGCGTCGGGGCTGGGCGACCTTCCAGCAGGCTTGCGCCGAAGGCCGGCAGGGTCAGGATCAACAGCATCAGGCATAGCAAACGGCGCATGGCAGTCCAGAATCTCGGAACTCGAAGTTGGCGCATGATAACGGAGTGCTTCGCTGCGTGCTGCGGCAAGGATGTAAGAGCCAATTTCAGGAGGGCTCCGAAGGGCAGATCCTACTTGCCGGAAGAAACACTGCCACCGGCTTTCTGGTCGTAATACGCCGGTATCTCATGTTTATAGGTTTCAAGCCACCGTTGCAGGCTCAGATCGCGTTCGACAGCGGTGCTGGTCTGAGGTATCGCAGAAGCTGCAGAGCCTTTGGCCTGCACCTTCAACCAGGCTTCGGTCTGGCTTTGGCCCGCAGGCTGACTGTCTGACGAGGCACCGTCATCGATGGCCCGAGCGCCCGATGAAAAAACGATTGCGGCAGCGCACATGATGCAGAACGTCAGGGTTGTACCGGTCATGGTAGTGCTCCTTTAATGGCTTGATCGTCCTGATCGAGCGCGGCGGTAGTCCGGGTTTTCAGGGCCACAGGCTGAGCCGCCGGGGCCTTGAGTTGTTCGGCTCGCGCAGTGGCATCGGTGATCTGCTCGGGCGTCAGGTTGGCGCGCGATGCCAGTTCGGCTGCCTGTTTCCAGTTGTCCTGGTAAATCAGCAGCGTGACCAGATTCACGGCTGCCAGCGGGTCGGACTGCTTGAGCTCCATGGCCGTCAGGAACTGAAAGCGCGCCTGCTCGAGCTTCAGCTGATTCAGGTAGACGACGCCCAGGTCATTGCGGATTTTTTCGTCGGTGGGCTCCAGCTTGCTCGCCCTGAGTAAATGCTGCTGAGCCTGGACATTGTCGCCACGTGCGGCGGCCAGTTGCCCCAGGCCATGTTCGCCTTGGGCTTCGCGACAGGTGCCGAGCAGGCTGCGGTACAGCGGCTCCGCCTCATTGCTGCCCAGCAACCGCAGTACCCGTGCCTTGCGCAGGCGCACTTCGCCCAGGTTGTCCGGCAGACCTTCCAGATGGGCAAGACTGGCGTGCAGTCGGCCTTCGTCAGCCATGTTCTGGGCCAGATTCAGGGACAGTTCCTGATCCGATGTCAATTTGGGGCAGCTCTGCGCCTGAGTGGATGACTGCACCCAGAGCGCGCTGCCGTCGGCGGCACAGCCGGTCAGCATGAGTAGCCCGAGTAACGTGATGATTGCCTTCATTGCATTTCTTCCTTGAACGGCCTGCACATTAACCCCCCAGAGCGCGGCTCAGGGCGACAAAACTGGGGCCTGCCAGCACGATGAGCAGCGCGGGGAACAGAAACAGCATCATGACCACCGACATTTTCGCCGACAGCTTGGAGATGTATTCCTGCAAACGGGTCAGGCGGCGGTCATCGATCAATTGTTTGAGGGTCAGAAGCGATTTCAATGCACCGCCGCCTTGATGGATCAACTGATTGAGAATCACGCACGTGTCGCTGAATTCGTCCACATCCAGCAGCATCGAGGCCTTGCGCAGCTCTTCGCCCAGCTCCAGACCGGAATCCACGCGGGTAAGGATGACGCGAATTTCTTCCGACAGGACCGGCAGCAGGTCCTTGCCTTCGCCACTGAGCACTCGCAGCGCCTGCTCCACCGCCATGCCGGACTCGAACAGGATGCGCAGCAAAGGGATGAAGGTGGATATCTCGACGACGACCTGTTTCTGGCGCGCTTTGGCGTAGCTCGCCAGAACTCTTTTAGGCAGCAGGTAGCCGATGCACAGTGCGAACATGGGCGCGACCAGCGGCTGTAAGACTTCCTTGAAAAACAGCATCTGCGCCAGTACGACCACAGTAACCAGCCCGAACGGCACGCCGATCTGGCAGGCCGCGTATAACGAACGCTTGCTGGCACGCCGCCAGCCGATTCGGTTGAGCAACAGTTGCGTTTCGCTGTCCAGGCTGACACTGCGCTGGCCCAGGCGAGTGTCGCCCAGCAGGCGCAACCAGCTGCCGATGCGGCTCTCGCGTACTGTCTGGCCTTTAAGGCGCTGAACCACGAGACGTTCACTGCGCCGCTGACGGGCGATATTGGACAGCACCAGAAGTGCGGCAGCCACCAGCATTATTGCGCAGAGTGCGATGGCCATTTCAGATACTCCGCAACATGCGCCACAGCGCCAGGCAGCCCACTACCTGCAGGACGAACGCTGCCATCAGCATGATCCGACCGCCGCCGTCGTTCCACATGTGAATCAGATAGGCAGGGTTCACCGCCAGAAAGTAGCCGGCCATGCCGACCGGCAGCAGCGCCAGCACGATGGATGTCATGCGTGTCTCCCCCGTCATGGCGCGCAGTTGGCGACTGGCCTGTTCCCGCTCGCGAATCAGCCTGATCAGGTTTTCCATCAGCTCGCTGGCGTTGCCGCCGTAGCGATGGTTGACGCGCAGACCCAGTGCGAACAGATGAAATTCGTCACGCTCGTACAGTTCGGCGAAGTCCCTTACCGCATCCGGTAGACCGACGCCCAGTTGCACGTTGCGCTCGATGCGGCTCATGCCGTCCCGCAGCGGCTGGTCGGCGGCTTTTATGCCGTGCAGAACAGCGTCAGCCAGGGTTCTGCCGGATTTAAGACTTCGGACGGTGTGATCGAGTAACTGCGGCAACTGCTCGACCATACGCCGCACACGCTTGTGATAGCGCCACGATACGAACAGGCGCAACATCAATGGCACGCCGATCAGACCTGTCACGGCGCCAAACCAGCCAAACATGACATAGCCGATCAGAATCATTGCCGCCCATGTCATCAGCAGCAGACGGAAACGCTCGGTCGGTTGCCCGAGGCCTGCGCGTAAAAAAGCCCTGTCCAGATACACCCAGGTCGGCCTTTCGACGACCGGTTGCACCTGACCGGCAATCAGACGTTCCATGACCCGCTCGCTGTCGGCGCGATTCAGTGCTATCAGGAACAGCCAGGCCGAGGTGCAGAGCAACAGCACGGCGATGATTGCCAGCCACAGTGATGCGCTCATCTCAGGGTCTCCTTTGTCTCAGTATCCGGGTCGCAGTTTTTCGCCGGCTGCATGCATCGCCTCGCGCTGAAATCCGAATCCGGTGCGGCGATCCAGCCGGAACAGGGTGTTGGTGACATAGACGTCGTCACGGATGCCCACCACTTCCACCACCTCGCTGACCGCGCGGCGTCCGTCGGGCAGGCGCGTCAACTGAATGATCACGTCCAGTGCCGCGCAGATCATTTGCCTGAGCGTCTTTTCCGGAATCTGCCGACCGGTCAGGCCCACCAGCGTTTCGAGGCGCAGCAGGGCGTCCTGGGCATTGTTGGCGTGCACCGTGCTCATCGAACCATCGTGACCGGTGTTCATGGCGGTCAGTACGTCCAGCACCTCGACGCCACGGATCTCGCCAAGAATGATGCGGTCCGGGCGCATCCGCAGCGAGTTGCGGATCAGGTCGCTGGCTCTTACTTCTCCATGGCCCTCGGCATTGGGCGGGCGGGTTTCCAGACGCACAACGTGGGGGTGATCAAGCTGGAGTTCGGCCACGTCCTCGATAGTCACCAGACGCTGGTGCGTATCGATCAACTGGCTGAGCACGTTGAGCAGGGTGGTCTTGCCCGTGCCGGTCCCGCCGCTGACCAGTATGTTGCAGCGCTTGCCCACGGCCTCGTCGAAGAAGTCGAAAATCGGCTGGTCGATGGTCTGCATCGCCACGAGATCGGCACTCTTGAACATCTCGCGACGAAATTTCCGGATCGACAGGCATGGCCCGTCCAGGGCAATGGGCGGGATGATCGCGTTGACCCGGCTGCCATCGGGAAGTCGGGCATCCACCATGGGTGACGACTCGTCGAGCCTGCGCCCGAGCGGGGCAAGAATGCGCTGCATGACGCGCTCGACGTGGTGCGAGTCGATGAAGCGCAGGTCGGTGTGGTGCAGCACGCCGTCACGTTCGACAAAGACTTTGCTTGGCCCGTTGACGAGGATTTCCGTCACCGAGTTGTCGCGCAACAGGACTTCCAGCGGGCCGAAGCCTGTCAGTTCATCCACCAGTTCTTCGGCGAGACGCTCCATTTCATAGCGCGAAATTGCCAGTCTCAGGCGTGCGACGTATTCGGCGACCTTGTCGATGACAAACTGCGCCAGAACCGGCCTTGAACCCTCCAGCAGGTTTTTGCCGCTTTCTTCGATGCCGTCAATGATGTAACGGTGCAGCACCAGTTTCAGGCCCTGCCCATCATCGGCACCGGTTTGCGAACGCGATGAGACGCCAAACAGTTTTTCCGGCATTACCTGTTCTCCCACAGCCGGGCCAGCCAGCCTTGTTCGGGTTTGTCATGGGCGTCGGCGTTGCTTATGAGGTGCTCGCCCAGTTTGCGCAGCCCGGAACACAGCGAATCACGCGAGGCCAGCTCGAACAGCGTCAGCCCCTGGTTCTTGGCGTTGAGACGCAATTCCGGGGCATACGGCAGCACGGCGCGTATTGGCAGGCCAAAGGTCTTGCCGATGGTGTCCGAATTGGGCGCGACTGAACGCAGGTAGCGGTCGACCAGCAGCCCTGCGTGTTGCAGCTTCATGCCTTTTTCCCGCCACAGGTTCAGCACAGTGAGGTTGCGTCGACAGCCCAGCACGCTCTGGTCCGTGTACCACAGCAACTGGTCGCAGTGGCTGACCAGGGTGCGCAACGCTTCGCTGTCCGGCTGGCCGACCAGATTCACGATCACGTGCTGAAAGTGCTGACGCAGGGCGCTAAGCAGCATGTACAGCTCCGCGGCGCTGGATTGCTCCAGATGATCATCGGCTTCGGTGTAGGCGAGGATTCGCAGACCGCTTTCGTGGGTCGTGAAGGCGCTGTCGATCAGCGTTGCATCCAGCCTGCGCAAGTGACGCAGGGCATCGCCGAAACTGAACGACGATTCCAGACCGAGCATCGCCAGGCTGTCACCGCGCGGCAGACCCAGGTCCAGCAGCAGGGCGCGCTGTCCGTTTTTCTGCACCGTCATGGCCAGGTGCGTGGCGATCAAGGCACCGTCGCCATCACTTTGCGCGCCATACAGCATCGACAGCCCGCTCATGTTGGGATTGGGCGCTACGGCGGGCAAGCGCTTGCTCAAGCGCCGAACCAGACCGGCCACTTCGCTGGAGCGAGAACCATAGGCGACGAAATCCCGCGCCCCGGCGCGCATGGCGTTGAGCACCAGCTGGTTATCCATGCCATCGCCCAGCGCCACAATCGCCAGCATCGGTTTGGCTTCCAGTGCGCCCTCGATCAGCGCGCTCTGGTTCATCAGGTGCTCCCGGTCCAGACCCACGAACACCACACTGGCGAAGGTAACATCCACCAGCGCCAGCAGATCGTCCAGGCTGCCGGTGCCCGCGCTGACCACTTGGCCCAGTGAGCCCAGCGCGCCTTGCAGCCATTCAAGATCGGTGGTGTTGCGGGTGATTGCCAGAAACGTCTGGCTCAGGCTCTGACTCATTGGGACAATCCGCCCCGGCGATCGAAGTCGCCGTTTTCCATGAAGTACATGCGTAAAAAACTGGGGTCGTAGTTGCGCAGGCCTTCGCCGGGCAACGACGGCAGTTGCGCGTTGGCAGCCAGCGGCTGGACGAGGTGCGGAGTGACGATCATCAGCAGTTCGCGCTCGTCCCGCTGGATCTGCGAACTGCGAAAGAATGCCCCAAGCACCGGGATATCGCCGAGGCCGGGAAACTTGTCCACCGACGAGACGTTACTGGAGCTGATCAGACCGCTGATCACGAAGCTTTCGCCGTCAGCCAGCGAGATGCTGGTGTCGGTACGCCGAATGTTCAGCGCCGGAACAGTGGTACCTGCGATGGTGATGCCTGCGGAAAAGTCCAGTTCGCTGACCTCCGGAGCGACTTTGAGCAGAATCCGGTCGCGGCCCACCACGGTCGGTGTCAGGGTCAGGCGTACGCCGAACTCTTTGTACTCGATGGAGATGCCGCTGCCTTCGCCATTGGGCACTGGAACGGGAAACTCGCCCCCGGCCAGAAAGCTTGCGCTCTGTCCGTTGAGAGCCACCAGGCTCGGGCGCGCCAGGGTGTAGGCGAAGCCGCTGTTTTCCATGGCGTTGATCATGCCCAGTACCTTGCTGCTGCCACCGCCCCAGACGATGTTGAAGGTGTCATTGTTCAGCGGAATGTTCGGCCTTGTGCCGCTGACGGTGCCCGGTGTCACGTTCACGCCAGGCACCGTGCCGGGCGCGCCGAACAGGAAGTTGTTCGAGCCCTTGCCGAAGATCGAGGTGCTCGCTTCCTTGAGTTTGCGGCGGCTCACTTCGATGAAACGGATGTCGGTCTGAACCTGACTGGGCAACTGCGCATCGGCGGAGGGCAGAGGTTGTGCGTCCACCATCGAAGCAGTCGCCCGGCCACGCACGAACACCATGCTCTGGCGCGGCGCCCTGGAGCAGGCTGTCCAGACCATCAGGCTGGTCGTGCCGGGGGCAACGCCGGTGAGCAGAAAACCGTCGTTGCTGCTCACATGCACATCGGCGATTTTCGGATCGCCCACGGCAATTCGGGTAATGGCTACCGGCGACTGAACGCTCTGCTGCACACCTTGGCTGACTTCCACCACGGCGGGCAGCGCACTGAGGCCGGCACACGTCTCAGGCGCAGCCCAGGCTGTCGGGGCGGAGAGGGCAGTCAGCAGCAACGCCAGCAATCCGGGTTTTGCAACAGGCAGGGAACAACAGCTCATCAATGGCAATCCTTGCTCAATCAGGGAGTTTGTTGCGTGATCTGGTTACCGCGTATCACCTCGACGGCATGCCGGGCACGAGGTGCACCGGTCTGAATGGGGTTGGCTGGCGAGCTCAGGCTCAACTGGCTGAAACTGACCATTTGGCGATTGGCTGAATCCAGCCGCTCGGCCACGGCGCGGGTTGTGCTCTCGCTGGCCCAGTAATCCTGCAGATTGCCCTCGGACGCGCTGCGCACGGCCAGACGCAGCACGCCGCTCTGCGTGGCAAGCATCAGGCGGGCGAGCAGAGCCTGCGGCACGGCAACCACCACGGTGCGCGCGGTGGCGCGGCGTTCTTCCTGCTTGATGCGGTCACTGGCGCTGATGGCATCGACCGGCTTGCCGTCGAGGTCCGGCCCGAGCAGTTCGCCAACGCTCAGGATCCGCAGCGCGGGGATCGCGACCTGACTGGAGCGGCGAGGGTTATCGGCGTCGGTCGGCAAGAACAGCAGTACATCCACGTAGTCGCCAGGGCTCAACTGGCCGGCTGCCCCCGTGACTTCATCCACTGACAGCGCCAGCGCACGTTCCTGAGGGCGGATCATGCGGGCCAGCGTACCTCCGACGTCGAAGGTACTTTCGTTCAGCCAGGCTCCAGCGCTCAGCGTGCGCCAGCTCATCCGCCCAATGACAGGTTCGATCGAATCGAAGCTGCCGACGGGCGCGACCTTGAGGCGCTCGACCGTCAGGTCATCCGCCGTGATCGGCGTGTACGCCGGAACATCCCGGGCCAGCACAACAACGCTCTGGCGCAGGGCGTCTTCCATCGACACTGGTGCCGGTGCAGCAGGCACTGCGGCCGGCTCTGCTGCAGTCTGTGGAGCAGTCTGTAGAGCAGCGACGGGCGGCGCAGCTTCAGGTTGCCTGCTGACAATGATTCCCAAGTACCCGGCGATGATCGCACCCAGCAAAAACAGCACGGCGAGCACCATTGTGATACGACTGCTCATGGCAACTTTCCCTTTGTCATCGCACGACAACCTCAAGCGCTTGGCAAGGATGAACGTATCCATTTCGTTCTATGAAAGTAGCCCAATGCCCTCAAAGCGCCATTCGAGGGCTGATCGGCAATACCCACACTGTCGTCGGCTTGCGCTCTTGGACGAGCTTCCCGAGAGCCGCTCGTGGCATGGTCTGGCGAGTCTCTCAGCAAGGCACGTATGACGTCGCCTATCACTTTTCGACTAATGCTTTATTACGATTGTGGGTTTGGGGAATGGAGACAATGCTGTAAGTGCAGACGGTTTCACATGTGTATGCATGTCGCGCCATTCAGGGCGCAAGGAGAAATAAGATGTTCCTTACGGCGCTTTATGTTGAGTGTCACACTCGCATCAGAACCTTCATCAAGGATCAGGAGGGTGCTTCGGGTATTGAGTACGCCTTGCTGGCGGCGATGGTCGCGGTTGCGCTCGTTGCGTTTGTACCGGCCATCAGTGGCAGGATCACTACGATGTTTACCAATATCCAGAATGCGTTGTGATTTGAACGGTCATTGTCCGCGGTGCTCTTTTTCGCAAGGGGAAATCTGGATATCCTGCTCGCGACGACTCATGTTTAAAGGTATTCACGATGGCCGTCCAGCCTACCCGCCAACAGTTGCTTCTGGTCGACGATGAAGAGGACGCCAATGAAGAATTGGCGGAATTGCTCGAAGGTGAGGGGTTCTGCTGCTTCACGGCTTCCTCGGTCAAGATCGCCCTGCAGCAACTGACCCTTCATCCGGACATCGCGTTGGTGATCACTGATCTGCGCATGCCTGAAGAAAGCGGTCTCCAGTTGATCAAACACCTGAGGGAACACACCTCGCGTCAGCACTTGCCGGTGATCGTCACCTCCGGTCATGCCGATATGGACGACGTGAGTGACATGCTGCGTCTGCACGTGCTTGACCTGTTTCGCAAACCCATCTACCACGTGCGTCTGTTGGAAACCCTGAACAACCTCTTCCCCGAGCCGAAGATCTTTCAGGTTCAGTGAAGCCAGTACCTGACCGCCTTATCGTGGTCAAGGCGCTCTAAGCAGCGCTCTCCGTTCTAACCAGGTGTCACCGGATAACTGCACTCCTTGTGGGAGGCGGCTTGCCGGCGATGCATTTTAGCAGTGGGCCTGTCGGTGACGGGCCTGACGTTATCGCCGGCAAGCCGCTTCCCATGGGATTTGTCGTACGTGTAGCCTCAATCCACCACGCTGAACTCCACCCGCGCCGTCTGACCGCTTTCGTCGAGCACGCTCAGTTGATAACGCCCCAATCTGTTCAGGGTCGGGGTGAAGTCCTGTTCGTTGTCGGTGTCCGCGACCTGCGCGCCATCGATGAACCACCAGCGCCGACCGCTGCCGCCCAGTGCCGACAGCTTGAGGCGCAAGGCCTGACGGCTGGCGGCGGGAAGGCGCAGGTGATCGCCGTCGCGCACGCCGACGATGCTCAACGGCGGCGCCAGGTTGAGGTTTTGTGGCGGGCAGTCCGGGTCGGCCGCAGGCAGGCGCGCTTCGCGACGTTCGGCTCGGGGGAGCCAGGGTTCAAGCGGTGCAGGCCAAAGCGCGATGTCTTGCGGCTGAGCATCCGTGCAGCCGGGGGCGACACGCAGGCCCTTGGCGTTGATCCAGATTCTTTCCTGTAACCCCAGCCCCAGTGGTTGATCGGCGGCTTGCAGCGTGGGCGGCGTGGTGCCATCCAGGGTCCAGGCAAAACGCTGGCGACGACAATTCGGGTCGCTCTTGCTCATCGGCTGACCCAGCGGCCAGCAGATGGCCGCCACGCCGACGTTCATCGGCACTGGCTGCACCGGCGCGACGATGCCGCGCTGGCTGTCGCGATTCACCAGCACGTCGTGGACCTGGAGCATCAATGGCGCTGCCGACGCCAGCCCGAACTGCCCCGGTACCGGTGTACCGTCGGGCCTGCCGATCCACACACCCACCAGAAAGCGCGGCCCGACACCAATCGCCCAGGCATCGCGAAAGCCGTAGCTGGTGCCGGTCTTCCAGGCCAGTTGCGGACGTTGCACCAGTTCGGCCCGCGGGTCGATGTCAGGTCGTGACTGACCGCTGAGAATCCGCCGAATGATCCATGCAGCGCCGGGCGACATCATTCGTCGTTCGCGCAAACGGTCCTGCGGCTGCAAGCGCACGTCTGCACTGCGTCCGCCGCGAGCGAAGGCGCTGTAACCGGTCACCAGATCTTCCAGCCGACTGCCTGCCCCACCCAGAATGAGCGCAAGATTCGGCTCCGCCAGCGGCGGCAGTGTCAGCGGCACTCCGCCGTTGCGCAGCTCGGCGGCAAAGCGCTTTGGCCCATAGACTTCCAGCAGTTGCACCGCTGGCAGGTTGAGCGACATGGACAGCGCGGAACTGGCCGCTACCGGACCGCCGAAGCCGGTCGAAAAGTTACCCGGCCGGTAATCGCCATACCGGCGCGGCACGTCCTGCATCAGCGATTCGGAATGGATCAGCCCGGCGTCCATCGCCATGCCGTACAGAAATGGCTTGAGCGTCGAACCCGGTGAGCGCAGCGCCGTCACCATGTCCACATGGCCAAAACGTTTGGCATCGTTAATGTCCACCGAACCTACATAAGCACGAACCGCCATGGTGTCCGCCTCGACCACCAGAATGGCCGCCGACGTGCGTTCCGGAAGCCGTGCACGCCAGCCCAGCAACAGGTCTTCCATACGCCGTTGCAGGCTGGCGTCCAGCGTTGTCCGAATCAGCGGCGGGCTGTTCGGGCGGTTCAGACGCCGGGCCAGCAGCGGAGCAAGGCTCGGTTCCTGGCGCGGCGCCAGCCATAAAGGTTCTTCAAGCGCCTCGTCCACACTGCCTTGCGGCCACACGTGAAATTCGGCCAGGCGCCTGAGCACCTTGTCCCGTGCGACCTGAGCCCGCTGCGGGTGACGATCCGGACGCAGACGGCTCGGTGCCTGAGGCAATACCGCCAGCAGCGCCGCTTCGGCACGGGTCAGGTTGTGCGGGGATTTGCCAAGATACGCCCAACTGGCAGCCGCCACACCTTGCAATGTGCCACCGAACGGAGCGCGGTTGAGGTAGATGCCGAGGATCTGGTCTTTCGACAAATGCCATTCCAACTGTGCCGTGCGCCACAACTGGCGCAGCTTGCCGAAAAGCGTGCGCGAGTGCGGATCGAGCAAGCGTGCGACCTGCATCGACAACGTGCTGCCGCCCGACACCACCCGCGCGCCGCTGACGTTCTGCCAGGTGGCGCGTACCAGCGCCAGCGGATTCACGCCGGGATGGCTGTAGAACCAGCGATCCTCGTAGGTCAGGAGCGCTTCCAGGTAGTACGGCGACACCTGATCGTTGCTGATCGGGTAGCGCCACACCCCATTGGCATCGGCAAAGCGCCACAGCGGCGTGCCGTCTTCGGCCAGCACCACGCGGGCCAGATCGTCCCTGGGCAGTGGCAGAGGCCAGATGCGGTCCGCCAGCCAGAGCAGGGCGATCAACAGCAGCAAGGCACACACCGTCCAGCGCACGCATTGGTAGATGCGCGAGGTGCGCAGCGAGCCCGGTGCAGGCTTGAGAACGGTCATGAGACGCACAAGAAATTCAGGTTTCAACGCAAAGAGCCTTTATGATCCACGGAACCTGATACGCCTGGCGACAGCCAAAGCGCACAGATCATTTTATTCATGGCCCCAATCAGGATGGACATATGCAGGTAGAAGGCTTTTTTGAGTGGCTCGGGCAGGCAATCGGCGCGGTCATCCGCTTCTTCGTCGACGGTCTGGCGTGGCTGTTCAACGGTTTCACCAACGCGGGCGGCAACTTTGTCGACGGATTGTCCCGCACATTGGGCATGGACACCTCGCTGATCAGCATCGTGGCGCTGGTCATCGGGCTGATGCTGCTGTACTCCGCGGTACGGGCCTTCATGCGTGCGTCGATCATCCTCGGGATCATCTGGCTGGCACTGGGCCTGTGGCTTCTGAGCTGGATCATTCACTGAATCAGCCATTCACGCGGCAACGTGCCCCTGTGCAAGCGGGCACGTAAGGCACCTCACTTACCCTTCACAACCATCTGCGCAGGCGCGTCACCCAGAGCCTGCCAGTTTGGCCGATACATCGACTCCACCTGCGGCGGCGGCACGCGGTAGGTGCCCGGCGTCACGGCGCGAGCAAGGTACAGCAGGTGCACACTGGTGCCTGCGTTGATATCCAGCGCGGCCACATAGCGGTCACCTCGATATTCCTGATGCTTGATTCCGGCGTTCTCCATCGACTCGCGCAGGGTTCTCACCTCTTCGCTGGCGTCTGCCAGGCTGGCCGAACTTTGTGCCAGGTTCTGATTTTCCAGTTCAAGACCGGCTGGCAGCAAGTCCACGACCAGCGCATCAGGTACTCGCTGACGAGCGCCGATTTCCAGATGCACCAGCACCAGTTGCCCGGTTTTCAGCGCGCCAACGTTCAATGGTGCGCCGCTCAGGCTCAGGTACTCACGACGAATACCGAGGTTGTCGCCACCGGCCACCGGCGCCTGAGTCGGGTAGCCCGACACAGTCAGTTGCTGATAAAGCGGTTCACTGCCTTCGTTGTGGACCGACAGTGGCGAAGCCAGCAGCGGGCCGTCGAGTTTGAGGGCTGGCTGCTTATTGCTCAGCTCACGCATGTCAGTGCCGCTGGTGAGTTTTGCCGCCCAGTCCTTGTCCGGCTTGTTCAGCAGGTTGCGACCGGCCAGGAACAGCGAGTTGCTTTCCTGCGTAGACAGATAGCGATTGGCGGCGACTTCATCGGCCAGGGTAAACAGGCGTTCATCGCGCTTGTCCCTGGCCATGTCGTTTTCTTCCAGCAACGCCAGAATCAGCGCTTGATCACGCAATGAGCTGCCGTAGTCGGCCAGCCATTCGTTCTTGCGATTGATTGCCAGACCCGCCGTGAGCGCCAGATCGGCACGCGGCTTATCGCCCATTTTTTCCAGCGCGACGGCCAGTTGCACCAGCGGCAGACCAGAGCGTGCATCACTGCGGCGATCGAACAGGCTGCGCAGCGCGGCCAGTGGCGCCTGCTGACTGCGCGACAGCACCAGACCGGCGTAAGCCTGAACTGCAAAGCGGGTGTGCTCGGCGTTCTGGCTGTAGCTGACCTGGATCTGACCGGCATCCTGCAAGTAACGCAGCAGACGCTCGTTGGCCTTCTTGAGTGAGTCCGGCGCAACGGCAAAGCCCTGATCACGGGCACGCAGGAGGAAGTCAGTGACGTAAGCCGTCAGCCAGTATTCCTCTTCGCTGTCTGAGCTCCACAGACCGAAGCTGCCGTTGTAACGCTGCATGACCAGCAGGCGCTCGATACCGATTTCGACCTTGCGCTTGCGTTCGGCATCCGGTTCGCCGGTCAGGCCCAGACGCTTGAGGGTGGCGGCGTCGGCATACAGCGACGGGTACAGCCCGCTCGCGGTCTGCTCCAGGCAGCCGTAAGGGTAGGCTTTCAGTGCTCGGATCTGTTCGCCCAGGTTCAACGGCGGACGACTCGACAGCGACAGCATGGCTTCGCGGCCGGCTGGCTCGAAGGCTTCCAGAGCACCTTCGGGCAGATTCCAGGGCTGATCGTTCAGGGTCGCGCGGTAATGCCTGAGCAGGGCCGGGTAGGCCGGGCGCACGCCGACGGTCCATTCCCGCGTAAACGCAGGCAGGTTTTCGCCCGGCAGGTTCAGGCCTTCCACCCGCACTTTGATCGTGCCCTGGCCGAGGCCACCTTGCGCCAGCACCGGTACTATCAGGGTGACACGCTGGCCTTGCTTGAGTTGCAGTGGCTTGAGCTGATCGCCGCCGGGAATGCTCAACTGGCCTTCGGCGCTGATCTTCACGTCCAGCTTTTGAGCTGCGCCTGACAGGTTGGAGACGTCCAGCGCCACTGTGGTCTGGTCGCCACCGGCCAGGAAGCGCGGTGTCGACAGCTCGGCAATGATCGGCGCGGCGACCACGGTCTTCGCTTCGGCCATGCCATAGCGGTCCTCGGTCCAGGCCTGCGCCATGACGCGCAACTCGCCGTTGAAGTCCGGGATGTCCACGCTGACTTCGCCTTCACCGGCGTCGTTCAGGATCACCGGTGCACTTTGCAGGGCCACGATGGTGACGCTGGTGTCAGGACGTTTTCCGCCCTTGGCCAGAGCGTCACCACCAAAGGCGAGGCTGGCCAGACGACCCTGACCGGCTTCGATCAACTGGCCGTAGATGTCCAGTTGGTCGGCGCCGTATTCCTTGCGCCCGAACAGGCTGGCAAACGGATCAGGCGTGGCATAGCGGGTGATGTTGAGGATGCCCACGTCCACGGCCGAAACCAGCACGTGCACCTGTTTCGGCACGCTGCCATCGGCGTTTTTCGCGGCCACCTTGAGTTTCAGCGGTTGCTTGGGACGCATCTTCTCCGGCGCAGTGACGGTCAACGCCAGCTTGCGTTGCGAACGGTCCAGCGGCAGGTGCAGAACACCGACGGCACGCTTGGGCGTGACATTGGCCTTGCGCTCGCCGGGACGCACCACCAGTGCCGTCACGTACAGGTCGTGGCGTGCCCACTTCTTGTCCAGCGGGATATCGAACGACTTGCCTTCGACCGGTACGTCGATTTCCTTCCACCATAGCGGGCCTTCACTGGATTCGACCAGCAGATAACCCTTGCCTGCGGCAGGAGGCGTTACTGTGATTTTGGCGGTGTCGCCATCGTTGTAAGCGGGTTTGTCCAGCGCGAGCTTGACCTGATCCGGTCTGACCGCGCCGCCGTCGGTGTTGTCCTGCCAGCGGTAACCGGCCCAGAAACGCATGCTGCTGACCATGCCGGTGGACGGGTCCTCCACTTCGACGCGGTACGGGCCCCACTCGACCGGAAAGCTGATTTTGGCCGTGGAGTCCTTCTTGAGGCTGACGGTTTCCTCGTTCAGGTTCAGGAATTTCTCGTTGAAGTGATAGCTCCAGCCATCGTCGGCCGAGTAGTTCCAGTAGTAGTCGCGGCGTTCGCGAATCAGACGCACCTTGACGTTGTCCGCTGCCAGCTTGTTGCCCGCAGCGTCTGCCATGACGATTTCGAACTCGGCCGGGCCGTCGCCATCGGTCTGCGCTTCGCCCTTGCTGGCGTCCTCGTCGTACTCATCGTCGCCAGTGCTCTTGCCGAACAGCGCACGTACGCCCGGCAACTGCTCGGCAGGCCAGATCGGCTGAACCAGGCGACGGGTGATCGGGCGTCCACCGGATTCCTGCAGGCTGGCCTGCAAAATCAGTTGCAGCGGAGATTTGGCTTCAGACCATTTGGTTTCAACCGCCAGCGTTGTGTGGCCGTTGGGGTCGAGGGTGACGGGCTCCAGATCGACATCGTGCCTGAGGTCTTCTTCGGTGATGGAGCCGAACTGGTAGCCCGGCAGTGTAGGCACGGCTTCACGCAACGGGCGCACGTACACCTGACCGGTCAGGGTGTTGCCCGAGGCTGGCGCGCCATACAGGTAGCGGCCAGTGATGTCGAATTCGGGATTGTCTGCGGGCGCGACGGGCTCATCGCTGCCCTTGAGTTCCAGTGCCAGACGCTCCGGCAAAAAGTCCTCGACCTTGAATTCATAGAGCTGCGGCTTGCCGTCGCCCAGGTCGAACACCAACTGCCAGCGCCCCGTCGGGGCCTCGTCGGCGAGTTGCAATTGATACTGATAGAAGCCGTCCTTGTCGGCTTCCCAGACAAACTTGCGGCTGACCTGATCGTCAGGGCGGCGTACTTCGACGGTGATTGGCTGCGGCTTGACGTTCTTGCCGTCGTTGTCGCGCAGCAGGCCGTTGAGCAGTACGGTTTCGCCCGGGCGATACAGGTCGCGCGGGCCGAAGATGAAGAATTGCAGCGGGTGCGCCTGCGGGCCGGAAATATCAAACTCGGCCAGGTCCAGCGCGGAGCTGTTCAGACGCAGCATGCTGGTCTGTTCATCCTTTTGCGCCAGCACTACCGCAGCCTTGGCAGGCAACGGCAGTTGGGTGTGGCCGTCGCCCTCGGTCTTGCCTTGAGCGACCACCTTGCCGCTTTCATCGTAGACTTCGACGTTGACGTCACTGATGGCTTTGCCGCCTTCCAGCGCCTGGGTGAACACGTCCAGGCGATTGCTGTAACGGTGCACCGACAGGCCAATATCGCTGAGCGTGAACAGGGTCGCAGGCTGCGAGTAACTGTAAGTGCCTGAGGCACGCATCACCGCCAGATAGACGCCGGGTTGTTGCAGGGCCTTGATCCCGGCAATCGGCAGCAGCAACGTTTCGCGTGTGTTGCGGGCAGGCTTGAGGTCGAAGCGGCCGCCGTACACCAGGTCGGCCATGGGCAGCAGTTCTTCGGAGCTGTAACTGGACAGGCTGGATGCGCCATCCCACTGAGCCAGGAAGTTGGGCATCGAGTCGGCTTTGACGCGGAAAAATTCGACATCAACCTTGTCAACGTTCAGCGCGATCACCGGCAGGCCTTCGGCAAGTCGTGTCGGCAACAGGCTGCCACGGCTGGCAAAGCCCACGCTCGGTTGCAGGTCGCGGGTTTCGAGACGGCTGATGAAATCGGCGGCCAGTTTGGCCTTGTTGACGGCCAGCAAACCGGCATCGACGGTCAGGACCAGTTTGCGTTGCGGTTCCAGATGACGCAGACGCAGCTCCATCAGATTGTCGGACAGCTCCCAGGCGCCATCGACCTTGCCATTCTTGCTGTCCAACAGGTGCAGCTTCTCGCCAAACGTCTGTTCCGGGTCCAGCGGCACGGAAAAACTCACCGACAGCGTGCTGGCGCCATCGACCTGAATTTCCGAGACATCAATAACCGTCAATTCGCGGCCTGCGTAGCGCTTGCTCAACGCAGCCAGATCCACCGCGGGTTTGGGTCTGGTCTCGGCTGCCGTCGTTTGGGAGGTGGGCGCTGCTGCGGTGGCAGGCTTTTGCGACGTTGAAGAATCACAGGCGCTCAGCAGCGCAAGCGCGCAAGCCAAAAACAGTCCTTTGTTGAACATTTGGGCACTCATCGACGGCAATAGAGAGGGGGCTGTAACGGGTGAGACTATATAGCAGTCAAGGTTACATTTTTTACAAAGCGCGCGAATAGACCCTCGGATTGAGACTTTGTTCGCAACTGGCGCAACCCGGACGCGGAGCATCCAGAGCGGCATTCCCACGCGGAGCGTGAGAAGCGATGGGTGTGATGGCTCTCGCAGAAATCTTCAATCGGCAACCCGTGCGGCGCTGGCTACAATGCCCGCCTTGCCGGGAGTCCTCATGTCCAGTTTGTTCCACGATTGGCGTCATCGCCCCACCCACCGTCGGGTCTGGGCGCTGGCTGCGCCGATGATCTTGTCAAATATCTCCGTGCCACTGGTGGCGCTGGTCGACAGCGCGGTGATCGGCCATCTGCCGCATGCGCATCAGTTGGGCGCGGTGGCGGTCGGCGCGACGCTCTATACCTTTCTGGCCTGGGCGATGGGTTTTCTGCGCATGGGCACCACCGGCTTTGCGGCGCAGGCGGCGGGACGCTCGGATGGCGCCGCGCTGCGCCAGATTCTGTTGCAGGGCCTGCTGCTGGCGGTCGGCCTGGCGCTAGTGCTGGGTGTAGTCGCCGTGCCCTTCAGCCAACTGGCGCTGGCCATGATGCAACCGTCTGCCGACCTGCTGCAGATGACGCTGGATTTCTTTCACACCCGACTGTTCGGCCTGCCCGCCGCGTTGGCCAGCTATGCGCTGGTCGGCTGGTTTCTGGGCACGCAGAACGCAAGAGCGCCTTTGGCGATTCTGCTGACCACGAACCTGGTGAACATCGCGCTCAATCTCTGGTTCGTGATCGGTCTGGACTGGGGCGTAGTCGGCTCCGCGCGGGCCTCTGTGCTGGCTGAGTGGACCGGGGTCGTGCTCGGCCTGATTCTGGCGTGCAGGGTGCTGCGGGTCTGGCCCGGCCAGATTGCCTGGGCGGCGCTGAAGCTGTGGAGCAACTGGCGACCGCTGCTGGCGGTCAATCGCGACATCTTTCTGCGCACGCTGGCGCTGCAATCGGTGATGTTTTTGATCACCGTGCAGGGCGCCCGGTTGGGCGATGCGACAGTGGCGGCCAACGCACTGCTGCTCAACGGACTGTTGCTGACTTCTCACGCGCTGGACGGACTAGCCCATGCGGTGGAAGCCTTGTGCGGCCATGCCATCGGTGCGCGTGACCGGACAACCCTGCGTCGCTCTCTGGTGGTGGCCGGAGGCTGGTCATTGATTGCCAGCGTCGGGTTCGCAGTGCTGTTTCTGGCGGGCGGTCAGTGGTTCATTCGCTTACAGACCGACATTCCTGAAGTGCGCGAAACCGCCATGGTGTACCTGCCGTATCTGGCGCTGATGCCGTTGCTGGCCGTCTGGAGCTATCTGCTCGACGGGCTGTTCATCGGTGCGACCCGTGCCCGCGAGATGCGCAACGCAATGCTGATCAGCGCAGCGGCCATTGCCCCCGTCGCTTATCTGGCGGCCAGCCATGGCAATCACGCGCTGTGGTTGACCTTTCTGGCGTTCACACTCTTGCGCGGCATCAGCCTTGGCAGCATTGCCCTGCGTCTTACGCGCAATGACGGCTGGTTCGTCCGCTAAGGCGCGGTCACCGGGCTGGCCGCTACCGTCGTCGGGTGCGGGCTGTTCACGAACATGACCACCTCGTCGATCACGGGTGCCAGACTGCGCAGGGGTTTGGCGAAGGCGCCGACCAGCGAGCCGTGAGTGGTGTGCGAGAAATACAGCTCGCGGACCGGCAGCCCCGCCTCACGCAGCTTCAGGGCCAGTCCGCCGGTATTGCGTTTCGGGTCGACCTCTTTGTCCTTGCTGGATGCCATCAGTAGGGCAGGGGGTGATCCAGCGTTGATATGGTTGATGGGTTGCGAGTCGCGTGGCGTGTTCGGGAACAGAAACGCACGCTGGATCTCGGGGTCTTTGATGGGCAGGAAATCATAGGGGCCGGCCAGACCGATCCAGCCACTGATGATGTGATGGGAGACGCCTTCCCTGGCCAGCCAGCGCGGATCGAGTGCCAGCATGGCAGCGTTGTAGGCGCCCGCGCTGTGACCCATCACAAACAGTCGGTCAGGATCGCCGCCGTAGGTCTTTATGTGCTTTCGGGTCCAGGCCACCGCTTTGGCCGAGTCTTCGACGAAGTCCGGGTAGCTGACTTCAGGGTACAGCCGGTAATCGGCAATGACGGTCACGATGCCGCGTTCAGCCAGCGCTCTGCCGACGAAGGCGTAGTTGGCCCGTTCTCCACGGGTCCAGCTGCCACCGTAGAAAAACACCACCACCGGTGCCTGTTCGACGTTCGATGCGGGGGCGTAGATATCGAGCCGGTTGCGCGTCTCCGGGCCGTACGCCATATCGGGCACCTCATGAACACCCTTGGCAGGGGTCAGGGTATTGAGCACTGTGAACACAGAACAACCCGACAATAGCGTCAGCAGGGCACCAGTCAGCAGCGTACGGAAAATCGCTCGGGGCATGGTGAGGTCTCGATCAATGGGCGGGCGGATAAGGCAATCCAGGCTCGGACTGCGTTGGCGTTCTATAGTTACATCACCACGATACGTTAGTAAGTGAACTCTGGTTCATCCCCACCCGGTTCGCAGGCAGGTCGTTCGCTGTCGAGCACGACACGTGGACTGATGAGTGTCATCCCTTCCGAGTCGAACCTGACCTGACTGTTGCCAACCTGCAGCAGCAACTCGCTGTCACGCTCCAGGTAAATCTTCGATCCGTCTTCCAGGCTCAGTCTCTGACTTTCACCCGGTACACTCTGCCAATCGAGCAGCAGTCGTACGAAGGGCGTGTTTTGTACATCCTCTGCTCCCAGCAGCATCAGAGGTGTCGCGGCGCTGGGATGCAGGGTCGCGATGATCGTCGGGTTGTCCGGATTGTTGACCTTGAACTCAACGACCACCTGCACGCCGCCCCGACTCCAGAGTCTCAGCGCCGGATCGACAGGCAGCCAGCAGGTCGTATGGCGCGCATCGGGACCCTGTCTGGCCCATTCGAACTGCACCTGAACCCGTCCGTCCGGATCGCGCTCCTGCAATTCGCCCGCAGCGCCCGTGAGCCAGGCACGCTGCATTCTGGCGACGACGGGCCATGGCCAGGGTTCATCCGAGACGAAGCCGGCTTCCCAGGGCGCCGCCTGAAATCGGTTCGAATAGGACTGTCTGGTCGAGCCGCTCTTTGTTGCCTGATCGTTGAAGCGGTGTTCGACCCCGGTGATCAGCCACATGTGATTCCAGTCGCGCTCAGGAAGGCCGGCCAGCGGCAGCAACAATCCGCTGGTGACGAAGGGCAGCGTGCTTTCACCTTGCGCACGCTACTGTCTGCGGTCGTCCTTGGTGTCCGATCCTGTCGGCGTCACGGCAAACTGCGTGACGCGCGGCTGATGCTCGAACTGACTCCAGGCCGCGATGGGTGCACGCTGAAACCCGCGCAGTCCATGACTGAATATCAGTTCGTGACGACGTCGGTAGTGATGGAAGTGGTAGTGAATGCTCTCTTCGGCGCACAGCCGCTGCAAGAACATCAGGTCGGACTCGTTGTGCTGAAAACAGGTTCTGCGCGTTCGGCACTCCTTTTTCAGGTCGAACCGGTAACTGTCTTTCAGCCCATGCTCCTTGAGCACCTGAGCGATGATCTGTGTCGCGCTCATCTGCTCGAAGACCCGGTGATTGTGGCGGTGGGCCAGGCACGTCAGCCTCGGGCCAACAGTGAGCCGATAGCACGCAGGTCCCGGCCGGTAATGCTCGCGTGTCGCGCCCTGAATCTGACCGTGAAACCCTTGCGGGCCACCGTTGAAACCCAGAAAAACGGAGGTGTACATCAGGCTTGCCAGATCGACTTCATCACCGCTGACCTGCAGTTGGAACACGTACGGCTGGCTGATCGCCTCGGTGGCGCTGAAGGACAGTACGCTGAAATGGCGACGCAGGCTTGCAATCTCCAGACGAAAGAAGGGTGCGCTGGCTGGGTCGGGCATGGAGTGTTCTCTACCGAAATTGCGGTCGGCGATTCTGGCGGAGAAGATCGTGCGGTAAAGAGGTGGCACGCAGAAAAGGAAGCTGCCTACAGGACTGACAGGAAGAGGCTTACATGGGGCTGTTACGGCTGGTCGTTCCGATATGGGAACGACCAGCCGCCCAGGTTCAGGACGACAGGTAGGAAGAGCGGGTCAGACCCAGACGCAGGGCGTCAAGGAAGTAGGTGCGTTCACGCGGGGTGATCTTGGCGCTGGCAACCTTGTCCCGGTAGTGGGTCATCAGTTCTTCCGGCGACAGGTGCACGTAGCGCAGCATGTCTTCAATGGTGTCGTGGGTTTCGATGCCTGCGTGGTAAACACTGCCGTCCGGGTTCTGGTAAATATTCACCGAGTCGGTGTCACCAAACAGGTTGTGCATGTCGCCGAGAATTTCCTGATACGCGCCCACCAGGAAGATACCCAGCAGGTAGTCCTCGCCTTCGTTCAACGGGTGGACCGGCATGCTCGTCTCGATGCTCTGCTCGTCGACGTATTGCTTGATCTTGCCGTCGGAGTCGCAGGTAAGGTCCTGCAGCACGGCACGGCGCACAGGCTCTTCGCCCAGGCGATGCAGCGGCAGAATCGGCAACACCTGGCCAATGGCCCAGGTGTCCGGCAGGCTCTGGAATACCGAGAAGTTGCAGATGTACTTGTCGGCCAGCTTGTCGTTGAGTTCATCCAGCACTTGGCGATGCGAACGCTGACGTGCTTTCAACGAGTTGTGCAAGCGGCGGCAGACCGCGAAGTAGCACTGCTCGCCCAGCGCTTTCTGCGCCAGCGTGATCTTGCCGTCGGCGTACTGGGCCGCGATGTCGCTCATGTAGTGCGTCGCGCGCCAGTAGGTCTCGGTGACCATCTCGATATCGGTCGGGCCCAGCAGATCCACCAGCCATTGCACGGTTTCCGGCAGACTTTCCTTGTCGGCGATTTCTGGCACTTCATCGTTGTGTTTCTCGACGTCGGTGACCTGCACCACCAGCATGGCGTGGTGGGCGGTCAGCGAACGGCCGCTTTCCGAGAAAATGTGCGGATGCGGCAGGCCCTGCGCGTCGCAGAACTCCTTGAGCATGCCGACCACGACACCGGCGTAGTCGTCCATGTCGTAGTTGATGGAGCTGGCGTTACGCGAGTGAGTACCGTCGTAATCCACGCCCAGACCGCCGCCCACATCGATATGGTCCACCGGCAGGCCAAGGTTGCGCAGTTCGCCGTAGTAGCGGATCGCTTCCTTGAAACCGTGCTGGTAGTCGGCCAGGTTGGCGATCTGCGAGCCCATGTGGAAGTGCAGCAGGCGAATGCCCTGATCCAGACCGGCCTTGCGGAAGCGCTCGACTACCGAGAGCAATTGCGCGGCGGACAGGCCGAACTTGGATTTCTCGCCACCGGTGTCAGCCCACTTGCTCGACGCCAGAGAAGACAGGCGCACGCGCAGACCAACCTGAGGCGCAACCTTGAGCTCGGCGGCTTCTTCGATCACCAGTTCGACTTCGGATTCTTTCTCGATGACGATGAAAACGTTGTGGCCCAGCTTCTGGCCCATCAGCGCCAGACGGATGAACTCACGGTCCTTGTAACCGTTGCAGACGATGGTGCCGCCTTTCGGGGCGAGCGCCAGCACAGCCATCAGCTCAGGCTTGGAGCCCGCTTCCAGACCAATGGAAACGTTCTGAGTGGCGATAATGTTCTCGACCACGGCTTCCTGCTGGTTGACCTTGATCGGGTAGAGCGCGGTGTACTGGCTCTGATATTCCAGACGCGCGATGTTGCTGTCGAACGCGCCGGTCAACTGCCGGACGCGGTCCTGCAGGATGTCGGGGAAGCGCACCAGTAATGGCAGGGAAAGACCACTCTTGCGCAAGTCTTCGACCTGTTCGTAAAGATCGATAGGCGAACTGCCAGCCCCATTGGGACGAACTTCAACGCGACCGGCTTCATTGATCGCAAAATAACCGGCGCCCCAATGGCGAATGCCATAAACGCTGCGGCTGTCCGCCACGGTCCATTGGCTGCCATCGTCTTTGCGTGTACGTCGTACGGACATCGAAGTCCCCTATAAAGAAGTCGTAGCGCCAGCTCATAGCCGGCTGGGCGCAGTGTAAAGAGTGGAAATGACGGTATTTGTTCCGGTCTGCCGTTCGCAGGCTGACGGGTTCGGTCAACCGCCCGACTTTTTCGCCTTGAAGCCTTTCTTGGTCAATTCGGCCAGCAGCAGTTCGACGTGATCGCCCTGAATCTCGATCACTCCATCCTTGAGCGACCCCCCTGTGCCGCAACGCTGCTTCAAGGCCTTTGCCAGGTCCTTGAGCGCGTCTTCGGCCAGCGGTACGCCGGTAATGGTGGTGACCGTTTTGCCCCCGCGACCTTTGCTCTCGCGACGAACGCGGGCAATGCCGTCCCCGTCGGGAATGGCGGTCTGCTTGCAGGTGCAGTCGTCAACAGGTTGGCGACAGTCGGGGCAGTGACGCCCGGCGTCGGTTGAAAATACCAGGCCACCCAAGGCGGCGAGGGAAGCGGCTTTTTTAGCCACGGGAAATCCTCTTGTTGAGGACTGACGATGGGTCGGGCTCGCTGGAGCCATCGACCGCGAAGCCCCACTCTGGCAGGGGCAGCGCTATTGGACCGACAAGGCCGGTCCAGTTTGAAAAGGTCGCGCAGTGTAACGGCAAAACAGCCAGTTGCTAAGGGGTTGAATGCGCCAATTTACTGAACATTTGCGACCTGCTTCAGGTAGCGTTTCAAGGCGGCCAGCGAGTCGGGGCAATACGGTTTTTCCTGAGCCTGACGCAGCACCTCTGCGACAGACATGAAGCGCGCTTCCATGACTTCCTCCGGCTGCAGTTTCAAGGCGCCGTCCCAGACAGCGGAAAAGACCGCGCACCAGATCCGGTTGTCCGGCTGGTCGAAGAAAAACCGTTCGTGGGCCTGCAGCGCGACATCGTGCACACCCAGTTCTTCTTCCAGCTCACGAGCAGCGGATTCGGCGTAGCTTTCATGCGCCTGCACCATGCCACCTGCTGCCACGTCCCAGTAACCGGGATAGATAGCCTTGCTCAGCGTGCGACGGTGTACGCACAACTCGCCCGCCGAGTTGAACAGCAGAATGTACGTGCCCCGGCCGATCAGACCCTGCTCGCGCAGTTCGGCCCGCGGGCGTGCGCCCAACAGCGCGTCGTGCTCGTCGACCCAGGCAATCTGCTCGGCGTCCGAGGCGGCGCGGTGCGCGGCCTCGTTCGAAGGGATCGGCATCAACCCTGGTTCAGCAATTGACGAAGGTCAATGACCGCGGCATTGGCCCGCGAAATGTAGTTGGCCATGACCAGCGAGTGGTTGGCGAACACGCCAAACGGGCTGCCGTTCAGAATCATCGGGCTCCACAGCGGCTCCTGCGACGCTTCCAGTTCGCGAATGATCTGGCGCACGCTGACCGTGGCGTTTTTCTTGGCCAGTACGTCAGCAAAGTCCACTTCGATGGCGCGCAGCAGATGCGACAGTGCCCAGGCCTGACCGCGTGCCTCGTAGAACACGTTGTCCACTTCCAGCCACGGTGTTTCGACGATCTCTTCGTCTACCTGCGGGACTTCACCCGGTTTGACCGAAGCGATGGACTCGGTTTTCAGCGTGCTGTTGAGCTTGACCCGGCCCACACTGGCCGACAGGCGTTGCGACAGCGAGCCCAGACGGGTTCCGACATCACCCAGCCAGTTGTTCAGGTTGTCGGCACGGGCGTAGAACAATGCGCCTTTCTGATTCGGATCGGACAGACGCGCCTGATAACGGCTCAGGGCATTGATGCCATCGGTGTACTGCGACTCGCTGGACGGCAATATCCAACTGCGGTTGTTGAAGTTGAACAGCGGCTCTGCACGTGCCAGATCGCCGTCTTCAGCCGATTGCGACTGGGAGCGGGCAAAGTCTTTGCGCAGCGCACGGCTCAGATCGCGTACCTGCACCAGCACGCCATATTCCCAGCTCGGGATATTGTCCAGCCACAGGCCCGGAGGCATGCGGTCGTTGGAAAGGTAGCCGCCGCGCTTGTCCAGCAGGGTTTGAGCGACGCTTTTCAGGGTTTCGACCGTGGTGTAGCCGATGACCATCGGTTTGCCTTCGCGCTCGGCGGCAGCCTGGGCATTTTGCTGCACGGGGAACAGCGCAGGCTCTTTGCTCCAGTACCAGCCGACCGCCAGGCAGACGAGCAGATAAATCAAGACCAGGGCTCCCAGCGCACGGCTGTAGAACAGGTTGCCCATATAGCCGCGTCGTTTGACCGATGCAGTATCAGCGGTACGCTCACCCGCGCTGCCTGCGCGGTTTTTCCAATCCAGCATGGTGGGGTCCTTTCGATCTTGAGTTGAATGCTACGTGGCGTTCGACCGTAACCTTACCTCAAGGTGCAATGAACGAGCGTATTCGAGGCGGATTTTCGTGAGTGTGCCGTTAGTATTGCTCCGTAATGTCACCGCCATCGGGCTACAAAAAACGCGCTGATCCGGCTGGTTACATGTTGTCTGACAAAAAACTCTCCATGGACCGCCAAGACCGGATATCAGCCCAGGACAGACGACAAAAAACAGCGATAGCTATTAGCTATACAGGGATAGTTATACGTAATGGCATAGCGCCACTTATTTGTTGTCAAATAAGTGACTTGCGGCACTCAGGTGTCGTATCGAAGGTGCTAGCATAGCGCCATCAACCGTTTCGCTCTGCGAACCCAAAGTAGCCTTGATATGAACGAGCCCGAAGATCCCAGCCGTGATCGCTTGAAGCACCATTTTGCCCAACGGGTCATTCATCAGGCACGTCAGATCCTTGAAACCTGGCAACGGCTGCAAAAATCCGAGTGGTCGGCCGGTGACATGGCTGAGCTCAAGGATTCCACCTTGCGGCTCTTGCGCTTTGCCGAGCGTTTCGAGCAGACCGAGCATATCGCTCTGGCTCGCGATATCAATGAAGCGTTGAGTGCGGTCGAAGCCAATCGGGGCCGCTTGAACAGCAATGTCATCACCGACCTCAATCGCTTGATGCAGCGCCTGTCGCGCACGGGGCTGCGGCACGGTGATCGTCTGGAGCAGACGGCGCTGCCGCCATTGCGCAAACCGGTTTATGTGGTGCTGCAGGACCATGAGCGGGCAGAGCGGCTGGCCAAACAACTGGAGTTCTTCGGCCTGTCCGCGCTGTCGTTGCACACTGTGTCGGAGTTTCAGACCGCTATGACCCACCGCCATCCGGCTGCCATTGTCATGGATGTCGATTTCAGTGGACCTGGTCAGGGCTTGAAGCTGGCGTCTCAGGTTCAGGAAGGGCTCGAGCAAAAGCTGCCACTGCTGTTCTTCAGTCTCAATGAAACCGACACTCCGACCCGGCTCGCTGCGGTGCGTGCCGGTGGCCAGGAGTTTCTGACCGGCGCGCTGGAGGCTTCGAGCCTGCTGGAAAAGATCGAAATCCTCACCTGTGTGGCGCAGTACGAGCCTTACAAGGTGCTGATCATCGATGATTCGCGTGCGCAGGCGACGCACACCGAGCGGGTGCTCAACGCGGCGGGCATCGTCACGCGCACCTTGCTGGACCCCATTCAGGCGATGGCTGAACTGGCCGACTTCCAGCCCGACCTGATCATCCTCGACATGTACATGCCCGGCTGCACAGGCACGGAACTGGCCAAGGTCATCCGCCACAATGACCGTTATGTCAGCGTGCCGATCATTTATCTGTCCGCCGAAGATGACCAGGACAAGCAACTGGATGCGATGAGTGAAGGCGGTGACGATTTCCTGACCAAGCCGATCAGGCCGCGTCACCTGATCACCACCGTGCGCAACCGCGCCGCTCGGGCCCGCAACCTGAAAGCGCGTATGGTGCGCGACAGCCTGACCGGGCTTTACAACCACACGCATATCCTGCAATTGCTGGAAGACTGCAGTTTTCGTTCGCGTCGCGAAGGCAAGCCGCTGTGCTTCGCGATGCTCGATATCGATCACTTCAAGAAGGTCAACGACAGCCACGGACATCCCATGGGTGACAGGGTGATCAAGAGCCTGGCGCTGTTTCTCAAGCAACGCCTGCGCAAGACCGATTTCATCGGGCGGTACGGGGGTGAGGAGTTTGCCATCGTCATGCCGGATACGGATATCCAGAGCGCTCACCAGGTGTTGGAGGAAATCCGTCACCGCTTCGCGGAAATCCACTATCCGGCGCAGCCTGCGGACCTGTTCTGCACGTTCAGCGCGGGTGTGGTTTCACTTGGTGTGCATGATGACAGCCTCAGTCTGGCGGCCCAGGCCGACAGCGCGCTCTATCGCGCCAAGCATGCCGGCCGCAATCAGGTGCATTCGGCGCTGGTGGACGTGCCGTACCACGTCATGCTTCCTGAAATCGAAACCTGATTTCATCCGGCCGTCAGGTCACGCTGGCGCGCTGCTGTGCGCGCGTATTACCGGGTGAAAGGGCCAGCGCCAGTTGCGTACGGTTGTGCATGCGGGTCAGGCGCAGGACCTGCGAGACGTAGAGTTTCACAGTGTTTTCAGTGATGCCCAGTTCGCAGGCAATCTGGTAGTTGGTCTGGCCCGTACCGACCAGCCTGGCGACATCACGCTGGCGGGGCGACAGCCCGGCAACTATATCCGGGGTCGGCGGCTCTTGGTCGACGACAGTTTCAGCCTTTCTCTCTCCTTCAATCGATGAGCCGGCCCGGGTCTGATCGAGATTCTGGTAAAGGTCGTCAATGGAGGCTGCCAGATACTGGAGCTTTTCGTTGAGCAGCCCCAGTTGATGAAGGTTTCGCTGGCGCTCGCCCAATGCCTCGACCTGAAGCTTCACGCCTTCGAGTACCTCTTCCAGGTTGACGGGTTTTTGATAGTAATCCGCGATCCCTGCACGCAACGCCTTGATGACGTCCTTCTTCTCGGCCTTGCCAGTGAGCATGATGGCCTCGAACAAGTGTTTCCTGCCGCCTGCACGCTTCATTGCTTCGACCATTTCGATGCCGGTCATGCCTGGCATGTCCAGATCGCACAGCACGATCCCGATATTGTCGTCCCGGTTGAACTGCTCCATGGCCTGCGCACTGGAAAGGCAGGGCACGCAGTGATAACCGCTGTTCTCGAGATACTCACACAGCTCTTCGACAACAAGAGGTTGATCATCCACCACTAATATCTTCAACGACGAGTCTGTGTTCACGTGCAACTCCATGCTGGTCGGCAACAGTGGGAAACTGAAGCCTGAATCCTTTCAGCGGAATTAAATGCGGCGCAGGCTGCTATGTTTCGGTCTTCATGGGCGCCTGTAAATAACCCTAGTCGTACTTTGTGATTATGTACATGGCCCTAGTGCATTCTTTGATAGACGAATAATTAATACCGTTAACAGAAGTCCGATCAACAGAAAGGGGGAGAAGGGATATTTATTTGTCGTTTGTGGGGCCAGATGCAAATAACGGCGCGTAAACTGCTGGTTTACAAGGGGCCATAATGTAGTGACCGACACACTCCAGAGGGCGATGGCAATGCTTGCGCCAATAAAAGTGCCCAGCAGGTACAGGCTGTCCGTGGCCAGTGCAAGAGCGGTCAGAAGTTTGACATCTCCGGCTCCCAGCTTGCCCAGTGCATAGCCCGGTAAGGTCAGTGCCAGAGCGGTCAGCGCTGCCCAGCCAGCTTCGCCAGGTGCCGCGCCCAACCACGTCTGGCCGCTGTACAGGAGATACCCGGCCGCTGTTATTGCCATACCCAGTGTCAGCCAGTTGGAAATTTTCCGTTGCCGCGCATCCTGCTCGGCGCACAAGCCGAACCATACAAGCACAAAAAACAAATCCATTCGGTAAAAGGCGTCCTGTTTTCCTGAAAGAAACTATGCTGATGTGAAGTCGTAAATGTCAGGGTAGACGTTGACATGAAAACCAGCCCGCATCTTTCCTCGCCACGCAGACAACGGGGCGCCGCCGCTATCGAGTTTGCGGTGGTGTTCGTGATCTTTTTCGGCGTGTTCTACGGTGTCGTAAGTTACAGCCTGCCGCTGTTGATGATGCAGTCTTTCAATGCGGCTGCCAGTGAAGCCGTGCGTCGCAGCGTGGCGTTGAGTCCAACGGCCGTCAATTATAACCAGTTGATTGTGAGTCAGGCCGAGACGGTGGTCATGAACCATCTGTCATGGATGCCCGCATCGCTGGGTTTCAGCAATGCCAATGTGCGGGTGACCTACACCGCCGGTGTGCTGACGGCCAATATCAGTTATCCAAAATCCAGACTGGCGCAAATCCTGCCATTTCTGACCCTGCCGGGTATCGGAGAAATACCTCGCCTGCCCACTAACCTCTCTGCCCAAGCGAGCCTGCAACTTGTCCCTTGAGAAAAGTCGTCTGAGTCGTTGGCTGGGTCGTGCCGAAGCACCTTCCGCCCCGCAACCCATGCCGTTGATCAGCGAACCTGATCCCATCGGTGCTGATCTGTACCTGTTGCTGGACGACGACGGACGTGTGCAGAGCATCAGCCCGCATCTGGCTTCGCGGCTGGGTATCGCGGCACCCATGGCTGCGTCGCAACGCCTGATGAGCCTGCTGTTGCCCAACAGCGCGCTGGTCATCGAGGGTGTGCCGCAGGAATGGCTGGGGCATATGCTCGACCTGGACTTCAAGAGTACCGACGCCCACACCTTGCACGCACGCGGCTGGGTTAAGGCGCACGGCAAGGACTGGCTTCTGCAGTTGCTGGACATCAGTGACCTGATGGAAGAGGCCAGTGCTGCCCGCAGCCGCCAGCAATGCCTGCGCGTGGCCGGGCAGATCGCCGAGCGTGTGCGTGTGTGCCACGTTGACCGGCTCAAGGCCGTCGTTACCGAACAGCTCGAAGAACTGGCGCAGCTCTGGCGCATACCCTGCGTGGCGCTGGTCCTGCCGGAAGCCGGCGGCGCTGGCTGGCGGGTCTATTGCCACTACAACGCCCACACGGCGCCGGAGCTGTGGCAGGCCGGCCAGCGTCTGGGCAGTGCACTGGACGCCCTTGATGCCAACGTCACGCACCAGCTGTCGTTTGGTATGGGCTCGCCGTCCACATCGCTGCAAAGCGTGTTCGCCAACGCCGACGGTTTTCTGATGCCACACAGCCGTGAGGGCGTGGCCAGGGCCTGGCTGTTGTTCGGCTTTTACGATGCCGGACGGCAGGTGCCCGATCTGGGCGAGCGGGAGTGGCTGAACCTGTGTTCTGCCTTGGCCGGGCCGGTACTGTTCAGGCTGTCTGAGCAGCACAACCGCCATCACGTCGAGCGTCTGGCCGTGCTTCAGGACCTGCTGGGTACCGGCTGGTGGGAATTGCTGCCCGGCACGGACGAGATCCTGCTGGCACCACAGCTTGCGCGCAGCCTGCGCCTGGGTGACCGGGTCGAAAGCCTGTCGCGCCAGGACTGGCTGGCACTGATTCATCCGGCGGACCGTCAGGAGCTGACCAGTCGCCTGAGCCAGTTGCGTGACAAAGGCACGCCGATGCTGCTGTGCGTGCGCCTGGCTCAGGCCGATCCCGCCCAGGAGACCCTGTGGTTCCGGATCCAGGGTCAGGCCTTGATCAGTGGGCAGGTGCAGCGTGTGCTGGGTTTCATGCTCGATGTCAGCGATATCAAGAATCAGGAAACCGATGCCGCTGCCGCGCACAAGCGACTGGATAATCTGATCGCCAGTTCACCCGCCGTGATCTACGTGCAGCGCTATGACCATGGCAACCTTGAACCGAGCTTTTTCAGTGACAGCCTGACGCCGTTGCTGGGCTGGACTCTGGCCGAGTGTGTCGAGGGGCAGCTCGCCGAATACATTCACCCTGAAGACCGCGATACCTGGTTCGAGCGTAGCCGTCAGTTGTTGCGTGAGGGGTTCGTCAGCCGTCGCTATCGATTGCGCGACAAGGGCGGCAGCTACCATTGGCTGCTGGACGAAGCCCGCCTGCTGCGTGACGACCTCGGCATGCCGGTCGAGGCGGTCGGGCTGTGGCTGGACGTGACCGAGGCCACGCTGGCCGCCGAACAGGTGCGCAAAAGCGAGGAGCGTTACCGGATTCTGGTCGAGGACTCGCCCGCGATGATCTGCCGCTACACGCCGGATCTGGTGCTCAGCTTTGGTAACAAACCGTTGGCCAGCTACATGGAATGTACGCCCGAGCAACTGACCGGCATCAATCTGGGCGACTGGATGTCCGACGAGCAGCGTGAGGCGTTCATCCGCCGTATCGGCCAGCTCACGCCTGAAGAGCCGATGAGCACGGAGGAAATCTGCATTGAATTGCCCGGCCGTGAATACGCCTGGTGGATCTGGGCGGATCGTGGGGTTTTCGATGAGCAGGGCAGGCTGATCGAGATTCAGGCCGTGGGTCGCGATAACACGGACGTGCGCCGTTCTCGCATGCAACTGAATCAGAGCGCCAAGATGGCCACGCTGGGCGAGATGTCGACCGGGCTGGCCCACGAGATCAATCAGCCGCTCAATGTCATGCGCATGGCGGTGATCAACGTGTTGAAGCGGCTGGGCAGAGGTGATGTGGATATCGAGTACCTCACCGAAAAGCTCAACCGCATCGACACACAGGTGCAGCGCGCCGCTCGGGTGGTCGATCACATGCGCGTATTCGGGCGGCGCTCGGAAATCGAGGAGCAACTGTTCGATCCGGCCCATGCGGTGGAAGGCACGGTCTCGATGCTGGCAGAAGGGATGAAAGGCAAGGGCGTGCAACTGCGCATCGGTGAGATGAGCGCGCCGGTGCAGGTGCGCGGGCATGTCGATCAGTTGGAGCAGGTGCTGATCAACCTGATGGTCAATGCTCGGGACGCCCTGCTTTCGCGTCGCGAAAAGGACCGCGATTTCGAGCCCTGGATCAGTGTCGAGGTCGAGCGGGACGAAAACATCATCCGGCTCGTCGTACAGGACAATGGCGGCGGTATCGACCCGCGCTTGCTGGAGCGGATTTTCGAGCCGTTCTTCACCACCAAGCCCGTCGGTGTCGGCACCGGGCTGGGGTTGTCGGTCAGCTATGGCATCGTCGATCAGATGGGAGGCCAGTTGAGCGTCAGCAACGTTGGCGAAGGCGCGCGGTTTCGTGTCGAGCTGCCAATCTTCAATGCCGGTTAGATCACCAGATAGGCCTGGCCGAAATTGCAGCTCAGATTGGCACCCACATCGGCGGGTGCCAGTGTCACGCCAAGGGATGCCAACAGCGGGTCAACGACTGAGGTCAACAAAGGCTTGAGGGTATTCTCGACGATGACATCCAGCGCGCTGGTCAGGCTGCTCAGGAGGGTAGCCGCGCCGGTGATCAGATTGCCCAGCGTGGTGCTCGTCGCGGGCTTGTAGACATCGACCTTGACGCCCGAGACGACACCATCGAGAACGGTGCTGGGTTTGACCGAAGTCGTGTTGGTCAGAAAGTAGGGCGGGCTGCTGATCTCCGGCAGGTTGGGCGAGCTGAATGTCGTGGTGGTCACGGCAGACGTTCCCAGTGGAGACTGGCTGACCGTATCGAAGCTGAGGCCGATGCCACCGCCGCCGAAAGGCGTGCGGGTGGTGCAGTTGCCCAGAAGGCCCAATACCTTTTGACAGGTCATGGTGCCGATATCGACCACAGGCAGCGGTATCGCCGTGACGGCTGATGGATCGGTGCTGGCCGGGAAGGCAGAAGAAGTTGTTATCTGGCCCAGCTTGGCGGTGACCAGTGCGGCATCGGTGTGGACGGTCAAGGTCTTGATGGTATTGCTGGTGCAGGAATAGCCGGTGATGTAGCTGTCGGCGCTGGCCAGCGAAAGACTCAGGTCTATTTTGGGGCCGGTCGCTGGCGTGCCGCTGTCCAGAAACTTTATATCCGAGACCATACAGCTGGTCAGGCCCAGCGCGCAGGTCGCCGAGGTCACCACGCCCGCCAGATTAAGGTTCAAGGCACTGTTGAGAAGTGGTGTAAGACTGCCAACCACCGACCCTGCGGTATTGGCCAGTGACGTCATGGTGCCCAGAACCGGCAGGTTGATGGATACCAATGCACGCATCTGTGCCGTTCTCACGTAAATGCGATTGGCACCGGTCTTGGGGTTGAGCGGGTCGATCCTGCCGGGATCGCCGATGGCGGAGAGTTGCGGCGGTTCGATGACCTGAATGCGCGTCGTGACCTGAGCCAGGCCCGGTATGTTGATCTGTGTGGCGGCTGAAACGCCGTTCTTGTCATTGGCCAGTTGCGCCAGGCCCTGCACCAGATCCAGCAGCCGCAGGTTGGTATTCAGCGCTGCGATATCGGCGCTGCCTTGCACGGCCAGCAAGTCGCCCAGCAGAACGGTGGTCGCCCCGGCCGCAGCCTTGATGGCCTGCAAACCGGCGATGGCTGCGGTGGCGTTCAGCGTACCGCCGGGATCCAGCACATTAATTGCGCTCTGAACCAGTTGGCTGACGGAAACTGTGGTGTTGAGCACTTGTGTGTAACCAACCGCAGTCAGGTTCAGGTCGAGCTTGAGCCGGTTCAGGTAGTTGAGCAGGTTCAGGTCGGTGTTGACGAGGCCTTGCCAGTTGGCGACCCCCAGATTCAGTGTCCCGCCCAGCAGCCCTCCGACAATCGGGTTGAGCACCGCTGCCTTGGCGCTATCGACTGTCATGGCGGCACTGCGAATGGTCAGTGCGGCCAGCGGTGGCGCGCTGGCCGCGACAGCGGTGGCGCTGAGCTGAATGTCGGGTGACTCCGGTGAACGGTCAAGCAGTGCAGCAATGCCGGCGGCGATGCTGCGCGGCACAGGATGGCTGACCACGACCTGAATGGCCTGTGACTGCGTGGCGTCCGTGGTAAACACTCTGCGGCTCTGGGTATTCACCGACAACGTGCCGCACGTGGCGACGAGCGTGCGGCCATCGCTGCCCGGCGTGAAACCGTTGCGTATGGCGCTCTGAGTGGCGTAATTGGCAGCGCTCGCGCCCATCACGCAGTTGCCCTTGCGCCCGGCAGCTTCCAGCGCCGCAATGTCGGCGATCCGTTGCAGGGAGCGTTTTTCCATGTACAGCCTGCCGCTGTCGATGACCGTCAGCGTGCACAACAACGCCAGCACCAGCGTCAGCGCCGCCATCAGGCCAATTGCACCACGTTGCCGATCCTGCATCGCGGCGTAACGATTCAGGGGAGACATCAGCACTCCTTCGGCATCGCCGTCGCCCACTCACCTGTTGTCAGGGAGTGTAGTCAACGGGCTGGAGGTGTGCTGGCGTATGCGCATCAGTGCGGGATCGCTGACCGTTTTAAACGCTACGCGCCCCGGCACGAACGTTGGCACGATCGTCATGGAGCCGGCTAGCGCGGTGGATACTGCTCCAGGATTTTCGCAACGGTCGCGCGGACGGCGGTTTCACGGTCGCTCGGGTTGCCTGCGTTGTCGCCGAGGATGCGTTCAGTGCTGCCGCGCCAGACCAGCTTGCCGTCCTTGCCGTCGAACAGGTCGATCTGCAAGGTCGATACCTTGTAGTCCACGCTGCGGGTTTCGGTGTTCATCGGCGCGCCCCAGTAGCCGTAGCCGCCCCAAGGGCCAAAGCCTGCGCCGTAGTTGGTGCTGACCAGTTGCTGGCGGTTCTCGACGATCAGCCAGGCTTGAACCTTCAGGTCGGCATGCCCTCCGGCAGGCGCCATGCGCAGCCCGCGCTGGTCGAGTTGGTCGCTGATCGATTGACGTATGCGCTGTTCAGTCAGGTCGCTCTTGAGGCGCGGGTCATCCGGCTGATACTGCACACCGGGCTCTTTCCAGCCCCAACTGCGATAGCCGCCGAAGTCCCGCCGGGCGTCGAAATCACGATTGACCTGGTTGTTCTGACACGCAGTCATCAGCAGCAGGCACGACAACAACACAAGGCGGCGAAACATGGCAGTGCTCCGAAAGGGGTTACCGTGGGGGGTATTCGGTCAGCGCCTGTTGCACGGCCTGACGTAACGCTTTGCTGCGGTCTGACAGATCATTACCACTGCGCGCGTCGGCGCTGGTGCTCCAGACCGGTTGCCCAGTGCGGGCATCGAACAGATTGATTTGCACCACCATCACACGTTCCTGATAAGTGCGCACCACTGGCACGCTGGCGTAACCGCCATAGCCTGGGCCGTAGCCGCGCCGATAGCCGTCGTAACCCAGACCGCCGCCGTAATACGGATCGTAATCCTCACGGACCTGACGCAGGCGTGTCTCCTGACGGGTTGCCGCGCTGACGTACAGATCTGCAGGCGTATTGCGGGCAGGGCGCAGGCCTCGCTGGTCCAGACCGGTGCTTACCGCTTCAGCGACCTGCGCCGAATCCATCCAGGCGGTGCCGGGCGGCAACTGGCCGTTGAGCCACGCCCAGCTTTGATAGCGTCCGTAATCGCGTGGCGGAGCAGGATAGGCGCTCAGGTCCAGCGTCTGCGCCGCCTGAGGTGGGGCAGGCGGGATAGGCATCGAGTTGGCGACGTACGGATTGTTGCTCTGGCAGGCGCCGGTTGCCAGAAACAGAACGATCAAGGCGAGGCGGTGCTTCATGATGTTCTCCGCAAAAAAGGTCAGACCGGACGGCAAATCCAGTGCAGGTAGCGACCCAGACCTGCGAACGCCGGATGGCGTCGGTGCGCCAGCTCCATTTCCAAAAGACCTGTCAGCTCGGCCCTGGCCTGAAACTCGACCGGCATGTAGTCGTGGAATACACGCACACCGCTCTGGGTTTCGACTCGCCACTGTCCTTCAAGTTGCGTCGCCAGTTCCCGAGGGTCGAGTGGCTGCTGTGGCGTGAGACTCTGCTTTTCACCGGCCATGTCATTCGTGCGCATCTTGCGGAAGTGGCCCTTGAGCAGGTTGCGATAGATCAGCGCATCCCGGTTGTAAAACGCCAGGGACAGCCAGCCATCCGCTTTGGTGAGCTGATGCAGCACCGGCAGGATGGTGTGCGGCTCGGCCAGCCATTCCAGGACGGCGTGGCAGATCACCAGATCGTAAGTATCGGTCAGCAGTTCGGGTAGCGCCTGCCAGGGGGCCTGGATGAAGGTCGCCGTCTGTCCGGCGTCGGCGAAGCGCTGGCGAGCGCCTTCGAGCATCGGTTCGGCGGGTTCGGCCAATGTCACCTCATGACCGCGCTCGGCCAGCCACAATGACATGTGGCCCAGGCCTGCGCCGATGTCCAGCACGCGCAGCGGCCGTTCCGGCAACGCCTCTTCCAGATCCGCCTGCAGCACTGCCAGACGAATCGCGCCTTTGGCACCACCGTAGATCTTTTCCGCAAAACGGGTAGCCAGTTGATCGAAATGACGGTCGCTCACTTGGCGAATCTCCGCTCGCTGTCAGCCAGCTTGCTGCGCACCACTTCGTCCATATCCAGCCCCAGTTCGCTGCACAACAGCAACAGATAGAGGACGATGTCGCCCACTTCCTGCCCGGCGTGGGCCAGTTGGTCAGGCGACAGCTCGCGGGACTGGTCTTCACGCAGCCACTGGAAGATTTCTACCAGCTCCGACATTTCAACACTGGCAGCCATGGCCAGATTCTTGGGGCTGTGAAATTGTTTCCAGTCGTTCTGGTCGCGGATGCGATGCAGCCGCTGGGTCAATTCGTCGAGGTTCATCATGCTCTCCTGAAGGCGCATAGCTTCAGGCTGAACCGGCTGGCAGGCAAGCAGGCTTTTGGATTTGTTCAGCCTGGACAAGCGACAGGCTGAAGAAAACGCTGTTTGTGGGGAGTGAAGCAGCGGGAGGCTCTCATCACTCCACAGCAGGCTGCCAACTCCCGACCATGTGAACCAGATCCGGCTGACCTTCGAGGCGCAGTTGCCCATGAGAACCGGCCGCGCTGGCGAACAGCTTCACATCGCTGGGCAGGCGCACCGGCTTCTGGAACTGCACGGCGATGTCGACGTTGGAGGCAGGCAAATGATCATTCAGCGCGGCAAGCGTGCGTGCCTTGAGCCACATGCCGTGGGCGATGGCGCGGGGGAAGCCGAACAGCTTGGCGCTCGGCGCGCTCAGGTGAATCGGGTTGTAGTCGCCGGACACCCGCGCATAGTCGCGCCCGATGTGGGACGAGGCCTGCCAGGTGGTGTGCTCGATCACAGGTAGATAGCCCGGCTCGATGTGTTCGTCCATCTCGCCGTCCAGTCTGACCCCTGTGCATAGCATGGTGCTGTCTTCTTCCCAGAGCAGACCGACGCTGTCTTCGATATGCGTCACCAGCTTGAAGGTCACGCCCTTGCGATGCGGACGCAGGTCGGTGGCCTGCACGCTGACGTACAGCTGGCTGATGCCGCCAAGCGGGCGATGGATGCTGATCCGGTTGGCGATGTGGACCAGCCCCATCAGCGGGAATGGGAAGTCCTTGGAGGTCATCAACTGCATTTGCAATGGAAACGCCAGAACATGGGGATAGGTCGGTGGCAACAGACTGCTGTCCTGGAAGGCGCAGACCTTGCGATAGGCCGCCAGCTTTTCGGCATCCACCGATACCCAGCTGCGCAAGCCCAGATCGGGCAGTTGCGTGCCCGTGACCTTGCGGCGCCGCGCTGCCTGAAAGAACAGATTCGGAAGCGGTTGCAATGCATCCAGATAGAGCCAGTGGGCAGTCATCATCCTTCTCCTTGAACTCAATGCGGGGGCTTACGCCCCGATCACGCTTTGACCACAGACACGCAGTACCTGACCGCTGACCGAGCCGGTGCCTGGCTGGCTGAACCAGGCCACGGCTTCGGCGACATCCTGCGGCGAACCGCCCTGACCGAGCGAACTCATGCGCCGGCCGGCTTCACGCAGGGTGAAAGGCATTTCAGCGGTCATTTTGGTTTCGATGAAGCCCGGTGCAATCGCGTTGATGCTGATGCCACGGGATTTGAGGCCCGGCGCCATGGCGCGTGCGTAACCGATCAGACCGGCCTTGCTCGTGGTGTAGTTGGTCTGACCCCGATTACCCGCGATGCCGCTGATCGAAGCCATGAGCACCACGCGGGCGTTGTCATTCAGGACGCCGTGATCCAGCAATGCCTGCGTCAGTACTTGGGGCGCGTTTAGGTTGACGGCCAGCACCGAGTCCCAGAAATCTTCGGGCATGTTGACCAGCGTCTTGTCGCGGGTGATGCCTGCGTTGTGCACCAGAATATCGATGCCACCTTGCAGGTGCTCCAGTAACTGGCCAGCCGCATCAGGAGCACAGATGTCCAGCGCCAGGGCTTTTCCGCCAAGGCGCGAGGCCAGCGCTTCCAGATCCGAGCGAGCCTGCGGCACGTCCAGCAGGATGACCTGAGCGCCGTCACGGGTCAGGGTTTCGGCGATCGATGCGCCAATACCCCGCGCCGCGCCCGTTACCAGTGCCTTGCGTCCGGCCAGCGGACGGCTCCAGTCCTGTACCTGCGAGGCGCAATGCGTAAGATGCAGAAACTGGCCGGAGATGAACGCGCTCTTGGGCGTCAGGAAGAACCGCAGCGCGCCTTCCAGTTGATCCTCGGCGCCTTCATCCACCTGCAGCAGTTTGACGGTCGAACCGTTGCGCAGCTCTTTACCCAATGAACGGCTGAAGCCTTCTATCGCCTGCTGGGTGCTGGCAGCCAGCGGATCTTCAAGCGCTAGCGGCGACCGGGTGAGGATCACCACATGCGCGCAGGTGTCCAGACAGCGCAGCAGAGGCTGGAAGAAATCGCGCAGTTGCCTGAGCTGATCGGTTCTTAACAACGTACTGGCATCAAACACCACAGCCTTGAGCCTGGGACCCTGGTTGGCGACCCAGGCGGTTGCGCCGGGCATGTCGCTGCCGAAGCTGTACAGCGAGTCGGTCAGGCGATGGGCAAACCCTCGAACCTGATCGGCCAGCGGGCCTGCGCTGATCAGCAGCGTACCTTCGATGGGCCGCAGGCGTCCGGCCTGCCAGCGCTCCAGGCGTGTCGGAGTCGGCAGACCGACGGCTTTCACCAGGCGACGGCCTACGTCGGAATTGGCGAAATCGATATAGCGATCTGACGGCATGGAACACTCTCCTCGGGTCGGGGTTCAAAGGAATGGACCACAGCCGAACGAAGTTTGTTCTTGCTCATCTACGCTGTTCATCCATCCGTTTGAAGAAAGGAAGTTTTCCATGACGCAGACTCGCCGGGTCGCCATCGTCGGTGGCAATCGTATTCCGTTCGCCCGCTCCAATGGTCCGTACGCCACGGCCAGCAATCAGGACATGCTCACCGCAGCGCTGGAAGGCCTGATCGAACGCTTCAACCTGCACGGGCTGCGCATGGGCGAAGTGGTGGCCGGCGCGGTGCTCAAGCATTCCCGCGACTTCAACCTGACCCGCGAATGCGTTCTGGGCTCCCGGCTGTCGGCGCAAACCCCGGCCTATGATATTCAACAGGCCTGCGGTACGGGGCTTGAAGCAGCGTTGCTGGTCGCCAACAAGATCGCGCTCGGGCAGATCGAGTGCGGCATCGCCGGTGGCGTGGATACCACATCCGATGCGCCGATCGGGGTCAACGAGGACCTGCGCAGCATTCTGTTGCAGGTCAATCGCAGCAAGAGCACGGGCGACAAGCTAAAGGCGCTCATGCAGTTGCGTCCGCGCAACCTCAAACCGGAGCTGCCGCGCAATGGCGAGCCGCGTACCGGCTTGTCGATGGGCCAGCATTGCGAATTGATGGCGCAGCACTGGGGCATCGAGCGTACGCCTCAGGATCAACTGGCGCTGGAAAGCCATCAGAACATGGCTGCCGCCTATGCCGAGGGCTGGCAGGATGACCTGATGACCCCGTATCTGGGGCTCAATCGCGACAACAACTTGCGCCCCGACCTGACACTGGAAAAACTTGCGAGTCTCAAGTCAGCCTTTGAACGCAGCGCCAGAGGCACTTTGACGGCGGGCAACTCCACGCCCCTGACCGACGGCGCCTCGGTGGTGCTGTTGGCCAGCGAAGAATGGGCCAGGGAGCGCGGTCTGCCGGTGCTGGCTTACTGGCGTGATGGAGAAGCGGCAGCGGTGGATTTCGTCAGGGGTGAGGAAGGCCTGCTGATGGCCCCTGTCTACGCCGTGCCGCGTCTGCTGGCCCGTAATGGTCTGACGCTTCAGGACTTCGATTACTACGAAATCCACGAAGCCTTTGCGGCTCAGGTGTTGTGCACGCTCAAGGCCTGGGAAGACGCCGATTACTGCAAGACGCGCCTGGGGCTGGATGCGCCGCTGGGTGCCATTGACCGCAGCAGGATGAACGTCAAAGGCAGCTCGCTGGCTGCCGGTCACCCGTTCGCCGCGACCGGCGGACGGATCGTCGCCAATCTGGCCAAACTGCTGGACGCCGCAGGCAGCGGGCGCGGGCTTATTTCCATCTGCGCAGCGGGCGGGCAGGGCGTGACGGCGATTCTGGAGCGCTGACACCCGTCATCACGCCGATGGCAATAGACCGGGGTCGTCGGCATAATCGACGACTGCGGGGCTTCAAGGCCCTGTACGGTTTTGCAGCATGGACGGGTGAAGGATGGGACTCATTATTGGCGTGGCGGTACTCCTGATTCTGGTGGGTACCTTGCTTTACCTGTTCGACAAGGGTTCCAGATCCCGCTGGCTGCGTCCTTACATCGGGCTGGTGCTGATCGGTCTGTTGATCGGCGGCATGGGCCTGTTGATCGGTCTGATCTCCGAAGACGTCGAACACTATTTCATTCTGGTCGCCAAGGTCGTCATCTCGCTGACCGGTGTGGCGTTCTGCCTGCGGCTCATCATGTTGATCGCCAAGCGGTTCATTGTCAGAAATTGAACGGGAGCGCCACGGTCAGGCGAAACAGGACAACGTGGACAATCATTTCAAGTTTCTGACGTTGCCCAAACCCTCGGGCAGCGTTGCCAATATCTTCATTCATGGCTATTCGTCGGGGCACGACCTCAATGATCGACGCCTGCTGGCCAACAGCATTCCGGCGGCGCTGCGTCAGAGTGTGAACATTCTGGCGTTCTGGCCATCGAGCCATTTCACGCAAATGGACAATCGCTCCCGTGGCCTGTTGGTGGCCGCCGCCCGTATGCACCCGCTGGCCGGTGCCGCTGCGCTGGCAGGGGATCGCGCGTACCACTTTTCACGCATCCGCTCCCGCGCCGAAGCCATGGGCAAGGTGCTGCTGGCGCAACTGGACCGTTACCTGTTCGAACAGCATCCGGACGTGACGCGGGTCAACCTGATCGGCCATTCGCTGGGCGGACGGCTGCTGATCAGTGCGCTCAAGGGGCTGGACCGGCCGCCCGAGCACGGCCTGGTGATCGGCGATGTGCTGCTCATGGCCGCGGCGGTGCGTATTTCAGCGGACGACGCCAGGGTCCTCAAGCGGCGTATATCCGGACGGTTGATCAACGCCTGGTCCAGCGAAGACCATGTGCTGTTGCTCAATCTGGGCGAGAAGAGTCTGGGGCGCGGGCCGGTCGAGCACTTCGAGAACGTCTACATGCAGGGATATCGCCACCACCATTACTGGAACCGTCTGCAGGAGGTACTGATTGCTACTTGTTTCAGCGGCTGCGAAGGCATGGATCTGGACGATGTCGCGTTGCAACTGACGAATCAGGACCCGGTATTGCAGGACACCTATCTGCACAGCGTGCTGGCCCGCTCACCGGATCATCTGCTGGACGCGGCGATAAGGCACTTGCGCACCAGTCGCTGGACGCAGCTCAAGGACTCGGAAGAAGACCGCACCTACGCCTTCGTCCGCGAATTCCAGCTGGTCGCCGGTCACTGTGTGGTCAACGCGGCGCGCCGTCGCGGCATCTCGTATACCCGCGTACTCGGCATGCTGGCGCGGCAATACGATCTGGGCGATGCGTTGCATCATTGCGCCACCGTGGTCGAAGTCGAAGAGTTGTTGCTCAAAACCTTCTTTCAACATGCCTTCACCGCCGCACACCCGCTGGCGGAGATGCCGCTCGCCAGCGTCAGGGCGATGCCGTGGGATGTGTACGCCCGGCATGTCGATACCCTTGCCGAACGTCTGACGGTAGGGTCGATCTTCAAGCCCGCAGGCAGCGAGGGCCTGCCCGTTGAATCGGCGAGCCGTTCAGTCGCCACCCTTGAACCGCCCGAGCGTCGGCCCGGTTCATTGAAGGGTCTGCTGGCGGCGATTCGTCAGGCTCCTGTTCAGCGCGTGTTGACGCGCTTCAGTACGGCGCTCAAACCCGGTTATTCCGCGCTGATCCCGACCGTAGCGATCGTGTTTTACGCGCGCGTGACCCTCGACGACGACGCGCTGATGTAGCGCGTCCTCATGCGGCCCGCGCTTCCTCCAGCGCCGCTTCCGACAATTGCTGGCGATGACGGTTGGCGTAATTTTCGGCGATGACCGAACACACGATCAGTTGCATCGGGTGGTAGATCATGATCGGCAGCAGAATCAGGCCCAGCCCGGGATTGCTGCCGAAAATCAACGCAGCCATCGGCGCACCGGCGGCCAGTGACTTTTTGGTCGCGCAGAACACCGCAGCGACCTTGTCCGCGTGATCGAATTTCAACAGGCGTGCAGTGCGGGTGGTCATCAGCAAGATAACCGCGAGCAGCACGGCGGTGCCGATGAAGGCAGTCAGAATCACGCTATTGCCCTGGCTCTGCCACATTCCGGAAATCATCGAATTGCAGAAGGCTGCGTAAACCAGAAGCAGTATCACCAGCTTGTCGATGATGTTGGTGTATTTCTTGTGACGGGCGAAGAACGTGCCCAGCAATGGCCGCAGCAACTGGCCCAGCACCAGTGGCAGCAACAGCAGGGCGCTGAGGTTCAACAGCGTGTCACCCAGATCGATCCCGCCCGCGCCACTGCCGACCGCCAGGCTGACCAGCCAGGGTGTGATGAAAATCCCCAGCACGCTGGACATGCTGGCGTTGAGAATCGCCGCCGGGACGTTGCCGCCCGCGCTGCCGGTCAGGGCGACGGACGAGGAAATGGTTGAGGGCAGGGCGCACAGGTAGAAGAAACCCAGCATCAGCAGCGCCGGAACATGCGAGCCAAGCAGTTGGTCGCAGGCCAGCCAGATGACCGGGAACACCACGAAGGTGAACGCCTGAATCATCACATGCAGTCGCCAGTTGCTCAGGCCCTTTTTGATCTGCTCGCTGGACAGATTGACCCCGTGCAGAAAGAACACCACGAATACACCGATGTTGATGACGTATTCGGCATGCATGCTGCCGCCGGTCGCGCCGAACCTTGGGAAGAAGTACGCCAGCACTGTGGCCAGCACCATGCCCCACAGGAACCAGTCGGTGGCGACGCGCTTGAAATGTTTGAGTGATTGCATCGAACGCTCGGGTCACTTTTGTAAACAGAGATGTGCGCAGGCTACTCTGTCGATCAACAGCCGTCTTGCGACATAAGGTCATAACATGCCTTCCAACGGACAGATTGACCGCCGCTCGCTTGAGGGGCAGCGCCAGATACCGGCGCTTGCGGATCTGCCGCGCCCGGTATACGCGCGTGCCGAAAGCCTGGGTGCGGGTTCCTGGACACCGTTGCACCGTCATGAGTGGGTGCAGTTTTCCTACGCTATCAGTGGGGTTCTGGGTGTGCATACGGCCGAGGGCAGCTTCTTCGCGCCCCCGCAATGGGGCGTGTGGATACCGGCGGGTCTGGAGCATGAGGTGGTGACGTCCATGCGTGCCGAAATGCGCAGCCTCTACATCCGCCGTGAAGACTCCCGCTGGGCACCCGAGCGGTGCCGCGTTTTGGAGGTCACGCCGCTGGCGCGTGAGTTGATCAAGCATTTCTGCCTGCTGCCCGCGAGCTATCCCGAGCACGACAGCTCTGAATCGCGTCTGGTGCAGGTGTTGCTGGATCAGTTGGCGCATCTGCCGGAGGTCGGCTTTTCGTTGCCACTGCCTCGCCACACTCGTCTGCTGGGGTTGTGCAATGAGTTGATCGAGGCGCCTGATCAGTTGATCTCGTTGCACGATTGGGCCGGACGTCTGGGCACCTCGGAGAAAACCCTGATGCGCCTGTTTCAGCGTGAAACGGGACTGAGCTTTCGTGGCTGGCGTCAGCGAGCGCGGCTGTTGTCATCCTTGAATGCTCTGGAAGGGGGTAGCAGCGTGACCAGCGCGGCGCTCGCATGTGGCTACGATTCGACCTCCGCTTTCATTGCCGCTTTCAAAGGGCTGTTCGGTCATACGCCTGGCGAGCTCTTCAAATAGTGCAGCCCTTTTCAAGCGATACACGTTTTGCTGCGCATTATCTTTGCCGCGCCACGCGGCACGAAAGGTGCTTGAAACCGGGGCGTTGCGTGGATTTACGGCAGTAATCCGCGCAATTCAAAAGACTTTCCCTCTACTCGCTGGCGGAGGATTGCCGTATAACGGCAACAATCGCGTATCTGGCCACAAAGGACCCACAATAAAAGCTGATGAAAACTCCTAAACGCATTGAACCCCTGATCGAAGACGGTCTGGTCGACGAGGTGCTGCGCCCACTCATGAGTGGTAAAGAGGCAGCTGTTTATGTGGTGCGCTGCGGCAAAGAGCTGCGGTGTGCCAAGGTTTACAAGGAGGCGAACAAACGCAGTTTCCGTCAGGCGGCCGAGTATCAGGAAGGCCGCAAGGTACGCAACAGCCGACAGGCCCGGGCGATGGCCAAGGGTTCGAAGTTCGGCCGTAAAGAAACCGAGGATGCGTGGCAGAACGCCGAAGTGGCAGCGCTGTTCCGTCTGGCCAGTGCGGGCGTGCGAGTGCCCAAGCCGTATGACTTTCTCGAAGGCGTGCTGCTCATGGAACTGGTGGCCGACGAGTATGGCGATGCCGCGCCGCGTCTGAACGACGTGGTGCTGGAACCGGATCAGGCGCGCGAGTACCACGCGTTCCTTATCGAACAGATCGTGCTGATGCTGTGTGCCGGTCTGGTGCACGGTGACCTTTCCGAGTTCAACGTGCTGCTGGCGCCAAGCGGTCCGGTCATCATCGATCTGCCGCAGGCGGTGGATGCGGCGGGCAACAACCATGCGTTCAGCATGCTTGAACGCGATGTCGGCAACATGGCCTTGTATTTCGGCCGTTTTGCGCCGGAACTCAGAAAGACCAAGTACGCCAAGGAAATGTGGTCGTATTACGAGGCCGGTACGTTATCGCCTGCGACCGTGTTGACCGGTGAATTCGACGAGCCGGAGGACGAAGCCGATGTAGGCGGCGTGCTGCGCGAAATCGAAGCTGCCCGTCTGGACGAAGCCCGTCGCCAGGCCGCTCGCGCTGCCGATGATGCCCCGCCGAGCAAATCCACCGAAGAACCGCCGCCGCCCTGGTTGCAGTGACAGACAACTCCGCGTCAGCCTGAAAGCGAACGCGGAGCATTCTGGGCGGCGCTACCACCCGAGAGCGTGTGAACGCTCTCATAGACCTCAAGCACGTCGATCCTGCCCATGCTCAGCGTGGGCATGCATTCCGTGACGCGCTGCGTCACATCACGAACAACACCCACCTGACGCCAGGTCCTTGAGGATCGGGCAGTCGGGGCGGTCGTTACCCTGGCAGTGTTCCACCAGGTCCTGAAGGGTGTTGCGCAGCCCGGCGAGTTCGTCGATCTTGCGATTCAGCTCGACGATGTGCTGGCGGGCGAGGGCTTTGACATCGGCACTGGCGCGCTGGCGGTCCTGCCACAGGGTCAGCAGCTTGCCGACTTCCTCCAGCGAAAAGCCCAGATCCCGCGAGCGCTTGATGAACGCCAGAGTGTGCAGGTCTTCCGGGCTGTAAATTCGATAGCCGCTGTCGCTGCGATGCGCCGCCGGCAACAGGCCGATGGATTCGTAGTAGCGGATCATCTTGGCGCTGAGGCCGCTTTTTCCGGCTGCCTGGCCGATGTTCATGGCGTGTCTCCCGGGTCTTTGGGTTTCCAGGTCTTGAGCAGCAGGGCATTGCTCACAACGCTCACGCTGGACAACGCCATTGCCGCCCCGGCGAGCACCGGATTGAGATAGCCGAACGCTGCCAGCGGGATGCCGATCAGGTTGTAGACAAACGCCCAGAACAGGTTCTGCCGGATCTTGGCGTAGGTGCGGCGGCTGATGTCCAGCGCGGCAGGCACAAGACGCGGGTCGCCACGCATCAGCGTAATACCGGCGGCCTGCATGGCGACGTCGGTGCCGCTGCCCATCGCAATGCCGATATCGGCCGCGGCCAGAGCGGGCGCATCGTTGATGCCGTCGCCCACCATCGCCACGACATTGTGGCTTTTCAACTGCATGACGGTTGCCGACTTGTCGGCCGGCAGGACTTCGGCATGGACGTCGCGAATGCCCAGCGCTTTGGCGACCACCTGAGCGCTGCCGCGATTGTCGCCGGTCAGCAGGTGGCTAGTGATGCCACGGGCATTGAGCTCACGCACCGCCTCGTCCGTTCCCGGCTTGAGCGAGTCACCGAAGGCGAACAGGCCGATGACGTGCGGGACGGGCGCCTGTTCGATCAGCCAGGACAGCGTTCGCCCTTCAGCCTCCCAGATGCGCGCCGATTCCGCCAGATGCCCCATCGGCAGGCCGCTTTCGTCCAGCAGACGTCGATTGCCCAATACCAACTCGCGACCTTGAACCGTGCCTGCGATACCCCGCCCGCTCAGCGCATGACTGTTTTCGATCTCGTCCAGCTTCAACTGCCATTCTTGACAGACATCCAGTACCGCTTTGGCCAGGGGATGCTCGCTGCCACGCTGCAAGGCACCAGCCCGTTGCAGCAACTGTTCCTCATTGCCTTCCAGCGCAATCATGTTGGTGATCCGGGGCGTACCGGAGGTCAGCGTGCCGGTCTTGTCGAAGACCACGGCAGTGACCTCGTGGGCACGCTCCAGCGACTCGGCGTCCTTGATCAGAATGCCGTGGCGCGCAGCGACGCCGGTGCCAGCCATTATCGCGGTCGGTGTAGCCAGGCCCAGCGCACAGGGGCAGGCGATCACCAGCACGGTGACGGCATTGATCAACGCCACTTCCAGCGAAGCGCCCGCCAGCAGCCAGCCCGCCAGGGTGAAAAAGGCGATCAGCAGCACGACCGGCACGAACACCTGGCTGACCCGGTCCACCAGTCGCTGAATCGGCGCCTTGCCGGTCTGGGCGTCTTCCACCAGACGAATGATGCGCGCCAGAACCGTTTCCGAGCCCAGCGCCGTGGTCCTGACCAGCAACCGGCCTTCGCCATTAATGGCCCCGCCGGTCACACGGTCGCCGGGCTCCTTTGCTACCGGCAGGCTTTCACCGGTGATCAGGGCCTCGTCGGCGTGGCTTCGGCCTTCGATGACATCGCCATCCACCGGAAAACGCTCGCCCGGTTTGACCAGTACGCGGTCTTCCAGACGCAGGTCGCTGATGGCGACTTCCTGTTCAACGCCGTCCACCACTCGAAGTGCACGATCCGGACGCAGCGCTTCAAGGGCACGAATCGCGCTGGCCGTCTGGCGTTTGGCGCGACTCTCCAGATATTTGCCCAGCAGCACCAGAGCGATGACCACGGCCGAGGCTTCGAAATACAGATGTGGCGTGGTGCCTGGTGCAGCGGTCAGCCATTGATAGAGGCTCAAGCCGTACCCGGCGCTGGTGCCGATGGCGACCAGCAAATCCATGTTGCCCGCGCCCGACCTCAAGGCTTTCCAGGCCGCCACATAAAAACGCGCGCCAAGGATGAATTGCACCGGTGTGGCGAGCGCGGCCTGCGCCCAGGCGGGCAGCATCCAGTGCACGCCCAGCGGCGAGAGAAGCATTGGCACGACCAACGGCACCGCGAGCACAATCGCCAGCAGCAATGCCCAGCGTTCACGGTGCAGGTTGCCGGCCTTGCGGTCGGCCTCTACGCGTTCGTCCCGCAGCAGGGTCGCGCCGTAACCGGCATGGCTGACGGCGCTGATCAAGGTCTGTGGATCTGTCCGGGGCTCGGCCTGGACGTGGGCGCGTTCGCTGGCCAGGTTGACCGTCACGCTGTTGACCCCCGGCACCTTGGCCAGGGCACGCTCGACCCGGCCTGCGCAACTGGCGCAGGTCATGCCGCTGATGGGCAGGTCGAAGGTGAGGGTGTCTTGCATCTCGTTCACTCCCTGAGGCTGTATGCCTGCAAGGATCAACCTTGCCACATGGGCAAGGTCAAGCGCGAATCAATAGTTGAGGTCGGCTTTCTTGAGATACATGCCTTTGAGGCTGGTAGCGATGCGGTACTTGAGGATATCCCCGGCGTGCATCTGGATGGTGGTGTTGGTTGGCGCTTCCATTCCCGGTTCACAGCCCACGATTTTGCCCGGCAGCGTGCGCAGGCGCACAGACACCGGGCCGGCCGGCAGGTTGAACGACACTGAGTCTTCCTGAAACAGTCGCCCGGCCAGTTGATCCTGGATGTAGATACCGATTTCACAGGAGGTCGCCACTTCCAGACGCTCTCGGGAAATGATCAGGATGCCGTAATCCTGAGCGGCCTGAACGGTGGGTGCGGCGGCGACCAGACCGAGAATGCTGAAGAGGCTGACTGCTGACCAGCGCATTGCTGATACTCCTGATGTAAACGTCGATGAAGGAGCTTGGCTCACGACAACGCCGAACGCCAGCCCGGCAGACAATACAAAAACTTGACCTTGCCACGATGACAAGGTTGAAGATGCCCGTCATCCACTCTCGAAGGAGCAGCACATGCAATTATTCAACGTTCAAGGCATGACTTGCGGGCACTGTGTACGGGCGGTCACCCAGGCCATCAAGAATGAAGATCCGACCGCCGATGTGCAGGTTGAACTGGCCAGCAAGCAGGTCAAGGTAGCGAGCACGCTGAGTGCCGAACACATTATCAGGCTGATTGGCGAAGAAGGTTATCAGGCGCAACTGGCCTGATCAGTCATTGACTGACATACACGCACGTCTGCATCTGCCGGAGGACGTGATGAGGACGTCCTCTGTTCGCGTGCTGTGGGTCATAACACGTTTTGCCCGAATCAATGGAGGTCAGCTATCCCTTATGTCAGTTATCCCTGACGGAAAAATCTTGAATTAATTTCCCCGCATTCCGTCCTCTGCAGAGTAAGCCGGTTAAACTGACCGGCTGCTCTGCATCGCTATGGACGCCCGATGAATTTACGCACAATCCTGATTCTTGGCGCATTGAGCGCTTTTGGCCCGTTGGCCATCGATTTCTATCTGCCTGGCTTCCCGGCCATCGCTTCGTACTTCGCCACTGATGAGAAACACGTCCAGTTGACTCTGGCAGCGTATTTCCTTGGCCTGTCGTTGGGCCAGCTGGCTTATGGACCGGTGGCTGACCGGTTTGGACGACGCCTTCCCATGCTGGTGGGCGTCAGCCTGTTCACACTGGCCTCGGTGGCCTGTGCCTTCGCGCCAAGCCTTGAGTGGCTGATCGCTGCCCGTTTCGTGCAGGCGCTGGGCGGTTGCGCGGGGATGGTGTTGTCTCGGGCGATCGTCAGCGACAAATGCAATGCCGTGGAATCGGCCAAGGTGTTCTCGCAGCTGATGCTGGTCATGGGCCTGGCACCGATTCTGGCGCCGATGCTGGGCGGGGGACTGGTCAATGCATTTGGCTGGCAGTCGATCTTCATCAGCCTGACGCTCTTCAGCGCGTTGTGTCTGACCGCCGTCGCGCTGGGTTTGCCCGAAAGCATGCCGGCCACCACCCCGCGCCAGCCGTTGCGCGGTGCCTTGCGGCAATACGGACGGCTGCTGACGGATCGCGTCTTTATTGGCCATGCGCTCACGGGCGGTATCGCCATGGCGGGCATGTTCGCTTACGTGGCCGGCTCGCCGTTCGTGTTCATCAAGCTGTACGGAGTGCCAGCCGAGCATTACGGCTGGCTGTTCGGGATGAATGCGGCGGGCTTCATTGCGGTGGCACAGATCAACGCGCGTATCTTGCGCAAGACCGGTCCGGCGTTCCTGCTGACACGCACGGTATGGATCTATCTGGCTGCCGGTCTGGTGCTGCTCGGTATCACCAGCTTGCGCACTGAGGCGCTCTGGCCGCTGCTGGTGCCGTTGTTCGTCTGTGTCGCGAGTCTGGGCTGCATCATTCCCAATGCGTCGGCCTGCGCCATGAACGGTCAGTGGGCGCGAGCGGGCAGCGCATCAGCGTTGCTGGGCTGTCTGCAATTCAGTGTAGCGGCGGCTGCCGCGAGTCTGGTCGGCGTGCTGCATGACGGCACCGCCACGCCCATGGCGCTGGTTATCAGCCTGTGCGGCGTGCTGTCGGTCGGTGCGTCGGTGTACACGCGCCGCCTGCAGGCCAGACGTGACGCGCAGGTCGCGTCAGCCTGATCAAAGTAAGGCGTTGTGTCTGTCGCAATGACCGACACAACGCCGAGCGCCCTTGCTTCAGAACCCTTCAAGCACGATCTTGCCCTTGGCCTTGCCGCTTTCCAGCAGTTCGTGGGCGCGACGCAGGTTTTCAGCGTTTATGGTGCCGAAGTGTTCGCCGAACGTGGTCTTCAGCGTCCCGGCATCCACCAGTTCGGCGACGCGATTGAGCAGGTTGTGCTGCTCGATGATGTCGTCGGTCTCGAACATCGAACGGGTGTACATGAACTCCCAGTGCAGCGACAGGCTCTTGCGCTTGAGCTTGGACACATCCAGCGACTTGGGGTCGTCGATCAGGCCCAGCTTGCCCTGAGGCTTGAGCGCTTCGACCAGTTGATCGAGGTGCTGTTCGGTCTGGGTCAGGCTGGCGACGTGCGTGACAGCATGGATGCCGACGCGCTTGAGTTCTTCACTCAGCGGTTTGCTGTGATCCAGCACTTCATGGGCACCCAGTTCACGCACCCAGCTTTCGGTCTCGGCGCGTGAGGCGGTGCCGATGACTTTCAGGGCGGTCAACTGCCGCGCCAGCTGGGTCAGGATAGAACCCACGCCACCGGCCGCGCCGACAATCAGAAGACTCTGTCCGCTTTCACCCTTGCCCTGGGCGATCTGTAAACGCTCGAACAACAGCTCCCAGGCGGTGATGGCCGTGAGCGGCAAGGCTGCGGCGTGAGCAAAGCTCAGCGACTTGGGCATGTGGCCGACGATACGCTCGTCCACCACGTGCAACTCACTGTTGGCACCAGGACGGATCAACGAGCCTGCGTAGTAAACCTTGTCGCCTGGCTGAAAGAGCGTGACGTCGCTGCCGACGGCCTTGACCACACCTGCGACGTCCCAGCCCAGCACTTTGGCGTCTCCGTTCTCGGGTGCGACGTTCTGGCGAATCTTGGTATCCACCGGATTGACGGAGATCGCCTTGACCTCGACCAGCACATCTCGCGACCCGGCAACCGGCTCGGGCAGTTGGACGTTCTGCAGGGATTCAGGGTGGCTGATGGGCAGTGACTGGTAATAAGCGACGGCTTTCATGAAGGGGTCCTCGGTTGGAAAAGTGATGAACGGATCATTGGCTATTTCCCGGAAAGATAAAACCCGCTAAAACGGCAGGCTCTTTCAATATATCTTTGATAATAAGGCGCTCGGATGCTGCGTTTCGATGACCTGCAATTATTCGTCCGGGCTGCTGACCTGGGCAGTCTGTCTGCGGCTGCTCGGGTCATGGACATGTCGGCGGCCGTTGCCAGCGCGGCGCTCAAACGGGTCGAGCAGCAGGTGGGCGCTCGGCTGTTGGCGCGCTCGACCCGCAGTCTGCGTCTGACGGCCGAAGGCGAAGGCTTTCTCGACTATGCCCGCGCTGCGCTGGGCAGCCTTGAGGAAGGTCAGCGTCTGCTGGCCAGCAGTCAGGATCGTTGCGAGGGCGTCTTGCAGCTGTCGGCGCCTTCGGATCTGGGGCGTAATGTGCTGCTGCCCTGGCTGGATGCGTTTCAGCAGCAACATCCGCAACTGACTGTGCGGCTGCTATTGGGGGACCGTATCGCCGATCTGTTCCGTCAGCCGGTGGACGTGGCCCTGCGTTACGGTGAGCCGGAAGATTCGACACTGGTCGCGTTGCCGGTCCTGCCGGGTAATCGACGTGTTCTTTGCGCGGCCCCCGATTACCTGAAGCGTCATGGCCAGCCGCAGCAGATCGAACAGCTGGCTCAGCACAACTGCCTGCTGTACATGCTGGGCGATCGGGTTCATGACCGTTGGGCTTTCGAGGACGGCAAGCGGGAAATGAGCCTGACTGTAAAAGGCAACCGATTCAGCGACGATGCTGATGTGGTGCGACGCTGGGCGGTGGCCGGGGAGGGCGTAGCGTACAAGTCCTGGCTGGATGTCGCCGCCGATGTCAGGGCTGGACGACTGCAGGTATTGATGCCCCATTTGAAGGGCGAACTGGCGCCCTTGAATCTGCTGTGCGCGCATCGTGCTCAACTGAGCAAACCGGTCAATCTGCTTCTGGAAATGCTTCGCACGCGATGCAGGCAACATGCTGTAAGCCAATAAGAACCGTTCATGGTTTATACGGCTACAAAAGCAGAAGAATGAGCCTACGGAAGTTTCGGAAAATATAATGTTTAAATACATTCCCACTGTGCAAGGTTCTTCCATTTTCAGCGTTTTTAAACTCGGCGCTTATTGAACGGATCTGCAGTTTTCTCGGCTGGATCTTCGCCTGTGTTCAAGGCGATCAATCTCACCGCATGCCCCAAGTCCCTTGTGCAGAGCGGTTTTTCAGCGACAGGCCGCTTTGGAAGAGTTCTGCAGTCGTGCTTTTGTCGCCCGGTGTAATACGCAAGAACATGACGGCGGCTCGGACTACAAGAGGTTTAGCCAATCGGCTTGTGGGGCGTAGAGTTTATACTTGTCATTTCAAGTTGGATGCGCGTTCAACTTTACTGAGGCGTGATTGCTGTCAATATGTCATCGCACTAGATGAATGTTTCAACAGGGAGTGAACACATGGAATATGCACCTTGCATCAGCCAGATTGCGACATTGCTGGCCGACCCCAAGCGCAGCGCAATGATTTGGGCACTGATGGATGGTACTGCTCGCCCCGCCGATGAACTGGCACTGCTGGCGGGCCTCTCGACCTCTTCGGCTGGCGCGCATCTGGCGCGGCTGGCCAATGGCGGTCTGTTGAAGCAGGAAGCGCGGGGTCGCAAGCGCTTCTTTCGACTGGCGGCGCCCGAGGTCGGTGCGGCGGTCGAGGCGCTGGCCAGTGCATCGCTGGTCAGTGCCGAGCAGATCAGCCGCAGCGTCGCTCAACCCATGCCCACCTTGCCTTTACGTCGCGCGCGGATCTGTTGTGATCACTTGGGGGGTGAAATGGCGGCCGAGCTTTATCAGCGTCTGTTGGGGGCAGGGTGGATAGAGCAGCAGGAAAAACGCATCGAAGTCACGAGCAAGGGTATCGCCAAGTTTGCCGAGCGCGGTATCTACATTCCGGCGCTGGCCCAGCGCAAACGCGAAACCGTTTGCGCCTGTGCAAACTGGAGCGAACGCAGCCCGCACCTGGGGGGTGCGCTGGGCGCAGGGCTGCTGCAGTTGTTCATCCAGATGGGCTGGCTGCGCACGACCGAAGAATCCAGCACCTTGCAGGTCTCGTCGAGCGGGCAGCGAGAGATCAGCAAGATCGCGTCGGCGGCGTGAACTCAAGCACCGTGTGGTCAGACCCATTGGGACGCGGCGCGTCCCGGGCTGCATGCCGACGCGAAGCATCGGCACGATCACGATGACGCTCCGGGGTTACGGTTTTACCAACCGCGCATCCAGGCTGTTCTGCGCCAGGCGTTTTGCCTGGTCCTCGGTCATGCCCAGATGGGTGTACAGGGCGTGGAAGTTTTCGGTGACGTAGCCGCCGAAGTAGGCCGGGTCATCCGAGTTGACCGTGACCTTCACTCCGCGCTCCAGCATGTCGAGGATGTTGTGCTGGGTCATGTCGTCGAACACACAGAGTTTGGTGTTGGACAGCGGGCAGACGGTCAGCGGGATCTGCTCATCGATGATGCGCTGCATCAGCCGCTCGTCTTCGATTGCGCGTACGCCATGGTCGATGCGTTCGATTTTCAGCAGGTCCAGTGCTTCCCAGATGTACTCCGGCGGGCCTTCTTCGCCAGCGTGGGCTACGGTCAGGAAGCCTTCGTTGCGGGCGCGGTCAAAGACGCGCTGAAACTTGCTCGGCGGATGGCCCATTTCCGAGCTGTCCAGACCGACCGCCACGAATGCATCGCGGAAAGGCAGTGCCTGTGTCAGGGTTTTCTCGGCTTCTTCTTCACTCAGATGGCGCAGGAAGCTGAGGATCAGGCCGCTGTCGACTCCCAGTTGCGACTTGCCGTCTTTGAGCGCGCCAGTGATCCCGGCCAGCACCACTTCGAATGGAATGCCACGGTCAGTATGGGTCTGTGGATCGAAGAACGGTTCGGTATGAATGACGTTCTGCGCCTTGCAGCGTTGCAGGTAGGCCCAGGTCAGGTCGTAGAAGTCCTGCTCGGTGCGCAACACGTCCGCGCCCTGGTAATACAGGTCGAGGAATTCCTGCAGGTTGTTGAAAGCGTACGCCTTGCGCAAGGCTTCCACATCGTTCCACGGCAGGGCAATTTTGTTGCGCTCGGCCAGGGCAAACAGCAGCTCGGGTTCCAGCGAGCCTTCAAGGTGCAGGTGCAGTTCTGCCTTGGGCAGGGCGTTCAACCAGTCGTACATGTGCTTTTCTCATCAGGTGCAGATCGCGGGCATTCTACAGATGCACATCGCCGCATAGGGTAAAACCTGACCGACCGTTCAACTAAGATGCCTTTTCCGGTTCTCGACGATAGGCATACGTGTCAGAAAAGCGTGACAACAGGAACTCGGCACAGGTCGTGACAGGATAGCGGGCCGGCTGGCTTTCGCTCTGGCAACCCGGCAGGCATTCGATACGTGTGTCCGGATGAGGTTCGGCGAAAAACGGCATTGAGTAGCGATCGACACCCAGCGGGCTGATGACCCGGTGCGGCGTGGACAGGTAACGATCATTGCTCCAGCGCGCCATCATGTCGCCGAGGTTGACGACGAACGTACCTTCGACAGGCGGCGCGTCAATCCACTGGCCGCGTACATCGCGCACCTGCAGCCCGCCCGCAGCGTCCTGATGCAACAGGGTGATGCAGCCGTAATCGGTGTGAGCGCCTGCGCCTTGCTGCTCTTTCGACGTAGCCGTGTGGCGCGGCGGATAGTGGATCATGCGCAACACGCTGACCGGGTCCTTGAAGCGCTGGTCGAAGAAGTCCCGCTCGATGCCCAGTGCCAGGGTCATGGCACGCAGCAGGGTTTGCGCCAGTGCCTGCATGTCCAGGTAATGCTGCTCCATCAGGCTTTCCCAGCCCGGCAGGTCGGGGTGTCGATTCGGCCCGCGCAACGGTTTTCCCGCCAGCACGTCGGGATGCCCGGCATCCATGTGCAGGCCCATGTCGAAGGTTTCTTTCAGATCGCTCGGCAGACTGGGGTCCAATTGCTCGGTGGCGATGGCGCCATAGCCGCGATGGTGAGTGCTTTGGGTTATGTCGATCTTGAGCTTTTCCGCCGCCGGCTGGGCGAAGAAACGTCGCGCAGCCGATTGCACCTGCTCGATCCGCTTTGGCGTGATGGGGTGTCCCGTGATGTAGAAGAAACCCCATTCGCGGCAGGCGCTGTCGATCTGACTGGCAACGCTCTGCCAGGCCTCAGTGTCCGTGCCGTAGAGCGGGGCGATGTCGATGATGGGAAGCTGGTCCATGAAGCGGTCCTGGAAATCGGTTGGTCTTCAGCGTGATCGCGCCCTGCGAGTCGGGACGCGATCACCCGGACAGATTACTTCGGCAGTTCGGCCTTGATGCCTTCGACGTAGTAGTTCATCGAGGCCAGCTCGGCGTTGGTCGCGACCACGCCAGCGGGGATCTTCACGGTACCGGTCTGGTCCTTGATGGGGCCGGTGAACGGATGGAATTCGCCGCTTTCGATGCTGGCGATGATCGTCTGTGCTTCAGCCTTCACGTCGGCAGGGACGATATCGCTGATCGGCAGTTCAACCGTGCCTTCCTTCAGGCCGCCCCAGTAATCCTGAGGTTTCCAGGTGCCTGCGAGGACGCCCTCGGCAGCCTGAATGTAGTGCGGCCCCCAGTTGTTGACGATGGAGGTCAGGACGGCCTTGGGACCGAAGTGCGCCATGTCCGATGCGTAGCCGACGGCGTACACGCCACGACGTTCGGCGGTCTGGATCGGCGCCGGGCTGTCGGTGTGCTGGAACACCACGTCCACACCCTGATCGATCAGCGCGTTGGCCGCGTCGGCTTCCTTGCCCGGATCGAACCAGGAGTTGACCCACACCACTTTGATTTCGGTGCCGGGGTTGTACTTGTTCAAGGCCAGTTGGATGGCGTCGATGTCACGCAGCACTTCCGGAATCGGGAACGAGGCGACGTAACCGATCTTCTTGGTCTTGGTCATTTTCGCGGCGATGAAACCACCTACGTAACGGCCTTCATAGGTGCGGGCCAGGTAGGTGCCCATGTTCTTGTCCTGCTTGTAGCCGGTGGCGTGCTCGAACTTCACCTTGGGAAACTGCTTGGCTACTTTCAGGGTCGGGTTCATGTAGCCGAAGGAGGTGCTGAAGATCAGGTCATAGCCGCCCTTGGCCATGTTGCGGATCACACGCTCGGCATCGGCGCCTTCCGGCACGTTTTCCACGTAGCTGCTGCTGACCTTGTCGCCCAGCGCCGCGACCATCGCCTTGCGGCCCTGTTCGTGCTGATAGGTCCAGCCGTGGTCGCCGATAGGACCGATATAGACGAAGCCGACTTTCAGCGGATCGGCTGCCGAGGCGAGCAGGCTGGCACCCAGACCGACGACAGCGGTCATGGCGCACAGCAGTTTTTTCAGGGGACGGCGTGGGGTGGTCAGGTGCATCGGGTCTTGCTCCTTGCAGTCTTGTTGGAGGGGATACTCCGGCAATGCAAATAGCTGACCACAAAGACAAGTTATGACGCAGACGCGTTGCAGACCGTTTTGCTGACGGTGATATGCAGCGCGACGGTGCAGGGTTCAGACCCTTCGCCGCTAACTGGTGCAGCGGGTGCTGCGCTCGACGATGCACATGGGCGTGCCCGCCACCGGTTCCTGCATGATCTGCACCTGAACATCGAACACCCGACACACCAGTTCGGCGTTCAATACGTCACCGGGCGCACCGCTGGCCACCAGTCGCCCGGCCTGCATCACCGCCAGATGGTCAGCGTAACGGCAGGCCTGGTTGATGTCGTGCAACACAGTAATGACCGTCTTGCCCTCGGCGCTGAGCGCGCGCATCAGGTCCAGCAGTTCGACCTGATGGCTGATGTCCAGATAGGTGGTCGGCTCGTCGAGCAGCACAATGGCGGCGTCCTGCGCCAGAATCATTGCCAGCCATGCGCGCTGACGCTGCCCGCCGGACAGGTCGGACAACGGCCGGTCGGCGAGGGTCTCCAGCTCCATGCGCTGCAAGGCCTGCTCGATACTGTGCTGATCCGCGCCGCTCAGGCGGCCCCAGAGACTGTTGTGCGGACTGCGACCATAGGCAACCAGTTGACGCACGCTCACGCCTTCGGGAATGGGCAACACCTGTGGCAGAAACGCCACCTTGCGGGCCAGATCCCGTGCCGACAGATCGCGGTAGGCCTTGCCGTCCAGACTCAGACTGCCGGACTGCGGCGTGAGAATCCTCGCGAACGCCTTGAGCAGCGTGGACTTGCCACAACCGTTGGGGCCGATCAGCGCCGTGACCTTACCGGGCGGCGGGCTGAATGAAAGGTCCTGCACGATGCGGGTTGCCCCGTAGCCGATGTCGAGTTGCTGTGCCTGAAGAATGCTCATGGGAATCAACCTTTGAATCGGGCCAGCAGCCACAGGAAATACGGAGCGCCGATGACCGCCGTGAGAATCCCGGCCGGGATTTCGCTGGGCGCGATCAACGTGCGACCGAGCGTGTCGGCCAGCACCAGCAACAACGCGCCCAGCACCATAGAGGCGGGCAGCAGGAATTGATGATGCCCCCCCACCAGTCGACGGGCCATGTGCGGCGCGACCAGGCCGACGAAACTGATCGGACCGATGATCCCGACGCCCATGCTGGTCAGCAGCACTGCGCTGCCCATCGCCAGCCAGCGCGTGCGCTTGAGACCGGTGCCCAGGCTCTGCGCCGCTTCATCACCCAGACCGATCAGATTGAGCGGCTTGGCCAGCAACAGCGTGACCGGAATCAGAACCAGCAACGGCACGGCCAGCAGCACGTGGTGCCAGTTGCGGCTCCACAGGCTGCCGGTCAGCGCCAGCAGGGCGGTGTTGATGTCCAGCGGGTTGGACAGAATCAGAAACTCGGTGATGCTCGACAGCGTCACCGCAATGGCAACACCCGAGAGTGCGAAGCGCACACCGGAAAACTGCACTCCAGTGTTGTAAAGCGCCAGCAACAGCGCGCCGCCCGCACCGCCCAGACATGCCACGAACGGCAGCGCCGAGACGGGCAAATGCGGAAAGCCGATGATTGCGATGGTCAGCGCCAGCCCCGCGCCTTGCGTCACACCGAGGATTTCCGGCGAGGCCAGCGGGTTGCGGATCACGCCCTGCACAATGGCACCGGCCAGGCCGAACGCACAGCCGGTGACAATTGCAATCAGACCCCGTGGCAATCGGTGATTCCAGACTTCGAAGTCCTTGCTGTCGTGGGCGATCAGATGGTCGAGCACCGCGCCGGGCGTCAGCCAGACCGTACCCGCACTCAGGCTCAGCAACAGTGCCAGCAGCAGCAGGCCGATCAGAATCAGCAGTCTTGAGCGAGGCTGGCTCATAGCGCGCGCCTCGCCAGAAACAGAAAGAACGGCGCGCCAATCAATGCCGTCACCACGCCTGCCGGCGTTTCGACCGGGAAGGCCACGGCGCGGCTGATCAGATCGGACGCGAGCACGATGGCAGCGCCCAATCCTGCGCTGACCGGGATCAGCCAGCGGTAATCGTTGCCCAGCCATTGGCGGGCAATGTTTGGCGCAATCAGGCCGACAAAGCCGATGGGGCCTACGGCGCAGACACTGGCACCGACTAGCACCAGACTGACCACGAACACCAGCAGGCGCAGCGCGCCGATGCGCACGCCCAGCGAGCGTGCAGCGTCCTCGCCCAGGTTGATCAGGTTCAGGCGCGGCGCGCAGGCAATCGCCAGCACAACGCCGATCAGCGTGCAGGGCCACAGCAACTGCAGTTGTTCGACGCCGACGTTGGCCAGCGAACCGGCCAGCCAGTTCAGAACGCTTTGCGCCTGGGCTTCAACAAGAATCACGGTCAGACGGGTCAGCGCCGCGCATAACGCCGCCACCGCCACGCCTGCCAGCACCAGTCGGCCTTGGGATGTGGCAGGCGACCACGCGCCGCCGAGGCTGAACACTGTAATCCACGCCAGGGCGCCGCCCAGGCAGGTCATCAGCAATGCACCGCCGGGGAAGGGCAGGGCAATCAGCCCAGTGGAGAACAAGGCCAGACCCAGCGCTGCACCCGCCGTAACACCAAACAGGGAAGGGGACGCGAGCCGATTGCGGGTGATGCCTTGCATCAAGGCTCCGGCTACGCCGAGACAGGCACCGACCAGCGCCGCGCACAAGGCTCGCGGTACGCGCAGTTGCGCAACGATGTAGGCAATGTTGCCGCCCTCGCGGCCCAGCGTGAACAGCCCGTTCCAGGCGTCGATCTGCCGGATGGTGAAAGGCGACAGGGCGAACAGCGACATCCAGAACAGGCTTAGACAACCTGCGGCGATCACGCTCGCCATCAGCCAGCGACGCATTTAAGGATTGATCACGGCCTTGCCGCCCTTGAGAACTGCAAGTGCGTCATCGGCGATCTGTTCGGACGCCATGATCCCGCGATTACGCGCCCAGCTGTCGCCATCCACTTCGGCCACCTGCTTGTTGCGCACCGCACTCAGCACCTGCCACAGCGGCTGCTTGCTCCAGCTGTCTACCAGACTCGGGCGACGATAATGACCGACCAGCAGCCAGCCAGGATCCAGCGCCAGCAATTGCTCAAGGCTGACGAATTCGGTCGGCGCGGCGTTCTTGCGCACCTCAGGCACTTGCAAGCCGATGGCCTTCAACACGCTGCCTGCGTAAGCATGCGGGCCGTGTACCGAGAAGCTGTCCTCACGGGCGACGCCGAACAGCACCTTGGTGTCGCCCGGTATCTGCGCCGCCACGGCTTTCAGGTGCTCGCGGTTTTCAGCGATACGTGCCTGCATCTGTGGGCCTTTGCCCAGCGCCGTGCCAATCAGTTCGGCAGATTTCAGGCTGCCTTCATAGTCCTCACCGCGCGACGGCAGCATCAGTGTGGGGGCCAGACTGTTCAGATCGTTGTACAGCGCCTGATGACGACCCAGGTCAGCAATGATCAGATCCGGCTTCAGGCGTGCAATGACTTCGATATTGGGCTGCGAGCGAAGGCCAACCGACTGCCATTCGCCAACGGCCTTGCGTGCCTTGGGCAATACGCGGTTGGCATCGCCGTCGTCCGCAGCACCCACGGGCGTTACGCCGACCGAGGCCAGACTGTCGAGAAAGGAAAACTCCAGCACCACCACGCGCGTGGGTGCATCGGGCAAGTGAACCTTGTGCTGGCCGTCATCAATGTCGATAGGCGCTGCCTGAATTGAGCAGGCCAGGGCCGCCAGCAGACTGCCGGCCAGCAGAGATGTCAGTCGAAAACCACGCATGGCGAATGTCCTTTGTTACTGAAACGGAATCGCGAAAACCCATTCACGCAAATCTGGTCGCGAAACAGGCGCGCCAGAACGGTCGCGGAGAAAACGGCGGGCACTATTTCACATCGTGACGACGGGATCAAAAGTCATTTACGCGTGGGTGTCGTTCTCATTCTGGGCATTTTTTGAAACCTTTTGTCACACCCTGCACTCTGAACGGCTTCAATGACAGACACCTTCATATACATCCGCGGCGATGTGTCGCAAGGGTTTGGGGAACAACATGGGCGCTTTGCTCAAGCAGGAAAAGTTTTTACTACTGGCGATCATCGCCACCTTCGTCGCCTATCCGATGGAGCACACGCTGCTGGGCAATGGCCAGATGGTTGCTCTGGTGGCCGGCCTTGCGCTGGTCGGCTTCATTGTCTGCGCATCGTTGCGGGTAGCGCATCACGCTGAAATGCTCGCCGAGAAAGTGGGCGATCCATACGGCACAATGATCCTGACGCTGTCGGCGGTGCTGGTTGAAGTCGTGATCCTGGCGATCATGATGAGCAACGAGCCGTCACCGACGCTGGTGCGCGACACCATCTATTCCGCTGTGATGCTCGATATCAACGGCATCCTGGGTCTGGCCGCGCTGATGGGCGGTATCAAGCATGGCGAGCAGTCGTACAACGACGATTCGGCGCGCACTTACAGCGTGATGATCATGACTGCCATGGGCGTGTCCATGATCGTCCCCGAGTTCATCCCCGAAGCGAACTGGAAGCTGTATTCGGCCTTCACCATCGGCGCGATGATTCTGCTCTATACCCTGTTCCTGCGCATGCAGGTCGGGCCGCACAGCTACTTCTTCAGCTATAGCTACCCGGACAAGAAAAAGCGCAAGGATCAGCCCGAAGAGCATGCCGAGCCGGTCAACCTGACCCGTTCCATCGCCACGTTGGTGGTCGGTGTCGTGGTCATCGGTGCGCTGGCGGAGGTCATGTCCAAGACCGTCGACCTCGGGCTTGAAGGCACCGGCGCGCCGCCGGTCATGACTGCGATTCTGGTCGCCGCCATTTCTGCGTCGCCTGAAATCCTGACGGCACTGCGTGCGGCACTGGCCAACCGCATGCAGTCAGTGGTCAACATCGCGCTGGGTGCGTCGCTGTCCACGGTAATTCTGACCGTTCCGGTGATGGAAGCCATGGCGCTCTACAGCGGCCAGCCTTTCCAGATGGCCATGACGCCAGTGCAGACCGTGATGATTGCGATCACCCTGCTGGTCAGCGCGATCAACCTCAATGACGGCGAAACCAACGCGATTGAGGGCATGACCCACTTCGTGCTGTTCGCAACGTTCATCATGTTGTCATGTCTGGGGGTGTGAGCCGGGCTCTACGCGTATCGTGCCCAGCTTTTCCTGAGGCGACATAGCGGACGGAACTGACGCCATCGTCGGCAAGCCGCCTCCACGGGGGCTGGATCAGTCAATGGACGCAGGGCATGCGGCAGCATCGTGAGCAGGGCGGCAGGCCCTATCAACAGCAAGCGTTGCCAGGCCAGCCCCGGCAGCAGGTGCAGCAGACTTTTGTCGTCTTCGGGAAGGTTTGAAGAGGGCGAACGGGTAGACACGATGTCTCGCCTGGCGGCTGTGGGAAGCGACACGCTAGCGGATCAACACCGCTGAGGGTGTCGATCCGTTCACAGCTTCACGGGCCGAGGCTCAACCTTGGATCAGCTCTCGCGCAGCCTGGCTGTGTTGCGCAATCAGTTGCTGCAAATCCAGCCCTTCCACCTGGCCGTCGATCACTCGCCAGCGTCCTGCAATCATGACCCGATCCGCACGGTCTGCGCCGCAGAGCAGCAGCGCGGACAACGGATCATGGCTGCCTGAGAAGCGCAGCTCGTCGAGTTTGAACAGCGCCATATCCGCCTGTTTGCCGACCGCCAGCTCACCAATGTCGCTACGCCCCAAGAGTTGCGCCGAGCCCTTGGTGGCCCAGCCCAGCACCCGTTCCGGTGTGATCTTTTCTGCGCCGTAGCGCAACCGTTGCAGGTACAGCGCCTGTCGGGTTTCGAGCATCATGTTCGAGGCGTCGTTGGACGCCGAACCGTCGACACCCAACCCGAGCGGCGCGCCCGCAGCAATAAGGTCCAGCGTCGGGCAGATACCGGACGCCAGGCGCATGTTGGAGCTCGGGCAATGACAAACACCCGTTCCCGCTGAACCCAGGCGCTCGATTTCACCCGGATTGAAATGAATGCCGTGAGCCAGCCAGGTACGCGGGCCGAGCCAGCCGACGCTGTCCAGATAGTCCACGGTCCGTAGACCGAAACGTTGCAGGCAGAAGTCTTCTTCGTCTAGGGTTTCGGCCAGATGAGTGTGCAGGCGTACGTCGAGCTTTTCAGCCAGCGCAGCACTTTCAGCCATGATCTGCGGTGTGACGGAAAACGGCGAGCAGGGGGCGAGGGCGATCTGGATCTGCGCACCCTCGCCGCGTTCGTGGTAGGTCTCGATCAGGCGCTGGCTGTCGGCCAGAATCACTTCGCCCTGTTGCACGGTCTGTTGTGGTGGCAGACCGCCGTCCGCTTCGCCCAGACTCATGGAACCGCGGGTGAGCATGGCACGCATGCCCAGTTCGCGAACGCTTTGCACCTGCACGTCGATGGCCTGTTCCAGCCCATCCGGAAACAGATAGTGATGGTCGGCGGCAGTCGTGCAGCCAGACAACAACAGCTCGGTCAGCGCGACCTTGCTGGCGACGGCGAGCTTTTCCGGCGTCAGTCGTGCCCATACCGGATACAAGGTCTTGAGCCATGGAAACAGCGGCTGATTGACCACCGGTGCCCAGGCGCGGGTCAGGGTTTGATAGAAATGGTGATGCGTGTTGATCAAGCCCGGCAGCAGCACATGCTCGCGGGCGTCGAACACTTGGTCGCAGGGCAGGGCGGGTTGCTGCCCGGCGGCCAGCATTTCGGTGATGACACCGTCTTCAATGACCAGACCGCCACGGGCGTCAAGGTCATTGGCGGTGAACACGGCAAGGGGATTTTTCAACCAGATACGGATCGCGGACATGGGCCGGCTCCTCTGAAAGTGGGTTCAGGGTTAGCCAGCTCAGTGTTGCCCTGTCTGCTGATCCAGGGTGCGAAGCAGACATCGCCTCGGCAAGGTCGGGGATTTTACTGAAGTGGTCAGTTTTTAATCAAGTTGCGCGTGCGAGTGCGTGGGGAGCGTTACGGGCGGCATGCTCACGCTCTGCGTTGGAATGCCGCCCAGGACGTTCTGCGTCCGCTCTTCATGACCTACCAGGCAATCGTTTCTCCCTTGTAGTTAATGAAGTGATGCCCGCCCTTGCCCGCGTAGGCATTGAGCTGCTCAACCAGCCCGGTGGTGCTGGTCTGCACGTCAATGGCGGCATTCTCGCCACCCATGTCGGTCTTCACCCAGCCCGGATGCAGCGACAACACGGTCGGACGAGGCTCTGGCAATTGCACCACAAAACTGTTGGTCATCGAGTTGAGCGCGGCCTTGCTGGCTTTATACAACGTCATGGTCTCGCCTTCAGGGCAGGCAACACTGCCCAGCCCCGAACTCATGAACGCCAGGACGCCGGTTTCCGGACGAATATGGTCGACGAAGCGTTCGGCAAGGCGGATCGGCGCAATCGCATTGGTCAAAAACAGCTGACCCAGTTCGGCAGCCGTCGCCTGAGCCGCGCTCTGATGTTTAGGCCCCATGATCCCGGCGTTGACGAACAGCACGTCGAACACTTCGCCCTTGAGTTTCTGGACCAGCACTTCCAGCGAAGCGGTGTCGTCGATGTCCACTGCTTCGATCCGTACACCTTCGACCGCCTTCAGGCTGTCGGCCTTTTGTGGGTCACGAACAGTGGCGGTGACCTTCCAGCCCTGTTCGGTCAGGCGTTGAACCAGCCCAAGCCCCAGGCCACGCGAGGCACCGATGATCAGCGCGGTTTTGGTCGTCATGAAAAAACTCCTTGGCAGATTGAAAGAGGATTCGGGAACCCGTTTCGGTTTCGGCAACGTTGTCGCCGACTTCGTTCAGACTGAAAGCCGATCGTTTAGCGACGAGCTGCCTGTTCCTTGGACAGTGATCAAGCTTGGCTCATGGTTCTGCTGAAGCCAAGCCTGATTGTCCTGAGCCTGCCTGTCGAATCCTCCTGCCTGCGCTTAATGCCCCGCCCGCCAGGGCTGCCCCAGCGAAACCGGTGCGTACAACCTTGTGCGCAATGCGTCACGGGACAGCAGCACCAGAACAATGATGGTCGCGACATAGGGCAGCATGGCCAGCAGGTTGGACGGGATCGCCAGGCCGATGCCTTGTGCGACCAGGTGCAGGATGCTGGCCAGACCGAACAGGTAAGCGCCCAGCAGCAGACGCCATACGCGCCAACTGGCGAAGACCACCAGCGCCAAGGCAATCCAGCCGCGTCCGGCGCTCATGTTTTCGGCCCACATCGGTGTGTAGGCAAGCGACAGATAAGCGCCTGCCAAGCCAGCCATTGCGCCGCCGAACAGCACGGCGAGGGTGCGAACCCGCAACACGGGCAGGCCCATTGCACTGGCCGCATCGGGATTTTCGCCGACGGCCTGGATGATCAGCCCGATGCGACTTTTCAGCAGCGCCCAGGCGACCAGCGCAAACAGGGCGAAGGACAGGTAGACCAGCAAGTCCTGAGCGAACAGCATGCGACCGATCAGCGGGATGTCGCTCAGAAAGGGGATGGCAACCGGCTCGAAACCGCTGAGTGGCTTGCCGACCCAGGCGGCCCCTACAAAGCTCGACAGCCCGACGCCGAAGATGGTCAGTGCCAGACCGGTGGCCACCTGATTGGCGTTGAACACCAGCGCAACCAGCGCAAACAGTGCCGAGAGCAGCATGCCAGCCAGCATCGCCAGCAGCACACCGAGCCAAAGGTTGCCGGTGCTCAGGGCGATGATGAAGCCGATCACCGCGCCAAACAGCATCATCCCTTCCTGGCCAAGGTTGATCACGCCGCTCTTTTCACAGATCAGCTCTCCGAGCGCGACCAGCAACAGCGGGGTGCCGCAGCGCACCATGGCGTAGAAAATATTACTCAGTAGATCGATATCCATCACGCGGCTCCCACGGCAGGCGTCATCTGACGCTTGGCCCAGCGCATCTTCAGGCGCGGGCGGTAAAGAATCAGAACGTCGCAGGCCAGCAGAAAGAACAGCATCATTCCCTGAAACAACTGGGTGATGGCGGGCGGCAGGTTCAAGGTCATCTGCGCGCTTTCGCCGCCCAGGTAAAGCAAAGCGATCAACAGACTGGAAAACAGAATGCCGATGGGATTGAGACGGCCCAGAAACGCCACGGTAATCGCCGCGTAGCCATAGCCTGGCGACACCTGTGGCACCAGTTGCCCGATGGGCCCGGTGACTTCCGAAACGCCCGCAAGTCCGGCCAGTGCGCCGCTGATCAACAAGGCCAGCCACACCAGGCGCTTCTCACGAAAGCCGACGAACCCGGCGGCGCGTTTGTCCAGGCCCAGCACCTTGATCTGGAAACCGACAAAGCTGCGCTGCAGCAGGACCCACACCGCCACCAGCGCCAGCAATGCGAAGTAAACGCCGACGTGAGCGCGACCGTCTTCCATCAATAGCGGCAGTCGACTGGCATCGCCAAAGGTCGCGGACTCCGGGAAGTTCATGCCCGCCGGGTCCTTGAGCGGGCCGTGCACGAAGTACAGCAGCAGGTTCAGGGCGATGTAATTGAGCATGATGCTGGTGAGGATTTCATTGGCATTGAAATGCGTGCGCAACCAGGCCGTTACTCCGGCCCAGGCCGCACCGGCCAGTGTGCCCGCGAGTAACACCATCACCAGCGCCCAGCGGCTTTCCATCTCGATGATATTGACGGCCACCGCGCTGCCCGCCAGAGCACCCAGCAACAATTGTCCTTCGGCGCCTATGTTCCAGATGCGGGCCTGATAGGCGACCGCCAGACCCAGTGCGCAAAGCAGAATCGGCAGCGTCTTGACCATCAGCTCCGACAGGCCGTACAGGTCGCTGACCGGTGCGATCAACAAGGTGTGCAAGGTCACCCACGGGTCGAGCCCCAGGGCGATGAACAGCAGCGACCCGCAGGCCAGCGTCAGCACGGCGGCCAGCAGGGGCGAGCACCACAACATGGCGCGCGATTGCTGGCCGCGCGGTTCCAGAGAAAGCAGCATGTTTTGCTCCGTTAACCCGGCGTCTGTGCCTGAGTGTGAGAATGTTGAAACTGACCGGCCATCCAGCCGCCGATCTGCACGGTGCTGGTCTGTCCGGTCGGGATCAGGTCGGAAAGTTGTCCACCGCTCAGGGCGGCGAGGCGGTCGCTGATCTGGAACAGTTCGTCTAGGTCTTCGGAGATCACCAGAATCGCTGCGCCGGCATCGCGCAAGGCAATGAGTGCGCGATGGATGGCAGCCGCGGCGCCGACGTCCACGCCCCAGGTCGGGTGCGCAGCGACCAGCAGTCTGGGGTTCTGCATGATCTCTCGCCCCAGAATGAATTTCTGCAGGTTACCGCCCGACAGGCTGCGTGCGGCGGTCTGCGCGTCTGGCGTCTTCACCGCAAAACGGCGAATGATCTCGTCGGCCAGCGCCCGGACCTTGCCGCGCTGAATCAGGCCCTTGCTGACCAGACCTTGCTGGAACGCCGTGAGCAGCGCGTTATCTGCCAGACTCAGGTCTGGCACTGCGCCGTGACCCAGACGTTCGGCGGGGACGAAGGCCAGGCCGCGCTTGCGCCTTGCGTCGGGCCGCAGATGGCCGACCGGTGTGTCCGCGAACCGCAGCGTGGCAGCTTGGGTGTTGGGCAATACCTGTTCACCGCTGAGCAAGGCCAGCAGCTCGTCCTGGCCGTTGCCTGCCACGCCCGCGATGCCGACGATCTCGCCGCTGCGCACCTCCAGACAGATGTCCTTCAAGGAGCAGCCAAACGGATCGGGGTTGTGCCACGACAGCCGCTCGACCCGCAGAAACGGTGCTGCACCGCTTACTTTTTCATACTGCGCCGTCAGTCCTTCGGCATCGCCGACCATCAGCCGCGCCAGTTCCAGGTCCGAGCATTCTGCCGGGATGCAATGACCGGACACCTTGCCGTTTCGCAACACCGTGGCGCTGTGACAAAGCGCGCGAACCTCGCCCAGCTTGTGACTGATAAACAGGATGCTGCAGCCTTCGGCTGCCAGGTGCCGCAGGGTGACAAACAGCTCTTCGGCTTCCAGCGGCGTCAGCACCGAGGTGGGCTCGTCGAGAATCAGCAGGCGGATGTCCTGCATCAGGCAGCGAATGATCTCCACCTTCTGCCGCTCGCCAATCGACAGACTGTGCACCAGCCGCTGTGGCTCAAGTGCCATGCCGTAGCGTTGCGAAACCTCGCGGATGCGCGGTTCCAGTTGTTTCGGTGTACCGGCTGCCGCCCCCATGGCCAGCGCAATGTTCTGCGCGACGCTCAAGGTTTCGAACAGTGAGAAATGCTGGAACACCATGCCGATGCCCAAACTTCTGGCCTGTGCTGGGTTGCGCATGGTCTGTGGCTGACCTTGCCACACGACGGTGCCGGAATCCGGTTGTGTCACGCCGTAGATGATCTTCATCAGCGTGCTTTTACCCGCGCCGTTCTCACCCAGCAGCGCGTGGATTTCTCCGGGCTGGATGGTCAGATCGACAGCGTCGTTGGCCAGACAGCCAGGATACCGTTTGGTGATGTGGCGTAACTGAAGACGCGCAGGTGTCGCGTGGTTTGACATGTCAGGCTCTGAGGCAGGAGTGGGTCGCCCGTGGATAAAGCAAAATCCTGGCCAGGGAGTCAGCTTTTGTAGGACGGCACTGAATAAGGTCCATTGCACGCCCGTTTGGGATTTCCTGCGATCACCTGTGTGATTTCAGCACCAGTTCGGGGCGTTCGGATCAATGGCGAGGGCCAAGATGGTTCATCGTGACTGATCAAAAAACGTACAGTTGTCGATGAGCGTGAGCCGCCAAGCCACTGCGAGACCCTTGCACCTGTTATCCACAGGTTGCTCCACAGTTCCTGTGTGAAACGCATCGAACCGGGCATAACCCCGAACGGCTTAGGTTTCGAAGGTGCTAAGCGCGGTTAAAACATTGTTTTATCGACGTTTTCGCACATATTCATCTGGGTTGTGCAAAAAATGATCAATTGTCTGTATCGCTTGCCCGACAAGGCTCCCAGCGGTATGTGCTCAGCTTATCCACAGTCGGATGCACAGTAGATGTGGGCAAGTGTGCATGTTTGCATGAAGGCTTGATTACAGCGCTGGCGTCTTGTGCAGAACGATTCTGCCTCGACTCAGGTCGGCCAGTTGCCGCTGGAAGCTCTCGATGTGCTCCGGGCCGATGGCCACCGACAATTCCACACCGTTGGCGGTGAAGTTTTCGGCTTCAACCAGCCCGCTCGACTCAGCCAGGCGAACCTTGACCAGCGCCAGTTCGCTGAAGCTGCACTCAAGGTTGAAAGACAGCCGGTTTACCAATTCCACACGTGCGGCCTGCTGCAGGCATTTGTTGGCGCCACCACCGTAGGCCCTGGCCAGACCGCCGGTTCCCAATTGGATGCCGCCGTACCAGCGAATGACCAGCACGACGACCTGATCGAAACCCTGCGCTTCGATTGCCGCCAGAATCGGACGACCTGCCGTACCGCCCGGCTCGCCGTCGTCATTGCTGCGGTACTGATCACCCAGTTTCCAGGCCCAGCAGTTGTGGGTGGCGTTCGGATCACTGTTTTGGTCGATGAACGCCTGCGCCTCGGTCGGGCTGCTGATGGGGGCGGCAATGGTGATGAAGCGACTTTTACGAATTTCTTCACGAAACTCGCAAGAGCCAACGAGGGTAAAAGACATGCGTACGTCCGGCTGGCAACAAGGTGCGGATTCTACAAGGCTGGCGGCTTGAGCCCACAGCCTTTGACGATAATGCTGATCAGGTTTTCGCTGGCCTCGTCCATATCCTGTTTGGTCAAACGGGTGCGCCCGGTAACGCGGCATATCTGGGAGGCAAAGTCGGCATAATGCTGAGTGCTGCCCCACAGCAGGAAGATCAGGTGCACCGGGTCGACCGGGTCCATCTTGCCTGCGTCGATCCAGGCCTGGAAAACCGCCGCCCGGCCCTGGAACCACAGCCGGTAATCCTGGCTGAAATACTCGCTCATGCATTCGCCGCCGCTGATGATTTCCATCGCAAAGATGCGCGACGCCTGAGGCTGGCGGCGCGAAAACTCCATCTTGGCGCGGATGTACCTTGCCAGCGCCTCTGCGGGATCATCTTCAACGCTGAGGGTATTGAAGGTGCTGTCCCACAGTTCAATGATGTTGCTCAACACCGCAATGTAGAGCCCCAGCTTGTTGGTGAAGTAGTAATGAAGGTTGGCTTTGGGCAGCCCGGCCTTCAGCGCGATGGTGTTCATGCTGGTGCCCTTGAAACCGTGACGTGCAAACTCGTCTTCGGCGGCCTTGATGATCGCTTCTTCATTCTTCTGACGAATGCGGCTGGCTGGCTTGGCAACGTGAGCGTTGTGCGCGGGGACTTGGAGGGTCATGGGCGATTCCGGGCAGGTCAAGGGACGCAACGGACGAACAGATAACGCACCTGCGGCCATCCCGCAAGCACAGACACTGGAAAGTTATCGTTGATGCTCAAGGGGTTCGGCTTCCTGGCCAGTTGGCTGCACGTCGGCACAGGTCTTGTTTTCCGGGATCAACAGGCACATCAGAATGGCCGTGATGCCGCCGCTGGTGATGGCCGAGTCGAACAGGTTTTGCACGAGTTTGGGCATATGGTGAAGCAGCGCGGGCTGGGAGGCGATGCCCAGGCCGACTCCGAATGAGGTTGCGATGATCAGCATGCTGCGCCGGTCCAGTGGCGACTGAGCCAGAATCCGGACGCCGGCCGCCGCCACACTGCCAAACATCACCAGCGTGGCACCGCCCAGTACCGGTTTGGGAATCTGCTGAACGATGGCGCCGATGTGTGGAAACAACCCCAGCATGAACAACACGCCGCCGATGTACAGGCCGACGTAGCGGCTGGCAACGCCGGTCAACTGGATGACGCCGTTGTTCTGGGCAAAGGTCGTGTTGGGAAATGCGCTGAACGTGGCAGCCAGCATGCAGCTGACGCCGTCACCGAGCACGCCGCCCTTGAGCCTGGCCACGTAGCTCGGGCCGCTGATGGGTTGCCTGGCCAGCATGCAGTTGGCGGTCAGGTCGCCGACGGTTTCGATGCTGCTGATCAGATAGATCAGCGCGACGGGCAGGAAAGCGCTCCAGTCAAAACTGAAGCCGAAGCGAAAGGGAACCGGAATGCTGATCAGCGGCAGGTCATGAATAGGCTGCGGAACGAGCTTGCCACTGAACCACGCTGCCAGGCTGCCGACAGCCAGGCCGATGATTATCCCCGACAGGCGAACCCATGGCGTTTTGGAGCGATTCAGCGCGATGATCACCACCAGCACGAACACCCCGAGTGCCAGATTCAGCGGAGAACCGAAGTCGGGCGCATTGAAGCCGCCGCCCAGATCGGTCACGCCGACCTTGATAAGGCTGACACCGATCAGTGTGATCACGATGCCGGTTATCAGTGGCGTGATCACGCGGCGCAATTGGCTGATGCAACGGCTCAGGACGATCTGCACCAGCGCGCCGAAAAAGCACACGCCGAAGATCATCGCCATGATGTCTTCCGGGCTGCCGCCGCGCTGTTTGACTAGAAAGCCTGCCGACAACACCGCGCCGAGAAAGGCGAAGCTGGTGCCTTGCAGGCAGATCATTCCGGCCCCGATGCCGAACGGGCGGCGCGCCTGAATGAAAGTGCCCACGCCGGACACCATCAACGCCATGCTGATCAGGTAGGGCAGGTAGGCGCTCAAGCCCAGTGCCGAGCCGATGATCAATGGCGGGGTGATGATGCCGACGAAGCTGGCGAGTACGTGTTGCAGAGCGGCCAGAATGGCTGTCAGTGGTTTGGGGCGGTCGTCGAGGCCGTAGATCAGGTCACTGTTGTCGGATGTTTCGGGCTGCATGACAGGCACTCGAACTTTCGTGGCAGGAGGGAGGCGCCATGAGCTGGCGTTTCGTTATCCGGATCCAATGCAAAAAGCTGTCCACCTGCTCAGGTTATTGTCACGGAATGTGTGATACCGCCTGTAGTATCAATGGTCTGTCAGGATTCCTGGTTGCTTCCGCTGATGCGCGTTCAGCTGCTGGCATGATGAAGTGTTTCATCGAGTAGCAGCCAATCCTTCCATGAAGCTTTCCAGCACCAAATGAGGGCGCCTTCCTTTACGCGTCACTGTAACCAGGCTCAGGTCGTAAAATCGCGAGTCCGGTTTCAACGCACGCAACCTGCCTTCCCTGACCCAGGTGCTGGCGTAATGGTCCGGCAGATAACCGATGTAACGCCCGGTCAGGATCAAAAACGCCATTCCCTCGCGATCCGACGCGCTGGCCGTGCAGGTGAGCGCCTGATAATGGGCCTGGATTTCGGCCGGAAGCCTGAAAGTCGGTGCAATGGCGTCCTGCTCGGCAAGGTGTTCGCTGTCCATCAGAGCATCGGCTGCACGGAACAGTGGATGGCCGACTGCGCAATACAGCAACGAGCGCTCGCTATACAGCGGCTGGTAATCGAGACCCGGCAATGCGCTGACCTGAGGCACCACACCGACATGCAGTTTGCCCTCGAGCACCCCTTGCTCCACTTCGGCCGGGGCGCTCATGCGGATGTTGATGTGTACATCCGGTCCGCGCTCCTTGAGCTGCGAAATGGCATGGGTGATGCGCATGTGGGGCATGGTGACCAGATTGTCGGTCAGCCCGATATTCAGTTCGCCGCGCAAATGCTGATGCAGGCCGTTGACCTCGGTTCGAAAACTTTCCAGCGCGCTCAGCAACTGCAATGCCGACTGGTAGACCTCTTTACCCTCATCGGTCACCGAGAATCCGGCTCGCCCACGCTGGCAGAGACGCAGACCCAGACGCTGTTCCAGATCGCTCATTTGCTGGCTGATCGCAGACCGGCCGATGCCGAGCGCACTTTCCGCCGCCGAGAAGCCTCCGGCCTCGACTACGCTTTTAAACAGGCGCAACAGTCGGATATCAAAGTCACTGACTTGCGCCAGAGGATCGGTGCGACGGGTGCTCATTGTTTAGTCTCTACCAAACTAAAGATCGTGAAAGTCAGATTTTCCAGACTTTGGCTCCATGGCACCTTAACTGAAATAACCGCTTGCTCAAGCACTCACGAGGTTCGTTTCAATGAATATGCTCGAATCGTCCGATCTTTCTGTCGCCAGTCAGCTGAAACTTGATGCTCACTGGATGCCCTACACGGCCAATCGTAACTTCCAGCGCGACCCGCGCCTGATCGTTGCAGCGCAAGGCAGTTACCTTACGGACGACAAGGGCCGCAAGATCTACGATGCGCTCTCCGGTCTCTGGACCTGCGGAGCCGGGCATACCCGCAAGGAAATCCAGGAGGCCGTCTACAAGCAATTGGGCGTGCTGGATTATTCGCCAGGGTTTCAATTCGGTCACCCGCTATCGTTTCAGCTCGCGGAAAAAATCACCGAGCTGACGCCGGGCAATCTCAATCACGTTTTCTACACCAACTCCGGCTCCGAGTGCGCCGACACTGCCGTCAAGATGGTGCGTGCCTACTGGCGTCTTAAAGGCCAGGCCACCAAGACCAAGATGATCGGGCGAGCACGCGGTTATCACGGCGTGAACGTGGCAGGCACAAGCCTGGGTGGTGTGAACGGTAACCGCAAAATGTTCGGTCAGTTGATGGACGTCGATCATCTGCCGCATACGCTGCTGGCCAGCAATGCCTATTCCAAAGGCATGCCGGAGGCGGGCGGAATCGCGCTGGCTGACGAGATGCTCAAGCTGATTGAATTGCACGACGCGTCGAACATTGCCGCGGTGATTGTCGAGCCGATGGCCGGGTCTGCCGGTGTGATTGTGCCTCCGCAGGGCTATCTCAAGCGGCTGCGTGAAATCTGCGATCAGCACAACATCCTGCTGATCTTCGATGAAGTCATCACGGGCTTTGGTCGTACCGGTTCGATGTTCGGCGCCGAAAGCTTCGGCGTGACGCCTGACCTGATGTGCATCGCCAAGCAGATCACCAACGGTGCCATCCCGATGGGCGCTGTGATTGCCAGCAGCGAGATCTATCAGACGTTCATGAACCAGTCGACGCCGGAATACGCGGTCGAATTCCCGCATGGCTATACCTACTCGGCGCATCCCGTTGCCTGTGCGGCGGGTCTGGCTGCTCTCGAGTTGCTGCAGCGTGAGAATCTGGTGCAACAGGCCGCGCAAATGGCCCCTCATTTCGAGAGCGCCTTGCATGGCGTCAAAGGCAGCAAGAACGTCGTGGATATTCGTAACTACGGCCTGGCCGGAGCCATCCAGCTCGCGCCGCGTGACGGCGATGCCATCGTGCGGCCGTTCGAGGCCGGGATGAAATTGTGGAAGGCCGGCTTCTATGTACGCTTCGGCGGCGACACCCTGCAGTTCGGTCCGACCTTCAACAGCAAGGCGCAGGACCTGGACCGGCTGTTCGACGCCGTGGGCGAAACGCTGAACCTCATCGACTGATCGTCTTCGCTGACATCCTTCTTATATAAGCAGCAGGCGCGGAGTGATTCGTGCCTGCCGGAAACCCTTTTGGAGTTTTTCATGAGCAGCATTCAACACCTGATCCACGGTGAGTTCGTTTCCGATGATGGACATACGGCTGATGTGTTCAATCCGTCCACCGGACAGGCCATTCACAAGGTAGCGCTCGCCAGTCGCGAAACCGTTCAGCAGGCCATCGACTCCGCCAAGGCAGCCTTTCCGGTCTGGCGTAATACGCCGCCTGCAAAACGGGCTCAGGTGATGTTCCGTTTCAAGCAATTGCTGGAGCAGAACGAAGGCCGTATCGCTCAACTGATCAGCGAAGAGCATGGCAAGACACTGGAAGATGCGGCGGGGGAGTTGAAGCGCGGAATCGAGAACGTTGAATACGCCTGCGCTGCGCCTGAAGTGCTCAAGGGCGAATACAGTCGTAATGTGGGGCCGAACATCGATGCGTGGTCCGACTTTCAGCCGCTGGGCATCGTAGCGGGTATCACACCCTTCAACTTCCCGGCGATGGTGCCGCTTTGGATGTACCCGCTGGCGATTGTCTGCGGCAACTGTTTCATCCTCAAACCGTCCGAGCGCGATCCCAGCTCCACGCTATTGATTGCGGAGTTGCTGCATGAAGCAGGATTGCCCAAGGGTGTGCTGAACGTGGTGCATGGCGACAAGGTGGCAGTGGATGCGCTGATCGACGCGCCGGAAGTGAAGGCGCTGAGTTTTGTCGGCTCCACACCTATCGCCGAATACATCTATAAGGAAGGCGCTGCACGGGGCAAGCGTGTTCAGGCATTGGGCGGCGCAAAGAATCATGCGGTGCTGATGCCGGATGCGGATCTGGACAATGCGGTCAGTGCCCTGATGGGCGCGGCCTATGGTTCGTGCGGAGAGCGCTGCATGGCGATTTCGGTTGCCGTCTGTGTGGGTGATCAGATCGCCGATGCGCTGGTGGCGAAACTGGTCCCGCAGATCCAGGGCCTGAAGATTGGTGCGGGCACAACCTGTGGCCTGGACATGGGGCCGTTGGTAACGGGGCAGCATCGCGACAAGGTCAGCGGCTATATAGAGGATGGCGTTCAGTCAGGGGCGACGCTGGTGGTTGATGGTCGTGGGCTTGAGGTTGCCGGTCATGAGGAAGGCTTCTTCATGGGCGGGTGCCTGTTCGATAACGTCACGCCGCAGATGCGTATCTATAAAGAAGAGATTTTCGGACCGGTACTGTGCATCGTGCGTGTCGACAGCCTGGAAGCAGCCATGCAACTGATCAACGATCACGAATACGGCAACGGTACGTGCATCTTCACTCGCGACGGGGAAGCGGCGCGTCTGTTCTGCGACGAGATTGAAGTGGGGATGGTTGGCGTGAACGTACCTCTGCCGGTGCCGGTTGCTTATCACAGCTTTGGTGGCTGGAAGCGTTCGCTGTTCGGTGATCTGCATGCATATGGGCCTGACGGGGTGCGTTTCTACACTCGTCGCAAGGCAATTACGCAGCGCTGGCCGCAGCGGGCAAGCCATGAAGCGTCGCAGTTCGCGTTTCCGAGCTTGTAAGTGATGCAGCCCGGGATTGATCTGGCCCAGTGTTTATTGGGAGTAGCGAAATAGATCTCAGGTTTTTGAAAATAACGGTTGACGCGCTCGTTGAGGTGTCTATAATTCGCCCCACTTCCGGCGCAGACGGAAACGAAAAAGCCTTGAGATTCAATGAGTTACAAGGGTTTATCGAATGAGGTCAGCGAGGAAGTCGGTCGAGTTTGTCTGAATCGACAGCGGTGAGAAAAAAGAGTTTGACACGCG
>NZ_JAGTPM010000014.1:0-208155 GCF_021147865.1 Pseudomonas sp. CDFA 610
TGTAACTCATTGAATCGCAAGGCTTTTTCGTTTCCGTCTGCGCCGGAAGTGGGGCGAATTATAGACACCTCAACGAGCGCGTCAACCGTTATTTTCAAAACGCTGGAAAATAGGTATTCGATGCCCGCTGCTATATAGAAGAGCGTTTGCAGTGCGCAATATATTGCTCAATAACCCAATATTCAGCATCATGTCCACGCTTCACATCACCTCCCTGACAGGACGCTTTACCGATATGTCTGCCAAACCCCGCAACATCGCCCCCCTTCTGTTCCCTCTGGGATTGCTGATCATCGCAATGATATCGATCCAGAGCGGTGCATCTCTGGCCAAGAGCCTCTTCCCGGTGGTCGGTGCGCAAGGGACGACCGCGCTGCGTCTTATCTTTGCCAGCCTGATTCTTCTATTAGTGTTGCGACCATGGCGAGCGCGCCTCACGGCCAGATCATTGCGTACGGTGATGCTCTACGGCATTTCTCTGGGCAGCATGAACATGCTCTTCTATATGTCATTGCAGACCGTACCGTTGGGTATCGCCGTCGCGCTCGAATTCACCGGGCCGCTGGCCGTGGCCCTGTGGGCATCACGCAAATTGATCGATTTCCTGTGGGTGGCCCTGGCTGTACTAGGCCTTCTGCTGCTCATCCCTTTGGGAGAGTCGAGTACACATATCGATCTGGTGGGGGCTGGTTATGCGCTGGGAGCAGGCGTTTGCTGGGCGGCCTACATATTGTTCGGGCAGAAAGCGGGAGCCGATAACGGCATTCAGACCGCAGCGTTGGGTGTCACGATCGCAGCCGTTTTCATCGCGCCCATTGGCGTGGTGCATGCAGGTGCCGCCTTGCTGGATCTTTCGCTGATCCCGGCAGCACTGGGCGTTGCCGTTCTTTCGACCGCTCTGCCCTACAGCCTGGAGATGGTCGCACTGACCCGAATGTCAGCACGCACCTTCGGCACGCTCGCCAGCCTGGAGCCGGTGTTTGCAGCCCTGTCAGGGTTGATTTTTCTCCACGAGGATCTGTCGCTCACCCAATGGCTGGCCATCAGCGCAATCATCGTCGCCTCTATTGGGGCGACACTGGGCTCGACACCGACCAAACCCCAGCTCGTGCCTGCGGACTGAACGTGTTGGTCAGGAACCAGTCACAAGGCACTGGTAATTGTCACGCGCTTGAGCCATGTTTAGCCCGTAGCGAATCTCGTTTTCGAGATTCGATCTGCGCATTGCCCAAGAAACACATAATAAGAAACTCAAGCACGTAAGGCACTCAAGTAATGGTTTGCTCAAGGAAAGGAATGAAATACATCTTTATCGCAGTGGCCGTTCTGGCCATGGCTGGTTGTGCGGCAACCTCGAAACCAGTCAAGCAGACCAAACGCGGAATTCATATCAATTGCTCGGGGCTGTCATCGTCCTGGGCCAAGTGCTACGAGCTTGCGACCAATGCCTGCACATCAGGGACCTTCAAGGTCATCGCCAAATCAGGCGACGCCGAGGAAGAGCCGGAAGACTACCCGTTCGGCCTCAATCCAGCAGGGTACACCAGCCGCAGCATGATCATCGTCTGTAAGAAAGGTTCATCGTTGAGCAGTCAGTTGCCGAAGCCCTGAGACGGCGGCAACTGATACCAGGATCAGATCGCAGCAGTCCGCGCCTGCAGCCATTGCAGCGCAGCGCCTTCAAGCAGCGGACTCAAACGCTGGCTGACATGGGCATGGTAGTCATTGAGCCATTCTCGCTCCTCAAGACTCAGCATCGAAAGCTCGATGCATCGCGTATCGATCGGGCAAAGGGTCAAGGTTTCGAACTTCAGAAACTCACCGAACTCGGTCTGCCCCGCCTCTTGGTTAATGACCAGATTCTCGATACGCACACCCCAGCGTCCCGGTCTGTAGGTTCCAGGTTCGATTGACGTGATCATCCCCGCAAGCATGGCCGTCTGTGGAGTGGCCGGAGCCTGATAGGCGATGACTTGCGGCCCCTCGTGTACGTTGAGGAAATAGCCGACGCCATGACCTGTGCCGTGACCATAATTGACGCCCTCGGTCCAGATCGGTGCGCGAGCAATGGCATCGAGCAAAGGGGACAGGATGCCTTTGGGGAAATGCGTACGCGAAAGCGCGATGACGCCTTTCAGTACTCGGGCGCAATCCTGCTTCTGTTCGAGGGAAGGTGTGCCTATCGCGACCATGCGCGTGATATCCGTGGTGCCACCCAGGTATTGTCCGCCGGAGTCGATCAGTAACAGGCCGTTACCCTCGATCTGCGCGTGTTCGGCTTCGGTCGCCCGGTAATGCGGCATGGCGCCATTGGCGTTGAAGCCGGCGATGGTTGCGAAACTGGCGGAGACATAACCCGGACGGCGTTCACGCGCAGCGGTCAGTTTTTCATCGATGGTCAGCTCGCTGACCGGCTGCTGTCCCAGCGCATTGTCCAGCCAGGCAAAAAACTCACAGAGCGCAGCGCCATCCTGCTCCATCGCCTGACGAATATGTGCGGTGTCGGCTTCGGTTTTCTGCGACTTCAGCAAGGTGCTCGGATTCAACCCTTCGACCAGAGTGACTTCGCTGTCCAGGTAATCAAGCAGACCACAGGTCACTCGAGCCGGGTCAATCAGCAGACGTGCAGACTTTGGCAGTTCACGCAGCGCGGCACCGATTTGCGTGTACTCCATCAGGTTGACGCCATCCAGTTCCAGATTCCGACGGACCTCGGCACTCACTTTCTTCGAGTCGACAAACAGCGTGACACTTTGCGGACCGATCAGGGCAAACGAGATAAACACCGGGTTGTACGAAACGTCGGAGCCGCGCAGATTGAACAGCCAGGCAATGTCATCCAGCGTCGGAACGAAATGCCAATCCGCGCCCTTTTCATCCATCGCCTTGCGGACCAGGTTCAGCTTGTCGCGGCGCGAGACCGATGCCTGGGGCGGCAGGTGTTCGTAGACCGGGCTGACCGGCAAGGCTGGGCGATCCTGCCAGAGCTCGATGAGCAGGTCGGTATAGGTCCGCAACCGCGCACCGCGCGCATACAGTTTGCTTGCCAGGGTGCGTGAAGACGCCACCGCCAGCACAGCACCGTCAACCGCAACCACAGTCTCGGCAGTCGCCTGATCAGCGAGCCATTCCAGCGGTCCCTGTTGACCGGGAATCAATTTGACCAGCTCGATGCCACTGCCGGCCAGTTCCTTGGTCGCCTGCTCCCAATAGCGACTGTCCGCCCACACGCCAGCGAAGTTCTGGGTGATGACCAGCGTGCCCACGGAGCCATGGAAACCCGATAACCACTGGCGCCCTTGCCAATAACCGGGCAAATACTCGGAAAGATGAGGGTCTGCCGACGGCACCAGATAGGCATCGATGCGCTCCCTGCTCATCAAGGCGCGCGTTTGCGCCAATCGTTCTGCCACTGCGTTACTGGCGCTCGCTTGCGTACTCATTGATTCTCCTGCTGACCGAAAAATGGCTGCTATCACCGGTCAGATAATGGAGCACTCATCAAGCGTGAGCAACTGCCCAGAACACAGGCTGGGTCACGCTCGCACGAATTGCTTCGGCGGCACGGCGGATGTCCTGCTCCCGAGTAAAGCGCCCGATGCTCAGGCGGATTGTCTGACTGGCAGCCTGCGGACTATGGCCCAGCGCAAGCAAGACGTGCGAGGGCGTATTTTTCGCTGAATTGCACGCTGACGTCGAAGAAAACGCGAGGTGCTGCCCCAGTGCTGCAACATTCAAATCATGGTTACCGAAGGTGAGGCTCAGCGTATGGGCAATCCTTCGTGAAGGACTGCCATTTATACAAAGGCCGGGTATGCCGCGCAGTTGCTCGCGAAGCAGGCTGTTCAGGCGCTCGATTTCCGAAAGCTCCTGATCAAACGTTTCGCCTGCCAACGCGAACGCGGCGCCCATACCCGCAATCTGATGGGTGGCCAGGGTACCGGAACGCAATCCGGACTCATGTCCTCCGCCATGAATCTGCGCCAGGACGCGCTGCTGCGCGCGGGGGCCGACGTACAAGGCACCAATGCCTTTGGGGCCATAGATCTTGTGAGCGGAAAATGACATCAGATCGACGGCAAGACTGCTCAGGTCAATCCTGACCTTGCCCGCGCCCTGCGCCGCATCGACATGCAGCAGCGCGCCATGGCTGCGGACACGCTGGCCGATCTCGGCGACATCATTAACCGTACCCAACTCGTTGTTGACCAGCATGAGTGACACCAGAAAAGTGTCCTCACGCAAGGCGGCGCTGACGGCATCGGCGCTGACCAGACCGTCGGCATCAGGTGCCAGATACGTGACGGTGAAACCACTCGCCTGCAACTGCTGTGCGGTATCGAGCACCGCCTTGTGTTCGATCTGACTGGTGATGATATGCCCGCCTGGCTTGCCAACGCGCCCTGCCCGCTCTTGGGCGACCCCCTTCAAGGCCAGATTGTTCGACTCTGTCGCCCCGGAGGTCCAGATGATCTGTGAAGCCTGAGCCCCCACCAGGCCTGCAACCTGCTGACGGGCATTCTCGACTGCGAGACGGGCGCTCCTTCCGAAGCTGTGGGAACTGGAAGCAGGATTTCCAAAATTGCCCGACAGGCACAGGCACTCGACCATCACCTTGATGACGCGCTCGTCGACAGGCGTAGTGGCGGCGTAATCGAAATACAAGGCAGACTCTTTCATGACGGTTCCTCTGACTGGCGTGGCCTGCGCGATGCAACATCCAACTGATCACCGAGTCATCGCGATCAGGCCTGTGAGGTCATCATGCACGATCCAGCATAGAACCAAAAATTATCAATTGATATTTATATATTCTTTTTTAATATAAAACCAAGGCCCGCAACAAATCAATTGCGTGATGGACGTGCTTCAGCGCTTGAATTCACTCAACCGCCTGTCCGATGGGTCCGGGTTTTACAGGAAGTTCGGCAGCGCGCCGCGCCCAGGCGCATTTTCCACGTCAGCAAAACGTCCCACTTGACCGCCCCCACCATCATTTCAGGCACTCGCAGGTATTAAAACCCGCGTCACCACTTATTGAGACACTCACACACCGTGACTGATTTGAATCAGTCTACGATCACACGATTGACAAAAGTCACACACTGTAAAGACGCCTGAAAACTGTCAATTCAAAGGCTTGGCATAATGGTTGTTTTTTGACGCCCAGTAAAATCAATGAATTAGTCATTGGATGAAACCATTTATCAAAAATTTAACAGAAAGCTGACGAAATAATTTGACAGAATCGCTGACGCTACCAATATATAGCACTGTCAGACACCTCCTGGTTTGTACGCTAATGCCACAGTGCACTGCGCTGGATGTTGTCAAGCTATCGCTATTTGCAGTTCTGCCCGCGAAGTTAGTTGTTTCCACGGTGCCTTATCGGCGCCGGTGGATGTCTGTTGACTCATAAAAGCCTTGTATTTACTGAACGCGTTCGGTGTGGCGGTAGCATTGCCTGAAGCAATCTGCCACTCGATGCAGGGTAAACAAGTGTCGCATGGGCATTCGTCGGATAGATGTAGAGCATGGATCGCATGATTCGGGCGGTAGCGTGCCCGATAGACCGTTTTCCCACTCAGCAGCCAGTTATATGTATTTGGTTGTCCGCCTCCCCAGAACCGAGGTGCCACTGAATGCCCTGTCTACCCGATTTTAATACGCAACCTGTTCAAAACTTGGCCCAGGACATGGATACCCGGGGCTTTACAACATTAAAGAACGTACTCAATGAAACCGATCTCGAGCAGTTAAGGGCCTTTACCGACCGACAGGCCTCGCAACACCCCGGTGAATACTTCGCCTATCACGGCGAAACGGCATTGAGCGAGAGCCTGTTGGCCAGCCTGTGGTCGACACCTGAATTAAAACACCTGCTGGGCCAACTCTATAAGCACGGTGCACAGCGGCAAAGCATCAGCGATCAGATCTTTCCCGTGTTGCGCTGCGTGCAAGGCGAACAGGGTTTGCGCGAGTCCAATCGCTTTCACTATGACGCCAGTCTGGTGACCGCACTGATCCCGATCTACATCCCGACCGAGGGAGAAGAATGTGGCGACCTGATGCTGTTCCCCAATCTGCGCAACGTCCGTCAGCACATCGCACTCAACATTATCGAGAAATTGCTGCTGCAAAACCCTCTCACGCGCTGGGTCATGTGCATTGCGATCAGGCGAGGATGGCTCAAGCCCGAAGTACTGAAACTGCAACCCGGCGATATTTACCTGTTCTGGGGTTATCGCACCCTGCATGCCAATCAGGCCTGCAGCCCAGGCCTCAAACGTGCGACGGCGATCTTCCATTTCGGTGACCCGCACAGTGGCGGCCGGGTGACTCGCCTGATTCTCGACCACACCCAACAACGGGCTGCACGTGTCAGCGCGCAGACCGGCAGTTCGCCTCCGGAAACCGATACACGGCAGTCACCGACGCTCTGAATCAACCCTCGCTACACACTGATCTACAGGAACATGGAGGCTTCGATGATTAACGTGACCAAGACCTACCTTGGTGATATCGACAAGTTCAAGCGGTATGTCGAGGGGATCTACGCACGTGGCTGGCTGACCAATCACGGTCCACTGGCTGGCGAGCTTGAAAACAGGCTCAAGGAGTATCTGGGTGTCCGGCATATCCTCCTGACCAATAACGGCACCCTGGCCCTGCAAGTGGCGTATCGCGCGCTGGGTCTGAGTGGCAGCGCCGTCACAACACCGTTCAGCTTTGTGGCGACCAGCAGTTCGTTGCAGTGGGAGGGCATACGGCCGATCTTCGCCGATATCGACCCTGGCACCTGGAATATTTCGCCCCGGCACATCGAAAGCCGTATCGAAGAAGACACCACCGCTATCGTCGGCACCCACGTGTTCGGTAACCCGTGCGCGGTAGATGCCATCGAGCAGATCGCAAGCAAGCACAAACTCAAGGTCGTGTATGACGGAGCCCATGCGTTTGCCGTGCGTCACGCCGGTCAGTCAGTGCTCAATCGGGGCGATATCAGCACGCTCAGCTTCCATGCGACCAAGCTGTTCCACACTATCGAAGGCGGCGCGATCATCACCAATGATGACGAACTGGCCCGGCGCGCCTATCTGCTGTGCAACTTCGGTATTGCAGACGTCGACAAGATTGATGGCATTGGCATCAATGCCAAACTCAATGAGTTCTCGGCGGCCATGGGGCTGTGCATTCTGGACAACATCGAGAACATCCTCGAAGAACGTGCCGAGATTGCCCATCGCTACACCTCGCGGCTTGAAAACTATCTGGATCTGCAGGAGCCGCAGGCCGACAGCGAGCTGAACCATAGCTATTACCCGATAGGCCTGCGTGACGAACAGGCGCTGCTGGAGGTGCGGGCCGCACTCAACCTGCGCGAAATCAATCCCCGCCGCTACTTCTATCCGTCGCTGGACACCCTCGAGTACCTGCAACCGCAACCAGGACAGCCCGTCTCCCGTGCGTTGAGCGAGCGCGTGCTGTGCCTGCCGATCTACCCCGGTCTGCTCAAGGATGACCAGGACCGGATCATCCAGACTCTGCTTGAATCGTGCAGCCTGGACCGCCTGAGTTACCAAAGCCCTGCCATCGCTCAGGTCATTTGATCAACATGTCCAACAAACGGTCCGTTATTCGCAATACCGCCCTGAACTACTTGGGCCAGGCCTACGTCCTGCTGGTCGGCATTCTGATCCTGCCCTTCTACCTCGGCCACCTTGGCGCCGAGGTGTATGGACTGATCGGGTTCTTCACGGTGCTGCAGGCGTGGCTGCAACTGCTCGATGCAGGATTGTCACCCAGCCTGGTGCGTGCCGTGGCTCACGGGCAAGGGACGCCCGCCGGCGAACATACAGCGGGCCGTCTGCTGCGGTCTTTCGAGCTGATGTTTCTGCCGATGGCGATCATCAGTTGCACGACGATTTACCTGACCAGCCCGTGGATTGCCACCCACTGGCTCAACGCTAACACGCTGCAACCGCAGACACTGATCAACTGCATCGGTCTGATGGGCGTGGTGATTGCGCTGCGGTTGTATTCGACCCTGTACAAAAGCGGCATTCAGGGCCTTGAGCAACATGGCTGGCTGAATGCAGTCAACGTGCTGATCGCTACCCTGCGCTATTTCGGCGGCCTGGTGCTGGTCAGCCAGTTCTCGCAGGATCCACAGGACTTCTTTGAGTTTCAGGTGATCGTGGGGCTGATCGAAGCCTTGATCTTCGCGACCCGCGCCTGGCAGCAAATGCCGGTTGCCCGTTGGTCCACCGGTCTGGACTGGCATCTGGTCAGGCCGATCCTGCCCTTCGCGGCAAGCATGTCGTTCAGCGCGGTGCTGTGGATCGTGCTGACACAAATGGACAAGGCGTTGCTGTCCAACCTGCTGCCGCTGGACCAGTACGGTTATTTCTCGCTGGTGGCGTTGATGACCACCGGCATCATGATGCTGACCAATCCGCTGGTTCAAACCCTGCTGCCGCGCCTGACCGTGCTAATGGCCGAGGGCAGATGCGATGACATGCACGCCCTGTTTCTGGCAGCCCATCGTTTCGTCTGCACCTTTCTGTTCCCACTGGCGGCAGTCATTGCTCTACATGCCGAACCGTTGGTGCTTGCCTGGACAGGCGATGCGGACGCCGCCCGCTGGAGTCGGCCGATCCTGAGCTGGTATGCGCTGGGCAGCGCGATCATGGCAGCCAGCGCCTTTCAGTTCTACCTGCAGTACGCCTACGGCCAGATGCATCTGCACCTCTGGTACAGCGTCATTTCAGCCGTCATCACAGTACCGACACTGTTTCTGGCCATTCACTTTCAAGGCGTATACGGCGCGGCGCTGGCCTGGTTCTTTCTGCGTGCAGCGTCGTTCGCCATCTGGCCAATGATCGTCCATCAACGTCTCGCACCGGGCATTCACGGCCAGTGGCTGCGCGACATCCTGCGCATCAGCGTGATGACCGCTACGGGCCTTTTCATCAGTCAGCCGGCGTTCGACCTGATTGCGGGTCAGAGCCGCACCAGCCTGTTTCTGGCTCTGGCGGCGAGCGGCTTCATCACCCTTGCGCTGGTCGCCGCGAGCTACAAGCCACTGGCGTTGAAGGTCTACATCTTGTTCAGCAAACCGAGTACATGAGCCATGGATGTCACTGCAAAAACCGCCAGCTCAACGCGTCCGGAGACCCAGACGCCACTGCTGAGCATCGTTTGCCCGGCCTACAACCAGGAGGCGTTCATCGCCCAGACGCTGGACGGCTTTCTGTCGCAGCAAACCTCGTTCAGCTACGAGATTCTGGTTCACGACGATGCCTCCACCGACGCAACGGCGCGCATCATTGCGCAGTACACCGAGCGCCACCCGACGATCATCCGGCCCTTCTATCAGCAGACCAACCAGTACAGTCAGGGCATTCCCTGCGTACCGAACCTGTTCGCCAAGGCGCGCGGGCGTTACATCGCCTACTGCGAGGCCGACGACTACTGGACCGATCCGCGCAAACTGCAACTGCAAGTGGATTTTCTTGAAAGCCATCCTGACTACGTCATTACCTACCACGATGCGTTCGCATTCGACGAGAACGGCCAGTACGGCATTCAGTTGCAAGGCAATCTGCGCAGCGACGCCACGAGCCTGGAACTGCAGAAGGCGCGCCGTATTTCGACCCTGACCACCTGTTTTCGCAATGTGTTCAGCGCCATGCCGCCCGAACTGCACATTCGCATCGCGCCGTTGAATGACCTGTGCTGGTGGTCACTGCTGGGTGCCCACGGCAAGGGCAAGTTCATGGCCGAGATCAAACCGGCTGCTTACCGGTTGCATCCGGGCGGCGTGTTCTCGATGCGCAGCGACAAACGCAAGTTGCACATGAGTCTGCAGACCTGCTCAAGCCTGGCCAACTACTACAACCGCCTCGGTAACCAGGCGTTGTACGAGTACTTCCTGATGCAAAACGTCTGCCTGTCGCTGTCGGCACTGGAACCGCGCCACAAGCTTCAGACGCTGTTGATGGTGGCGCGCAATTTCGCCGTCAATCTGAGCAAACGACTCTGGTCCGCCACCGGCAAAGCCCATGTTCAGTAACGTGCTGGTGGTGTGCGTTGGCAACATCTGCCGCAGCCCGATGGCGGTGGCGCTGTTGCGTCATCGTCTGACAGACCCGGAAGTGCGCGTTCAGTCGGCAGGCATTGCCGCGCTGTCCGGCTCGACGATGGACCCGCTGGCCAAGGCGGTCCTGCAGTCGCATCAGGTACCGACCCGCCGCCATGAAGCTCGACAAGTAAACAGGCATCTGCTCCTCCAGGCGGACCTGATCCTGCTCATGGAGCAGGCCCACGTTCCCCGAATTCTCAAGCTGGCGCCGGAAGTGCGCGGCAGAACCTTCCTGCTCGGCAAGTGGCAGCACGCGCTGGAAATAGCAGACCCGTATCGACGACCCAAGTCAGCCTTTGAACAGACCTATCAGCATCTCTCGCGATGCATCGATGACTGGCTTCCCCATCTTCAGTCAGGAGAAACAAGATAAATGACCGTCATGAACCGTCCCACCCTGGACTATTACCAGGACACCCGGATCGATTTGGCAACTATCTTGCGCATGTTGTTCGATCACAAGGCCTTGATCATCTGGACCGTCAGCCTGTTTTTCCTGACCGGGCTTGCGTACGCAATTCTCGCCACGCCGGTGTTTCAGGCCAGTGCAATGATCCAGATCGAGCCGAAGAAGGTCGGTATCGAGGGCACACCCGAGGTCAACAACAAGCCGTCGTCGGTCTCCCAGGCCACCACCGAAATCGAACTGATCAAATCACGCGCCCTGCTTGGCAAGGTGGTGGATGACCTGAAGCTGAATCTTGTCCAGACACCTGACTTCTTTCCGGTCATCGGGCCTTATCTCTATCGCACGTTCAAGCCTGAATATGAGGGTGCGCTGGCCGAGCCGCTGTTCGGCATGACCCAGTACGCCTGGGGCGGCGAGAAAATCGATGTCTTCCAGCTGGAAGTACCCGAAGCCCTGCTGGGCGAAAAGCTGACGCTGGTGGCAGGCAATCCCGGCCAGTTTTCGCTGTATGACAGCGACCACAACCTGTTGCTCAGCGGTGCCATCAACCGGATCGTGGAGGGCAACGGCGTGAAGATCCAGGTCGCCGCCCTGCATGCGCATCCTGGCACTGAGTTCACCGTTTCGCGCCAGCGGACTCTGACCTCGGCGCTGATCTATCAGAATCGCCTGAAGATCACCGAAGCGGGCAAGGACTCCGGGATCATTTACCTGTCCATCGAGGACCAGGACGCCGACAAGGCCAACCAGATTCTGGACGAGGTCAGCCACCTCTATGTGCGCCAGAACGTTGAGCGCAGCTCGGCTGAAGCCGCACAGCGCCTGCAGTTTCTGCGTTCGCAACTGCCCATGGTGCGCAAGCAGCTGGAAGAGTCCGAAGTAGCCCTTAACAACTTTCAGACCAGCGCCAAATCGGTGGACCTGAGCATCGAGACCAAGGGCGTGCTGGATCAGGTCGTCAAACTGGACTCGATGCTGTCGGAGCTCAAGCTCAAGCGCGTCGAGATCGAACGGCTGTACACCCAGGAGCATCCGACCTATCGCAGCCTGATGAGTCAGATGAGCCAGCTTGAACAACAGAAACAGGGCCTGCTGAAGAAGATCGAGGCCCTGCCTATGACGCAGCAGGAATTGCTGCGCCTGACCCGCGACATGCAGGTCACCAGCCAGACCTACACCCTGATGCTCAACAAGAGTCAGGAACAGGACATTCTACGGGCGGGAAGCATCGGTAACGTCCGGGTGATCGACAACGCAGACACCAACGTCGAACGCCCGGTGAAGCCGATGAAGACGCTGGTCGTGCTGCTGGCCACACTGGTCGGAGCACTGGTGGCCGTGACCATCATTTTTGTTCGCCAGGCGTTCTACCGCGGCGTGGAAAGTGCCGAGGTCATCGAAAACAGCGGCATGCCGGTCTACGCATCGCTGCCGTACTCCCGCCAGCAGGATCGTCTGGAGAAAACCACCAAGGGCGGCGGTGCTCCCAAGGAATCCCGGCTGCTGAGCATTGCGGCGCCGAACGAACTGGCGATCGAGTCCTTGCGCAGCCTGCGCACCAGCCTGCATTTCGCGATGCTCGAGGCGCGCAACAACGTACTGATGATTTCCAGCCCGTCGCCCGGCGCGGGCAAGTCGTTCGTGTCCAGCAACCTGGCCGCCATCATCGCCCAGACGGGCAAACGCGTACTGCTCATCGACGCCGACATGCGCAAGGGCTACCTGCACCGCATCTTCGGCCTGCAACCCAAACATGGCCTGTCCGACACGCTGGCCGCTCGCCTGAAATGCACCGAGGTCATCAATCACACCCAGATTCGCCATCTGGATTTCATCTCCTGCGGCTTTGCGGCACCCAACCCTTCCGAGCTGCTGATGCATGACAACTTCAACAAGATGCTCACCGAGTTGTCGCCCCTGTACGACCTGATCCTGGTGGACACCCCGCCCATTCTCGCGGTCACCGATGCCACGCTGGTCGGCCGTCAGGCGGGCACCTGCCTGCTGGTCGCGCGTTTCGGCATCACCACGCTCAAGGAAATCGAGGCCTGCAAACGCCGGCTCGGTCAGAACGGCATTCTGATCAAGGGCGCCATCTTCAACGCCGTGGTCCGCAAGGCAACCACCTCGGACTACGACTGCGCGGCGTATGGCTACAACTACCACCCCGTCAACAAATGAACGCGCCGGACGACGCGCTCTTCAAGCCCTAAAAGGAATTAATCATGGCCAGAACCGTAGCAATGATGCAGCCATACCTGTTTCCCTATCTGGGCTATTTCCAGCTGATCGCAGCCGCTGATGTGTTCGTCCTGGGCGACGACCTGCAGTACATCCGGGCGGGCTGGGTAAACCGGAACCGGATCCTGAGCAACGGTCAGGCCCGGCTGATTACCTTCCCGCTGAAAAAAGACCACTTCGAACTGCCCATCATGCAGCGCAGCCTGATCGACAACTTTGCAGACGAAGCCAGTCGCCTGATCAATATCATCGCTCAGAGCTACCGCAAGGCGCCGTACTTTGCGCAGATCATGCCGTTGCTGGAGCGATTGATCCGCCATCCTCAACACAACCTGGCGCTGTATGCGGAGAACGTCTTGCGCGAGCTGTGCGCTTATCTGCAGATCGATACACCAATGGTTCGGGGCTCCGACCTGAAGATCAACCAGTGCACCGACAAGCAGGACCGGGTGATCCGGGTCGCCCACGCGCTGTCCGCCAGTTCGGTGCTCAACCCGCTGGGTGGCCTTCAGCTTTACGACCGCGACCGCTTTGCCCGCAATGGCCTGCTGCTGCGCTTTTTCTCTATGCGACCCTTCACGTATCCCCAGTTGGGCCAGCCCTTCGTCAGTGATCTGTCGATCATTGACGTGTTGATGTTCAACAGTCTGGAACAGGTGCAGGCGCTGCTGAGTCACTGCACGACCCACGATCTGCAGGTTGCCAACGATACCTGTGTGCGGATTGGCCCTGACGCAACACTTGCTCCTTCCCCGCAACTGGCAGTGGAGTGACCCCATGTCCTTGTCCGAGCGCCCCGCCCGCTGGTATCTGATTCAGACCAGGCCCCGTCAGGAAGCCCGTGCCGAGGAGCACCTGCAGCGCCAGCATTTCGAGTGCTACCGGCCACTCAAGTCGGGGGAAAGAAAGCGCAGCAACCGTACGCCGATCGAGGAAGAACTGTTCCCGGGCTACCTGTTCATCCGCATGGATCAGGTACACGACAACTGGTACCCGATCCGCTCGACACGCGGCGTGGCCCGCATCGTCACCTTCGGCGGCCACCCGGTGCCGGTGCGTGACGAGCTGATCGAGCAGATCCGCGAGCGCCTGTCTGCTCCCGCCCCAAGGATAGTGTTTACCCAGGGCGAGCCGGTGCTGATCAAGGCGGGAGGCTTTTGCGATGTCGAAGCCATCTTCCTGGCCACTGATGGCACCGAGCGCGCCGTGATCCTGCTCAACATGCTGCAACGTCAGCAGAAGGTCGTCTTGCCGATCAGCAGTCTGACGCGGGTGGAAGCGCGGGCTTGAGGGTTCGCGCAGTACATGCCAGCCAGCCACATCATGACCATCTACATCCCTATTCAAGCCACCACCGGAAACAGACCATGACCCACCGGACCACCCTGGTGACGCTCACCTATGGTGATCGTTTCAACTACCTGCACACGCTGGTCAGCCGCTCGCTTGAAAGCTCGTTGATCGAGCGGGTCATCATTGTCAGTAACGCTTCGGTCGCGCCGCTGCAGAATCTGAGCAGCAAGTGGCCCGGTCAGGTCGAGGTCATCCGGCTGGAGCACAACACCGGTTCGGCACATGGCTATTCAGTCGGCATTCAGGCCGCGCTGGATGCCGGGGCCGAGTACATATGGCTGATGGATGACGACAACGCCCCCACCATCAACGCCATCGAAGTGCTTCACTATCATCTCCATCAACGGGAAAGCATCGATGGGCGAGACAAGACCGCCGTGCTCGGGTTTCGTCCCACCCATCAGGCTGACATCGCAGCAGGTGTACCCCGACGATACGCGGTCCAGCTGAGATCGAGCTTCTTCGGCTTTCACATCGCGCAACTGCCTTACAAAATCTGGCGTCGTCTGCCTTGGGGCAAACCGGTGGCCGATCGCGCTGTGCCACAGACAGTCCAATTGCCCTTTGCCACTTACGGCGGATTACTGGCCCATCGCAGCCTTTACGTCAAGATCGGCCTGCCGCTGGAAGCACTGAAGCTGTACGCCGATGACAGTGAATACACCTGGCGAATCACCGCGGGTGGCGGGCGGATTTACCTGGTGCCCGAGGCGCTGCTCGATGACCTGGAAGACTCCTGGAACATCAAGGCACGCACCCGAAATGTCTACGAAAACTATTTGCTGGCCGGTTCGGATCTGCGTGCCTATTACGGGGCACGCAATCAGGCCTGGTTCGACAAAAACGTCTGGGCGTCGTCCCCTCTGCTCTACCGACTCAACCGCTGGGTGTTTTTCTGCCTGCTGCGCGTGATCGCCAGGCGTTGTGATGCCGGACAGCGCCTGAGCCTGATCGAGCAGGCCATCAATGATGGCGAGGCTGGCGTGCTGGGCCTCAACAGGTCATATCCTCTATGAAAATCCTCTTCATCAGCAGCCTCTATGCACCTGACATCGGCGGCGGCGCGGAAATCATCCTGCAGCGCACGGTCGAAGGCCTGCAGAAGCGTGGCCACGCGGTCGCCGTGCTGGCCACCACCGATCAACCCGGGTTGCACATGACCGCCGTCAACCAGATCAAGGTTTACCGCGCAGGTCTGCACAACCTGTACTGGCATTTCACAGCGCAGCGGCCCGGCCGTCTGATCCGCCTCGGCTGGCACCTGCGTGACCGCTACAACGTGGGCATGCGCGAGTACGTCAGTCAGGTCATGGAAATGGAGCAGCCGGACCTGGTGGTGTGCCATAACCTGACCGGCTGGTCGGTCTCGGCGTGGGATGAAATCACGGCGTCAGGCCGTCCCATCGTTCAAGTCCTTCACGACCTCTATCTGCTCTGCCCCAGCAGCACCATGTTCAAAAAAGGCCACAGCTGCCAGCGCCAATGCGCGATGTGCAAGCAGTTTCGCAAGGGAGACGACGAGCGCTCGGCCCAGGTCAGCACGGTGGTCGGCGTCAGTCAGTACATGCTCGACACGTTGCAGGCCCAAGGCTATTTCAAGGGCGCCAAAGGCTACGTGGTGCACAACGCAAGTCCCATACCGATTGCCCTGCCACTGCAGCGCAATATTGACCCGCAAACGGCAGAGCCGAGCAACGCGCCCCTGCGTTTTGGCTATCTGGGCACCCTGTCGGATTCGAAGGGCGTGGGCTGGCTGATCGATCAGTTTCAACATCTGCCATTCAACGCAACGCTGCAGATTGCCGGACGCGGACAGATCAACGATGAGAAACGCTTCAAGGCCATGGTGACCTCACCGAACATCAGCTTTGTCGGTTACCAGAAGCCCGAAACGTTCTACAGCCAGATCGACGTGGCCGTGGTGCCATCCATCTGGAACGAGCCGTTCGGCATGGTCGCCGTGGAGGCCTGTGCCTATTCCCGTCCGGTCATTGCCAGCCGCATGGGAGGATTGACAGAAATCATCCAGGACCAGCTCAACGGCCTGTTGTGCAGCCCGGACGATCCCGACTCATTGGGGCTGGCGATGCTCAAGCTGCACCAGCAGCCCCGCCTCCTGGCACGACTCAGTGCTCAGGCGCGCAACAGCGTCGCGTCGCTGCTGAACCTGGACCTGATGCTGGATCAGTACGAGACGCTTTTTGCCCGGACTGTACTGGACAGCATCACAACACCCGACCAGCGCCAGTACAACCCGGTCTAGGATCGGGCAATTCCACGATGCAGTGATCTTCCTCGGCACGTGCTCCGCCAGACAGTGCTGCGCAGCGTGCTTCTGACTGAGCCAAGACATGTCCAAGCCACCCGCACTCCGTCGACGACGATCATTGACGGTCTTTCTGCTGGGGCTGTTCACCAGCCTTTTCGCCACGGGCGAGGAACACTTCATCATCGGCGTCGACGCGCAACTGATGAGCAGCGACCGCCTGCAGACGCAGGCGCTCGAGTTACTGGAGCGCGCAGGCATCAATTCGGTTCGCGACAGTGCGTACTGGACCCGTGTCGAACCCCGGCGCGGCTTTCTGCGCATCGATCCCGTCTGGCAGGCGTATCTGGACGGGGTTCGCGAGCATCGCCTGAGGCCGCTGCTGGTGCTGGGTTACGGCAGCCCGTTTTATGACAACCACGCGAAACCGCGTCATCCAGTCGTGCGCCAGGCATTCGGCAACTACGTGAGTTTCATCACACAGGAACTGGCCAACCGGATCGATCTTTACGAAATCTGGAACGAGTGGGATCGGGAAAACCCGGTCGATGCCTGGGCGGCGAAGGACTACAGCACGCTGGTCGAGGAAACCGCGGCCCGCATCAGAACACAGAAAAAGCCGGTCACGATTCTGGCTGGCGCCGTCACCAGCCTGGGAATGGAGCTGGGGTTCGCCGAGCGACTGATCCAGAACGGTCTGCTCAATCAGGTGGATGGCCTGTCACTGCATCCCTACGTGCATTGCCGGACCGAGCAGCGCCACACACCCGAGCGCTGGATCGCCTGGCTGCGCTGGATCGATGCGGACCTGCGTGCGCTGGCGACCCGTCCGGTACCGCTGTATTTGACCGAGATGGGCTGGCCGACAGGTACCGGTGACTGCAGCGTCAGCGAACAGAACCAGGCAGCCTTTCTGGCGCGCAGCTTTTTTCTCGCCCGCACGCTGCCGGATATCAAGGGGCTTTGGTGGCACGGACTGATCGACAGCGGCACTGACAGCGAAGACCTGCAACAGAACTTCGGCCTGCTCAGGAAAGACCTGAGCACCAAGCCTGCCTACGCGACGCTAAAGGCCATCAGCAGGACCTTGCTGGATTACCAGTACGACGTCGAGAGAAGCCAGGAAATGGATTCGACTTACCTGCTCAGATTCACCCGCGGCCAGGAGCAGATTCTGGTGGCGTGGACCACCGGTGTGCCACACCTGACCCATGTCGAAGCGAGCAGCGTGCAGCGCGGTAACGTGGAAATGATCGACAGCGGCCAGCCGGAAAAGGGCCGCTTCGAGACCGACACACCCTGGAACTGCACCGACGCCCGCTGTTCGGCCCAGATCCGGATCGACGAATTTCCGAAAATCATCAGCCTGGGCATGAGGCCCGTGCTGTTCGCCCAACAAGAACGGGATCGAAGGTAGCCAGCCCTTCAAAAAAGCACCCGCATCCACCCTACATCACCATGACCTTGCAGGATGCTTGAGATGATCTTTATCAATTCACGGTTTCTCACCCAGGACGTCAGTGGCGTTCAGCGTTATGCCGAGCAGATCTGCATGGCGCTGAAAAGGCTGCGCAACGATCTGGTATTCGTCGCGCCTCACGGCATCAAACTGCATGAAAGTGCCAAAGCGCTGAACGTACAGTGCATCGGTCATAACAAGGGTCATCTCTGGGAGCAGATCGACTTGCCCCTGTACCTGCAGCGGCAGAAAAATCCGCTGCTGATCTCCATCAGCAGCACCGGCCCGATGTTTTACCGCAACCAGATCGCCACGCATCACGACATCAATTACGTACGCTTTCCACAGAGCTATACCCGGCTGTTCCGCCTGGCCTACCGCACCCTCACACCGATCCTGCTGTCGCGCATCAAAACCCTGGTGACCAGCAGCAACTTCTCCAGAGGCGAGATATCGCAGTTCTATGGTTTTCCCGAAGCCAGGGTGCTGGTCGTGCCAGCTGCGGTGAGCGACAGCTTCCGTCCTCGCCCGGTGCAGTCCGATGCCCCGAAATACCTGCTGGCTGTGTCCTCGCCCGCTGCGCACAAGAACTTCAACCGTATGATCCAGGCGTTTCTGAGCTTGCGGGATCACAACGATCTGCAACTGCACATTGTGGGCGCCGCCACTGGCATCTTCGCCGATCCGAACCTGCAGCGCCTGGCCTGTCGTGATTCGCGCATTCGTTTTCTGGGACGGCTCAGCGATGCCGAACTGATCGAGCAGTATCAGGGCGCGACCGCATTTGTGTTTCCGTCCCTGTACGAAGGGTTCGGCATACCACCGCTGGAAGCCCAGGCGTGCGGCTGCCCGGTGCTGGCCGCCAATGCCGCCTCGATTCCGGAAGTGCTGCAGGCCAGTGCCCTGTATTTCGATCCGCTGGACGTCGGCCACATGGCAGCGGCCATGCACCGGGTGCTGGTCGATGCCCCGTTGCGCGATGCCTTGCGCCTGCACGGGCTGAACAATGTGAAACGCTTTTCCTGGGAGTTGTCCGCACACCGCCTTTCCCAGCGCATCGATGCCTTGCTGGGGCCAGAACCGGCGCTGCTCGGCAAACAGCGCATCAGCCCCGAATCCTCTTCAAGCAAACCCTGAATCAATAACAGCAACGTCAAGACGCGCCCCGTCGCGCCTGCAGTAGAGCGAGCGAATACAGCAAGGAATCTCCATGAGAATTGCGATCGTCCACGACTGGCTGGTGACCTATGCCGGTGCCGAGCGTGTGCTGGCTTCACTGATCAATATCTGGCCCCAGGCCGACCTGTTTGCCGTGATCGACTTTCTGAACGATGAGGACCGTGCCCATTTGCACGGCAAGGTGGCCACCACCACATTCATCCAGAACCTGCCAAACGCCAGAAACCGCTACCAGCGCTACCTGCCCCTGATGCCGCTGGCTATCGAACAACTGGATCTGTCCGGTTACGACCTGATCATCAGCAGCAGTCATGCCGTGGCCAAGGGCGTGCTGAGCGGCCCGGATCAACTGCACGTCAGCTACATCCATTCACCGATCCGTTATGCCTGGGACCTGCAACACCAGTACCTGCGCGAAGCGGGCCTGAACACCGGCATGAAAGGCCGGCTGGCGCGACTGGTGCTGCATTACATCCGCCTGTGGGACCAGCGCACCTCGGCCGGTGTGGACGCCTTCATCGCCAACTCAGGGTTTATCGCCGCGCGTATCTGCAAGGCCTATCGGCGCGAATCGACGGTCATCTACCCGCCGGTCGATACGCTCGGCTTCACCGCTAGCGGTACACGCGAGAACTTCTATTTCACCGCCTCGCGCATGGTCCCCTACAAGCGCATGCCGATGATTGTCGAAGCCTTCGCTGCCATGCCGGACAAGCGTCTGATCATGATCGGCGACGGTCCTGACCTGGCCAAGGCGCAGGCCATCGCAAGCCGGGCGCCCAACATCACACTGATGGGTTTCCAGCCGGCAAGCGTCCTGATCGAGCACATGCGCACCGCCAGAGCATTCGTGTTCGCTGCCGAAGAGGATTTCGGCATCAGCCCGGTGGAGGCCCAGGCCTGTGGCACACCAGTGATCGCTTTCGGCAAGGGTGGCGTGCTGGAGACCGTCCGCGGGCTGGATCATCCACATCCTACCGGCGTTTTCTATCCGCAGCAGACCGTTGAATCACTGATCGCAGCGGTCAACGAGTTCGAAAGTGCGCAGGCGCGCATCACCGCGCAGGCCTGTCGCGCCAACGCCGAGCGGTTCTCGATTGTCCGTTTCGAACAGGAAATCAAAGCCTTTGTCGACAACCACCTGGCCACCGCACACCTGTCCCGCCTGCCCGCTCAGCCCTGGACACCCCAGACCTCGCAAAGCCTTGCCAGCGAGTTGCCGTCCCGAGTCGTTCCTATCAAATCCGTTTGAGCGAGCACCGTCATGCGCACCTCCGTTCGCGGCATTCTGCATGCCCATCAGTCAGCGCTGTCGGTCGCTCACCGTCTGCTGGACCTGGCGGTCATCGTGCTGATCGGTCACTGGCAAAACCGACTGGCAATGATCGACAGCACCGAGGCCTGGCTGCATATCATTCTGGCTGTACTGGTGTTTCACTGGGTCGGCGAGTACCACCAGCTTTACGGTTCCTGGCGCGGCGAGCGAATCCTGCGCGAGCTGACCAAGGTATTCAATTACTGGGCGCTGACCTTCATCACCCTGCTGTCAGTGGATTACCTGCTGCTCGACCGGGACAACCTGCCGGATAACGGACAGATGACCTGGTTCGCGCTGGTGCTGGCGATCCTGTGTGGTTATCGCCTGCTGATCCGCCTGCTGCTGCACAGCCTGCGACGCCACGGTTTCAACACCCGGCGCGTGGCGATTGTCGGCACCGGTCAGGTCGGCGAGCGGCTGGCCGAGTCGATTTCCAGCGCGCCCTGGATGGGCCTGAATCTGCTGGGCTTCTACGACTCGAATCCGCAGCAGATGAACCTGAACGCCACTGGCAGACGTGTGCCGGTGCTCGGCGATCTCGAGCAACTGGTCGAGGACGCCCGTCAGGGCCGGATCGACAAGGTGTACATCACCCTGGCGTTCAGTGCCGAACCCCACCTGCGCGAACTGATCACCGGCCTCAGTGACACCACCGCCTCGGTGTACCTGATACCGGACGTGTTCATGTTCGAGCTGCTGCACGCGCGCAGCGAAAGTATCAACGGGCTGGCCAGCATCAGCATTTTCGACTCGCCCATGGATGGCGCGTGGAGCGTGGTCAAGCGCGTCGAAGACATCCTGCTGTCTAGCCTGATTCTGATGTTGATCGCGATTCCACTGTTGCTGATTGCCCTGGCCATCAAGCTGACGTCGAAAGGTCCGGTGCTGTTTCGCCAGCGCCGTTACGGGCTGGACGGTCGGCCGATCATGGTCTGGAAGTTTCGCAGCATGAACGTGCAGGAAAACGGCGACGTGGTGCGCCAGGCCACGCGCAACGACACACGGATCACGCCGCTGGGTGCGTTTCTGCGCCGCACGTCGCTGGACGAACTGCCCCAGTTCTTCAACGTGTTGCGTGGCGACATGTCCATCGTCGGCCCGCGTCCGCATGCCGTGGCTCACAACGAGCAATACCGCAAACAGGTCAGTGGCTACATGTTGCGCCACAAGGTCAAGCCGGGCATCACCGGCTGGGCGCAGATCAACGGCTGGCGTGGCGAGACCGACACGCTGGACAAGATGCGTAAACGGGTCGAGTTCGATCTGGAATACATCGAACACTGGTCGATCTGGCTGGACCTGAAAATCATTCTGCTGACGCTGTTCAAGGGCTTCTTCAACAAGAACGCCTTCTGACTTTCCATTGACTAGACGACGGCTCCGGCAGCCTTTGCCCGGAGGGAGGTATGTGCGCGCGCTAAAAACGATCACGACGTGGACCGATGCTGCTGCCGGTCGTGGAAATGGACGTAACGAAATCATTCAGGTGCAAGGTGCACCGTCACGAAGGAACACTCCCATGAATCGAAGCCTGGCTGTCCTGCTACTCTCCTCCCTGATCCTGCAGGGGTGCGTATTCGCTCCCGGCCAACACATGACACCCGGCGATGTCACCAACAGCGACCCGGACGAACCCAAGGCGCAACTGGTCGACATCAGCCCGAAGACCCTGCAGCAACAGCAGCAGAACACCGCGATGGACGCCAAGGCCTTGCCCGCCGAATTGCTGAACTACAAGACCCCGGAGTACGTCGTAGGGCCTGGCGACACATTGCTGGTGACGGTCTTCGAACACCCCGAGCTGACCGCGCCGGGCTCGCAGGACCAACTGGACGCCAACACCCGAGAGGTGCTGAGCGACGGTACACTGTTTTTCCCGTATGTCGGCAGGATTCGTGCGGGCGGCAAGACCGTCAGCCAGATTCGTGAACAACTGCGCATGGGCCTTGCGCCGCAATACACTGAAGTCAAGGTCGACGTGAAGGTGCTGCGCTACAACAGTCAGCGCGTGCTGCTGTCCGGCTCGTTCAAAAGCCCTGGTCCGCAGTCGATCACCAATATTCCGCTGAGCCTGGTGCAGGCCATCAGTGTCGCGGGCATCGACCTGACCGACGCTAACCTGGCAGGCCTGACGCTGCGCCGTGATGGTCGTGACTACATGATCGACATCGACTCGCTGAACCGCAAAGGCTCGCAACTGAGCAAGGTGTTCTTGAAGGACGGCGACTACCTGCACCTCAACAGCGCTTCCAAGAACAAGATTTACGTGTTGGGCGAAGTGCGTAATCCGCAGGTCATTTCCTTCGCCACCACCAACGTGACCCTGCTCGAAGCTCTGGGCAATTCCGGCGGGCTGAGTCCGGACAGCGCCGATGGCGATGCGGTCTATGTGATCCGCGGTGCAGAGAACTTCGCCAATGCATCGTCCACCGTGTATCACCTGAACGCCAAGAAGCCTACGGCCTACCTGCTGGCCGGACAGTTCGAACTCAAGGCTCAGGATGTGGTGTTCGTAGGCCCGGCCAATATCACCCGGTGGAGCCGCTTCATCAGCCAACTGCTCGGCTCGGCCAGCGTTGTTCAAACCGGGGCGGCCTTCCGCAACTGATCCGCTCGACGTTTGAACCTTGTACCCGCGACTTCGGTCGCGGTTTTTTTTGCCTGGGGTTTGGCAGAAGTGTTGCGGGTGCAACAGCAGTTCAACAGTTGGCCGGCTTTTCAGCAGCTATTGCAAGGTGCGCTTTCCACGGGAAAAAGGCCACAGCCCCAGTGTTTCAGAGGCATGAGCCGCTGCATGATGCTCTGGCACACAAGCTGCTTTACAGCCTTACGCTTATCGCAAGGAATTCCCGCATGCTCGTTGTGTCACTGTCAGGCAGTCCCTCCCCCAAATCCCGCTCAGGCGTTGTGCTGGCTCACGCTGGACGCTGGTTGCAAAGCCACGGTGTCGGCGTTACCACGCTGCGTATTCGTGATTTCAATGCCGAAGATTTGCTGTTCGCGAAATTCGACAGCCCGCAAGTGCTGGAATTTGTCGAAGCGGTTCGGCAGGCCGACGGCCTGCTGATCGGAACGCCGGTCTACAAGGCCTCGTTTTCCGGCGCCTTGAAAACACTGCTCGACCTTTTGCCCGAGCGCGCCCTGCATGGCAAGGTGGTACTGCCACTGGCAACCGGCGGCAGCATCGCCCATATGCTGGCGGTGGATTACGCCTTGAAGCCTGTGCTGTCAGCGCTCAAATCCCAGGAAGTGCTGCACGGCATTTTTGCCATCGACACCCAGATCACCTATGGCGACAACGAGGAAGGTGGCACGCTCGACGAAATCCTCACCGAGCGGCTGAACGAAGGGCTTGAACACTTTTACCTCAGCCTGCAGCACCGACTTCAGGCGCGACACAAGGCGGCGGGCGGGCATTTACAGTTAGCGTTGTGATTGGCTGATCCTGCTTGCGCAGCGAAACACAGGGCTGTGGGAGCCATCATGAGGCGTCTCGGCCATCAATGCTCGACAATCAGCGGATACAGCGACGCCACCAGCAAGGCAGCCATCACACCGTTGAAGATCCGCAGTCCGACGGGATCACGCAGCACATTGCGCAGCAGGCTGCCGAAGCCAGCCCAGATGCCCACGCTTGGCAGGTTGATCAAGGCAAACACGCCCGAGATGATCACCACATTGGTGAAGTAACCCTGCATTGGCGTGTAGGTGCTGATCGCGCCAATCGCCATGATCCAGGCCTTGGGGTTGACCCACTGGAAGAGCGCTGCGCCCATGAAGCTCATCGGCTCACCACGACTTTCGCTGGAGTCGGAGGCCGGGCCGGCAGTGGCGATTTTCCAGGCCAGGTAAAGCAGATAGGCCGCGCCCACGTAACGCAACAGGGTGTAGAGCATCGGCCAGGCCTTGAACACACTGCCCAGACCAAACCCCACCGCCAGAACCAGAACGAAAAAACCGATGCTGATGCCCAGCATGTGCGGCAGCGTGCGGCCGAAACCGAAGTTGACGCCCGAAGCCAGCAACATCATGTTGTTGGGGCCGGGGGTCACCGACGTGACGAAGGCAAACAGCGCGAAGGCCAGCAGTAAATCCAGAGAGAACGACATGAAGCGATCCGGGTGTCTGTGAAGCTGTGAGTCGGGTACTCACCCTATCGAAAGACCCACAGGAAACACATGGACAGTTAAGCGAAGTTTCTTGCTATACAGTTCGAGCGAAAACCTCGTTCAAGCCTGACTGTTAACCCTGAGGATTCTGGCTCAATGTACCGCGATCAACGCTGATTTCACCCTGATCGTCGAACTGGCGAACCTGCTGGATCTGCGGATCTGCAAGGAGTTGCGCCTTGCGGGCCTGATACTCCTCAAAGGACAGACCGCGACGATTGAGGTCTTCCATCGCCAGTTGATGGCTCTCTTCGACCGAGTAGGGACGCAACTCGACCGCATGATGAGTCGAGCAACCGGAGACCAGTGCGACGGTGAATGACAGAACAAGAGCAAGGGCAAATAAACGGTTCATGGCGGGCCTCCAGGCTGGCTTCATTTCGGGAATGAAGCAAGGTTACGCCCCGACCCTGCGTGGCAAAAATCAACAGCCGTGATAGTGGCTATCGACTTTCACGCCCCCTGTTCACGGGCGTGCTCAATCAGCACCTCGCGCAGTGCCTGAGCCGCTGCCGACAGCTTGTGATCGGCCAGCAGCATCAACCCGATACGCCGCTCGATACGCGGCTCCACCAGCGGCACGCAACGCGCACCAAGCTCCCGCATCTGTTCGATACACAACGACGGCACCGCACTGACGCCCAGACCGTTGGCGACCATGCGCCCGATGGTCGAGAGTTGATGACTTTCAAAGGCCACCGACAGCTTGCCATGTTGCGACTCGATGGCGTGTTCCAGCAGCAGGCGTACGGCTGAAGGCCGCTGCAGGGCAATGAAGTCTTCGTTCAACAGCTCGGCCCAGGACACTTCCTCGCGCCCGGCCAGCGGCGATTGCGTGGAAACCACGGCCACGAATCGATCCATGTAAAACGGCGTAAACGACAGTGCGTTGCTTGATTCAGGCTCGAAACCGATGCCCAGCTCGACCCGCCGATGCCGCACCATTTCCAGGACCTGCTCGTTGACCACGTCATGCACCGCCACGTTGACCCGTGGGTAGCGCCCTCGAAAAGTCTTCAAGGCGCCGGGCAAAAGGTTGCCTGCAAACGATGGCATGGCGGCGATGGACACACGTCCCATTTGCAAGGTGAAACGCTGGCGCAGCAACTCCTCGGTATTGTCCCAGTCGGCCAGCAGCTGGCGTGCCAGTGGCAGCAGCGTCTCGCCCTCGGGCGTCAGGCTGACATTGCGCGTGGTGCGCGTGAGCAACTGGCCGCCAAGGTCCTCTTCCAGGCTTTTTATCGTCAGGCTCAGGGCCGGTTGTGACAGATTCAGCCGCTCGCCCGCCTGCGCAAAGCTGAGGTACTGCGCCACGGCCAGGAAAGCGCGGAGCTGCTTCACGTTCATATATTTATCTTTCTTATCAATCCATCAGAAAAACAAAATTAACAAATCATTGAAGCCGAGAGAAGATGCAGGCAACCCGATCCTCCGGCAGCACCTGCCGGTCACAACTATAAAAGGCGGATCATCATGGCTGGACTCGACAAGCGAGTGGCAACTTACGAAGAGGCCCTCGCCGGCCTGACCGACAACATGACCGTGCTCTGTGGCGGCTTTGGACTGTGCGGCATCCCGGAAAATCTGATCGCGCAAATCAAGCGCATGGGCATCAAGGGCCTCACCGTCGTCTCCAACAACTGTGGCGTCGATGGCTTCGGTCTGGGCATCCTGCTCGAAGACCGCCAGATCAGAAAGATGATCTCGTCCTACGTAGGTGAAAACGCCCTGTTCGAACGCCAGTTGCTGAGCGGCGAACTGGAAGTCGAACTGACACCGCAAGGCACCCTCGCCGAAAAACTTCGTGCGGGCGGCGCAGGCATCCCGGCGTTCTATACCGCCACCGGTTACGGTACTCCCGTCGCTGAAGGCAAGGAGACCCGCCAGTTCAACGGTCGCAATGTGATTCTTGAAGAAGCCATCACCGGTGACTTCGCGTTGATCAAAGGCTGGAAGGCTGACCATTTCGGCAACGTGATCTATCGTCATACCGCGCAGAACTTCAACCCCGTGGTCGCCACAGCAGGCAGGATCACCGTGGTCGAAGTCGAGGAGATTGTCGAACCCGGCGTGCTGTTGCCGACCCAGATTCACACTCCCGGCATTTATGTCGACCGTGTGATCCAGGGCACTTTCGAAAAACGCATCGAGCAGCGCACCCTCAGAAAACCCTGAGGGCGACAGCGCTTCACGAAGCAGGAATCGGCACACAATCACAAAGAGCATTCAGACCATGGCACTTTCCCGCGAACAAATGGCTCAGCGCGTCGCCCGCGAACTCAAGGACGGCTATTACGTGAATCTGGGGATCGGCATTCCAACGCTGGTCGCCAACTATGTCCCGACAGACATCGACGTCATGCTGCAATCGGAAAACGGCCTGCTGGGCATGGGTGAATTTCCCACCGAAGACACCATCGACGCCGACATGATCAACGCTGGCAAGCAGACTGTTACCGCGCGTGTTGGCGCATCGATTTTCTCTTCAGCCGAATCCTTCGCCATGATCCGTGGCGGCCATGTGGACCTCACGGTGCTGGGCGCATTCGAGGTGGACGTGGAGGGCAACATCGCCTCGTGGATGATTCCCGGCAAGCTGGTCAAGGGCATGGGCGGCGCAATGGACCTGGTGGCAGGCGCGGACAACATCATCGTGACCATGACCCACGCTTCCAAGGACGGCGAGTCCAAACTGCTGCCCCGCTGCAGCCTGCCACTCACCGGTGCGGGCTGCATCCGCAAGGTGTTGACCGATCTGGCCTATCTTGAAATCGAAGACGGCGCATTCATCCTGCGCGAACGTGCGCCGGGGGTCAGCGTTGAAGAAATCATCGCCAAGACCGCTGGCAAGCTGATCGTACCGGACGATGTGATCGAGATGACGTTCTGATCGAGCAACCTGACGCAAACCTGGTTTGAACGACTGCTCTTCAGACAACAATGTAACTTGCTGAATAAACGCAATCTCCCGTGGGAGGCAACTTGCCGGCGATAGATTTTTTCAGGCGCTACCGCTGCGACTGAACTGACGCCATCGCCGGCAAGCCGCCACCCAACGTCCGGAGTTTGCCAAGAGACACGCCGGAAACGCCCGCACACGTTCCCCCATAATAATGACAACAGGACGCCCAGATGGCCGCCAACCTCGAAGAAAGCCGCTCCGCCCGATTTGCCCTGCGCTGCGCTGCCTGGGCTGAACGCTGGTTCCCTGACTCATGGGTCTTTGCCGCCCTGGCAGTGGTGATTGTCACCGTAGCAACGCTGGCCATCGGTGCAAGACCAGCAGAAGCGGCCAAGGCCTTCGGTGACGGCTTCTGGAGCCTGATTCCGTTCACCATGCAGATGGCGTTCGTCGTGATCGGCGGTTATGTGGTGGCCAGTTCGCCACCTGCGGTCAGACTGATCGACCGACTGGCGCGTATTCCGCGCAATGGCCGCTCGGCGGTGGCCTGGGTCGCGCTGATTTCGATGCTCGCGTCGTTACTCAACTGGGGGCTTTCCCTGGTGTTTGGCGGTCTGCTGGTACGTGCCCTCGCCCGCCGCACCGATCTGCGCATGGATTACCGAGCCGCCGGTGCAGCGGCCTATCTGGGGCTGGGCGCCGTCTGGGCGTTAGGGCTGTCGTCATCGGCGGCGCAATTGCAGGCCAACCCGGCCAGCCTGCCACCGTCGATCCTAGCGATCACGGGCGTTATCCCCTTCACCGAAACCATTTTCCTCTGGCAGTCCGGCGTGATGCTGGCGGCGCTGGTGGTCATTTCCCTGATCGTCGCCTATGCCACTGCGCCCGGCCCGAACAGCGCCCGCGATGCGAAAGACTGCGGCGTGGACCCGGCCTTCAACCTGCCACCGCTGCCTGTCCGTTCGCGGCCCGGTGAATGGCTGGAATACAGTCCCCTGCTGATCATTCTGATGGTGCTGTTAGGTGCGGGCTGGCTGTTCAACGAGTTCTCGACCAAACCGGCGATCACTGCGATTTCCGGGCTGAACACCTATAACTTCCTGTTCATCATGCTGGGCGCACTGCTGCACTGGCGGCCACGCAGTTTTCTGGATGCCGTGGCGCGAGCAGTACCGACCACCACAGGGGTACTGATCCAGTTTCCGCTTTACGGCTCGATTGCCGCGCTGCTGACCACGGTCAAGGGCGGCGACGCGCAGACACTGGCGCATTACATTTCGACGTTCTTCACCAGCATCGCCTCCCACGACACCTATGCGGTGCTGATGGGCGTGTACTCGGCGGTGCTCGGTTTCTTCATCCCGTCGGGCGGCGGCAAGTGGATCATCGAAGCACCTTATGTGATGCAGGTCGCCAATGAACTCCAGTATCACCTGGGCTGGGCGGTGCAGATCTACAACGCCGCCGAAGCCTTGCCAAACCTGATCAACCCGTTCTACATGCTGCCGCTGCTGGGTGTTCTGGGCCTCAAGGCGCGCGATCTGATCGGCTTTTCATTCGTGCAGTTGCTGGTTCACGCGCCGCTGGTGCTGTTCCTGTTATGGGCGCTGGGCACGACACTGACCTACACCCCACCTGTCATGCCCTGACAGCAGACCGGCCGACTCACGCGTACTCGTCGCCGTAGTCGGCCGCTGCAACCTGCGCAAGCAGGGTGCGCAGTTCCAGTGCCAGTTCAGGCCCCAGCGCGGTTTCATAAGAGCGCTGGGCCTGTTCCCACAATGCCTGGGATTCCAGCAGTTTCTCGACACCAGCCTGCGTCAGGCGCACCAGGCGACTGCGTTTGTCGTTCGGGTCGACGTCCACCGACAACAACCCTTCACGTTCCAGCGGCTTGAGATTCTGCGCCAGCGCCGAGCGGTCGATGACCAGAATCGTCGCCAGTTCGGTCATGGTCGGCGCCTGATTGCGGGCGATCTGCATCAGGATCGAGCGTTGCGTCGAACGCAGGCCGCACGGCGCCATGACGGCGTCGTATAGCTGGCAGATGCGTCGGCTCGCCCTGCGCAGACTGGTGGCGTGGCAAATCACCTGCGCGGGAACATCCAGGCCTTCCGGAATGCGCACCGTGCCGTTCGGAGTCAGGTCGTGATTCATAAGGGCTCCCGTGTTTAGAGCCCAATGCTGGCATATCCCCGCAAATTGAAACAGCACCTTGGGTCGCATTCACTGTTTCAGCTTCTTTACGCAGCGCTGCGCGGTATCAGACTGGCCGGCATCAAAATGAATAGTCGCGCTCGACCTTGCACACCCGCGTCGTGAACGACTGATACCAGTGCGCCCGGCCCTGTTCACGCACCTGGGCATGCTCGGCATGAGCCTTCCAGGCCCGAATCGCGGCCTCATCAGACCAGTACGACACGGTAATGCCCAGGCCGGTTTCGTCACGCGCCGACTCCACCCCGAGAAATCCAGGCTGCTGCCGGGCCAGTTCGACCATGCGTTGCGCGGCTGCGTTGTAATCCTGCCCGTCATCAGCACTGCGCAGTGATGTAAACACCACCGCGTAATAAGGCGTGGGAAAACGCGAGGCGATCATCGGGCGTCACCGCTGCACGCCTGAACGAACGCCTTGACCAGCGCTGGCGTCCTGCCCAGCAACGCGGCGCGTTCGGGCTGAAACAACGTGGCGACGAAAAACGGATGGCCTTCCAATTCCATGCTGCGCACTTCACCTTTGGGACCTCGTCCGCTGATTTTCATTGCCGCGCCGAAAACCTGCTGTTCCAGCTCACGCACCAGACCGTAACGACAGTGATAACGCTCCTCGATCTCCAGCCTGCCGTAGGCCCGGGCAATCAACGTGTCCGACACCAGATGAATCGTCGACAGTGCATCGACGAGAGAACAGCTCAGCGGCGCAATGATCGCGTTCGGGGCATCCGGGTTCGATTCAGCGTGCTCGGCGTCGCTCCAGCCCAGGTCGTTACGGGCAAACTCCAGCAACGCATGCTGAAATCCGCCACAGGTACCGAGAAACGGAATGTGCTGCTCGCGCGCCAGACGAATCGCTGTCATCGCACCCTGCATGTCCTGATAAGGACTTCCCGGCACACACCACAGGCCATCGAACACTTTCAGCCGAACGCCCTCTCCTATGTCAGGCGTTGGCAACCACTGCGCCTCGACTTTCAGCTGCAACGCGTCACCTGCCATCTGCAACGCCTGCGGTATTGCCTGATGCGCCGCGAACTGCGTATTGAAATCCCCCACCAGACCGATTCGCACGGTTTTGCCTGCCCCGCTCACTATGTCCATGCCCTGCTCCCTGATTGATGTCATGCGTGATGGGGCGGACTATAGACAGGCAGCAGCGCAAGCAGAATGGGCGATCAGGCAAGCCATCCGTGCAGCCACGCACGACTGCTCAACTGTGAACAGGCGTCAGCACAGGCTCGCCGGCAAAGAAGGCCAGCAGGTTGTCATTGACCATCTGCACACTGTCTTTCGACGCCTCGGGCGACAGGCCTGCCACGTGTGGCGTCAACACCACATTGCCCAGGGTCTTGAACACGTCAGGTACGCTGGGCTCATCGTCGAACACATCCAGTGCCGCTCCGGCAATCTTCTGCGCTCGCAGTGCGGCGACCAGGGCGTCTGTGTCGACGACACTGGCGCGGGCGATGTTGACCAGAAACCCGTCGCCCCCCAATGCCGCGAGCACCGGGGCGTTTACCAGATGGTGGGTGCTGCTGCCGCCTGGCGTGGCAATGACCAGAAAGTCCGACGCGTCGGCCAGTGACTGAACGGAGGCGTGCCAGGTGTAATCGCAGTCGGAGCGTGCCTTGCGATTGTGATAACCGATGCTGATATCGAACGCCGCCGCGCGCCGGGCAATCGCCAACCCGACCGCGCCCAGCCCGATGATGCCCAGACGCTTGCCCGCCAGCGACGGACGCATTGCCTTGCGCCACTCGCTGCGCCGCACCGAAGCGTCAGCCTGAGGAATGTCACGTACCAGTGAAAGCAGCAGTGCAAGCGCATGATCGGCCACGGTGGAAGCATTGACCCCCGCACCATTGGTGACAGTAATGCCACGTGCTTCGGCCGCTGGCAGGTCGACCTTTTCATACCCCGCCCCGCTCACGCAGATGATGCGTAGATTGGGCAAGGCGTCCATCTCTTCGGCAAAGAAACCCAGCGGACCACGGGTCACGACCGCACTGATGGCCGACCCATGTGCGGCAATCGCTTCGGCGCGCTGCGCGGCTGTGGGTGCGCGAATCAGCTCGAAACCACTGTGTTCCAGAATCGGCAGATAGGTATCCAGATTTTCGACCAGCACCAATACCGTTGTCATGCCCACTCCTGCCTGATGATCAAAAACCTGACAGTAACCCGAGTCGACGGGCTTGGGCAGAGGCATTCGCCGAATGAACAGCCTGCGTTCATACAGCCGTCTCATTCGTCGCCCAGACTGTGCGCCAGCCCTCGAGCCATGCGGCTGCGGCGTTGCGCTACCGTTGCGTGCCGTAAATGACATTCAGGACGACATCACGCAACCGGGAACGACACTGCACTTGCCGTATCGAAAGCGATGTTGTTAATGCTTCAGGGTGCGCCTCCGTCGAACTGTACGAGGCGATCAACTGTTTTCTCCATTCAAGGAATCATCGGCCCATGCAAGGATTTTCCTCTTTCCGGTTCACCAGAACGCCCCTGGCTCGACTGCTGGCGGCGACCGCCATCGCAGGTGTGATGCTGTCGTCAGGCACAGCATCGGCCGCAGATGCACCGGGTAAAGTATTGAGCGAAAAACTGGGATTGCCATGGCCTGCGGTGGTCGCTCACCGGGGCGCCTCGTTCGACGCCCCGGAAGAAACCATCCCGGCCTATACCCTGGCTCGCGATCTGGGCGCGGACTATCTGGAGATGGATATCCAGCGCACCAAGGACGGCGTGCTGATCGCCTTGCATGACGATGTGCTGGAGCGCACCACCAACATTGCCGAGGTTTTTCCGAGCCGTGCCAAGGACCCGGTCAGCACGTTCACGCTGGCCGAGCTCAAGCAACTGGATGCCGGTTCGTGGTTCAACAAAGCCTACCCGGACCGCGCCCGTGACAGCTACGCCGGTCTGCAGATTCTGACGCTGGATGAGGTGATTGATATTGCCGAAGGCGGCGCGAACAAGCCGGGGCTGTACATTGAAGCCAAGGTGCCGTCGCAGTTTCCCGGCGTCGAAGCCGACCTGAAGAAAGTCCTGGCCAAGCGCGGCTGGCTGGCGCAACGCCCTGCTGCAGCGCCGGGCCATGTGAACGTCGCGCACATGCCGGGCCGTGTGGTGTTGCAGACCTTTGAGAAACAGAGTCTGGAGCTGCTGCAGAAAGAAATGCCGAAAGTGCCGAAAGTCATGCTGCTGTGGATCGGCAAAGGCTCCATCGAACCCAAGTCCGATGTAGCGTTCAAGGATTCAGGCATGAAGGACAAATCCAGCTATTACGCGAGCCAGGAGGTCAAGTCGCCGGAAGAGTTCGAGAACTGGATCAACTGGGCCAAAGCCCACGGCGCCATCGGCACCGGCCCGTCGTCGCAACTGGCCAAGGGCGGCGACCAGAGTTACATGGACCTGGTCAAACCCTGGATGAACAACCTGACTCACGAGAAAGGCATGGTCATCCATCCGTATACCGTGGATGACCCGGCGGACTTCAAGCGCATCAGCCAGGACGGTGCAGACGGCTTCTTCACCAATCGCACCGCCGAGCTGCTGAAGTTCTATGGCCGTCCGGCCAAGGAAAGCATTGACACGATCCTCAAGCGCAACGGCTACTGAGGGTGTGGCAGACCGGATGACGGTGTCAGGGGACACTGTCATCCGGCTGTCGATCAGAAGTCGATGGTGCCCGACACTTTCAAGGTGCGTGGCTCACCCTGAGTCAGGTAACCGCCGTTGGTGGACGCCCAATAATCCTTGTTCATCAGATTTTCGACGTTGGCGCGCAGGGTGATGTCTTTCTGCGCCACGTTGAAGGTGTAACGTGCGCCCAGGTCGAAGCGGTTCCAGGTCGGGATGCTCAAGGTATTCGACGCGTTCAGGTACTGGCCTCCGGTGCGCAGCATGCGTGCGTTGATGGCCGCGCCTTCAATGCCGGGAATGTCCCAGTCTGCCCCGGCGTTGAACTGGAAGGTCGGTACGCCCACGGCATCGTTGCCATCGTTGCTGCCGCCCGCAGTGCCGCTCAGTTCAGTGTCCATCAGAGTCAGACCGGCCAAAAGACGCAGTCCGCTGACAGGCTCACCGAATACATTCATTTCCACGCCCTTGTTACGCTGCTCGCCATCGCGGACATAACGGGTCCCGCTACCGTCCTGAACCTGATAACCGTCGGCCGGCTGCTCGATACGGTACACACCCAGGCTCGCGCCGAACGTGCCCATGTCGAGCTTCACGCCGGCCTCGACCTGCTTGGAACGCGCAGGCGGGAAGATCTCGCCGGGGTTGATCGTCACCGTGCCCGGCGCGGTCGGTCCTTGGGCCAGGCCCTCGATACGGTTGGCATAGAACGAAACATAGCGCCATGGTTTGAACACGACACCATAGATCGGTGTGGTGATTGCTTCGTCATACAGCGATGTGCGCGGGCCGCTGCCGTAGGCATAACCCTGGACTCGCAGTTGCTGGCGACGCAGACCTGCGGTCACCAGCAGGCGGTCGTCGAAGAAACCCAGGGTGTCGGAGAATGCCGCGCTGCGCATGCGGCTCTTGCCGGTGATGCCGGGGTCGTTCAGGTCGCCGGCGGTGATGCCGTTGAGAGCAGGACGCTCAGTCGACACAGGGTCGTAAAGGTTGCTGCCGGCGCGGCTGCCTCCGAACAGGTACGCATTGCGCTGTTCGGTCCAGATCCCTGACAGACCGAAGTTGAGCTTGTGACTGACCGGACCGGTCTGCAGATTACCGTTGATGCCCGCCATAGCGGTCTTGTTGTCTTCATCATGAGGGATGAAAGATGGCGTCGCCGTGATGTTTCCAGCTGCGTCGTTGATGGTCGGGGATCCATAGATACCGGTTTCGCGGGTGTGTTTGGCACCGGCAGCGGCATAGAGCATCCAGTCATCGTTGAGGTCGTATTCGACCCGGCTCATGCCGAAGGTGTCTTCGGTTTCGGTCCAGGTCCAGTTGGGCGCGTAGTTGGTATCGGCGTCAGGCGCGTGCGGTACGCTGGTCAGGCCACTGCCCACGAACACGGTGTTGCGGCTCTGATTGATGCGCTGTTTCTGGTAAGCGAAATCACCGGATATGCGCAAGTTATCGCCGCGATAATCAAGGCCCAGCGCGAACAGCTTGCTGCGGTGCTCTTCGTCATCGACGCCGGTTTCACCTTCGCGCTGGGCCAGGTTCAGGCGTGCGCCGAACCGGTTGTCCTCACCGAAGCGCTGCCCCAGATCCAGGTGCTCGCCGACCCGACCGTCGCTGCTGATGTCGGTGGTGAAGCGACGTGTCGGTGTGTCTTTCGCCCGCTTGGGCTGCAGGTTCACGCCGCCGCCGATGCCGGAACCGGTTGGCGTCACGCCATTGATAAAGGCGTTGGGACCTTTGAATACTTCGACACGCTCCAGCGCGTCAGTCGAGATGATCTGACGAGGCAGTACGCCGTAAAGGCCGTTGTAGGAGATGTCGTCGGTATTCAGCGCGAATCCACGGATCACAAACACCTGCGAGGCGTTGGCATAACCGGAGGACTGACGGACCGATGCGTCATTGAGCAGGACGTCGCCGATGTCTTCGGCCTGCTGGTCCTCGATCAACTGCTCGGTGTAGCTGGTCATGCTGAACGGCACATCCATAATGTCCGAACTGCCCAATACACCCAGTTGCCCGCCGCGAGCCACCTGGCCACCGGCGTAAACGGGCGGCAACGCTTGAGGGGCGACCTTGTCAGCGCTGATTGCGGTTTCGCCCAGCACCATGGGGCCGCCTGACGAGGCAGACGTGGCCGTAGCGGCCCAGACGGGAAGGCCAAAGGAGCAGCAAAACGCAATCAGCGTCAGGCGAAAAGGAAACGGCGAGGTGTGCATGGAGATGTCCTGCTGAACGATAAAGTGGGCCGGGCAGTGTCCTTCCATGACTGCGCCCCTGTTATAAGAATGCGAAATGCTATCAGGTGTTACTGGGAACGGTTATCGTTTATTTTTGTGAACGCGGCTACAACGCGGGTTTCACGACGAAAGGCGTGGCGGGAGCTGCCTTTTATGCATGCACACGCGGAGCATGGGCACGATCAATACCCCGGATTATTGTTGCGGATCAGCCGACCGCTCGAGTTGCATCACCTTTTCAGAGCGCCAGATGGGGTCAGGAAATGCCTTGAAACGCATGGTCACAACCTGAAACAGGACACTGGCGGCGACCTGATGCGTTGGGTGGTGTAAGCTCAGCCGCTGTTGGTTATCCCATCGAGAGGCCTATGCAGTCCAACTTCCGACGCTCGACCCTGGCGGCGCTCCGCGGTTTTGCCTTGCCGAGCGATGCAATCTTCATCGTCCCCTCTGCCGCCGACTATCGGCGCTGCCTGCTGGAAAAGATCGCTTCGGCGACCCGTCGCATCTATATCATCGCGCTGTACCTTCAGCAGGATGAAGCGGGCCAGGAAATCCTTGATGCCCTTTACGCCGCAAAAACCGCCCGCCCCGAGCTGGAAGTGGTAGTGCTGGTGGACTGGTTCCGGGCGCAGCGCGGCCTGATCGGTGCCGGACGCCAGCCGGGCAATTCGACCTGGTATCAGGCGCAGAATCTGGAGCACGACCAGGAAGTCCCCATCTACGGCGTGCCGGTCCAGACCCGGGAATTGTTCGGCGTGCTGCACCTCAAGGGCAGCGTGATCGACGATTGCGTCATCTACAGTGGCGCCAGTATCAACAACGTGTACCTGCACAAGCTCGACAAGTATCGGCTGGACCGCTATCACCTGATCGAGAGCTCACCGCTGGCCGACAGCTTCGTGGATCTGGTACAGCGCGAAATACTGCCCTCACCGGCCGTGCATCGCCTGGACCTGCAGTCTCCGCCCAGTTCCCGCAGCCTGCGCGGCGAGATTCGCGCCTTTCGCAGCAACCTGAAGCGCACGGCCTACGACACCTCGGCGGGCGAAAGGGAAAACGGCGAATTTCGCGTCGTACCGCTGCTGGGCGTCGGTCCGCGCAACGGGCTGAATCGCGCCATCTGCGACCTGATTGCCTCCAGCAAGATCCAGCTGACGATCTGTACGCCCTACTTCAATCTGCCGGTGGCCGTGACCCGCGAGATCAACCGGGCACTCAAACGCGGTGTGAACGTCGATATCATCATCGGCGACAAGACCGCCAACGACTTTTTCATCCACCCGGACGAGCCGTTCAAGGTGATCTCCGCCCTGCCATACCTCTATGAGATCAGCCTCAGGCGCTTCACCCAAAAGCACAGCAAGGCCATCGCCCAGCACCGTTTGAACGTGCATCTTTGGAAGCATGGCGACAACACCTTCCACCTCAAGGGCATCTGGGTCGATCAGCGCTATACCTTGTTGACCGGCAACAACCTGAACCCGCGCGCATTCAACCTCGACCTGGAAAACGGTCTGCTGATCGATGATCCGCAAGGTCAGTGGACTGCGCCGCGAGAAGCAGAGATCGCCCACCTGATGCGCAACACTCAGCGCGTCAACCAATACGACGAGCTGGATACGCTGGCGAATTACCCGGAAGGGGTGCGCAAGTTTCTGCGCCGCGTGAGTCGTGTCAGGGTCGAGCGTCTGCTGTACAGGATTCTGTAGGAGACGCTGACGGTCGAGAACAGTGTTCGCGACAGGGTTCGCGAACACTGTTGCGATCATTCAACAAGCGCAATCAACTGCTGCCGCTGCGCATCGGTCAAAGTCGGACCGAACCCGGCGCCGACGTTTTCGGCCATGTAGCGCGGGTTCCCGGTTCCGGGAATCACACAGGTGACAGCGGGATTGGCCAGCAAAAACTTAAGCGCCAGTTGCGGCCAGCTGTTCACTTCGACCTGGGCAGCCCAGCCCGGCAAAGGCTTGTCCTTGAGGCGCGACAACAGTCCGCCGCCGCCAAACGGCCGGTTGCAGATCACGGCAACACCGCGCTCCTTGCACAGTGGCAGGATCCGTTTCTCGACGTCACGGTCGTCAAGCGCGTAATTGATCTGCAGAAAATCCAGTTGCTCGCTCTTGAGCACTGCTTCAACGTCCGCGTAAGCCGCCGAGGTGTAGTGGCTGATGCCGATGTAGCGAATGCGACCTTGCTCCTTCCACTCGCGCAACGTTGGCAGATGGGTCTTCCAGTCCAGCAGATTGTGAATCTGCATCAGGTCGATCCGGTCGGTCTGCAGCAATTTGAACGACTCTTCCATCTGCGCGATGCCTTCGTTGCGCCCGCGAGTCCAGACCTTGGTCGCCAGAAACGCCGGTGACCGCGGTTCATGGATCGACAGCAATTCTCCGGTGGTCTGCTCAGCGCGTCCGTACATGGGCGAGCTGTCGACCACACTGCCGCCTGCCGCGAACAGTGCGTCGAGAACAGGGCGCAATTGCTTGTAGGCCGGGCTGGAAGTGGCCACATCAAAACCGCGATAAGTGCCCAGGCCAACGACAGGCAGCGGTTCGTTGCTGGAGGGAATCGCTCGAGTCTGCATGGTCTTGCCTCCGGTTTTCAGCTTTGTGGGAAGTGAGGAAGGGTCAGACGGCGATGGCAGCGTCGGCGGTTTATCGCCGCCAGCGGCTGTGTCGAACACCAGTGCGGCGCTTACACCTGCCGCCAAGGTCAGCAGTCTTCTGCGGGTCAGGTGCCGGGGTGGCGTCATGACGTTCTCCTTATCTGTCCTGCATGTGCTTATTTTTGATTCTTCAGGCCCGCACTGCTCGGGCAAACCCCGGGCGACCGATCACTGCGTGAAGCCGTCATTTCAAGGCCGTTTGGCCCCCAACTGCTTCCACATCTTTTGCGTGATTCTCTGCCGGTTACGGTAACCCTCCCACGGATCGCCTTTCAATTCACGCAGACGTTGCTCTAGATTAGTGATGTCCCACTGGGCCGAAGACGTGAGGCCCGCCAGTTCATCGAGCGCTATCGGCACCGAGACGGGCAGCCCGGGCCGGGCACGAACCGAATACGCGGTGACCGTGCTGCTACCTCGGCTATTGCGCAAGTAATCGACGAAGATGCGGCCGACGCGGTTTTTCGGGCCCATGGTGGCCGTAAAACGCTCGGGCAACTGCTGGGTTACAAACTCGGCTATGGCTTTGGCGAAGCCTTTGACCGTCTCCCAGTCGGCATGCCGGGCGAGCGGCACGATGATGTGCATGCCTTTGCCGCCACTGGTTTTCAGAAAGGCCTCGAGTCCCAGCTCTTCAAGTACCGCCAGCACCATTTGCGTGGCTTCGATCATGCTCCGCCAGGGCAAGGCCGGATCGGGGTCAAGGTCGAGCACTAAATGGTCAGGCGTTTCGATGCCGTTACTGGTCGCACCCCAGGTGTGAAACTCGATAGCCCCCATCTGCGCAGCACCGACCAGGGCCTGCACAGTGTCGATTTCCATCAGTGCGGCGTGGCCCGGATCGAGCTTGCGGTCAAGTTGCCGAATGTGGGGAATCGCCAGGCGCTCGGAGTGCTTCTGAAAGAACTGCTCGCCATCGACGCCCTCGGGGCAACGCAGCAGCGCGACAGGGCGATTATTCAAATACGGCAGGATCCAGCCAGCGATCGACTCGTAAAACTGGGCCAGCTCGATCTTCTGCGTGCCGCTCTTGCTGTCGATCACCCGGTCCGAATGGCTGATGCCGACCCCGGCTACATTGGCCTTGCCTCGTGCAGGCTTGCGCGCAACGGGCGCCTGCGCAGGTTTGGTTTTCGAGCCCTTGGCCACTTTTGGACGGCTGGCGACGTCTGCCGACTGAGGGTATTCGCGCGCCACCTCGCTGGCAGGTTTGTCGCTACGCAACCCTGCAAAAGCCGCCTGACGCAGAATGCCTTCGCGCGTCCACTCCGCGAATTCCACCTCGCAGATCAATGTTGGCTCGACCCACTGCACACCGCGTCCTTGCATCCTGGTGAGTTTCTTGTCCAGCGGCGAGGCGTCACGCTCCAGCGGCTTTAACTGTTCGTGCAACTGTTTGAGGGTCTGGCTGGTGAAACCGGTGCCGACCCGCCCGGCATAGATCAAACCGTCGTCGTCATTGACCGCCAGCAGCAAGGCGCCGAATGCCGAGCGACTGCCCTGCGGCGCGGTATAGCCGACGATCACGAATTCCTGACGCAGCCGGCATTTGAGCTTGATCCAGTCGGCGTTGCGTTTGCTGACATATGGGCTGCCGGCCCGTTTACCGATCACGCCCTCCAGCCCCATCGCGCTGGCGCTTTCGACGATGTCCTTGTGCCCTGAACGAAACGCATCGGAGAAACGCAACAGACGACTGCGCTGTTTGCCGAGCACCTGTTTGAGCGCATCGCGGCGCTGCTCGATGGGCACCTCGCGCAGGTCCTCGCCAGTCAGGTATGGCATGTCGAACAGGTAATAGAGAATGTCCTTGCTGCGACCGATCTCGAACGCATTCTGCAACGCCTGAAAATCCGGCAGTCCCTGCTCGTCAAGCACCACGACTTCGCCATCGAACCAGGTGTCCTGCAGTTTCAGCGCCTTGATCGCCTTGGCCAGTTCAGGCAGCCGTTCGGTCCAATCGTGGCCGTTGCGCGTGAACAGCCGCACCTCGTCGCCCTGAATACGCGTCATGATGCGATAGCCGTCGAACTTGATCTCATACAGCCACTCGCCTGCAGGCGGCGCGTCCACCAGTGTGGCGAGTTGCGGGGTGAGCAATTCCGGGAGCGCACTCTTGGCTTTGGTGCGAGAAGAGGCGCGAGAGGATTTCGCAGGCGCGGTAACGCTTCGGGTATTCGCCGAACGAGGCTTGGCCTTCGACGCCGGAACCCGCCCGACACCAACATGGGCACCGCTGATCACGCTCTGCGGCTGTTGCTCGGTGATGTCGTATTCATCGGCAGACCGGGCGACCGAATCCTTTTCCTTGATCAGCAGCCACTGCTCCTTGCTGCCGCTGCCCTTGAGCCGGGTACGCACCAGTGTCCAGTCACCGGTGAGCTTTTCGCCGATCAGCGTGAACTTGAGCTTTCCCTCGGCGTAGGTCTTGCGCGGCTCGCCATGCGGTTCCCAGACACCACGGTCCCAGACGATAACGTCGCCGCCACCGTACTGCCCTTTGGGAATACTGCCTTCGAAACTGGCGTAACCCAACGGGTGATCCTCGACATGCACCGCCAGACGCTTCTGCGTCGGATCAAGGCTCGGCCCTTTGGGCACTGCCCAGCTTTTCAGCGTGCCATCCAGTTCGAGACGGAAGTCATAATGCAGGTGACTCGCGTCGTGTTTCTGGATGACGAAGCTCAACGCATGAGCCTTGGTTGTGCGCTTTTTGCTGCCAGCCTCGGCAGGCTCCGAGGTGATGTCGAAGTTGCGTTTGCGCGTGTACTCGCTGACAGGCTTGGGCATGATCAATGTCTCCGAACGGCTCAGGAGGCCTTGCTGGTTTTCTTGCGAGCCGGCGCACGGCGCTTGGCGGGTTCTTTGGTGGCGGGCGCTTTGGACTTGCCGCTGGCAGGTTTGCTCGCCTTGCTCTTGCGAGCGCTGCCCTTGCCCGCCAGGCTTCGACGCAACAGGTCGGTCAAATCAATGACATCGGCGCTCTTGCGTTCTTCCTCACCCGGATCGGTCTCAAGGTCCTGGATCTTGCCCTCTTTCGCCTTGGTTTCGACCAACTGCATGATCTTGTCCTGAAAGGTGTCGCGGTAGTCTTCCGGCGTCCAGTCAGCGCTCATGTCCTTGACCAGGCGTTTGGCCATGTCGCGCTCGCTCTTGTTCAAGCGCACGTCGGTGACCGCATCGCTCAGGTCCAGATCATCGAGTTCACGCACATCGGCGGGCCAGCGCAGGATCACCATGACCAGCGCAGACGCCAGCGGCATGACGGCAGCCAGATGTTCCTTGGTGTGCAGCACCACATTGGCCAGTGCCACTTTTTTGGTGTCGTGCAGGGTCTCGCGCAGCAGAGCGTAGACTTTTTCGCCTCGCTTGTCGGGAGTCAGAAAGTAAGGTGTGTCGATGTTCTGCAAAGGGATCTGCTGACTATCGACAAAGCCGAAGATATCGATGGTTTGCGTGGACTTGGGATGCGCAGCGCGGATCTCCTGCTCGCTGAGCACCACGTAACGGTCCTTTTCGTACTCGACGCCCTTGACGATGTTCTCGCTGGACACTTCCTTGCCGGTTACCTTGTTGATGCGCTTGTAGCCCACAGGGTCCATGCTGCGCTTGTCGAGCCAGTCAAAATCGACGCCTTTCGATGATGCCGCCGAAATCAGTGCCACCGGTATATGCACCAGCCCGAAACTGATCGCGCCCTTCCAGATTGCCCTTGCCATTGCCTGACTCCCTCTGAACTTAGAAAGGTGACAGGTCGGCGTGGGCAAAGTTTCGGCTGGCGGACGAGCGCCAGAGGGATGCAGGTCAGGCATTGTGAGCGATAACCTTTTGCCATATAACTCAAGAATCTAAAAATATGGATTAACGTTCTTTTACGGAATAAATCTGAGTGTCTATAAATGGCGTCACTTCGAGGCTCTGTTGACCTGCTGTACGGGATCCAACAGCTGCCTTCACCGACTCTGACCCGGCCGACCACTCAAGGATTTTTCATGAACGTTTTCTGGTTTCTTCCGACTCACGGCGATGGCCATTACCTGGGCACGACCAAGGGCGCGCGCCCGGTCACGCTCAATTACCTCAAGCAGGTGGCGCAGGCGGCTGATGATCTGGGTTACTACGGCGTGCTGATCCCCACCGGGCGCTCATGCGAAGACTCCTGGGTGATCGCCTCGGCGCTGGTGCCGCTTACTGAAAAGCTCAAGTATCTGGTGGCAATTCGTCCGGGCATCATTTCTCCTACCGTGTCGGCGCGCATGGCGGCAACGCTGGATCGGCTGTCCGGCGGGCGTCTGCTGATCAACGTCGTCACTGGCGGCGACCCGGACGAGAACCGGGGCGACGGCAGCTTCCTCGATCACAGCGAGCGCTACGAAGTCACCGATGAGTTCCTGAAGATCTGGCGTCGGGTCTTGCAAGGCGAAGCTGTGGACTTCGAAGGCAAGCACCTGCGCGTGCAGAACGCCAAGGCCCTCTACCCGCCGATCCAGAAACCCTACCCGCCTTTGTATTTCGGCGGTTCCTCCGACGCGGCCCACGATCTGGCCGCCGATCAGGTGGATGTCTATCTGACCTGGGGCGAGCCTCCGGCCGCCGTCGCCCAGAAACTGGCCGATGTACGCGAGCGCGCCGCTCGCAAGGGCCGGACCGTGAAATTCGGTATCCGTCTGCACGTCATCGTTCGCGAAACCAGCGAAGAAGCCTGGAAAGCCGCGAGCACGCTGATCGAGCACATCAGTGACGAAACCATTGCCGCGGCGCAGAAATCCTTCTCGCGCTTTGACTCCGAAGGGCAACGCCGCATGGCTGCCCTGCACGACGGGCGTCGTGACAATCTGGAAATAGCCCCGAACCTGTGGGCTGGCGTCGGCCTGGTACGTGGCGGTGCTGGCACCGCGTTGGTGGGCAATCCCGAAGAAGTGGCGGCACGCATCAAGGAATACGCAGACCTGGGCATCGAAAGCTTCATCTTCTCCGGTTACCCCCATCTGGAAGAGGCCTACCGTTTCGCGGAGCTGGTGTTCCCGCTGCTGCCTGAGCCGTACGCCAGCCTGGCGGGACGCGGCATCACCAACCTGACCGGCCCGTTCGGCGAGATGATCGCCAACGATCTGCCGCCGCAGGCCAAGTAATGTCGGTGCAACTGCTGACCCTACCTCACTCGCCTGCGCTGGCCACCTCGATCAGGGCCACTGCGCAGGTGTTCGAAGACCCTAAATCCAGGGCCCTGCTGGAGCACGTCAGGCAGGTCGCCCCCAGTGATGCCAGCGTGTTGATCATTGGCGAGACCGGCACCGGCAAGGAACTGGTTGCCCGTCATGTTCACGCGCTCAGCGCCCGCCGCGACAAACCCTTCGTGGCGGTCAACTGTGGAGCCTTTTCCGAAAACCTGATCGAGGCCGAGCTGTTCGGTCACGAAAAAGGTGCCTTTACCGGCGCGGTCGGCACCAAGGCAGGCTGGTTCGAGGAAGCCAATGGCGGCACGCTGTTTCTCGACGAGATCGGCGATCTGCCCATGAGCCTGCAGGTCAAGCTATTGCGCGTACTTCAGGAGCGCGAAGTGGTACGCCTGGGCTCGCGCAAGAGCATTCCGATCGATGTCCGGGTGCTGGCGGCCACGAACGTACAACTGGAAAAAGCCATCAACGCCGGGCATTTCCGTGAGGACCTTTACTACCGGCTGGACGTGGTCAATCTGGAGCTGAGCCCGCTTCGGGAGCGGCCCGGGGATATCCTGCCGCTGGCACTGCATTTCATTCAGGTCTATAGCCAGCGTCTGAGACATGGCCCTGTCAGGATCAGTCCCGAGGCCGAGCACAAGCTGAAAACCTACAGCTGGCCCGGCAACATCCGCGAGCTGGAAAACGTGATTCACCACACGCTGCTGGTATGCCGTGACGGCGTGATTCAGCGCGACGACCTGCGCATGTCCAACCTGCGTATCGAGCGTCAGGATGAGTCTGCGCAGCAGGAAGAGTCCCCGGAACAGTTGCTGAACCGTGCGTTCCAGACACTGTTCGAGGAACAGGCCGGTGCCCTGCATGAGAAGGTCGAGGACGCGCTGCTCAGAGCCGCGTACCGGTTCTGCCATCACAATCAGGTACACACCGCGAGCCTGCTGGGCCTGACGCGCAATGTCACTCGCACCCGGCTGATCAGAATCGGCGAGCTGGCCGTCAACAAACGCAGACCGGGCGAGGCCCTGCAGGGCGACCGTATGCTGCACCTGTCCGTGTAACCGGACCGTCGCTCAAGGACGAGCCATCACCTGCCCCATGATCCGAAAGCTGCCAAATGTGGCGCTCGTGGCCCGGTAGCGGCGCATCAGCGTGTGCAGATCCAGCTCAGGGTTTTCCACTTTGAGCCCGATGTCTTCACAGTGCGGCCTGGAGTGCCAGAGCACATGATGCAAGACACGCACCCCGTCTTCACTGGCCTGCACACTTGAGCTGATGAAGCCTGGTCGGGTCGAGATGAAGCGTTCGTCGCGCACGACCAGCGCATTGATCAGATCGTGCTGATGCTGTGCCTCGACGACGAACTCCACGACCTGACTGAACGGATGTTGAGCAGTTGATAATCCCATGACAGTTCCCCGCTGGTGCTATTGCGACTTAAGTGCAGGCAGGGTAAAACCTCTATCTAACTAGAGGTCAAGCGGATTGCGCGAACATGATCAACCCCCCGGAAAAGAAGCCTGCGCCGATGCTCACCGTAGGCCAGTTGGCGGCCCGCAGCGGTGTGGCAGTGACCGCGCTGCATTTTTACGAAACCAAAGGGCTGATCAGCAGCCAGCGTAATGCGGGCAATCAGCGGCGCTACCCGAGAGAAACACTGCGTCGCGTATCGTTGATCAAGGTCGCACAACGCCTGGGCATTCCGCTCGCCAGCGTTCACACCGCCTTTCAGAACCTCCCCGAGAACCGTGCACCGAGTGCGGCGGACTGGCAGCGCCTGTCCGAGCAATGGAAAACCGAACTGGATGAGCGAATCCGCAGCCTGATCGCATTGCGCGACCAACTGACCGGCTGCATCGGTTGCGGGTGTCTGTCGATGGAAGCCTGCCCCCTTCGCAACAAAGGGGATGAGTTGGGTAAACGCGGGGCAGGACCCTATCTGCTGGATCAGGCCTGAAACGGACGGGACTCAGTCTGTCAGATGGATGGCCAGCGCTTTGGCCTGAGTGCTTATATCCATGATGGCAGTGCTTTCCCACCACAACCCTCGCAACGGCGGCCCCATCGCGAACAGGCGCGATGAATGACGACCCTGTGCATCGAGCACGGCACCGTGGGGATCGGCTGCGATGCCCAACGCCAGTGGACCTGGCTGAACCAAACCTCTGGCCAGCAATTGGCGCGGCAACGGACGGTTGACCCTGCGCCAGTCGTATTCGATGCCAGTGGAATTGACCAGCGCGTCGCCGATGACCAATGACGGCTGATCCTGCCCCCGATAGCGCAGCGTGATCTGCACCTGCCCGGAAGCCAGCCTGCCAACGCCCTGCAACGAAGCTGCATCGACGGTCAGTCGCCCCTCTTTTACCAGCCGGTCCAGCAAGGCTGCACCCAGTGGCGGCGAACGATGATGATGACTCTCCCACCAGGGCCGTACATGACGGACAAATTGCCGACGCTGCGTATCAGTGGCCTGACTCCACAATCGACCAATATTGGCGCGTACCGTGTCGAGCGGTGCCTGCCAGTCGATCCCGCTCTCGATGGCCAGCTCACATTCTTCGCGGACCTTGCGAATCAACTGTCGGGGGCTGCGAATGCTGTGATCCTGGCCGAGAAAATCCGACCATTCAGGGGGCTGTCGTCGAACATGGGGCAACAGTCCGTGACGGGAGTAGACCTGAATCGGCCCTCGGTGTCCGGCCTGTTCGAGCGATACCACGGCGTCCACCATCGTCAGCCCGGAGCCAATGATCAACACCCGTGCCTGCGGGTCGAGCTCGCGCATGACCTTGACGTTCCACGGATCGAGGGCCATTGCATTGAGCCCGCTCGACTCGCGCTGCGGGGTACGCGATGCCGCGTACATACCGGTCGCCAGTACCGCGAAGTGACCTTGCAGTACGCGGCCATCGGCAAGCGTGGCAGACACTCCGGCGGCCTGTTCCTGAAGATCCACGACTTCACCGCGCACGTGCTCGACGGTCGATCCATGGGTCGCACCCAGTGCCTGGGCTTCCCTCAATCGCTGCTGAACGTAGCGTCCGAACACCTCGCGTGGTGGAAACAGCTCGGCGACCGGCACCCGTTGCGCGGCGGCGTCGGGCCAGCCGCCTTTGGCCAGGTATTCGGTAAGCCAGCGAGTCAGATCGTCAGCGTCATCCGCGTCGGCGCTCATGCGAGCCGCATTGCCGTTAAGGGTGTGACCTGTTTCCGTCGCACTGTAAGCCTCACCGCGGCCCAGTTCTTCACGGGTTTCGACAATCAGGATTCGACGCTTTCCCGGTCTGCGCAACAATTGCACGGCCAACAGGGTGCCGCTCAGGCCGCCGCCGATAATCAGGAAGTCGGCGGTCATGTTCTTGTCATCGGTCATCGAACGTGGCCTCGCGCAGGCGCCTGAATGAATGGATTGATAGCATCACAGTACTACGTTGCGTACAAACCTCAGCGTAACGATATCTTCGTTGCAATAGCGATGCGGCTGGCTGCTGGGAAACATATAGAACTCGCCGGGGCCGACGTGTCGAGGTCCGATTCCATCGGAAAACCGAATGGTCAGATGCCCTTCAACGACATAGACCTGCTCGCTCCAGCCTTCCGGATCTGCATCGGCTGAGTACAGGTCGCCGGGCGCCAGACAGAACTCCCACAACTCGACTTCGCGCCGCGCGTTGGCCTTGGCCAGCAGAACGGCCTTGCTGCCATTAATCGTGCCGGCCCAGGCCAATTCGTTGATACGACTATGATCGCGAATGTCCGGGGCCTGGATCAAGTCGCTGAAGGCGACTTCCAGCGCTTCGGCAACACGGTCCAGGGTCGCCAGGCTGACGTTCTTTTCACCGGCCTCGATGGCCACCAGCATGCGCCGACTGACCCCGGACCGTTCTGCCAGCGCAGTCTGGCTCAGGTCGGCAGCGTTGCGCAGGCGTCGCACGTTCTGACTGACATGCTGCAGTACCGGCGCGCGCAGGGAATTTTCTTTGTCCATGGGAGTGCTCATCCGAATCCGTTGCGCATTATACTGCACACTTTCGCGGCACCATTGTGTGTCGACCCTCTTGTCACAAGCAAGGCCGTGGGATCTGGAGCCGACATGAAGTCTATCAGCCGTACACCCCGTATCAGCAAGGCGGAAGCCGTGCTCATCTTCATTACCATGCTGTGGGGCGGTACGTTCCTTCTCGTGCAGCACGCCATGGCCGTCAGTGGTCCGATGTTCTTTGTCGGACTGCGCTTCGCTGCCGCCGCCGTGATCGTCGCGCTGTGCTCGATGAACGTCATGCGCGGCCTGACGCTGCTGGAACTCAAGGCCGGCGTCCTGATCGGTGCGGCAATCATGCTGGGCTACGGCTTGCAGACCATCGGCCTGCAGACCATTCCCAGCAGTCAGTCGGCGTTCATCACTGCGCTCTACGTACCCTTCGTGCCGTTGCTGCAGTGGCTGGTGCTGGGACGGCGTCCTGGCCTGATGCCCAGCATGGGTATCGTGCTGGCCTTCACCGGACTGGTACTACTCTCGGGTCCGCAGGGCACTTCGCTACAGATGAGCCCCGGTGAAATCGCCACGTTGATCAGCGCCGTGGCCATCTCTGCCGAGATCATTCTGATCAGCGCCTACGCGGGCAAGGTGGATGTGCGACGGGTGACCGTGGTGCAACTGGCGACCGCCTCGGTTCTGGCCTTCCTGATGATCGTCCCGACCCAGGAGCACCTGCCGGACTTCTCCTGGCTGCTGGTACTCATCGCCGTGGGCCTCGGAGCCATGAGCGCGGTGATTCAAGTGGCCATGAACTGGGCACAGAAAAGCGTCTCGCCGACACGGGCAACGGTGATTTATGCCGGTGAACCCGTATGGGCTGGCATTGTCGGACGACTGGCGGGTGAGCGTTTGCCCGGTATCGCATTGGTGGGCGCAGCGCTTATTGTGATCGGTGTCATCGTCAGTGAAATGAAACGCCGTTCAGTGCCTGTAGAGCAGACATGTACTGAAGAAGACGGCTTTAAAAAACCGGATTGACGCAACGATCCGATGCTGTAATCGACATCCGCCCCGGTGAAGCGGGCTTGCAAAACGCGACCAGACACTTTTTGTAGGAAATTCGGAAAACTGTCCCTTTGGTATCGAAGTGTCTGGCACGTATGATGCTTGATATTTCCCTGCAGATTAGAAGCCTATGTCCCTGATAGTTCTACTGCTTCTGCCTTTCATCGGCAGCTGTCTGGCGGCGTTTTTGCCGCACAACGCGCGTAACGCAGAATCCCTTCTTGCAGGTCTCGTCGCCTTGATCGGCGCGGTTCAGATGGCCTTCTGGTTTCCGCAGATCGCCGACGGCGGCGTCATCCGCGAAGAATATTTCTGGCTGCCGAGCCTGGGGCTGAATTTCGTCCTGCGCATTGACGGCTTCGCCTGGCTGTTTTCAATGCTGGTGCTGGGGATCGGCGCACTGGTATCGCTGTATGCCCGTTATTACATGTCGCCGGACGACCCCGTACCCCGCTTCTTCGCGTTCTTCCTGGCTTTCATGGGCGCCATGCTCGGACTGGTGATGTCCGGCAACCTGATTCAGATCGTGTTTTTCTGGGAACTGACCAGCGTGTTCTCGTTCCTGCTGATCGGCTACTGGCACCACCGCGCCGATGCCAGGCGCGGCGCCTACATGGCGCTGATGGTCACCGGCGCAGGCGGTCTGGCCTTGCTGGCGGGGATGATGATCCTCGGCCATATCGTTGGCAGCTATGATCTGGACCGCGTTCTGGCTTCCGGCGACGCCATCCGTGCCCACGCGTTGTACCCGGTCATGCTGACCCTGGTGCTGATCGGCGCACTGAGCAAAAGCGCACAGTTTCCGTTCCATTTCTGGCTGCCCCACGCCATGGCCGCCCCCACGCCGGTCTCGGCCTATCTGCACTCGGCAACCATGGTCAAGGCAGGCGTCTTTCTCATGGCACGCCTGTGGCCTGCCCTTTCAGGCACCGAGCAGTGGTTCTGGATCGTCAGCGGTGCCGGAGCCTGCACTCTGATTCTCGGCGCCTACGCCGCGATCTTCCAGAATGACCTGAAAGGCCTGCTGGCCTACTCGACCATCAGCCACCTTGGCCTGATCACGCTTCTGCTGGGCCTCAACAGCCCGCTGGCTGCCGTCGCTGCGGTTTTCCACATCCTTAACCACGCCACCTTCAAGGCCTCGCTGTTCATGGCGGCGGGCATCATCGACCACGAAAGTGGAACCCGGGATATCCAGCGACTCAGCGGGCTTATAAAGCTGTTGCCCTACACCGCGACGCTGGCCATGGTCGCCAGTGCTTCAATGGCGGGCGTACCGCTGCTCAATGGTTTTCTGTCCAAAGAGATGTTCTTCGCCGAAACCGTATTCATTTCTGCCACGACCTGGGTCGAAATCGCGCTACCCGTCGTAGCGACCATTGCCGGTGTGTTCAGCGTGGCCTATTCGTTGCGCTTCACCGTCGATGTCTTCTTCGGCCCGGCCGCCAAGGACCTGCCGCACATGCCCCATGAACCGCCGCGCTGGATGCGTGCGCCGGTCGAGTTTCTGGTGCTGGCCTGCCTGATCGTCGGCATCTTTCCGTCCCAGTCGGTCGCGCCCTTGCTGGCTGCAGCGGCTCAACCGGTGGTGGGCGGAACCTTGCCCGAGTACAGCCTGGCGATCTGGCACGGCTGGAACGCGCCGATGATCATGAGTCTGGTGGCAATGGCGGGCGGCATCATTCTGTACCTGCTGCTGCGCAACTCCCTCAAGACCGATCGTTTCCCCGTTCCGCCACTGATCGGACGCCTTAATGGCAAGCGCTTTTTCGAACGCAGTCTGGTGGTCGTGATGCACTGGGCGCGGCGCTTCGAACGCAAGGTCAGCACGCGCCGACTGCAGCCGCAGTTGTTCCTGCTAGTGCTGGCGGCCGTCATGGGCGGTTTCATTCCGATGTACTTCAGTGGCCTGACCTGGGGGGACCGTCCGAAGATTCCGGGCTCCGGCGTGTTCGTGACACTGTGGCTGATCGCGATTGTCTGCGCACTCGGCGCAGCATGGCAGGGCAAATATCACCGCCTCGCGGCACTGGTCATGGTCAGCGTCTGCGGGCTGATGACCTGCATCACCTTCGTCTGGTTCTCTGCACCTGATCTGGCCCTGACCCAACTGGTCGTGGAAGTCGTGACGACCGTACTGATTCTGCTCGGGCTACGCTGGCTGCCGCGCCGTAACGAAGATGTCGCGGCCACCAGTACGCGCCTCAGAGCACGCACCCGCCGGATCCGCGACTTCGTACTGGCAGTCATGGTCGGTCTCGGCATGGCGATCCTGTCCTACGCCATGCTGACCCGCCAGACACCAAACGCCATTTCCTCGTTCTACCTGAGCCGCGCGCTCCCGGAAGGCGGCGGCACCAACGTGGTCAATGTGATGCTGGTGGATTTCCGCGGCTTCGACACCTTCGGCGAGATCACCGTACTGGCCGCTGTCGCCCTGACGGTATTCGCCCTGCTACGTCGTTTCCGCCCGCCCAAGGAGAGCATTCCATTGCCTGCCCAGCAGCGTCTGCTGGCGCGCGACGTCGTCACCGACCTGATCAACCCGCGCGGTGCCAGCGACACCGCACTGGGCTTCATGATGGTCCCGGCCGCACTGGTACGCCTGCTGCTGCCGATTGCCTTCATCGTGTCGATGTACCTGTTCATGCGCGGCCATAACGAGCCAGGCGGTGGTTTCGTTGCCGGGCTGGTCATGTCGGTGGCGTTTATTCTGCAATACATGGTCGCTGGCACGCAGTGGGTCGAAGCGCAGATGAGCCTGAGGCCTTTGCGCTGGATGGGTACCGGCCTGCTGTGCGCCGTGCTCACCGGGGCAGGCTCGATGGCGCTGGGTTATCCCTTCATGACCACCCACACCGCGCATCTGCATCTGCCGATCCTGGGTGATATTCACTTCGCCAGCGCACTGTTCTTCGACGTCGGCGTCTATGCCGTGGTCGTGGGTGCCACCCTGCTGATCCTCACCGCACTGGCTCACCAGTCGGTACGCAGCCATCGCCCGACCCCGTTGCCCAAGCCCGTCGCCAACCCGCAAGGAGCCCTCTGATGGAAGAAGTCATCGCAATTGCCATCGGCGTTCTGGCCGCATCAGGTGTGTGGTTGATGCTGCGACCACGAACGTTCCAGGTGGTGATGGGGCTCTGCCTGCTGTCCTATGGCGTGAACCTGTTCATCTTCAGCATGGGCAGCCTGTTCATCGGCAGAGAGCCGATCATCAAGGACGGCGTTCCACAGGACCTGCTCAACTACACCGATCCCCTGCCACAGGCATTGGTGCTCACGGCCATTGTGATCAGTTTTGCCATGACCGCGCTGTTTCTGGTGGTGCTCCTGGCTTCCCGAGGCCTGACCGGCACCGACCACGTTGATGGCAGGGAGCCCAGGGCATGAGTTGGCTGAATCAACTGATCATCGCCCCGATACTTCTGCCACTGGCGACTGCCGGGCTGATGCTTTGGCTGGGCGAGAAACGTCGTCCGCTCAAGGGCCGTATCAATCTGTTTTCCAGCATGATCGGACTAGGTATTTCCGTCGTGCTGCTGTTCTGGGTTCAGGACACCGGCAGCACCGGCTCGATAGGTGTGTACCTGCCGGGCAACTGGGGCGTGCCGTTCGGCATCGTGCTGGTGGTGGATCATCTGTCGGCCATGATGATGGTGTTGACCGGCATTATCGGCGTCTGCGCGCTGCTGTTCGCCCTGGCCCGCTGGGACCGGGCCGGAGCCAGTTTCCACGCGCTGTTCCAGATTCAGTTGATGGGCCTGTACGGCGCGTTCCTGACCGCCGATCTGTTCAACCTGTTCGTGTTTTTCGAAGTCCTGCTCGCAGCCTCCTACGGTCTGATGCTGCATGGCTCAGGGCGCGCCAGGGTCACCTCGGGTCTGCATTACATCTCGATCAATTTGCTGGCGTCGTCACTGTTTCTGATTGGAGCAGCGCTGATCTACGGGGTCACCGGCACACTGAACTTTGCAGACCTCGCGATAAAGATCCCGCAAGTGTCCGAAGCCGATCAGGGTCTGCTTCACGCAGGTGCGGCGATTCTGGCAACCGCGTTTCTGGCCAAGGCTGGCATGTGGCCGCTGAACTTCTGGCTGGTGCCTGCTTACTCTGCAGCCAGTGCCCCGGTTGCGGCGATGTTCGCGATCATGACCAAGGTTGGCATTTACACGCTGCTGCGTCTGTGGACGCTGCTGTTTTCCGGCCAGGCCGGTGCGTCGGCCTTTTTTGGCGGCGACTGGCTGGTTTACGGCGGCATGGTGACCATCGTCACGGCGGCCATCGCGATCATCGCGGCCCAGCGACTCGAACGCATGGCCAGCCTGAGCATTCTGGTGTCGGCAGGCATTCTGTTGTCGGCCATCGGGTTCGCTCAGCCGAGCCTGACGTCCGGCGCACTGTTCTATCTGGTCAGTTCCACGCTGGCCATGAGCGCAATGTTCCTGCTGGCCGAACTGATCGAGCGCTCGCGGTCGGCCAACGAGATTCCACTGGAAGAAGACGCCGACCAGTTGCCGCGTACCCTGGAGTCGCTGCATCCGCCGCCCGGGACCAACCTGGACGAAGAGCAGAAAGTCGTGGTCGGGCAAGTCATCCCGGTCACCATGGCATTTCTGGGCCTGAGCTTCGTGATTTGCGCGCTGCTGATCATCGGCATGCCACCGCTGTCGGGCTTCATCGGCAAACTGACGCTGCTCAGCGCACTCATGAACCCGCTCGGTCTGGACGTGGCGCAGGACGAAGCCCTGTCGACCCCTGCCTGGATGCTGATCGGCCTGCTGATCTTCTCGGGCCTCGCGTCGCTGATCGCCTTCTCCAGACTCGGCACCCAACGATTCTGGACACCATACGAGCGCCCTTCGCCGATCCTGCGTCGCAACGAATGCCTGCCGATTATCATTCTGCTGGGCCTGTGTGTTGCCCTGACGTTCAAGGCCGAACCATTGCTGCGTTACACCCAGGACACGGCAGCCGCCCTGCATGAACCCAAGCAGTACGTGCAGTCGGTTCTGGCGACGCGTCCGGTGCCCGGCCCCAACAGCAACGCTGGCGCGCCGGAGGTACAGCCATGAAACGCCTGTTTCCCGCGCCTGTCTTTTCGCTGGCCCTGTGGGTGTTGTGGCTGGTACTGAACCTGTCAATCAGTCCAGGACATCTGTTGCTCGGCGCCGTGCTGGGCTTTCTTGCCCCACTGCTCATGGCACCCCTGCGACCTATGCCGGTGCGCATCCGCAAGCCGGGCACCATTCTCAAATTGCTGCTATTGGTTGGTCGGGATGTGGTGGTCTCCAACGTTCAGGTCGGGGTGAGTGTCTGGCGACTCAAGCGTCGTCCACCGCGCTCGGCCTTCGTACGGATACCACTGGACCTGCACGATGCCAACGGCCTTGCGGCGCTGGCGATGGTGACTACCGTCGTACCGGGTACCGTCTGGTCGGAACTGGCGTTGGATCGCAGCGTGCTGCTGATGCATGTCTTCGATCTGGAGGACGAGGCGCAATTCATCGAGCACTTCAAGACCGTCTATGAGCGCCCCTTGATGGAGATTTTCCAATGAGTGCCCTGCTCGACAATGCCATTCTGGTCAGCCTGCTGATCTTTGCCCTGTCCATGGTCATTACGCTGATCCGGCTGATCAGAGGACCCTCTGCCCAGGACCGCGTCCTGGCGCTGGATTACCTGTACATCACCGCGATGCTGATGATGCTGGTACTGGGTATCCGTTATGCCAGCGACACGTATTTCGAAGCCGCCATGCTGATTGCACTGTTCGGCTTCGTCGGCTCATTCGCCCTGGCCAAGTTTCTGCTGCGCGGAGAAGTAATCGAATGACTTCACTACCAATGAACGTACCTTTCTGGGCCGAAGTACTGACTGCCGTGCTGTTGATTGCCAGCAGCCTGTTCACGCTGACCGGCGCACTGGGCCTGCTGCGTCTGAGGGACTTTTTCGAGCGAATGCACCCGCCTGCGCTTGCTTCGACACTGGGTGCCTGGTGCGTCGCACTGGCCTCGATCATCTATTTCTCCGCACTCAAGTCGGAGCCGGTGATTCACGCCTGGCTGATTCCTGTGCTGCTGGCGATCACAGTCCCTGTGACCACACTGTTACTGGCGCGGACCGCACTGTTCCGCAAGCGCATGGCCGGCGACGACGTACCGGCGGAAGTCAGCGGCGGGCGCAACGAAGGCGAGTCCGCTGGCGGATGACCCCTGCAATCGCCAGCGTTATTCGCTGGCCTTGAACGACAGTTCGCCCTTGCGCCATTTCGCAGCCTTGCCAACGGCCGTCTTGAGCGTCTTGCTCATGCCGGATTGAAGCTGTTCTGTGGCGGCAAACACCATGAACACCGTATGGCCTTCCTTGAAGACGATACCGTGACCTTCCGCAGTATCGACGAACGCGTAATCGCCAAGGCCGTAAACAGCCAGTTTGATTTCGCGGAACCTGATTTCGAATTTCCCGCCTTCACGGCTCGGAAGGACAGAGGCGCGAAAATGATCGCCGACCTTGAGTTCAAGACGCGGCTTGTCATCGACGACCATGGCGGACTCGGTGTCGATCTCTGCGATGTAGATGCCTTCGGCCGACTGTTCGGTGACGTAGACAAAACGTGATTGAAACTGCTTGACCAACTGTGCCCGCAGATCGCCGAGCACGAACAACGCGTGCGTATCCAGGTTGCTTACCGCCAAAGTACAAACCCCCAACGTGATAAATGATGCTGCCCGGTATGCGGGCAGTTGAAAGTCGTTCATCCGTGTTGCCGCATGGCGCGGCCAAGACCTGCTGACGCGCTGCACTGCGGTGTGCCAGGCAGGCCACCCCGTACCCTGTGCAGGCTGGCGACGGATTCTACCGGCTCACAGCGTCAGCGGGATATATACCTTTTGTACAAACGATGTCGTACACGCGTCACCTGCGATTGACCCCGGACGCGAGGGACATGTGAGGGGCACCTGATTCTTGCTGAAGATAACTCGTCGCCGGTATGAACATAGCACTTGCCTTGCGTTCAGGAAAAGTCAGCTTATGCAGAAGGAAAAAAAGCATCGAACTCTTGTCCGGCCCCACCACTCCGATACTGAACCAATGACTGTACGGGGTTCGCCCTCGTCGAGGAGATGACATGGAATTGCCCAACCCTGACCTGCCAGGCCTGTTCGCCCAATTGGGTCTGGACAATGACGAGAAAAGTATCGATGCTTTCGTTGCGCAACATCGATTGTCCGATGATGTGAAACTGATCGACGCCGAATTCTGGACACCCCAACAGGCAGCATTCCTCAAGGAAGAGCTGCGCGCCGACGCCGAGTGGGCGCCTGTGGTCGACGAACTGAATGTTCTTCTGCACAAAAAACCCTGACAGCATAAGAGTGATGCAGGCCAGCCTGCATCACTCTTGCGTCAAGGCTTACTGAGGATAGCCCGGCTGACCGATATTAGGGTGCAATATCCGCCCGCCAGGCTCGGGGGCATGCACGAACACCGCATCACTGAGGCTGCCCAGCCTGCCAATCGCCGCGCTCCAGTGGGCCGAATGATGGATGTAGCGCCAGCGAAGAATCTTCTCTTCATCCTCGCTCAGGTTGTAAGGATCCCCCCGCGCATAATCGATCAGCTTGCAGGCAATGCCTTCGAGTTCGGGCGGCAGCTTGAGGTCTTGTGTAAGGGGAATCGGTTCGAACGGCACACCTTCGTCACAGGCCAGCGCATGCATGACCCGCAGATGCACCCGCGACAGATGGCCGAACACCTGACGCCGCAGGCAGACGGCAATCACTGTCGAACGCCCTCCGAAAGATGCCCGGCCGCGGGATCGGCATTGGGCATCACACGCCTGAACCTGCAGCGAGGCCTGAGTGTCCAGTGGATCGATCCAGCGCTCTGCATCCATCGCACTCAGCTCGGCCTGCACTTGCAGCCATGCCGAAGTCGATTCAGGCAGATCGTTGGCATACAGCGTGCTGACACGTGGCCGGGTGAGCAATACGTTTTCCTCCATCTGCGGAAGATACCCGCCGCCGATGTCGGCATGCGCTCCAGGCAGAACGATTTCTCGCGGCCACACCGGCCTTATGCTGTTCAACGCAAAATTGCGTCGCAGTTCATCCCGGGCCACCAGATGCAGGACCTGTTGTGCGCAATCGGGCGGCAGGTAAAGATTGACGCGTCGATTGGCCGAGTCACTGACGCTGCCCAGATCCTTGAGGCTGCCGATGGCTGCAACGGTATCGAACAGACCGACAACCTTGATCCGCACGCTACCGCCCTTCCAGCTGAAGTCTTCGCTCAACCGAACCTTGCGGCTGCCCAGTAAAGGCTCAAGCAAGCCTGCGGACTGTTTGAGCACTTCGTTGACAAAGTGTCTGGCCGATGCGGCGCCCCGGCTGAACCCAAAGACGTCCAGCTCGATTGCCTCAATAACACACCCTGGGTTGGAGTACGCAAACGCCCTGAGCCGCGAGTCCAGCTTTTTGACCGCCCGCTCGACTTTGGCCACAACACCCGTGGGCCCCCGCCCAAAGCTCTGTCCCGGCCAGAGTGAATCACGACTGCCCGACGTCGTTCCGGCGCCACTCACATAGATCGACCAATAAACCCGTAATCCACCACCGTCATTGGCGGCAACTTGCTGATCACGATAAAGATCGGCCAGTCGGGCGATATTGGTCAGATCATTGCTATAACTGCTGGAAGGATCGGAATGCCGTCCTGCACATTCTCGAATATGCCGTTCACCATTGACCTCCATAAGCGCCTGACAATCCGCGCCGATCCGGCTATTGAGTCTGTTATTGCCTGTTCCATCGAAGAATACGCCTGCCCGTATGGTTACGCGCAGCGCCGCCGCGTTCGAAACGACAGCGTCTCCTTTAACATTCCCTGTATTTTTCATGCTGTTTCCGTCCTTAGATGTTCCCTGTAGCGGCAACTGTCAAATCAACCATTCATGCCGTCGATTTAACTAGCTTGCTCAAGCCATAAGAACAGTCAAGTAACGAAAATACTTTTCGGAAATTTCCTACAACAATAAAACAACAACGAAAAAACCAGGAAAATAAACACTGTAAAAACAGAGAAACGATATTTTTATATATCCACCCCAAGGGTGGACACATTCAATATAGTTGCCGATCTTTTGAACTGCGCCCATTCAGCGTTGAGTGGCCGGCTATTTCATGGCCGCGGCTTCGGGCTTGTAGCCCAGCCTCAAGCCGCCCCAATGCCTGCCCTTGACCATGATCGGCACGGACAGGTCATGCATCAGTTCACCGGTATCGCGGGTATAGGTCTGCAACAGCACGGGCTGTTGATGGCTGCCGCAACGGATGCCGGTCCGGTCATCGAATTTGCGCTTACTGCGGTTGCGGGCGTTGTCGACAGCAGAGTCGCCGGTCAACGGTTGATTGAAGGCATTGTTGTGCGTCGGTACGTAACCCTGCTGCGTGCAGGCGATGGCGAAGACGAGCCCCTCATGCCGTGACAGCAACGGTTCCTGCACAGCGGGCAGGACCTGATCGGTATAGCGGTCGAAACGGGTGTTGAAACGCGTCGGCGACGTGTTCGGGATGGGTTTGTACTGCCGGTCGAACAAATCATCGAGGCTGACGGTTCCCCGTTCGATATCGGCTTCGAACTTCGCCGCGATCTGCTGTGCACCTTCGCGGGCCAGGTCATAGATGCGCTGATGGTAGTCATCCAGACCGACCTGTGCCAGACGCTGGCTGATGGTTTCCGCCTGCCCCTCCATCTGTACGGCCGCCTGAGCCAGATGCCGGGTCTGCTCGTCGCTGACGGCCAGATCGCTGCGCATGCGCTCGACGGCAACGAACAGGCCAGCCAACTGATCCTGATTGGTCTGCGCGCCATGGGCAATTTCACCCACCTGGCTTTCCACCTCAACCGCAAGACGTGCAATGCTCTCAAGGTGTTCGCCGGTCAGTTCCACCTGCTGGACACCGCTGTCCAGATCCGCCGACAACTGGCGGATCTGCTCGACAACCTGACTGGTGCGTTGCTGGATATCGGCGACCATCTGCCCGACTTCCTGCGTAGCGCTGGCTGTGCGGCCGGCGAGTCCGCGCACTTCATCGGCCACAACGGCAAAGCCGCGCCCGTGCTCGCCAGCGCGCGCGGCCTCAATGGCAGCGTTGAGTGCCAGCAGGTTGGTCTGGCTGGCAATGGACTGAATCACCAACGTCACGCGCTGGATTTCTTCACTGCGTTGATTCAACGCCTCGATCAATTCACGGCTGTCCACTGCTCCCTGACTCAGGCGGTGCATGCGCTGGATGGACTCGTTCAGAACCACGCTGCCCGCATCACTTCGCTGACGAGCCTGGCTGGCCGCGCTGAGGGCCTGCTGGCTCAGTTGGGCGGTCTGGCGTTCAGTGGCAATCATGACCTCGGCGCTGCCCACCACCTGTTCCGCAGCATCGAGTTGCGACTGCACTCTGTCTGCCAGTTGGCGCACGGAAAACGCGACTTGCGCAGCGGAAAGCGCGTTGTGGCTGGTGGTGTGGGAAAGGTCACGGGTCAGACGCCCGATGGCGCTGTCGTCCGGCGCTTCCAAGGGCCGGACGGTGTTTGCAGGCAGCAGACGTGGCAACCAGATCACCAGCAGGACAACCGGCACGGCGAGGTAAAGGGAGACACTGGCAAAATTGATCGTCGCCAACAGCAGGCACAGGGCAAGCGTCTGTAGAACGGAGACCCAGAGCCGTTTTGCCACGAATGCGTTGTCGGACATGCTGCATCACCCCAAGCGTTTATTTATCGTTGTTTGTCCTCATTAAACGCTAGAAACCGGCCATCTGCCATGAGCCATTGGTGGTAGCGGGCAACATTCCCTTGAATAAATCGCAGGCACAATAAAACCGGGAGGCAATTGCTCGCCTCCCGGTTTCGTGACACCTGCCCGCGGCCTGTGGATCAGGCCTGGCGCTGGTGCTTGTCGATCTGCTCGTGGCGCTCTTGCGCTTCGATGCAATACTTGGTCGTCGGGCTGATCAGCAGACGCTTCAGGCCGATCGGCTCGCCGCTGTCATCGCACCAGCCGAAGGTGTCTTCAGCGATACGCGAAAGGGCCATTTCCAGCTGCGGCAGCATGCGCTGGTCACGGTCGATCACGTTTACCAGCCAGTGACGCTCTTCTTCGACAGAGGCAGCATCGGCAGGGTCAGCAGGTGTATCCAGGCTCTCGATGGCAATGCGGCTCTGCTCGATTCGCTCGTGGATTTCGACCTTCATGTTCTGCAACAGCTCGACGAAGAAAGCGTGCTGCTCGGCGTTCATGTAGTCATCGGCCGGCATGGCCAGCAACTTTTCCTTTGTCATTGATTTCTCTATAAAAAAACGTGCATTGAGGAGCGGCTCAACGTTGCCGTACAAGCGCCATGATCTCCAAGCGCCACCAGGCACTCAATTTACGAGGGGCGGCAGTCTAAGGCCGCCTCGCGCACTCGGCAACACAATTGAAGTTTTTTGGCCAACAATTGCGTGGCAGCCCCTGAAAACCGGGCACCAAACCTGTATTGCGCCCGGTTGGATGAGGGTCTGACCGGCACAGAACCAATCGGTTCCAGCTACCTTGCAACACACAAAAGGGCCTCGAAGGCCCTTGTGTGTGTGCAGGTTGCGCTCAGCGCTTGGTCTTGCGCTTGTTGCGATACTGATCGATGACGACCGCCACCACAATGATCAGCCCTTTGATGATGTCCTGAACGTAGGCATCGACCCCGACAAAGGTGAACCCGCTGGCCATGACACCCAGGATCAACGCGCCGATCACCGTACCGGTGATGCGCCCTACTCCGCCCGCCAGACTGGTGCCACCGATCACCGCAGCGGCGATGGCGTCCAGCTCATAGGACATACCCATCCCCGCCTGCCCGGTCGCCGCCCTTGCCGATGCCACCACACCGGCAAGGCCGGCCAGCAATCCGGCGATGCTGTAGACAATGACCAGATGGCGTTTGACGTTGATCCCCGAGGTACGGGCCGCCTGCATGTTGCCGCCGATGGCATAGGTGTACTTGCCATACTTGGTGTAACGCAACGCGATGTGGAAGATGACCGCCACCACCAGAAAGATGATTACCGGCATCGCGCCTTGACCGATAGCGGTGTAAGAGTCCGACAGCATGCTTACTGGCTGGCCTTCAGTGTAGAAGCGCGCAAGGCCGCGGGCCGACACCATCATGCCGAGGGTCGCGATGAACGGAGGAATGCCGGTGATGGCAATGATACTGCCGTTGATCGCACCGGCCAGCAATCCGACCCCAAGACCGACCACCACCGGTATCCACACCGGCAGATCCGTCAGTGAAGGAAAGACCGCACGGGAAAAATCCGAGGTCTGCGCCAGACTGGCGGCGACCATCGCCGACAACGCCAGCACCGACCCTGAAGACAGATCGATGCCGGTGGTGATGATCACCTGCGTCACGCCTATGGCCAGCAGTCCAATGATCGATACTTGCAGGATCATCAGCACCAGCCGCTGCGAATTGAGCAGGAAGCTCTGATCTCGGACGATCCAGCCGAACAGCTCGAAGATCAGACCGATACCGATCAGAACCAGAAAAATGCTCAGCTCGGTCGGCAGTCGCCGCTTGTTTTTGGTCGGCGCCAGGGCCGGCTTGTTCTGCAAGATAGCATTGCTCATGGTGTTACCCTCTTGTTCTTGTTCTGGCGTGTTCTTCTGGCCAAGGCCAGCCTTGCGAACTCAATGGACTCGATGTCCGGAAGCCAGATGCATGACTTTTTCCTGAGTCGCCTCACTGCGCGGCAGGATCCCCATCATTTCGCCTTCGTGCATGACCATGACCCGGTCGCTCATGCCCAGCACTTCGGGCAACTCCGAGGAAATCATGATGACCGCCATGCCTTCGCTGGCCAGAAAGGCAATCAGGCGGTAGATCTCGGCCTTGGCGCCCACGTCGATACCGCGGGTCGGCTCGTCGAGAATCAATACTCTGGGGTTGGTCATCAGCCAGCGGGCCAGCAACGCTTTCTGCTGATTACCTCCGGACAGTGTGTCGATGCATTGTTCCAGCGAAGGGGTCTTGACCCGCAGCTTCTTGCACATGTCTTCGCACAGCGCCCGCAAGGCTTTCTGTTTGACGAAGCCATTGCCTGCGTAGTTGGCCAATACTGCCATTTCCATGTTTTCCATCACTGACAGGCAGGGAAACAGCCCGGTCAGTTTACGATCCTCGGTCAACAGCGCGAATCCCAGCCCGATGGCCTGATGAGGGTCGCCGATGCGCACCGCTGTGCCATCGTAATGAATCTCTCCGCCATCGCTGGGCGTGATGCCGAACAGGGTTTCGGCAACGTTTGTTCGCCCCGAGCCCATCAGCCCGGCGATGCCAAGAATTTCGCCCGCATGCAGGTCGAAGGACACGTCCTTGAAAATGCCGTCCAGGCGCAGATCACGTACTGACAGGAGTAGATCGCCGATCGGTTTTTCACGCTCCGGAAAGAGCTGGGTCAGCTCGCGACCGACCATCATCGAGATCAGGCTGTCGCCGTCCATGCTTTCGGCGCGCTGCAGGCCGATATAGCAACCATCACGAAACACGGCTACTTCGTCTGCAATCTCGAACACTTCATTCATCTTGTGCGTGATGTAGATGATGCCCTTGCCCTGCGCACGCAGGTCGGAAATGATCGAGAACAGATGCGCGACTTCAGTCTCGGTAATGGCCGAGGTCGGCTCGTCCATGATCAAGACATCGGAGTTGTAGGAAACCGCCTTGGCGATCTCGACCATCTGTCGTTCGGCGATGCTCAGATTGCCCACCAGTTCCTCCGGATCCAGCTTGATGCGCAGGCGCTCAAGCAGTTCGGCGGTGCAGCGGAACATCTCCCGGTGGTCGATCATGTGCAGCCCGTTCAGTTGCTCACGGCCGATCCAGATGTTCTCCGCAATGCTCATGAACGGCATCAGGTTCAGCTCCTGATGGATCATGGCAATCCCGGACTGCAGGGCGGACAGCGGGGTGTCGAACGTGACGGGCTTGCCCCGCAGGCGGATTTCGCCTGCGTCGGGCTGATAGATGCCGGCAATGATTTTCATCAATGTCGACTTGCCGGCGCCGTTCTCGCCCATCAGCGCCAATACGCTGCCGGGACGGACCCGCAGTTGCACATCGTTGAGTGCAATGACGCCTGGAAAACCCTTGCTGATGTTGCTGATTTCCAGCAGGTAAGGCGGTTGGGCATTCAGGGCATCGTGACCTGCACTACCGGAAGAGTCGCGCTGGGCAGGCGTGGGGGTGGCAGTCGCTGAACCGGACATGGTGACAAGCTCCTCAAGCGACAGGACCGGGGTGCAGGATCCGCCCCGCCTGTCGGCTGTTCTTATTTGAAGGTGACGACGTTTTCAGGCGTGATCAGGCGGTACGGAATGACGATGGTCTGAGACTCGAGGGTCTCCTTTTTCGCCATTTTCACGGCTGCATCGATAGCTCCGTTGGCCTGACCCTTGGCGTCCTGGAAGACCGAGACCGTCAGATCACCCTTGGTGATCGCGTTGAGCCCGTCGGGCGTGCCATCCACACCGGCAACGAAGACCGAGCCCTGCTTCTTGCCAGCCTGCTTCAGAGCCATTGCCGCACCGATTGCCATCTCGTCGTTATTGGCGAGTACGGCGTTGAAATCACGGCCCTGGGTGATCCAGTCATTGGTCAGATCCATGCCTTTCTGGCGCGACCAGATGCCGGTCTGTTCCTGATCGATCTTTATGCCGGGATATTTTTTCAACACTTCCTTCACGCCGTCGGTACGGCCTTTCGTGGAGTTGTTGGCCAGATCGCCCAGCAGGATCATTACGCTGCCCTTGCCGCCCATTTTTTCGGCGATGTACTCCATCTGCAGCCGGCCGGCCTCGACGTCATCGGACGTGACGGTAGCAACGCCTGCGGGCAGTCTGGGATCATCAGGACGACGATTGACGTAGACCAGCGGAATGCCGGCTGCGACTGCAATTTTGGTGATTCTGGCGGTGGCGGCAGTGTCCACCGGGTTGACGATCAGGGCGTCAACTTTCTTGCCGATCAGCTCCTGAACCTGATCGAGCTGCTTGTTCACGTCAGCTCGTGCATCGACGAACTGCAGCGATACGCCATCGGGCATGGTCTTGGCCTTGGCGCTCATGTCTTCGCGCAGGTAGGTCAGCCAGGTGTCGTCGAACTGCGACATCGCCACGCCCACCTTGATATCGGCCAGGGCGGCACCGCTGCCGAGCATCAGCGCCAGGGCCATTGCGGTGAAACGAATCGGGGTCTTCATGAAGGTCTGTCTCCAAATTCTTGTTGTTGTTCGGACTTGGTAACGACGTAGCGATGAAGCTATCAAGCAAAGGGTGACTTATCGGGGCAGGCGCAACCCGGTCGCGCCGGGAATGCAGAACAGCAACGCATCCTTTTGGCGCACACACATGCCGCTTGCGACGAGGGTCAGGAAGCGCTCCATGAGCCGGATCCAGAATGCGGAGGGTGCGGAAAGCCTGGCGGGTACGCCAGAGATGGGGGTTTTCATCGACATTACCTATCTTGTTTTTGTTGGCTTGCTACCTGTGACGTTCAGACATGTCTGACAGCCCAGAGGGTTCGATAGTCGGTAACCTGAAAACGACTCTATTGGAAAATATTTTCCAATTCAACTGATTTTAGAATTTATTCTGTTTTTTCTTTTGTCTGCCCGAGAATGTCAGAAAGCCCGACTCCCTCATGGGTGCCGGGCTATCCGAATGCATCTATTCATCCACTTGAAACGTTACAGAACCACGACGCGTCCCTCACGTGAACTCAGACGTGCCGCGTCCATGACCTGAGCCGACGCAACGGCATCGTGCGGATCCACCGGTAGCGGTGCCTGCCCCTGAACCGCATCCTGCAACTGGCGATAGAACGCCAGCCAGCAGCCGCGTTCGGAAGGCACTCGCTCACGATGATCGCCCTGCTCGAACCAGCCCCATCGTCGATGCTCCTCCACGCCCCAGCGCTCGCCTTCGGAACGCGGTGTCAGTCCTGCAAACGCGGCATCCTCCTGACCGTCCAGCCCTTCGACGCTGTAACAGCCCTGCGAACCGCTGACCCTGAAACGCGGCCTCGGGGTGTTCTGCAAACAACTGCCGGAGAGGTGCGAAACCACACCATTGGCATGGGTCAGCGCAACGAAGAAGGTATGGTCCAGTTCACGCTCAGTGCCTGCAAACTGCAGCTCGGCGTACACCCGTTCTACCGGCCCGAAAAGCACCAGTGCCTGATCCACCAGATGACTGCCCAGATCGCGCAGTACCCCGCCGCCACTCGCCTTGCCCACGGAGCGCGGCGAATAGCGCTCGATACTGGACTCGAAACGACTGATCGCCCCCAGCACCTGATTGTCGATCAGCTTGCGTACCGTCAGAAAATCCGAATCCCAGCGTCGGTTCTGATAGACGCTGAGCAGCACGCCACGCCGTTCGGCAGCCTCGACCAGCTCGCGCGCCTGAGCGGCATCGTTGGCAAACGGTTTATCGCTGACCACCCCTACGCCCAGCTCGATGGCTTCCAGTATCAGCTCACGACGTGACGCCAGGGGCGTGGAAATCACCACCACATCGACCCCGGCGTTCACCAACTCAGCCAGCGTGTCGAACGTGGCCACGCCGGGATGATCGTTGGCCACTTCCTGCCGTCGCTCGGGTGAGCGGGTAACGACGCCCACAAAAGTAGCGTCGGGCAAACTCGAAATCAGCGTGGCATGGAAGTAACGCCCTCCCTTGCCGTACCCCACCAGTCCTGTTCGCATGGCATTCTCCTGTCCAGCAATAGCCTGGCAATGGTTCAAAACAGGTGCCGCTTATAAAGCGGCGCCTTTACGTCAGCCCTGGATCAGCTGTAAAACACCGGGCGTTGTTCCAGGCTGATCGGTACGATCGCTCCGCTGCCCTGCGCCTGGACGCAGGCATCGGCGGCGACCGCGGCGCAATAGCCGTCCCAGGCCGAAGGACCCGTGAGTGTGCCAGCAGAGACGCCATCAATGAAAGCCTGCAGTTCGACGTCATAGGCAGCGATGAATCGATCCTTCCAGTCCATCAGGATCGCGTTGGACAGCTTGGCCTCGCTGCGCAGCTGGACTTGCGACGGCTCAGGCAGTTTGGCGATGCCGGTTTCGCCGACCACTTCGCACTGAATGTCATAGCCATACTGGCAATTGACGAAGACCTCGACATCGATGCGCGTGCCGCGCGCGGTTTCCAGCATCACGATCTGCGGGTCGCGCATGTGGGCCAGTGCCTTGCTGGTCTTGCGCGGGAAGACCACTTGCACCGAGACGTAATCGTCGTTGAGCAACCAGCGCAGCACATCGAGTTCATGAATCAGCGTGTCGGTGATCGCCATGTCGGTCTTGTAGTTCTCGCCGACCCGCGGATTGCGATGCGCGCAGTGCAGCATCAACGGCTCGCCGATCTGACCGCTGTCGATCACCGCCTTGAGGGCGCGGTAGCCTTGATCGTAGGGCCGCATGAAACCGACTTGAACCAGACGCCTGCCGCCTGCGATTTCGGCTTCGACGATGTGCCTGCAACCTGCCGCCGTCACGGCAAGCGGCTTTTCACAGAACACCGGCTTGCCCGCTGCGATGGCGGCCAGCACGTACTCTTCGTGAGTTGCACCCCATGAGCAGACCAGCACTGCCTCCACGTCGGGCGCTGCGATCAGCGCGTGGCCGTCGGCATACACCTCGGCGCTGATGCCCAGATCGCTCACCACTTTTGCGGCCTGCTCCAGATTGATGTCCGTGACGGCCACCACCTGACTGCCGATCAAGGCTTTGCTGCAACGACGGATATGATCCTGACCGATTGCGCCTGTACCGATCACACCTAGTTTCAAAGTCATTTCACTGTCCTGTATGAATGATTGTTCTTGTTTGAAGGTCTGAAAAAACTCGGGCAATCAATACTGACGAGCCTTGGCCAGTTGCTGGTTGAGCTTTTCGTACACCTGGGCCGTGGTGCCTGTCGTCGACACTTCGGCCACTCCGACCCGCCACCACGACAGGTAGTTGTGAATCATGGTCTTGGGCAGAACCTTGATATCGATCAGGGTCGAGACGGTCTGACGCTGCGCATCCGCCAATGCTTCATGCAACTGTTCGGCAGTACTGACCTTGTAGGTCTTGCAGCCATAAGCCGCCGCGCTCATGGCAAAATCCACCGGCACGAAGTCGCCGTCGAGCTGGCCGGTCTCCTGATTGCGGAAACGAAACTCGGTGCCGAAGCTGTTCATGCCGTGTCCCATCTGCAAGTTGTTGATGCATCCGAACGTCATGTTGTCGAGCAGCACGATATTGATCTTGCGCCGCTCCTGAATCGAGGTGGCCAGTTCGGAGTGCAGCATCATGTAGGAGCCGTCCCCCACCAGTGCGAATACTTCCCGCTGCGGCTGAGCGAGCTTCACGCCCAGCGCGGCGTTGACCTCGTAGCCCATGCAGGAGTATCCGTACTCGACGTGATAGGTATCAACGCCGGTGCTGCGCCAGGCACGCTGCAGATCGCCGGGCAGGCTCCCCGCTGCGGCGACGATCACCGCATCAGTGGGCAGGTTCTGATTGAGAATCCCCAGCACGCGGCTCTGGGTCAGACACGAGCCGGTCAGCTCGATGAATTCGCGCAGCACAGCCGGATCCGTGTGGTCATTGATTTCCGGGACGAAATCCTCGTGCTGATACTCCACCGCATACACGCGGTCAACTTCGGCATCCAGTTCGGCCTTTGCCGCTCGCGGTGCATCGCCCCAGGCAGCCCGGTAATCGCGGCTTTCCAGCTGTCCGGTCAGCGCCTGCAAGGCCGTTTGCGCATCGGCCAGCACCTGCACGCCGTCCAGCTTCTGCACATCGAAGGCGCCGACATTGAGGTTCAGGAACTGTACGTCGGGGTTCTGGAACAGCCATTTGGACGCAGTGGTGAAATCGCTGTAGCGGGTGCCGACACCGATGATCAGGTCTGCTTCCTGCGCCAGCCGATTGGCCGCGATGGTGCCAGTTTCGCCGATGCCACCCATGTTCAATGGATGCGCCGAGACAATGGCGCTCTTGCCCGCCTGGGTTTCAGCGAAGGGAATACCGAAGCGTTCTGCAAAGGCTTGCAAGGCCTGCGCAGCACCGGAATACCGCACGCCCCCGCCACATATAAGCAGCGGCTTGCGTTTGCCGGCGAGCAACGCCAGCGCGTCATCAAGCATTGCCTGGCTGGGCGGTCGGCGGTCGATACGGTGTACGCGCTTCTGCAGGAAGCTGTCAGGGTAATCCCAGGCTTCAGCCTGCACATCCTGGGGCAGTGACAACGTCACGGCGCCGGTGTCGGCAGGATCGGTCAGCACGCGCATGGCATTGAGTGCGGCGCTCATCAACTGTTCGGGACGGTTGATGCGGTCCCAGTATTTGCTCACGGCCTTGAACGCGTCATTGGTACTGATGCTCAGGTCATGGAATTGCTCGATCTGTTGCAGCACCGGGTCCGGCTGACGACTGGCATAGACATCGCCGGGCAACAGCAGCAACGGAATGCGGTTGGCCGAAGCCGTGGCTGCTGCCGTGATCATGTTCGCCGCACCCGGCCCGACCGACGAGGTGCACGCGTAGATTTTGCGACGCAGGTGTTGCTTGGCAAAACCGATGGCCGCATGGCACATGCCCTGCTCATTACGGCCCTGATGGACCACCAGCTCGCCGCTGTCCTGTTCCAGTGCCTGGCCCAGACCCAGCACGTTACCGTGACCAAAGATGGTGAACATGCCAGCGACAAATTTGCTCTGTACGCCATCGATTTCGACGTACTGGTTATCAAGAAACTTCACCAGAGCCTGAGCCATGGTCAGTCGGGTAGTACTCATGCTCGCACCTTGTTGTTGTTTGAGGTGGAAGGTGTTTTCAGCCCGGCTGACATCGGTCTTCGGGCTTATTTCCTTTTCTGCCATACTGCTTCGGCGCAGCAGACCAGGGCCTGCGGGAGGCGGCTTGCTGGCGACTGCGTCAGTCCGGTCACCGACACGTCTTCAGACAGAATGCATCGTCGGCAAGCCGCTTCCCACAGACTGTTTATCTGTCACAGTTCGTTAACCCGCCGCTACAGCGCGGGACAGGTGGCCCATGCTTGCCGACATCGCCTGAGAGATGTCGGCAAGCGCATGCACGCTCTCGGCAAAGGGCTCGAAGGACAGGTAACCGGTATAGCCGCCACCCAGCAGGCGCTCTATCTGTGAGGTGTTGCCAAGAATGTCGGCCTCGCCCACCAGTACCCTATGCCCGTCGCGAATGCTGCTGAGCGGTGCATTTGAATCTTCGACGCCGGAGATATGCACCAGCCCGGTCCACTCCGGAAACAGTTCGACCTCGCCCGCCAGATGGTGGTGAAAGGTGTCGTGAACCAGACGAAACACATCCAGACCGCCCACCTGTTTGATCGCATCGACCGCCTGACGCTTGAGGCGCAACGAGCACTCCTCGAACCCAAGCGGCTCGACGAAGCCCAGAAGGCCATGCTCGCGCAGGATCGGCGCCAACGCCGTCAATGCAGTGCGCAGGGCCGACGCACGCTGCGCGGCATTGCGCGGGTCGCCATGGTCATTGAGTGGACACAGCACCAACCCCTCTGCGCCACAGTCCCGGGCGTACTGCGCCAGTTTCGTCACCTGAGCATGACGCTCATCGTTCCAGACGTCGAAGGGATACAGTGCATTGATCGAAAGGACACGCACACCTTTTGCGGCGCACTGCTCACGCACCCTCTGTGGCGGCGTACCGTCTTCGATCTCGATGCCCTTCAGGTCATTGCGGATTTCGATGGCATCGGCCCCAAGGCTCACCGCCATATCAAGGAAATCAATCAGCGACAGGCGCGGTGCGACCATACGGTTGAGGGCAAAACGGAGGGGTTGGCTCATTGTTTTTGTTCTCCACTTCCCGTTGAAGAAAACCTATTTGGCGGTCGGCATGCTGAATTCCGGGCCCTTGGCAATGCTGTCCGGCCAGCGCTGCATCACACTCTTGTAGCGGCTGTAAAAGCGCAGACCTTCTTCGCCGTAGGCATGGTGATCGCCAAACAGCGACCGCTTCCAGCCACCAAATGAGTGCCAGGCCATGGGGACTGGAATCGGTACGTTGATGCCGACCATGCCGACCTTGATGGAGCGGGCAAACGCACGTGCCACCCCCCCATCGCTGGTGAAACACGAGACGCCGTTGCCGAATTCGTGAGCGTTGATCAGCTCGACCGCACTGGCGAAATCAGGTGCATGCACGATGCCCAGCACCGGTCCGAAAATCTCTTCCTTGTAGATCTGCATGTCTGGCGTGACGTTATCGAACAGCGTCGCACCGACGAAGAAGCCCTGCTCGGCACCCGGCACCTTGAAGTTGCGCCCGTCGACGATCAGTTTCGCGCCCTCCTTGACGCCCTGGTCGATGTAGCCTTCGACCTTGGCCTTGTGCACCGCAGTGACCAGCGGGCCCATGTCCGAATCGGCGTTCATGCCGTTGCCAACCTTGAGCTGATCGATGCGCGGCAGCAGTTTGTCGATCAGCGCCTGCCCCACGTCGCCCACGACGACCGCGATGGAGATCGCCATGCAGCGCTCGCCGGCGGAGCCGAAGGCCGCGCCAATCAGTGCATCGGCGGCCTGATCCAGGTCGGCATCGGGCATCACGATCATGTGGTTCTTCGCACCGCCCAGCGCCTGTACACGCTTGCCGTGCGCTGTGCCCTGCTGATGGATGTACTCGGCAATCGGTGTCGAGCCGACGAAGGACACCGCTTCGATATCAGGGTGTTGCAACAACGCATCGACTGCGACTTTGTCGCCCTGCACCACGTTGAACACACCGTCGGGCAGACCGGCTTCCTTCAACAGACGCGCCATCAACAGGCTGGCCGAAGGGTCACGCTCGGACGGTTTGAGAATGAAGCAGTTGCCAGTGACGAGTGCCATGGGAATCATCCACAGCGGGACCATGACGGGGAAGTTGAACGGCGTCACACCCGCACAGACGCCCAGTGGCTGGCGCAGGTTCCAGTTGTCGATGCCGCCGCCGATGTTGTCGCTGAAATCGCTCTTGAGCAGGCTGGGTGCACCGCAGGCAAATTCGACGATCTCGATGCCGCGTACCACTTCGCCGCGAGCATCGGACAACACCTTGCCGTGCTCACGGCAGATGATTTGCGCCAGTTCGTCATGATGACGGTCCAGCAATTCCTTGAACTTGAACATCACCCGTGCACGCCGCAGTGACGACTGATCGGCCCAGGCCGGGAAAGCCGCTTTTGCTGAAGCGACCGCTTCATCCACGGTCTTGAGGCTGGCCAGCGCCACGCGTGCCTGAACACTGCCGAGCGCCGGATTGAACACGTCGCTGTAGCGTTCGCCATCGCCGTCATGCACCTGACCGTTGATGTAATGGCCGATCACCGGTGAATCGCTCATCTGACTGACTCCATGTAAGAGAAAAAATTAAAGTTCCAGCAGCCAACTGTGCTGCGGATCGTTATGGAACTGCCACGCGCGGGTCGGTCCGGCCATCACGTTGAGGTAATAGGATTCGTAGCCATAAGGCACGGTGACCGGGTGATAGCCCTTGGGTACGACCACCAGATCGCTGTTTTCCACCGCCATGGCCTGATCGATGCTGCGGTCATCGGTATAGACGCGCTGGAACACAAACCCCTGAGGTGGATTGACCTGGTGGTAGTAGGTTTCTTCAAGAAAGCTCTCGTGAGGCAGGTTGTCCCGATCATGCTTGTGGGGCGGATAACTGGAGGAGTGACCCGACGGTGTGCGCACCTCGACGACCAGCAGCGAATTAGCGACTTCGGTGTCCGGCAGAATGTCGCACACGTAACGGGTATTGGCGTTCTTGCCGCGCACACTGCGCTTCATGCTGTCCGGTGTGATCAGGCGCGCCGGGGCGCGCTTCGTGCGGTCGCCGGGCGCTGCGCAGACCGCCAGGTGAGCCGGCCCCAGCGCCGTGAAATGCGCCTGACTGTCAGGCGGCAGGTAAACGGCGAACGGCGATTTCTCTTCGAATACCGAGTGCCGGTCGCCGATGTTTTCCCAGTTGAACGCACCCTGCCCCGGCGCTTCGCCGCTGACACTGGCATGCCCGGTGAGCAGCACCACGCACAGTTCGTGGTCTCCCGCGTTCAACGGCAAACGGTCCCCGGCCTCGAGCCGGTAGGCGGAGAAGCCCACGTACTCGAGTGCGCCCTCAGGTAACGCAACGATGTCTCGACCCTGAGCTTCGCTTTTGATCAACAGATTCATTGTCCAGTCCTCTTTATCGAGCATCGGCCAGCAACTGGCGCAGCGTGTCATAACCCTTTTTGGCGTAGACGTAGCTGGGCGCGACCGCTGGATCCTGTTCGGCCTCGACCACCAGCCAGCCTTTGTAATCGGCTTGCAACAGCACCTTGAGCAACGCCGAAAAATCAATATCACCATCACCCGGTACTGTGAAAGTGCCGTTGATGATGCAGTCAGGAAAACTCCACAGATTGTTGCGAGCCAGTTGCACGACCGGCTTGCGCACATCCTTGAAATGCACGTGGCAGACGCGGTCGATATGGCGGCCAAGCACATCGACCGGCTCGCCGCCACCCATGTAGCAGTGACCCGAATCGAACAGCAGACCCACTTCATTGCCAGTCAACGCCATCAGGCGGTCAATGTCCTGCGGGGATTCGATGTACGCGCCCATATGATGGTGGTACGCCAGTCGCACACCTTGCGACAGCGTGAATCGGGCCAGCTCGGTGAGCTTGTCGGCATACTCGCGCCAGGCGGCATCGGTATGAAAGCGCGGTCGTTCGACCAATGGAATACGCTGCCCCTGAATCGAGTCGGCCACCTCGCCATACACCAGCACCGAGGCACCGTTTTCGGCCAGCAGTTGCACGTGAGAGGCAATGGCTTCGATTTCTTCGGCCACGGAGCGACGGGCCAGCCGACTGGAATACCAGCCGGACACCAGGGCCAGATCGTGGGGGCGCAGGACATCGCCGACGCCCTTGGCATCCTTGGGGAATTTGCCGTTGAGCTCGAAACCCTCGTAGCCGATGGCCTTGCCTTCACTCAGCGCAGTACTGAGCGGCGTTTCGCCGCCCAGCGCAGGCAGGTCATCGTTGCTCCAGGAAATCGGGTTGATGCCGATGCGGATGTTAGATACGGAAGCGGGCATGGCTGGACCTTTTTGTTGTTATCACGGCGTCAATGACGTTTGAATTCAGGCGCGGCTTTCGCGCCAGGACTCAATCAACCAGTTGAACGTGCTCTGGACCCTGGCCACCAGGGTCGCGTCATCGATCTCCCCGGCCATCCAGGCCCGGCTCGGTTCGCGAAAGATTGTCCGGCCGACGGCAAACCCCTGACAGGTGCGGCTGTCGCGTGCCGCGGCAAATCCGGCCGCCAGATTTTCGACAGGCGCGTTCAGACCCAGCAGCACCACACCACGGCAGTACGGATCGCGCTCTTCGATCAAGGCATCCAGCTGCTGCCAGACTTCGGCGGTCTGCGCCTCGATCTTCCACCACGCAGGATAGATGCCCAGGTTGTACAGGCGCTTGAAGGCTCGCAGCATGACGTCGGGATAAGTCGAGGAGTGATCTTTGGGCGGGATGATTTCCAGCAGCAGCTCGTGTCCGCTGACCTTCGAGGCGTCATACAACGCCTTGATCTGCGCTTCCTGCTCCAGGCGCAGCATCGGCTCATCATCGGGGTGGTATTGCACCAGGCACTTGATGATCTGCTCCTGCGGCCAGTTGATCAGGTTGCTGCCAATCGAACGGCCATGTTCGAACGCCAATGGTCTGGAGCCCTGAATTTCCACAGGACGCGCCACCCACCAGCCACGACCGGTGGCGGCATTGAGCGCATCCTGGCCGAAACGCTGGTCAGCCAGCAATCCCACATCAGCCTCGACACCCCGGTTGCGCAGATCACTTTCGACCCGGTCCACCGCCTGCACGAACAATTGCTTGATCTTGCCGATACTGCTCAGGTCACGACCCGCCTGCTGCGCCAGTTCGACAAGCTGCCCGCGATGATCGAACGCAAAAATGAACAGTTGCTTCCACTGTTTGCGCGCGACGCTGACCTGATGCAGGCGTTGCAGGCCGACATCCTGGTCCGGCCGGGTGATCGGTTCCGGACTGTTGAACAGGTAGTCCAGCTCCGCAGGCGTCGGCATGGCCGGCGCGCAGGCATGACGCGAGACCACCAGACCGCCACAGGCATTGGCCAACTGGCAGCAACGCTCGTCGCTGGCGTCCTTGAGCCAGCCGCTCAGAAAACCGGACATGAAGGCGTCGCCCGCCCCCAGCACGTTAAGTACTTCGACGCGCACGCCGGGATAGATCGCGCCGTCCTCCAGACGCACCGGAATTGCGCCATGGATCACCGTGCAGCCCTGCGGACCGAGTTTGACCACCAGCGTGGCGGCCGTATGCTCGCGCACCGTGCGCAGGGCGCTCAGCAAATCCGTCGCCCCCCCTGCAATCAGGAACTCTTCTTCAGTGCCTACGATCAGGTCGAAACGCGGCAGGATGCGCTGCACATGCTGGGTGACGTTCTGATCGGCGACAAAGCGCGTTTCGCCGTCGGCCTTGCCGGCCAGCCCCCAGAGCACGGGGCGGTAATCGATATCCAGCACCCGGTGCACCTGATGCTTCTCGGCGTAGTCGAGGGCTTGAATGCTGGCTTTGAAGACCTGATCGGTCGAGAAATGCGTGCCGGTGATCAGCAGCGCCTTACTGGACGCGATCTGTGCTTCATCGATGTCTTCGGCCCGCAGCGCCATGTCGGCGCAATTCTCGCGGTAGAACACCAATGGAAATGTTTCGCGATCTTTCAAGCCAAGCAGCACCATCGCGGTCAGCCGCTCGGGGTCGCGCTTGATTGCGCTGACATCGCAGCCTTCGCGAGCCAGGGATTCAACCAGAAAACGCCCCATGTGGTCGTCGCCGACTCGACTGAGCATCGCTGATTTCAAGCCCAGCCGCGCCGTGCCAAACGCGATGTTGGCCGACGAGCCGCCCAGGTATTTGGCGAAGCTTGAAACGTCCTCCAGGCGGGCACCCACCTGCTGCGCATAGAGATCGACGCCCAGGCGTCCAAGACAGATTAGATCCAACTGACGCCCGGTAGCAAAGCGTGTCTGGCCCATGGTGGCTCCTGTTATTTTTATCAGCCTGCACGGCGAATATCGTGTACGCGTCGTGCCTTTGTGAATGCAGCCTAAAACGTCCCGCAGGATCAATCAATATTTATTCTATAATTTTTTATAGTGGAATATTTTTTCCATAAGCCTTTGCAAGTGCTGGCACAATGGACGGGCAGGTGCGATATAGTTCCAGCCCTGCCAAAAGCAGCCTTTATTGTCGGGGCTCCCCTACACGCCAACGCCCCGAAAAAACGTAAGAAGGATTGACTATGAACAGCACCGACCAGCCGTCTCTGCCAGACGCTAGCGTCGACATGCCACCGACCAGCGCCGAAGGCCTGTTGCGGCTGATCACCGACGAGTACGACGCCCTGCCCCGTCAGCTCAAACGCATTGCCAGCTACATGAGCCAGCAGAGCGACCGGATCATGGTCGACCGGATCAGCGATATTGCGCGTGAGTGCGAGGTTCACCCGTCAGCCATCGTGCGCTTCTCGCAGCGCTTCGGGTTCAGCGGTTTCAGTGAAATGCAGGCACTGTTTCGCGAAGCGTACACGCACAAGACCACGCCGGTGCAGAACTACCAGCAGCGTATTCGCAGCATGATCGCCAACAAATCCCACAAGGCCAGCGGCGGTGACCTGGCCCGTGAGTGCGTGAATGCAACCCTGTCCGGGCTGGAACGCCTGGGTGCGGAACTCGATGATGAGGAATTCGAAAAAGCCGTGGATCTGGTAGTCAATGCCGACAACATCTACGTGGTGGGTGTACGCCGTTCATTCGCGGTCGCGGACTATCTGGTCTATAACCTGCAGCACACCAACAAACGCATCCACCTGATCTCGGGGCTCGGGGGCAGTTACCGTGAGCAGATGCGCAGCGTACGCGCCAACGATCTGGTGATCGCCATCAGCTTCACGCCATACGGCAAGGAAACCCAGCACTGCCTGCGTATCGCCCAGCACCATCAGGCCAAGACGTTGATCATCACTGACAGTAACCTGTCGCCGCTGGCCAAGCGGGCAAATTCGGTCCTGCTGGTCAATGAGGGCAGTTCGTTCGCCTTCCGCTCACTCAGCGCCACGCTGTGCCTTTGTCAGGCACTGTTCATTGCCGTGGCGTATCGACTGGAGTTGAAAGTGGACGAGATACACGAGCAGGTGGGATTCGATGATTGAAGACAGGTGCGATACGGGGAAGTGAGGTCCACCAGAACGGCTTCCACTTCCCCGCCAGGGTCAGGACTTGGCCTGCTCCCCCATGCGCTGCTGGTTTCTTTCGCCCATTTTCTTTGCACGCTTCTCCAGCACCAGATACACCACCACCGCCAGCAACAAAGGCAACAGGAAGTAGATCGCACGATAACCGATCAACGCGGCCAGCAGGCTGCCCTTGGAGAACTGGTGCGAAAGCAGTGTGATGAATACCGTTTCCAGCACGCCAAGCCCGGCAGGAATGTGGGTGATCACACCTGCGATGCTGCTGATCAGCAGCACACCGAGAATCGCCGGGTAGAACGCCTTTTCCGGCAGCAGCGTGAAAATTACCGCCGCCATCAACGACCAGTTCAAGGCACCGAGACTCGCCTGCATCAAGGCCTGCTTCATCGAAGGCAGGTTGAATTCCTGATCGCGAATCTTCCACGAGCGGCGCTTGGAGAAACGGCACGCCGCCAGATACGCAAAGCACACCGCCAGCAGACCGAAACCGATCAATTGCAGGGTGTCAGTACCGATCGACCATTCCTTGGGCAACGACAGAAAGCGCATGGAAAACACAAAACCCGCGAGCAGCATATAACCCAGCCAGTTGGTAATCAGGCTCAGGCTGAGAATACGCGTGATGGTCGCCACGTCCAGCCCGAGCCTGGAATACAGCCGGTAACGCAGGGCAATCCCGCCCACCCAGGAACTCAGGTTGAGGTTGAAGGCATAGCAAACGAATGTCACCGGAACGATCTGCTTGATCGACAGTTTATGGCGTGTGTAGTAACGCGCCAGCACATCGAAGCCGCAGTAGGTAAGGTAGCTGAGCACCGCCACGAAGGCAGCCATCAACAACGTGCTGAGCTTGTAGGATTGCAGCGCCTGCTTGACCTCCTGCCAATCCAGGTTCTTGACCAGCAGGAACAGCAGCACCGGCACGGCGATAAAGAAAAACAGGTTGAACGCCCGTTTCGCCCACTTCCACTTGTCACTTTTCTTGTTGCCCTTTGCGTCCTGCGAGGATGCGCTGGCTGCCTGCGTCATGATGTCTTCTCCTGATCCAGCTCGTGGTGCGCCTGTTGCTGCTCAATGACCTTGGCTTCCGGCACCACATCTTTCGCCCGCAACGGCTTCAGGCGCATGCCATGAACCGGAAACAGGCCGGCGATTGCCGGAAATCTGCGCAGGAAAAAGAAACTCAATACAATCATCGGCGCACGCCACCACTGGCCACGTGCAGCCCCTTTCAAACTCATCTGGGTGCTGTGCGCGGCCGCAAGCTCCATCAGATGGGTCTGCAGCCGATCATTGAGCGACTGATCGCGGATAAACAGATTGGCTTCCAGATTCAGCGCCAGACTCAGCGGATCGAGGTTGCTGGAGCCTACGGTGGACCAGTCTTGATCGATCAGCGCCACCTTGCCGTGCAACGCGCGCTGTTTGTATTCGTGAATCACCACACCATCGCGCAGCAGATAGGTATAGGTCAGACGCGAGCACACCCGCACGAAGGGCATGTCCGGCTTGCCCTGCAGGATCAGCGTCACCTTGACGCCACGTCGCGACGCATTGCGCAGCTCACGCAGGAAGCGGTAGCTGGGGAAGAAATAGGCGTTGGCCAGCGTAATGCGCTGCTTCGCTTCGCGGATTGCCTCAAGGTAGCGTTCTTCAATGTCAGTGGTGTGCTCGGCGTTGTCGCGCTCGGCCAGCAACATACGCGCAGCGCCTGCGGGCTCGAGCTTGAGCGTAACAGGCGTCAGTTTGGCGCGTACTGCATCACTGAGCATGTGCACGGCGCTGCGATGGATGTCCTGAATGATCGGCCCGCGCACCAGCACGGCGTAGTCCTGCTTGGCGGTCAGACCGGTGTCGGTCATGTGATCGACGCTGTAATTGATACCGCCGATGAAGCCGATTTCGCCGTCGATCACCACCACTTTGCGGTGCAGACGGCGAAACAGATTGGTGCGCATGCCCATGAACCGAGGGCGCGGGTCGAACAGCTGAATCTGGACGCCCGCATCGATCATGGCCCTGACGAACGCGGAGCTGAGATCGGAGGTACCGTAGTCATCGACAGTGATCACGACTTTCGCGCCGTTTCTGGCCGCTTCGATCACAGCCTCCTGCAGGCCGATCCCGATACGGTCTTCGAAAATGATGAAGGTCTCGATCAATACTTCCGTGCGAGCGGCACGGATGCACTCGAACACCCTAGTGAAGAAATCCTCACCGTTGATCAGCAGCTCTACCGAGTTGCCGTCGCGCCACTGTTCTTCAGTGCGGCCAGTCGTGTTTCTCATAAGGTCACCTCCACCGCCAGCGGTGCATGATCGGAAAGATGAGACCAGGGTCGATTGGAAAGCACCTTGGGTCTGTGGGTCGTGGCGTTGCGTACGTAAATCCGGTCCAGTCTGAGCAATGGCCATCGCGCCGGAAAACTCTTTGCCGGCGCTCCAAACCGCTCCACGAAAGCTTCATGCAACCCGGTTCCCTGCAACAAGGCGTCGGCCCGCTGACGCCAGTCATTGAAGTCCCCGGCAACGATCACCGGTTCTCCGGCGGGCAAACGGCCCATCAGTTCAGCAAGCAGTCCGAGCTGCTTGCGCCGATGACTTTCGAACAGGCCCAGATGCACGCAGACGGCATGCACGTGACCATGATTCGGCACATCGAGAATGCAATGCAGCAGACCGCGCTGCTCTGTTCCGTCAATGGAGATGTCGAGATTTTCATGGCTGACGATCGGGTACTTGGAGAGCAGCGCATTGCCATGATCACCGTCCGGGTAAACCGCATTACGACCGTAGGCGAAGTCACTCCACATGCTGTCGGCGAGAAACTCATACTGAGAAATGGTCGGCCAGTCCTTCACATTCCGGGCATGGCTCTGATGCTCGCCGTGTACTTCCTGCAAAAACACCACATCAGCCGACACGGTGCGCACCGCTTCACGCAATTCGGGAAGAATGAAGCGACGATTGAAAATGCCGAAGCCCATGTGCATGTTCATGGTCAGTACATTCAGGGAAATGCTGGCCGATACCGGCGTTGTCTGGCCGACGGGCGTATTGGCACTGGTCAAGACTGACTCCTGGATAGATATTCAACGTATATGAAGCCGCCCGGTGGCACAGGTTCCGTTGCTGAACGGGAATGCCATGCCTTTGCCATATCAGCCCACTCGTCGAGGCTGAAGGAACGTTGGCCGCCTGACTTATTCGGACTTTTGCAACCGCAGTGGAGAAAATCCGCATCGAGGAACTACACGATGTTCAGGTCACGGATCAGGTCGTAGAAAGGGCGTTGCGTCATTCTTGCAGCGTGCCCGCTGTACGCTGGTATCGCATGAGCTGAGGCTTGCGACGTTGAAGCCGCATTGAGGCATAAGGCTTGCTTATGCACAGGACTCGCGTCGGGAAACTTGCACTCCGATCAGGGCAAGGGTGCAGGCCCATGCACTGCTGATGAACGGCATTGCCGCTGACAGACTCTTGCGCTGTATGCCGAATCCGATGCACTCTGCCTTAAAAAGCGACTAGGGATTCAACCGTGGATGCACTGACCTCGCAACGCTATACCTACAAAGCCCGGTGGTTGCACTGGGTTATGGCTGCGCTGATCGTGCTGGCGTATACCCTGATTCTCAGCCGCACACAGTTCGGCAAGGGATCGGAGTATCGCCTGCTGGTCGTGCAGAGTCATTTCTGGGTCGGCCTTCTGATCCTGGTGCTGGCATTCTTCCGCGTCGCCGAGCGACGTCGTCATCGGCCACCGGGCATCACACCACCGCTGGAAGGCGTGTTAAGCGCTGCTGCGACGGTTTCACATTACGCGCTTTACGCATTTCTGTTCATTCAGCCGGTGCTGGGGTTGCTGACAGTGATGGTGGAAAAAGGCGCCCTGCCGGTCCCGCTTACGGACTTGCAGATTCCCTGGCCGTTTGCGACATCGGATCGCACGGCGGAATATTTCGAAGACGTGCACAAGCTGCTGGCCTCGATCTTCTATTACGTGATCGGGCTGCATGTGGTCGCAGCCATCTGGCACCATTTGGTGCGCAAGGACAATACGCTCAAGCGCATGATCTAGTGGCAATCAAGGGCTTTCACTGAAAGCCCTTTTCCTCGTCCCGCCCGGCCGGATACCTACTGAGCAGACAACACCCGCGCCAGCGTTGACTTGACTTTGCCCATCCCGTCACGCAAAGCCTGCTCGATTTCAGCCATGGTGATGACAGTAGTCGACTTGCCTGCCGCCGGGTTCACGACCAGCGCCAGACAGGCGTAATCCAGCTCCAGCTCGCGAGCGAGCGCCGCTTCGGGCATGCCGGTCATCCCGACGATGTCGCAGCCGTCGCGCTCCAGACGAATGATCTCGGCCACGGTTTCCAGACGAGGCCCCTGCGTGCAAGCGTATACGCCACGATCACTGAACTCGCAGCCTTCAGCCGCCAGCGCCGCAACCAGACGGGCGCGCAGCGCTTCGCTGTAGGGATAGCTGAAGTCGATGTGAGTGACCTGCTCCAGATCGTCGGCGAAGAACGTATGCTGACGGCCGCTGGTGTAATCGATCACGTCATGGGGCACGCAAAAGTGCCCGGTGCCCATCGCAGGATGAATGCCGCCCACTGCGTTCACGGCGAGAATCGCTTCGGCGCCAGCCTGTTTCAAGGCCCAGATATTGGCGCGGTAGTTGACCTGATGAGGCGGCAGGCGATGCGGATGACCATGACGCGCAAGAAACATCACTTCACGCCCGGCGTACTCACCTATCTGAATTTCGCCGGACGGCGCTCCGTAAGGCGTGTTCATGGGCAACGACTGACGAATGTGCAGCCCTTCGAGCTGGGTCAGGCCGGTGCCACCGATAATCGCGTAAACAGTCATTGCTAATCCTTAATCGATCAATTGGGCGCTGCGCAGTGCAGCAAGCGCAGCGAGCCAGCGTGGATGCTGTCGGTACTCGGTACTGGCGATGGCATTGCCACGCATGCGAGCGATACGCGCCGAAGGCTTGACCTTCATGCGCTGCGCCGCGCTGAGTGCCAGCTCTGCGGCCGCACGGTCATTGCACACCAGCCCCATGTCGCAGCCAGCGGTCAACGCAGCCTCGATGCGACTTGCTGCATCGCCAACCACATGCGCCCCTGCCATCGAGAGGTCATCACTGAAGATAACCCCGTCGAATTTCAGTTCGTCGCGCAGGATGTCCTGCAACCAGCGGCGTGAGAAACCGGCCGGCTGCGAATCCACTTTCGGGTAGATGACATGAGCCGGCATGACCGCGGCCAGTTGCTGACTCAGACGCGCGAAGGGCACCAGATCATTGGCGCGGATCTGCTCCAGGCTGCGTTCATCGTTGGGGATCGCCACGTGAGAATCGGCCTCCGCCCAGCCATGACCGGGGAAATGCTTGCCGGTGGCCGCCATACCTGCTGCATTCATTCCACGAATAAACGCACCTGCCAGCACGGCCACGCGCTCGGGATCACCCTCGAAGGCACGTGTGCCGACGACCGCGCTGCGCTGATAATCCAGATCCAGCACCGGGGCAAAGCTGAGGTCAAGCCCTACGCCCAGAACCTCGGTCGCCATCAGCCAGCCGCAATGCTCCGCCAGGTGCTCGGCATCGCGCTTTTCTGCAATGGCGCGCATCGCCGGGAGCCGTACAAAACCCTGACGAAGACGCTGGACGCGCCCGCCCTCCTGATCCACTGCAAGCAGCAGATCAGGCCGAATGGCACGAATCGCGGCACTCAGTTCACGAACCTGACGGGGATGCTCGATGTTTCGAGCGAAGATGATAAGACCGCCCACCTCGGGCTGACGCAGAAACTGACGGTCTTCGCTGGTCAGCCAGGTACCGGCGACATCGACCATCAGAGAGCCTTGCAGGCCAGAACTCATAGAAAAACCCTTACACACCAGTGCCCGATTGCAATGCGGGCATGGTGCTTGATCCTGAAGCCCGGTGCAATGCGAAGGGCTTCAGTGACGTCAGGCCTTGGCGGCAACAGGTGCAGGTGTGCTGCTGCTCTTGCTGCGCGGCCTGAGCTGGGCGGCGATCATGGCGGGATCGGTCACCCCGGTGTCAGCGCGCATACCGGCAGCCAGGAATGGCACCATCAGGCGCATGACCTGCTCGATGGAGGTGTTGACGCCGAAATCGGTTTCGGCAATGGCACGCAAGGCCTTGATTCCGGACATGCTGAACGCTGCGGCACCGAGCATGAAGTGCACGCGCCAGAACAGCTCGATAGGCGGAATACGCGGCGCAGCTTCGTTGACCAGCGTCATGTAACGGCGAAACACCTTGCCGTACATGTCTTCGAGATAGCGTCGCAAATGGCCCTGGCTCTGACTGAAGGCCAGTCCCAGCAGGCGCATGAAAATGGAAAGATCATTGCCACTGCGCGGCTGCACGACCAGTGCCTGTTCCACCAGGATTTCGAGCAGTTCTTCAAGCGTGGGCTTGTGCTCGGGTCTGGACTGACGACGCTCCAGTTCGCGCTCGAGGCTGATACAGAATGGCCCCAGAAAACGCGAGAACACCGCCTGAATGAGCGCTTTCTTGGACCCGAAGTGATAATTCACCGCAGCAAGATTGACAGAGGCCTTGCTGGTGATGAGACGCAGCGAGGTTTCAGCGAAACCTTTCTCTGCGAACAACTGCTCCGCAGCATCAAGAATGCGTTCAACGGTTTCCGACTGGGCCATGGCTCTCTGCCTAACAAACGAACGTTTGAAACATACGTATCATACGCCCCGATTGTCAAGCAGACGCGTTCATTTTATGGCCAGACAGTCACGAATTCATGAAGTAAACGATGAAATCGTCTGGGGTCAGGTATGGCCGTTGCATCGCCCTGCACATCGACAGGCACACGAATCCACAACCGCTCGGCGGCGAAAACGAAATAGTCGATTGCCATTGCGCCTTCACTGTATATAATCCCAGTCACTGTATAAAAAGACAGAGCGCTCGACATGATCAAACTGACGCCACGCCAGGCCGAAATCCTGGGCTTCATCAAACGCTGTCTCGAAGACAACGGCTTTCCCCCGACACGTGCGGAAATCGCTCAGGAACTGGGCTTCAAGTCGCCGAACGCCGCTGAAGAACACCTCAAGGCGCTTGCACGCAAAGGCGCAATCGAAATGACACCGGGCGCCTCACGCGGCATACGCATTCCCGGCTTCGAAGCCAAACCCGACGAGAGCAGCCTGCCTGTGATTGGCCGTGTCGCTGCCGGTGCGCCCATTCTGGCGCAGCAGCACATCGAAGAATCCTGCAACATCAACCCGACCTTCTTTCATCCCAGCGCCGACTATCTGTTGCGCGTGCACGGCATGAGCATGAAGGACATCGGTATCCTCGACGGCGACCTGCTGGCGGTGCACACCACGCGTGAAGCCCGTAATGGCCAGATCGTTGTTGCCCGGATCGGCGACGAAGTCACCGTCAAACGCTTCAAGCGTGAAGGCAGCAAGGTCTGGCTGCTGGCGGAAAATCCGGAGTTCGCACCCATCGAGGTCGACCTCAAGGATCAGGATCTGGTGATCGAAGGTTTGAGCGTCGGCGTCATTCGCCGCTAAGGAGACGTTATGCAGTTCCATCAAGCACCGCATTCGCAATTACCGCTGTTCGAGGCATTCATGGCCCAGCCCATCGCCCCGATGCTCACGGACATTGTCGAAACGCCCTGGAGCAATGAGCCGGAGCCTTTCAGCGAACTGTCCTTGCGTGGTGCTGCAGGGAACTGCATGAACCTGCTCGCCCCTATCCTTCGCGAGCTCAGTCAGGATGACGATGCGCGCTGGCTGACCCTTATTGCGCCGCCATCGAACGTGACCCAGGCCTGGCTACGTGATGCCGGCCTGAACCGGGAAAGGATTCTTCTGCTTCAGCCACGCGGCAATCAGAGCGCACTGGAATTGACGCGGGAAGCGCTACGGCTCGGACGCAGCCATACCGTGGTGAGCTGGATCAATCCACTCAGCACGTCGTCGCGCCAGCAGTTGATCGGTGCAGCGAGGATTGGTGAAGCGCAAAGCCTGAATATCAGACTGGGCTGAAGGCCGGTCACTGATTAGCATAGCCGATCAGTGCAGAACGCGAGGCCCGTCATCCTTTTCGACTTCGCCTTCGGCCAGGCGACCGGCCATTTGAACGCCTACGCTCAACATGGCCTTGGCAACTTCGACATGCTGCCCCTGCATGAACGCCTTGGCATCGGCCGAGAAATCCAGCGTGACCAACGAGCCCTCGTCATCAGCGCGACGCAGTTCAATGCGACCGTCAGGCAGTTCGACAATTTCAAGAAAAGAGGTAGGCATCAGTACAGTTACTCCGCAATAGGCTGGCATTGTAGCAGCCTGCCAGCCCTTCCATCATCGCTTTTCAGCACTCGCTCAAACCTTCACGGAAACGAACCGCCAGGCTTTTCAGCTGTTGGCGCCAGCTTTCCAGCTCTTCACGGGTCAATTCCGGCTCCGGCTCGGCATCCAGATTCACCGTCACAATCATCGGCTGAGTCACGTCACCCTTGGGCTTGACGGGGGCACGAGGCGGCTGGTACAGCGAGTTGTAGGCCGCCAGCAGCCTGGCCAGCCACGTCTCGCGATGCTGAGCCAGTTCGACCAGCTCAGCCATCTCCGGGATCGCAATGGCGTCCAGCACGTCCTGCGTCAGCAATTGCTCGGCACGCGGGGCGTTGGCCTGGGGCAGACGGTAGTAACCTGCGATCTCGTGGCACAGCCCCAACAAGGCACCGTACAGATGAAACAGCACCGATTCGCGCTCCGCCTGCTGCAACGCTTGCGCATTGATGACCTGACCGTTTTCCGCTTTGCTCAAGGCCTCGAGCGCGAGACCGGCGAAATAAATCTTCTGGTTGGTGCGGGTATAGAGTTCATGAGCCATGGCAACACTCTCCATCACAATCGAATAAGACCAGCATAGCCTGACCGCATTGCCGTGGAAGAAGGTCCGGCATGTGAATGCCGGACCTCAGTCGATCAACGCTTGTCTTCGACCTTCCAGGCGCTACCATCGTAGAACGCACGCCAGCCGGTAGGCTTGCCTTCAACCTCGGTCTGCACGTACTGCTCCTTGGTCTTGCGGCTGTAACGGATCACCGACGGACGGCCGTCCGGGTCCTTCTTCGGCGCTTCGCAAAGGAAGTGATACTTCGGATCGATCTCGTCCTTGTGCGGCGCGATCTCGATGACCAGAGGCGCGCGGGTCTCACGGTTTTTCGGGAACTGACTGGCCGCCAGAAATAACCCGGAAGCACCGTCACGCAGGATATACGTGTCGTCAACCTTGTCGCACTTGAGTTCCGGCATCTTGACCGGATCCATCTTCGGCGGTGCCGCGTCGCCACTCTTGAGCAGCTTTCGGGTGTTTTTGCAGTCAGGGTTGGTACAGCCGAAGAACTTGCCGAAACGGCCAGTCTTTAGCTGCATCTCGCTGCCACACTTGTCGCATTCCAGGCTCGGGCCTTCGTAGCCCTTGATCCGGTAGGTACCCTTCTCGATCTCGTAGCCGGTGCAATCCGGGTTGTTACCGCAGATGTGCAGTTTGTGATTCTCATCCAGCAGGTAGGCATCCATGGCCGTGCTGCAGATCGGGCAGCGATGCTTGCCACGCAGAACCCTGGATTCGGACTCGCCCTCGTCATCCTCGGCGATCTCGTCGCCAGGGGTGAGGTTGACAGTGGCCTTGCAGCGCTCCTTGGGCGGCAGGCTGTAACCCGAGCAACCAAGGAAAACACCGGTGGAGGCGGTACGAATCTGCATCGGACGACCACAGACCTTGCACGGAATGTCGGTCATGACCGGCTGGTTGGCGCGCATACCGCTGTCCGGCGCTTCGGCCACTTCCAGCTTCTTGCGGAAATCGCCGTAGAACTCGTCCAGCACGTTTTTCCAGTCACGTTGCCCTTGGGCCACGTCGTCGAGGTTTTCTTCCATGCCGGCGGTGAAGCCGTAGTCCATCAGGTTGGCAAAGCTCTCGGACAGGCGACCAGTAACGATGTCACCCATTTTCTCCGAATAGAAGCGACGATTATGCAGCGCCACGTAGCCGCGATCCTGAATGGTCGAAATGATCGCTGCGTAAGTCGAAGGACGACCGATGCCGCGCTTTTCCATTTCCTTGACCAGGCTCGCTTCAGAGTAACGCGCGGGCGGCTTGGTGAAGTGCTGGGTCGGATCGAGCTTGTTCAGCTTCAGGGTTTCGCCCTGCGCCATGTCCGGCAGCACGTCGTCGTCGCCAGGCTTGGCCATCTGCGGCAATACGCGGGTGTAACCGTCGAACTTGAGGATGCGGCCCTTGGCACGCAGCTCGAAATCGCTGGCTGCAACGCTGACGGTGGTCGACAGGTATTGCGCGGGCGGCATCTGACAGGCCACGAACTGGCGCCAGATCAGTTCATACAGGCGCTCGGCGTCGCGCTCCATGCCCGACAGCTTGGACGGGTGCATGTTGACGTCGGAAGGACGAATCGCTTCGTGCGCCTCCTGTGCGCCTTCCTTGCTGCTGTAGACGTTTGGCGATTCCGGCAGGTATTTCTTGCCGAACTCGGTTTCGATGTAATCGCGCGCCATGCTCACTGCGTCGGCCGACAGGTTGGTCGAGTCGGTACGCATGTAAGTGATGTAGCCCGCTTCATACAAGCGCTGGGCCATCATCATGGTCTTCTTCACGCCGAAGCCCAGACGATTGCTTGCGGCCTGCTGCAGGGTCGACGTGATGAACGGCGCCGACGGCTTGCTGCTGGTCGGCTTGTCTTCACGCTTGATAATGCTGTAGCTGGAAGCCTTGAGCTTTTCCAGCGCGGCCATGGCCTGCGCTTCATTCAAGGGCTTGAAGGCTTCGCCGTTCTCACGGGCGACTTCGAAACGCACGTTGGCACCCTTGGCAGTGCCCAGGTCGGCGTGAATCTCCCAGTACTCTTCGGGATTGAACGCACGAATTTCGCGTTCGCGCTCCACCACCAGTTTCACGGCAACCGACTGCACACGGCCTGCGGAAAGGCCGCGGGCGACTTTCTGCCACAGCAGCGGCGAAACCATGTAACCGACCACGCGGTCCAGGAAGCGACGTGCCTGCTGGGCATTGACCCGTGCGATGTCCAGCTCGCCCGGTTTGGAGAAGGCTTCCTGGATGGCTTTCTTGGTGATTTCGTTGAACACAACGCGCTTGAAGCGGCTGTCGTCGCCGCCGATGGCTTCGCGCAGGTGCCAGGCAATGGCTTCCCCCTCGCGGTCCAAGTCCGTCGCGAGATAGATGGTGTCGGCATCCTTGGCGAGCTTGCGCAGCTCTTCGATCACCTTCTCTTTGCCGGGAAGGATTTCGTACTTGGCTTTCCAGCCATGCTCCGGATCGACGCCCATACGAGAGACCAACTGGCGCTGCGCCTTTTCTTTCGGCGTCAGTACCGGGCCCTCGCCTGCGGCGGCCTTGCCACGCTTGGCGGCAGGCTCTTTGGCAGCACTGGCCGAACCGCTGGTGGGCAGGTCTCGGATATGGCCGATACTCGACTTCACCACGTACTGGTTGCCCAAATACTTGTTGATGGTCTTGGCCTTAGCCGGGGATTCCACGATGACCAGCGATTTGCCCATGGATCAGAAAATTCCTGAATACTAGATGAAAGACAATGACGAGCTTGTAAAGGCCACGCTATATATAGTGGCTACAAGGTGAGGTCAAGCACAGCCTGTTGTGAATTTCCGAGTCACGAACCCGAAAACAGGCTCGGTTCGGCCTGGACCAAAGCAAAGCGCGGGACTTGCTCGCCGTCAACCTCGACGGACTCCAGGAACATTTCCAGGGGACGAACCCACATGCCGAAATCGCCATAGAGCGCCTGGTAGAACACGACCTCTTCTTCGGTTTCAGAATGCTTCGCCACACTGAATACCCGATATTCCGGGCCTTTATAGTGGCGGTAGAGCCCTGGTTGCAGTTGCATGATGCAGCCCTCGTGAAACGGGTTCAGAACAGAAACACAGTCAAGACATTGGGTCTGAAACTGCTTTTTCAAAAAAACAAAAGCCGGGGCATCAAGCCCCGGCTGCATCACTTCAGGCAAATCAGACACGTTCGAAAACGGTCGCGATGCCCTGACCCAGTCCGATGCACATGGTGGAAACCCCGAGGTTGCCGCCATTCTGCTTCATGACATTGAGCAAGGTGCCGGAGATGCGTGCACCGGAACACCCAAATGGATGGCCCAGAGCAATGGCGCCGCCATGCAGGTTAACCTTCTCGTTCATCTTGTCGAGCACTTTCAGATCTTTCAGCACTGGCAGGGCCTGTGCAGCGAACGCTTCGTTGAGCTCGAAGAAGTCGATATCCGAGATGCTCAGACCTGCGCGCTTGAGTGCCTTTTGAGTCGCAGGAACCGGGCCGTAGCCCATGATTGCAGGGTCTACACCGGCAACGGCCATGGAACGAATAACCGCCATAGGCTGGATACCGAGGTCCATGGCACGCTGCGCCGACATCACGATCATGCACGAAGCGCCATCAGTGATTTGCGAAGACGTGCCCGCTGTCACGGTGCCACCCTTCGGATTGAAAGCCGGCTTGAGCGCCGCCAGACTTTCCAGAGTGGTGTCCGGACGAATGGTTTCATCGTAGTCGAAGACCTTGAGGAAGCCGTTTTCGTCGTAACCCTGCATCGGGATGATCTCGTCCTTGAACTTGCCCTCCAGCGTCGCCTTGTGGGCGAGCTGGTGGGAACGCAGGCCGAAGGCATCCTGTTGTTCGCGGGTAATGCCATGCATTTTGCCGAGCATTTCTGCAGTCAGGCCCATCATGCCCGACGCCTTGGCGGCATACAGCGACATGTGCGGGTTCGGATCGACGCCGTGCATCATGCTGACGTGACCCATGTGCTCCACGCCGCCAATGACGAACACATCGCCATTGCCGGTCATGATCGCTTGCGCAGCAGTGTGCAGCGCGCTCATGGACGAGCCGCACAGGCGGCTCACGGTCTGCGCAGCAGAGGTGTGCGGGATCTGGGTCAGCAGCGACGCCATGCGCGCGATGTTCCAGCCCTGCTCCAGGGTCTGGTTGACGCAGCCCCAGATCACATCCTCGACTTCAGCCGGGTCAATCTTGTCGTTGCGCTCCAGCAGCTTGCTGATCAGGTGCGCAGACATGTCTTCGGCACGGGTGTTGCGGTGCATGCCGCCCTTGGAGCGGCCCATCGGGGTACGACCGAAGTCGACAATCACGACGTCTCTTGGATTCAAGCTCATACGTTCATTCCTCAGAAGGCGCTTAACCGAAGAAGCTCTGGCCGTTGCTGGCCATCTCACGCAGCTTCGCGGTCGGTTGATACAAGGCACCCAGCTCGGCATATTGGTCAGCGAGGGCAACGAATTCGGCGACACCGATCGAGTCTATGTAACGCAGCGCACCACCACGGAATGGAGGGAAACCAATACCGTAGATCAGGCCCATGTCGGCTTCGGCGGCAGTTTCAACGATGCCGTCTTCCAGGCAGCGCACAGTTTCCATGCACAGCGGAATCATCATCCAGTTGATGATGTCTTCGTCGGTGACTTCACGCTGTTCGAAAACGATCGGCTTGAGTACGTCCAGCACGGCCGGGTCGTTGACCTTCTTCGGCTTGCCTTTCTTGTCCATCTCGTAAACATAGAAGCCCTTGCCGTTCTTCTGACCCAGGCGATTGGCTTCGTACAGCACGTCGACAGCAGAACGGCGGTCGTCCTTCATGCGGTCCGGAAAACCTTCGGCCATGACGTCACGACCGTGGTGGCCGGTGTCGATACCAACCACGTCCATCAGGTAGGCAGGCCCCATCGGCCAGCCGAATTTTTCCATGACCTTGTCAATGCGCACGAAGTCGACGCCAGCGCTGACCAGCTTGGCGAAACCGCCAAAGTACGGGAACAGCACGCGATTGACGAGGAAGCCCGGGCAATCATTGACCACGATCGGGTTCTTGCCCATTTTCTTGGCGTAAGCGACGGTGGTAGCAACCGCTTCTTCGCTGGACTTCTCACCGCGGATCACTTCCACCAGCGGCATCATGTGCACCGGGTTGAAGAAGTGCATGCCCACGAAGTTTTCGGGGCGCTTGAGCGCCTTCGCCAGGAGACTGATCGAAATAGTGGAGGTGTTCGACGCCAGGATGGTGTTTTCACCCACCTGTGCTTCAACTTCGGCCAGAACTGCCTGCTTGACCTTCGGGTTCTCGACTACGGCTTCAACCACCAGATCGACGTTACCGAAGTCGCCGTAGGAAAGCGTAGGACGAATCGCATTCAGCGCTTCAGCCATCTTCGCAGCGGTCAGACGGCCTTTTTCGACACGGTTGCCCAACAGTTTCGACGCTTCGTTCAGACCCAGTTGAATGGCTTCTTCACGAATATCCTTCATCAGGATCGGTGTGCCCTTTACCGCCGACTGATACGCAATGCCGCCGCCCATGATGCCAGCGCCGAGAACGGCAGCCTGCTTCACGTCTCTGGCGACTTCGTCATAACCCTTGGCTTTCTTTTTCAGTTCCTGATCGTTCAGGAACAGGCCGATCAGGCTCTGCGCAGCAGAAGTCTTGGCCATTTTCACGAAACCGGCAGCTTCAACCTCAAGCGCCTTGTCACGACCGAAGTTCGCCGCTTTCTGAATGGTCTTGATCGCTTCGACCGGTGCCGGGTAGTTCGGGCCGGCCTGACCTGCGACAAAACCCTTGGCGGTTTCGAAGGCCATCATCTGCTCGATGGCGTTGAGCTTGAGCTTGTCCAGCTTGGGCTGACGCTTGGCCTTGAAATCGAACTCGCCGGAAATGGCGCGTTTGATCAGGTCGAGAGCCGCAGCCTGTAGTTTCTCTGGCGCAACGACCGCATCCACTGCACCGACCTTGAGCGCGTCTTCGGCAGCGTTTTCCTTGCCGGAGGCAATCCACTCGATGGCGTTATCGGCACCTATTATGCGTGGCAGACGAACCGTACCGCCGAAGCCCGGGTACAGACCCAGCTTGACTTCCGGCAGGCCGATCTTCGCGCTGCTCGACATGACGCGGTAATCGGCCGCCAGACACATCTCCAGACCGCCGCCCAGCGCGATGCCGTTGATGGCAACGACTGTCGGCACGCCAAGGTCTTCGAAATCGCTGAAGATCCGGTTGGCTTCCAGGTTGCCGGCGACCAGTTCGGCTTCGGGCAACTTGAAGTTGTCGACAAACTCGGTGATGTCAGCGCCGACGATGAATGCGTCTTTGCCGCTGGTGACGATCACACCTTTAACCGACGCGTCAGCCTTGACAGCATCCACTGCCTGACGCAGTTCGTTGAGGGTGAGACGGTTGAACTTGTTGACGGACTCACCCTTGAGATCGAAATTCAATTCGACGATGCCACTTTCAAGAGCCTTAACCGTGATGGCTTTACCTTCGTAAATCATCAACTGATCTCCACAATATGGAAGCTGAACAATACTCGCTGAACCTTAACGTTCAACGAGACTACGACGTCGCCGTCGATGAACACGCCAAATCACACGTACATCCGCTGCGACGAGGTAGCCAGGATTCTGTCAGAGCCGTCTGACGACCAAACGCTCATTTCATACGCCCGTTTGATTTGGGTATGCACACCATCAGGCAAAACCGGATAATTGTCAATTCGCCAAAACATCGATGAAAACGGCGGATTGCAAAAGGCACAAGCGATTCCCGACCAGCAAACCGCGGTTTAATTTGCCACCATTCAACAAACTGATAATGCAAAGGTGAGCTCAAACCTTGCAGATCCTGCACTGTTGAGGCTCATTTGAGGAATGCGTCGAGAAAAACGCGACAAAAGGGAGCAGAAGGTCTAGAGTCAGCCCACTGCGCCACAAGAGGCCCGCGATGATTCCGATCACGGGTGCGCAGCGGTGATAACCGGCATTCAGAGACTGGATGCCGGCATACCAGGAATTATCGGCCTGCCTGGCCAACCCCGGCCCGATGTTGTTATCGGGCTTTTTATTGCCTGCGATTCGGTAAATTTCAGGCCAGCGCCTTGAGCGCCGCATTGATATGCTGCAACACATCTGCCTCGCCCCGCTCGGCCCAGTACACAGCGATCATTTGCGAATCCGCTTCGACCTTGAAGACATCAGCCGGCAGCGTGCGGAAATGTGCCAGCAATGTGGTGTCCTCGCAGGGCTCACGCCAACGGTTGACCCACACTCCAGGCTCAAACTGCCAGTAGGTCCACGCATCGGGCTTCGAGCCTCTGCGCGGCCGATGGTATTGCGCGCACGGGCTGGGCGGCTGCCTGGGGAGCCAGTGAGGCCACTCCTGCGGCGCAAGCTGCATCGCCATGCCGATGCGCCGTGCTTCCATGCGCAATGCCATCCTGCCGCTCTGATGACGCGACGGACGCAACCACACAAGTGGGCTCAACATCACACAAATGATTGACAGGACTATCCAGACCGTCATATTTCTTGCCCCCGCCCGATTCAGGCTAAACAACAATTTGAAAACAGTGGCTTGCACGGGGTCTGCCCAGATGCGAACGAAAGAGCCATACTCACCCCATCGCAACCCTCTCGGAGGACACCCTCATGTCGTATCAACATATTCTGGTTGCCATTGACCTCACCGACGAATGCAGTGCGGTGCTCAAACGTGCACTGGAGCTGGCAAAAGAGAGCAATGCGAAGCTGTCCACGGTGCATATCGTCGAACCCATGGCAATGGCCTTCGGAGGCGACGTCCCGATGGACCTGTCGCAGCTGCAACAACAGCAGTTCGATCAGGCCAAGGAAAAACTGGAAAAGCTGAAAATCACCCATCCTGATTTGAGAGCCGGCGAAAGCCATCTGGTGTATGGACAACCCCGCCAGGAAATCCACCAACTCGCGAGTAAGCAGGAGTGCGACCTGATCGTCATCGGCAGTCACGGCCGCCATGGCCTTGCATTGCTGCTTGGCTCCACCGCCAATGACGTCCTGCACGGCGCACCTTGCGACATGCTGGCGGTACGTCTCAAAAAGCCCGAGTAGCGTTGGCGTAAATGTGAAAAGCCCGGACATGATCCGGGCTTTCTGCTTTTAACGCCAGACAATCACTCGTCCAGCTCGGCCCAGCGCTCCAGCAAGGCATCCAGCTCGCCTTGCAGACTTTCCATCTGCGCCAACGCCGCAGTGGTCTGCTCGGCTGGCTGCTGATAGAAGCCCGGCGCAGCCATTTCAGCAGTGAGAGCAGCCATCTTGCCTTCGACTTCGTCGATCTGGCCCGGCAAGGCTTCCAGCTCACGCTGATGCTTGTAGCTGAGCTTCTTTTTGGCGACCGGCATTTCCTGAGCGGCTACCGGGGCAGCCTGAACAACAGCACTGGCCAGCTCGGCCTTGCCCGACTTGGTATCCGCCACACCCAGCAGACGCGGGGAACCACCCTGACGCAGCCAGTCCTGATAACCACCCACGTATTCGCGAACCTTGCCTTCACCTTCGAATACCAGCGTGCTGGTCACGACGTTGTCGAGGAATGCCCGGTCGTGACTGACCATGAGTACCGTGCCCTTGAAGGTCAACAGCACTTCTTCGAGCAGTTCCAGGGTTTCAACGTCCAGATCGTTGGTCGGTTCGTCGAGAACCAGCAGGTTGGCAGGCTTGCTGAACAGCTTGGCCAGTAACAGACGGGCACGCTCACCACCCGACAGCGCTTTCACCGGAGTGCGGGCGCGCTGAGGGCTGAACAGGAAATCCCCCAGATAGCTCAGCACGTGACGGCTCTGCCCATCAATATCGATGAAATCGCGACCCTCGGCGACGTTGTCGATCACGGTCTTTTCCAGATCGAGCTGGTGACGCAACTGGTCGAAGTAGGCAACGTCGAGACGCGTACCGACTTCGACCTTGCCGCCGGTCGGCTGCAGGTTGTCGAGCATCAGCTTGAGCAGCGTGGTCTTGCCGGTACCGTTGGCACCCAGCAGACCGATACGGTCCTCGCGCTGCAGGACCATGGAAAAGTCCTTGATCAGCATCGGACCGCCCGGGTGCGCAAAGCTGACGTTGTCCAGCACCATGACCTGTTTGCCGGATTTCTCGGCAGTGTCGAGCTGAATATTGGCCTTGCCGGTGCGCTCGCGACGTTCGCTGCGCTCGACACGCAACTCCTTCAGCGCACGTACACGGCCTTCGTTACGGGTACGACGGGCCTTGATGCCCTGACGAATCCAGACTTCCTCCTGGGCCAGACGCTTGTCGAACAGCGCGTTGGCGGTTTCTTCGGCCGCCAGCGCTGCTTCCTTGTGGACGAGGAAACTGGCGTAGTCGCCGTTCCAGTCGATCAGGCCGCCGCGATCCAGCTCCAGAATACGGGTCGCCAGATTCTGCAGGAATGCCCGGTCGTGCGTGATGAACAGCACTGCACCCTGGAAATCCTTGAGGGCTTCTTCCAGCCAGGCGATCGCGCCGATATCCAGGTGGTTGGTCGGCTCGTCGAGCAGCAGCAGATCGGGTTCGGAAACCAGCGCCTGAGCCAGCAGGACACGACGACGCCAGCCACCGGAGAGCTCGGCGAGCGTCTTGTCGGCAGGCAACTGCAGACGACTAAGGGTGCTTTCGACCAGCTGCTGCAGACGCCAGCCATCACGGGCCTCGAGGTCCTGCTGCACGTGCATGAGCTTGTTGAGGTCGTCCTCAGTCACGCAGTTCTGGGCCAGATGATGGTATTCGGCGAGCAAGGCACCCACGCCATCCAGACCTTCGGCCACCACGTCAAACACTGTCCGTCCGTCGGCTACCGGCAATTCCTGGGGCAACTCGCCGATCTTCAGACCGGGTGCACGCCAGACAGCGCCTTCATCGGGCTTCTGAACGCCCTTGACCAGCTTCAACATGCTGGATTTGCCAGTGCCATTGCGGCCAATGATGCACACCCGCTCACCACGGGCGATCTGCCAGGACACCTTGTCCAATAACGGCATGGCGCCGAAAGCAAGGGACACATCGCTGAATTTGAGCAGGGTCATGAGCTTCTCCAAAAACCGGGCGCGCATTCTACCTGAGATAGCCGGTGGATGTCGGGATTCGTCGCGCAGGCGGTCGACACAGCGTCTTCTTTATACCCGCCAATTATTTCTTCATGAGTCAAGCTCGTCGGCAGTGCTTTCACGATGAGCTGGCAAAAGGCTAAGCTAGCCGCACTTTTCACGACTCATCTGCTCGGAAGTCTCATGCGCAGTCGTTTGTTCAGCTTTCTATCGTGCCTGCTCCTCTCCGCCACTGCCGTCCAGACCGCTCACGCGGCAGACCTTACCCAACAACGCAAATATTACGACGAGGCCAAGCGTGCGCTGGCCAAGGGCGATTCAGGCCCGTACCAGATGTACAGCACGGCACTGGCCGACTATCCGCTCGAGCCGTATCTGGAATACGACGAGCTGACTGCGCGCCTGAAGACCGCCAGCAATGCCGAGATCGAGAAGTTTCTCGCCGAGCATGGTGATCTTCCCCAGGCCAACTGGATGAAGTTGCGCTGGCTGCGCTGGCTCGCCGAGCGCGGCGACTGGCAGCCGTTCGTAAAGTATTACGACCCCAAAATGAATTTCGTCGAACTGGACTGCCTGTATGGCCAGTATCAGTTGAATAACAACAAGCGCGCCGAAGGCTATGCCAATGCCGAGAAGCTGTGGATGACCGGCAAGACCTTGCCGGCTGCCTGCGACGCGTTCTTCGCGCAATGGGCTGCGGCAGGTCAGTTGACCGAGCAGAAACGCTGGCAGCGCGCCAAGCTGGCGGCACAGGGCCGCAACTACACCCTGGCCAACACGCTGGTCAACAGCCTCAACTCGCTGGCACCACAGGGCAAACTGCTCGTTGCTGTGGCCCAGAAGCCGGAGATGATCAACAACCCGGGGCAGTTCCTGCCGGTGGATGAAGCCATGTCCGACGTCGTGGGCCTCGGCCTGCGTCGATTGGCACGTCAGGACCCGCAGAAAGCCCTGGCGATGCTGGACAGCTATGCGATCACCATGCACTTCTCCCGGGAAGAGCAGGTGGAAATCGCCAAGGAAATCGGCCTGACGCTCGCGCGCCGCTACGATGACCGTGCGCTTGAGGTCATGACAAAATATGACCCGGACCTGCGCGACAACACCGTGACCGAATGGCGTCTGCGCCTGCTGCTGCGTCTGGGCCGCTGGGAAGATGCCTATGAGCTGGCGCGCCGCCTGCCCAAGGATCTCGCCACCACCAACCGCTGGCGTTATTGGGAGGCCCGTGCGCTTGAACTGGCCCAGCCCAACAGCCCGATGATTGCCGCGCTGTACAAAGACGTGGCCAAGGAGCGTGATTTCTACGGCTTTCTGGCCGCCGACCGCACCCAGAGCCCTTACCAGCTCAACAACAAGCCGCTGGTGCTCAGCCAGGCGCTGATCAATAAGGTACGCAACACGCCGGGTGTCCGTCGCGCGCTGGAGTTCCATGACCGTGGCGAGATCGTCGATGGTCGTCGCGAGTGGTACCACGTCAGCCGCCATTTCAATCGCGATGAAATGGTTGCGCAGGCCAAGCTGGCCTACGACCTGAAGTGGTATTTCCCCGCCATCCGCACCATCAGCCAGGCGCAATACTGGGATGATCTGGATATCCGCTTCCCGATGGCGCACCGCGACACGCTGGTTCGCGAAGCGAAGATTCGCGGCCTGCATTCCAGCTGGGTATTTGCGATTACCCGCCAGGAAAGTGCCTTCATGGACGATGCGCGCTCGGGTGTAGGCGCCAGCGGCCTGATGCAACTGATGCCCGCCACGGCCAAGGAAACCGCTCGCAAGTTCAGCATCCCGCTGGCCTCACCCCAGCAGGTGCTCGACCCGGACACCAACATCCAGCTTGGCGCTGCTTATCTGAGCTCGGTGCACAGCCAGTTCAACGGCAACCGCGTGCTGGCCTCGGCCGCCTATAACGCGGGGCCCGGCCGCGTACGTCAGTGGCTCAAGGGTGCCAATCACCTGGCATTCGATGTCTGGGTGGAGAGCATTCCGTTCGACGAAACCCGTCAGTACGTGCAGAACGTATTGTCGTATTCGGTGATCTACGGCCAGAAACTCAACTCGCCGCAGCCGCTGGTGGACTGGCACGAACGGTTTTTTGATGACTTATGAGGTGGAGCAGACATCGTTATGAAGATGTCTGCCTCGACACTGATAGTGCCCACGCGCACCGCGTGGGCATGCATCCTGTGACGCTACGCGTCACACATGGCACAGATTGCGGATTCAGTGAGCCGAGCGCAGGGCTCACGTCACCCTTTCACTCCAACACCTCCACTTCCATCCCCACCTCGATCTCGCCCGGCCCGATATTGACCATGTTCTGCCCGAACATGACGTTGCCTTCGACTTCACGGTAGGTCTTCAGGGTCGCGAAGGGTTCGCGGTCAGGGCTGCGTTCACCGGTGGCAGGGTCGATAGTGGTGAGGATGCAGCGGGCACAGGGCTTGAGCAGTTCGAAATGCATGTCGCCTATGCGGATACGCTTCCAGTTGTCTTCGGCGAAGGCTTCGGCGCCTTCGATCACCAGATTGGGCCTGAAGCGCAGCATTTCTACATCCCTGCCCAGCCTGGCAGACAGGTCGTCGAGCGAGCCCTGGCCGATCAGCAACAGCGGAAAACCGTCGGCAAAGTTGACGCGGTTGTCGGTGGAGCCATAGCCGCCAGGCAGCCAGCGCGCACGCTCGACGGGCATGTAGACCATGCGCGTCGGCTTGCCGATGAAGCGACTGACCCATTCGGCCGCCTCCTCGCCTGCGTCAGGCACCTGCAGCGAATCGCGCCAGACGGTCACGCCGCGCAGGTTTTCCTGCACATCGGCCGGGACAGCGACATCAAGCGGCGCGAAGTCTGGCGCACTCAGGGTCACGCCTCCGCCAGCGTTCCACAGCACCGAAAGTTGCGACATGTGCGACACGGCGCGCTGGGTCAGAAAACGCCCCGTACTCTCATCAACCAGCATCCAGCGTCGATCACCCGCCAGCCCCAGGCTGTCGAACGACGCCCGCTGCAGGATTTGCGCCTTGCATGATTTGAGAGGGAAACGATAAAGCGCGCGCAGACGTAACATGAACGGTTCCTTGGGTGGCTCGATAAGCTTTGCCGTGAGCGGCAAAGCTTATACGAACAGGAACCCGACAGGCAGTCTCGATCAGGCAGTGAATCAGTGAGTCAGCATCATCAGGCGCTCGCGCACCACTTCCACCAGCTTGTCGGGCTGGAACTTGGACAGGAAGTTGTCGCAGCCGACTTTCTTGACCATCGATTCGTTGAAGCTGCCGGACAGCGAGGTGTGCAGCACGATGTACAGCGCCCGCAGACGCGGATCGTTACGAATCTCGGTGGTCAGACGGTAGCCATCCATTTCCGGCATTTCCGCATCGGTAAACACCATCAGCAGTTTTTCATGCACGTCCTCGCCAGCATCAGCCCAGCCCTTGAGCATGTTCAGTGCTTTCAGACCATCACTGGCCACGTGCAACTTGAGACCCAGTTGCGACAAGGTGTCGCGCAACTGTGCCAACGCCACCTTGGAGTCATCCACCAGCAGCACTTCGCGACCACGCGCGCCCTCAAGCACCGGATCCTCGAGTTTCTCGCGGGACACCTTGGCGTTGTAAGGCACGATCTCGGCCAGCACTTTCTCGACGTCGATGATTTCCACCAACTGGTCATCGACCTTGCTGATCGCGGTCAGGTAATGCTGACGACCGGCGCTGGTAGGCGGCGGCATGATCGCATCCCAGTTCATGTTCACGATACGGTCCACACCGCCCACCAGAAACGCCTGAACCGAGCGGTTGTATTCGGTCACGATAATGGTGCTGCCGGGGCCTGGCACCAGAGGCCGCATGCCGATGGCCTGAGACAGGTCGATGACCGGCAGCGTCTGGCCGCGCAGGTTGACGACGCCGCAGACGAAGGAGTGCCGTTGTGGCATCAGCGTGAGTTTCGGGAGCTGCAACACTTCCTGAACCTTGAACACGTTGATCGCGAATAACTGGCGACCGGCAAGGCGGAACATGAGAATTTCCAGGCGATTCTCGCCCACCAGTTGTGTGCGTTGATCTACTGTGTCGAGAATGCCAGCCATTTTAGCTCCTGAAGCGTTGGTCACGATGAGTCTGCTTAACGTGTATCGGCTGAAACGAGCCGGACCTTAATGGCGATGAAAGGCCAATTTCAGACATTGATGTCACATTAACATCATGCTTTACTGATGTCGCATTTCAAAAAGTGTCCGTGCGACAACAAACTCGCTCCCGACGCTCACCCCCGATAAACAGGGTCGATACGCTCAGCCCTAGGTGTTGCCCTGAATGTCTATCGGGGAAAGCCTGATATGATCGCTATCTCATTGCCACTATTGTGACGCCATTCTCATTGCACGAAGGGAGTCAGGCTTGTGTTCGCGTTCCAGTTCTTGCAATCGACCAGCCCCGTTGAGATCGATGTTTCGCTCGCACAGGCAGCCATTGCAGAGGAAGCAGAGCGTTTTTTGCGCCCTGACAACAGGATCGGATCCACATTGACGACCCCCGACGCATATCAATACGACATCGCAGAGATACATTCCGAAACGCCCTACAGACTTTCAGATGAAATCGACATTAACTGTCAGCCATTCGCGGCGGACGAGAGTTCGCTGTCCATGATGTGTGGAGATACAGGATGCTGAGCAGTAACGATTGGCAGCAGAAACATGAACAGTTTCTGGCCGAGTCCCAGGCGCTTTTATATAAATCGGAAGAGTGTCTGTTACACCTTGAGTTGATCGGCGGCGATGAAGATGCGGTCGATTGCCTGCTGGCATCATTGCTGACGCTGACCCATAAAGCCGACGACGCATCCGTCCAATGTATAGCGGACTTTACCCGGCGATTGCGTAGCCTTCTCGATGACGCGGACCCGACCACCGGACTGTCACAGGAAACACTGGCGACCGTCAAAAGTTGTCTGGCCCTGATTTCCTGGCAGCTGGAGTTTCTCGATCCGAACACCGGCGAGCTGGTCATGGACAACGAGGAACAGCAGGAATTGCTGGGCAGACTTGCCGCCCTCTCGGCCTGTTCAGGCAAGCGTGAGGATGCTGTCCGCGAATAAACAACCAGAGGGCAGCAACGTCGCCCCCTCTTCACTGAAAACATTTGAGCATCCTGCAGATGGCAAGGAACGAGCGTTCATGCGCTCTCCGTTCGAAGCTGAGACTTGCGTACGAATACTCCTTTGAATTCCCTGCCCTGCATGTCTTCCATCCCGTCGGCGCACGCTGCAGTTAAACTGCTTGGTTGACGCGGCAGTACGGTAAGATTGTCCGACACCCATGACTTGCTGTTCCCGGACGTGAACGCGGGTTTGACTGGAACAGAATCAAAAGTGTCGAGTTCAATTTCCTTGAATATACTCAAACAGTCAGCTGACACTGCAATCAATATTAAATTGACATCAAGCTGTCCGATTATTGGCTATGGCTATTAATGGCGCGAATCGATATGCATGCCATCGTCCAGTCTTTGCGGTTGGGGTCTGATGCAACCAACCGGTTGAAGTGGGTCACAGCCGCGTTCTGTACCAGCGCAGCACTGGGCAATATCGTGTTGTTTGCCCGCTCTGCGGATTTTCCGGCATCGTTGCTGACGCTCAATCTGATCACTTTTGCCAGCATCTGGCTGTGGATGTGGCGCAACAGCCGTTTGATCCAGCTGCAGCCACAGGAATTGGCGCAGCGAATGCTGGATGTTCAGGAAACCGAGCGACAGCGCTTGAGTCGGGAACTCCATGATGACATCGGTCAGATGCTGACCGGCGCGCAGTTGCAACTGGCCTGGCTGCAACGCCGACTGCCTGACGCATTGAACACCCCTGCCGGGCAACTTGAGTCCACCCTTGCAGAAACACTGGAAAAAGTCCGCGACCTGTCCACCATTCTCAATCCTCGCCAGTTATCGAGCCTGGGGCTTGAATACGGCCTGCGCGCCCATCTGGTCGGCGTTCTGGCCAGCAGCCAGATCAACTGGAGCCTGGAGTGCAGACAGCACCTGAACGGGGTTCCCGAAGAGATGGCCGTCGCCGCCTATCGCGTCTGCCAGGAAGCAGTGACTAATATGCTGCGCCATGCACAGGCAAAAAATCTATTGATACGTTTCGAGCGTCAACCTGCCGGGTTGTTGCTTCTGATCGCCGATGACGGCAAGGGCTTCGAGCCTGCCGTCGGCCCGCGATCTGAAGGCAATGGCCTGGCAGGCATGCGTGAGCGTGTCATGTTGCTGGACGGGTCCTGGTCACTGCACAGCAGCCTGGGGCGGGGTACTCGAATCGAAGTCATGTTTCCCTGGGCGCCCCGTTCGGACGAGCGCGCCCATTTATACAAGAAAACACAATGACCTGCAACCTGTTACTGGTCGATGACCACTCACTTATCAGAGCCGGCGTACGCGCCCTGGTCTCGGACATTCCCGGTTACGCCATCGTCGGGGAGGCGTGCGACGGCAGTCAGTTGTCGAGTCTGACGCAACGCCTCAATCCTGACATCGTCCTGCTGGACATCGGCATGAAAGACATGAATGGCCTGGACGCACTGGAGCAACTGCTCAATGTACAGCCGGACTGCAAGGTTCTGATCCTGTCGATGCATACCGAGCCGGACATCATCATGCGTGCGCTGGAAACCGGGGCTCATGGCTATCTGCTCAAGGACGCCACAGCGACCGAGCTGGAGCAGGCGTTGAAAGCCTTGCGCAACGGTGAACGCTATCTGAGCCCCGCCATCGCGCATACCGTGATCAACCGGGCCTTGCAAGGCCAGCGCTCAGGAAAGTCCGAATTGCCGCAGGAGACGTACAACCTCACGGCTCGACAGATGGAAATCCTGCGCCTGATCGTGCGGGGCAAATCCACGCGTGAAATCGCCAGCGGCTTGAATCTGAGCATCAAGACCGTGGAGACTCACCGCTCACAGATCATGAAGCGGCTGCAGATCTTCGATGTGGCCGGTCTTGTGCTGTTCTGCGTCCGGGAGCGAATCATCAGCCTGGACGATTGAGCTGCTGAACCCTGCCCGCTGACGAGAGTACCGGCGAGTCGTCCGGCAAGTGAACCCTGAGCGCCGCAGGCCGTGCCTGGAACCGCAGGTCTTCGCCAGACAATGGCTCGCCATCCAGATTGATTTCCAGCCCCTGCGCAGACTTGAGTTCCACCCACGGCAGACGCGCACGCACGAACATGTTGTCGAAGCCAAGCCCGCCTTCAAGCAGGCTCCTGAGCGTACCGACCACTTCCTGAGGTGCAGGCAGGATGCTGATATCCAGCAGGCCGTCATCGGCCATTGCCGTCGGGCACAGCACATGCCCGCCGCCCGCCTGCCGCCCGTTGCCGATGCCCAGCGCCAACAGATCACCACGCCAGTGGAAATCCGGACCGATCAGTTCGCCGTGAGCGGAATGCAGTTCGCTGAATCGGGTAAGCCCGGTAAACAGGTAAGCCGCGCCACCAAGCACTTTCTTGAGGTCTTCCGAGGTATTGGCTGTCACCTGACTGCCGAAGCCGCCAGTGGCCATGTTCAGGAACAGCTTGCCACCCACTTCGCCCAGATCGACGGCACGCGGCGTGCCGTCCATCAGCTCCAGCGCCCTGTCGATTTCAAGCGGCACGCCGGCGGCGCGCGCGAAATCGTTGGCAGTGCCCAACGGCAGGATAGTGAGACTGGTATCGGTCTCTGGCGCCTGTGCCAGCGCCTCGGCGATGTCGCGCAACGTACCATCGCCACCGCCTGCCACGATATGACGATGCCCGGCCGCAAGTGCTTCGCTGACCAGACGCTGAGCATCGCCCCCCTCCCAGGTCAGACGCACATCCAGCTCCCAGCCCTGCCTGCGTTTTTCAGCGACCCCATCCCTGACCTCTTCATTGAGCGATTGCTTGCCGTGAAGAATGAGCATAGCCCTGCGTTGTGTCATGAAACCCCCTCTGGTGACCGGTACGAGTACCACGTATGAGTGACGCTTTTGTTTGCCAGCGCCTGACTGCATTTGGCACAGCGCAGGGTTGTGACCCCGCCGGATCGAAAAAAGCCCGTCCACGTGAATATTTTTTTATGCCTTTGACATAGGGTTTGGTCCCAAAAAATGGGAGGCAAATCAGTTCGCCAGCCTGGTAGCCGCTCGCATGCACCGCTCATCGCGACATTCGCCCTCCCATTTTCTGTTTCATGAGCTTAACTACAGCAAAACCCTTCGTTTGAGAGTTTTCACTCACAAACGGCTGAAATTTCTCACGTTAATGCGAGCACCGGTCGATATACACAAAGTGGTATCTACAAATAGCAGGGTTCAAAACCCATCGTTTCGACAACTTATTGGCTACGCTTCAGCAAACTCCGTAAAGAAGGTGTTTTTTTGACTCTGCGCTTTGACGACACAGCTCACATAAAGATTAGGCCCGGATGCCGCGGGGTTACAGGAAGTAAGGGAGCTTTATGAGGTTGCAACCGGTAGACAGCCTGTCGCTCACTCGCACCAGTCTGGTGGAGTATTTTCTATTCGGTATCCGCATCGCGCACGCACTCGCCTGCATGCTCCCCGGCCTGCTGCTCGGAGCATTCATGCCAGACGGCGTAATGGAAAAGCCGCAAGATTTTCTGGCGATGCAGGTCTTTTTCGGCATTGTTGTGGTGCTGATCTTTCAAGCCATGGGGGTGTATTCGGAGGCGCTGTTCAGCAACGCGCTGCGATTGCGCTCGATCGTGATTGCCTGGTCTGCTTCATTCGGCCTGCTGCTGTTCATGCAACGCACGCTGGGTCTGTTCGGCTACCTCTCCAATGAACAGCTGATGTTCTGGTATCTGGCCAGCCTCTTCCTGTACTGCGTCATTCGTCTGTTGCTGCTGGCATTGTTCAAGCACCAGATGCGCAAAGGCGTGTTCCTGCAGCACGCCGTGATTCTGGGCGCGACCGAGAACGGTATGCGTCTGGCCGAGTACCTGCTCCAGCATCAGGACATCCGCTCTGGCGTGACTGGCTTCATCGATGACCGCATCGGCCGCATGCCGAAGACCGTCGCCAACCTGCCTCTGCTGGGCAACACCAGTGACCTGGAGCGGCTGATCCGCGAAGAGAAGGTCACGCAAGTGCTGGTCGCCCTGCCCTGGACCGCCGAAAACCGTATGGACCACATCATTCACGAGCTGCGCCGGTTTCCGGTCAACGTGTTGCTGGTGCCGGACATGGTCGCGTTTCGTCACAGCCATAACCGCATTACGGAAGTGGCCAAACTGCCGATGTTCAACGCCTCGGACGTACCGCTCAACGGCTGGTCTCCATTTATCAAGCGCGCCGAGGACATCGTGCTGTCCTCGCTGGCGCTGCTCGCTCTGTCGCCGTTCATGCTGCTGGTCGCTTTGGCAATCAAACTAGACTCACCGGGTCCGGTGTTCTTCAGGCAAAAGCGCTATGGCTACAACAATCGCCTCATCGAGGTGTTCAAATTTCGCTCGATGCATCAGCACCAGGCCGATGCAACAGCGGAAAAACAGACCATCCGGGGCGATGCCAGGATCACCCGGGTCGGGCGCTTTATCCGCAAGACCAGCCTGGACGAGCTGCCACAGCTGTTCAACGTGGTAGCAGGCAGCATGTCGATGGTGGGCCCGCGCCCCCATGCAACGGCAACGAAAGCGGCCGGCATTCTTTTCGAGCAAGCGGTGAAGGAGTACACGTCGCGACATCGGGTCAAGCCCGGCATCACCGGGCTGGCTCAGATCAACGGCTATCGTGGGGAAACAGACACCGTGGAAAAAATCGAAAAACGCGTCGAGTTCGATCTTGAGTACATAGAAAACTGGTCCGTCTGGTTCGACCTCTACATCCTTATGCGCACTGTTCCGGCAGTGCTCTTCACTCGTGAGGCTTATTGATGAGCACCCTCATTCCCTGCATCATCGCCGGCGGCTCCGGCACCCGTTTGTGGCCTGTCTCCCGTGAAGCCATGCCCAAGCCGTTCATGCGCCTCCCCGACGGCGAAAGCCTGCTGCAGAAAACCTTCAAGCGCGCGGCCGCCCTGCCCCATGTCGAACGCCTGCTGACGGTGACCAACCGGGAAGTGTATTTCCGCACCGTCGATGACTACCGGCAATTGAACAAAAGCAAAGTCCGGCTGGATTTCATTCTTGAGCCGTTTGGCCGCAATACCGCAGCGGCCATTGCTGCGGCCGCTGTGCATGTCACCCGCCTGTACGGTGGCGACGCGCAGTTGCTGGTCTTGCCGGCCGATCACCTGATCACCAATATCGAAGCTTTCTCAAGGGCGGTCACATCTGCACAGGCACTCGCTGCACAAGGCTGGCTGGTGACGTTCGGTATTGTGCCGACCAAGCCGGAAACCGGTTTCGGTTACATCGAGAAAGGCCAGTCACTCAATACCGACGCGTATCAGGTTGCATGTTTCGTCGAGAAGCCCGATGCGGCGAGTGCACAGGCCTATCTGGACGGCGGCCTGCACCTGTGGAATGCCGGGATGTTCTGCATGCGCGCCGATGCGGTTTTGCGTGAACTGGAAACCCACGCGCCGGACGTATTGAGCGCTGTCAGGGCGTGCCTGGAACTGAGTCCGAGCAAAGAAGGCAACCGCGAATTGCAGGTTGAACTCGACAGCGAGTCGTTTGGCCTGGTGACGGATATCTCCATCGATTATGCCCTGATGGAGCGCTCAGACAACGTGGCGGTCGTGCCCTGCGAACTCGGCTGGAGCGACATCGGTTCCTGGGAAGCGGTGCGCGAACTGAGCGGCGCCGACACCCACGGCAACCAGTGCAACGGCCAGACCGTGCTGCATGACGTGACCAACTGCTACATCGACTCGCCCAAGCGGCTGGTCGGCGGCGTCGGTCTGGACAACCTGATCATCATCGACACGCCGGACGCGCTGCTGATCGCCGATGGCACGCGCAGTCAGGACGTCAAAATCATCGCTCAGGAACTCAAGCGTCAGGGTCATGACGCCTATCGTCTGCACCGCACGGTCACTCGCCCCTGGGGCACTTACACCGTTCTGGAAGAAGGCAAACGCTTCAAGATCAAGCGCATCGTGGTCCGTCCGCAGGCGTCGCTCTCGCTGCAGATGCACCACCACCGCAGCGAACACTGGATTGTCGTGAGCGGCATGGCGCGGGTTACCAACGGCGAACGCGAGTTCATGCTCGACACCAACGAGTCGACCTTCATCAAGCCCGGGTTTACCCATCGACTGGTCAACCCCGGGGTCATTGATCTGGTGATGATCGAGGTACAGAGCGGTGAGTACCTGGGCGAAGACGACATCGTGCGGTTTACCGACGTCTACGGACGCGTTCCCGAGCAGACCTTGAAAATCTGATCAGGCTTGATGCGAGCAGGCCGCTGGTGGCGGCTCTCCCTCAACCACTCTAGAGGACTGGACCCACCCGATACGAACCTGGCTGTAGCCCTACACCATGATTTTATTACCCGAAAGGGAGCCGTATTCGTGCATGACAGGAGTTCAGGATAAATGAAACGCATGATGCTGATCGTCAGCGTATTGCTGCTTGGCGCTTGTAATACCCCATCCAGGGTCGGTCTGCCCGACGACCCGGCGCAGATCGAAGCAGGCCAGGCAGCCGGCAGGGCGCTGGCGGGCAAGCCGTTGCCACCGGAGCGTATCCGGCCGGGTGACACCTTGCGCATTGTGCGTAATACCGGAGAGTCGCCGTCCATCTCGGCGTTCACCGCCAACTCGATCTATGAGCTGACCCTGTTTCAGGTGCTCAACGACGGGACTTTTTCCTATCCGTATATAGGTACGGTCAAGGCAGCCGGTCTGACCCTCCAGCAGCTCAATGACCTGCTGGAAAGCAAGCTGCAGAACGTCTATCGCGAAACGGCCCTGACCATCAATATCTCCCAGTCTCCGGGCAATACAGTGTTCGTGGGCGGCGCAGTGCGCAACTCGGTGACCCTGCCGGTCAACGTGGCCACCAGCCTGGCTCAGGCGATTGTCGGTGCAGGCGGTGTCGCACTCGATGCCGATGCCTCTCTGGTGGCCCTGTTGCGCCAGGAAGACGACGGACTCTACAAGACCTACTTCTTTGACTACAGCAAGTTTCTCTGGGCAAGCGCGGGCGGCCCCACGGCACCCGTGCTGCTCAAGCGTGGCGACATCGTGTTCGTTCCCAAATCCACGGTCGGCAACAAGGTTGACGGCGTAACCCTGTACTTCAACCAGTTGATCCCCTTCGCGAAGTCGATCGGGCTAGGTCTGAATTACGAGTTGCGCAACAACAATTAATTGTCAGGGAAACAGACATGATCAATATCCGCTCATTTCGCGACCTGCTGCGCCTGCTGTTTATTTTTCGGCGTGAGGTCAAGATCACCGTCATAGCGACCTTCGTCGTCGTACTGCTGGGGGCCTTGCTGCTGCCCAACCGTTATGAATCCACCGCACTGCTGCTGGTCAAGCCCGGCCGGGACAGCAGCACGGTGCCCATCGAGCTGTCCAACCGTCAGGCCATCGTGGTGCCCAGCGCATTGCGCGACCCTTTGCTGGACGAGGAGCGCATGCTGACGGGACGTCCGATCATGCGCAAAGTGTCGGAGAAATACCTGGCTGAACTGTCTCGTGCCGAACCTGAATCCGGTGTTCTGGCCTCGATCAAGAACGGCCTCAAGCGTGTTGTCGGCGCAGTCGTGGACGCCGGTCGCAGCGTCCTGCAATTCATCGGACTGGTCGAAAAACGCACTCAGGCCGAACGCATGGCCGAAGACCTGGAAAAGAACTTCAAGGTCCGTCACGAACCCGGCTCATCGGTCATGGAACTGACTTTTACCTGGAATGACCCGACCACCGCCCAGACCGTGCTCAGAACCTGGATCGAAGAATATCAACTGCAACGCACCAAGACCCTGGGCCGCGTCAGCCTGTATACGTTCTACGAGTCGGAGGTGAAGAACACCGGCGACAACATCATTTCGTACAAGAAGCAGATTCAGAACTACCTGAATCAACTGAGTGCGGTGAGCATTTCCCAGCGTCTGGCCGACACCTCTCAAGGCTTGAACGACTTGCGCACCGAGCGCAACAACACGACCCGAGCCATTGCCTCTACCAAGGCAGGGCTGGATCTGTTGAAAAAACAATTGGCCGCACAGCCCAAGACGGTTTCCGCCGGACGGGAACTGACCCTCAACCCCAACCGCCAAGACCTGCAGAACCGCATCAATGGCAAGGAAGTCGAGCGTCAGGAACTGTTGCGCTCGTTCAAGGAACAGGCGCCGCCAATCCGGGCAGTGAACGAGGAAATCAACAACCTCAAAAAACTGCTCAACGAACAGGACGCCACGGTTCAACGCTCGGAAAGCATCACGCCCAACCCGATCTACAACCGCATGCAGAACGTGTATGCCGACCAGCAGACCAGCTTCGCCCGCCTGCAGACCCAACTCGCGCAGCAGAATGCCCAGATCGCCCAGCTGGAAGCCGACCGTCAACAGGCACTGAATCTGGAGCCTGAGCTTTCGCGACTGCAGAACGAGCTGGATGCCGCCGAGAAAAGCTACGCGCTGTACACCGACAGCCTGGAAAAGGCGCGCATCGACCGTGAGCTGGACAACAGCCAGATCAGCAACATCGCGACCATCGAAGAAGCCACTTACAACCCGAGCCGGGTCTTCCCGAAAAGCTTGCTGATGGTGCTGCTGGCCTTCCCGCTCAGCCTCGTGGTCGGCGCGCTGGCCCTGTACTTCTTCTACCTGCTGGATCAACGGATCCATGACGGCGACAAGATCGAGAGCACGTTCAAAGTGCCGGTCTGGACCACCCTGCCCGACCTGGAACACGCTCAGGAACGCAGCGCTGCGTTCATCTCCAACCTGCATCGGGTATACGGCATCCTGCCGCTGGATCAGGTGGATGAGAAAGGTCTGACGCTGGGCTTCACCTCGGTGAAGGCCGGCGCCGGCGTATCGTTCGTGATCGAGCGCCTGGCCGCGCTGCTGATCGAGCAGGGGCATCAGGTGCGTACCGAAAATCGGGCGCCTGCGCGGCCGGGCGAGATCGTGCTGATCAACGCCTCCGGTGTATCGACCAATCAGGAAGCCTTCGTGTTGCTGCGCAATGCCGACCTGATTCTGCTGGTGGTGCGGGCCAAGGACACCACGGTGCCAATGCTCGAAGACACCTTGCATAACCTCAATACCGCGTTCAAGAAAGTCGACGGCGTGATCATCAACCGCCGTCGCTTCGAAGTGCCCGAGAACGTGCTGAAGTTCCTCAAGCGTATCGGGAGCCGTGGCTGATGCGTATTGCCTTGCTCGCCCCCCTGCCACCGGAGCAGAACGGCATCGCCGACTATGCGGGCCATTTAAGGCATGCGCTCGAAGCGCTGGGGCTGCACGTGGTCACGCCGTTGCAGGGCGTCGGCAACGATCCACGTGCCGCCATACAACGTGTGGCCGAAATCGACTGGAGCGCAATCGACGTGGTGCATGCCGAACTGGGCGGCGGCCGGCTGGCTGAGTTCCAGGCGTTGCGTGCGTTACAGCGGGGCTTCCCCAAATTGCCGCTGACCGCCACCGTGCATGACCCGGAGCGTCTGGTCTGGCGCCGTGAAAAGCTGCCCTGGCCGCTGTCGATCGCCAGTGGCATGCGCTCTCCACTGCCTGAAATGGCCACTGTGCTGGCCGATCCGTTGTGCCTGTATGAAGAGCGGCAACTGGCCCGGCACATGACCCGCCTGGTGACACTGACGCAGGCTGGCAGCCAGAGCCTGCGTCAGCGCATGGGCCTCAAGCCTGCGCAGATGGAAGTCATCAGCCATGGCAACAGGGACATTGCTCCGGCACCGTTACCGCCGATGAAACCGCTGCGCCTGCTGTACTTCGGTTTCATCTATCGCGGCAAGGGCATCGAAGACCTGCTCGATGCACTGGCCGGGGTCTTCACCGCAAAACCGGCCTTGCGCTCGACCGTACGCCTGACCCTGGCGGGCGGCAGCGAGCCGGAAATGGCATTCGGCCCTTCCGGCAGCTATCTGGAGCAACTGAGGCTGCGTATCCGCCAACTGGGTCTGGTGGACCTGATCGACTGGCAACTGGACCTGCCTGCCGAGCAGATTCCACAGGTCATCCAGGCGCATCACGTGATGGTCTTGCCGTACCGCGAATCCAGCAAATTGAAGATCTTGGGCAAATTGCGCGGGACCAGCGGCGCGCTGTCCTGGGCCGTGGCCTGCGGTCGCGGCGTGATTACCTCCGACGCACGCTCGTTCGCCGAAGAGGTGTCGCACGGTAACGGCATGATCTATCCGCAGGGCGATGTTCAGGGGCTTGCCGATGCGCTGGTGAAAGTCTGCACCAGCCCGGAGCTTATCGCTCAGTGGGCCGAAAAGGCTTCACTGATGGGACGGGCCAGAGTCTGGAGCCACACCGCCGAGCGATTCCAGAAGGTATTCCGGCAAGCCTGCGAGGTGCATTGAAATGTCCCATCGTTCAATCGTGTGGCGATCTGTTACCGCTGCTCTGATCAGCGCCACGCTGGCCACTGCCGGTCAGGCGGCGACCGTGCTGAAAGCACCGCGTCCGGTGGTCTGGCAGGACTTTCTAGGCGTCAACGTGCAGTTCCAGTATTTTGCGCCGGACATCTACCAGCAACAGATGGCGCGTCTGGACGAGCTGGGACTGAACTGGGTCCGCCTGACCATTCACTGGCCCATCATCGAACCGCAGAAAGACAAACTGGCGCTGTCGGAACTGGACGCGGCGATGGAGGCGATCAAGGCGCACCGCTACAACACGCTTGCCTATATGGTGGGCTCGGCGCCTTTCGCCAGCAGTGCACTGGCTGGCGCGACGGGGCGTGACCAGTATCCACCCAAGGATTTTTCCATCTTCGCCGCGCGCATGGTGACCCTCGCCCAGCGCTACCCGCAGGTGAACAACTGGCAGGTATGGAACGAGCCGAATATCGTCTGGCTGCCCAAGGAAGACCCGGCAGCCTACGGTCGATTGCTGACGACCACAGCCCAGGCCCTGCGGACCGCACTGCCGGAAAAAACCATCGTGACCGCCGGCATGGCCTACTACAGCCAGATGCACAGCACGCCCGGCTACATGTTGCAGAGCCTGCTCGACGGAGGTCTGGGCACCCAGAACATCGTGGCGGCCTATCATCCGTATTCCGAATATCCCGAAGGCGACTCGGTCCAGGATCGGGACTTCCTGGTGCGGGCCAATGCCATGAATAACCTGCTGCACAGCAATGGTGTCAGTCAGGTATGGGCCACCGAGTGGGGCTGGTCGAGCTACGACGGCCCGGTGGAAATGCAAAGACTGATCGGCACGTCCGGTCAGGCCGACTACACCCTGCGTCGTCTGGCCCTGATGAGCGCTCTGGATTTCCAGCGCATCTTCCTGTTCAACCTCAGCGACCTGGACGAACGCGCCTCGGCCCGTGATCAGGGCTATGGCCTGCTGGATCTGCAAGCCAGCCCGAAGCCTGTCTACACCGCGCTGAAGAATTTCCTGACCATCACCGGACCACGCCTTACACCGACCGATCCGCCCGCCGTCAGCCAGGTGCCCGATGACCTGTATGCCGTGACCTGGAGCCGCGAAGACGGCAAGCATCTGCTGATGGTGTGGAGCGCCTCGGGCGTCAGCCTGACCTTCCCCGCCATCAACGATGCCATCGTGCACGACCCGCTGACCGGCAGCCGGATTCCATTGTCCGCCACGAAGGGCATCAGCCTGGCGCTCAAGCCGACCCTGCAAATCCTGGAATGGAAGCCCTGAACATGCGGATACTCTGGACGCTCCCGTACCTGCCCTGGCCCACCACCAGTGGCGGCAAGACCCGGGAATATCACTTGTTGCGCAATCTGGCCGCACGCGGCCATCGCATCACCTTGCTGGTGCAATCCAAGACGGCGCTGGATGACAGCTGCCGTTCGGCACTCGAGCCCTGGCTGGAGCGGCTGATCGTTATCGAGCGGCGCCCTCTGCACAGTCTCAAGACCTTGCTGGCCGTCGCGCTGGCCAAACCGCCAATGCTTGCCAGCGTCAACGGTTATGCGCCGAAACTGGAAAAGGTCTTCGAAGAACTGTTGCGTGAAGACTGGGACGTGATTCAGTTGCAGCACACCTATGCCTTCCAGCCTTTCGAGCAGGCGCTCAAACGCTCGGGCAAACCGTTCGTGCTCACCGAACACAACGTCGAATCAGACCTCGGCGCCGCCAGTTACGAGCGCATACCGCGCTGGGCCAACGCGTTCGCGGTGTATGACCGCTGGCGTTATCGCCGCTGGGAGACCCGCGTTTTCCGTCAGGCGGGTGAACTGGTCGCCGTAACCGAAGACGATGCCAAAGTTCTCTCACGCCTGAGTGGCAAGGCCACGTCTTTCGTGGTCAACAGTGTGGATTGCGGCTACTACGCCAGCGTCCATGCCGACCGCACGAGCCGTCGGTTGCTGTACATCGGCAATTACGAATACGGTCCCAACATCGACGCCATCGAATGGGCGCTGGACGAGATCATGCCCCAGGTCTGGGCCAGATCGCCCGACGTACACTTTGCCATCGGCGGTTTTGCGATGCCTGAGTCGTGGCGCGAGCGCTGGCCGGATCCACGCATCGAATGGCTCGGGTTCGTGCCAGACCTGCGCGCATTGCAGACCACCACAGCGATCTTTTTCGCCCCGCTGCGCCAGGGCGGCGGCTCGAAACTCAAAACACTGGAATCGATGGCCGCCGGACTGCCCATCATCACCACCAGCCAGGGCGTCTCGGGGCTGGCGGTCAACAACGGTGAGCATTATCTGGGCAGTGAAGAGGCCGCAGGGCTGGCGGACTTGATCATCGATAACATCGACAAGCCCACGCGCCTGGACAGAATCGGCGAAGCCGCGCGCGTGTACGCGCGCTCTCACCACGACTGGTCAGTATCGGCGTCACAACTGGAAGTCATCTACACCCGACTCACGCACACAGGCAAGGATCGCGCTCATGCGTATAGGACTTGATTACCGCGCAGCAGCCGGTTACCCCGTCAGCGGCATCGGCCGCCAGAACTTCGCGCTCGAAGAAGCGTTTCGCGCTCATCCCGACGTTCAGTTGCAACTGTTCGGCGTGGCCCCTTACAACCATCCGATCCGGCGGTTGATTCATGCGCCGCGGTGGGCCACGCCCTTGAACTCGGTACACCGGATCCCGGACCGGCTGCGCTTCGAAGGTTTATTCCTGCCGCGTGCCCTGCGCGACGCGGATATCCAGATTTACTTCGCCAACATCAATATGGGGCTGCCGCTGGGTCGTAAACCGGAGGGCCTGCGTTATGTGCTGCAGCTTCACGATGTGTTTCAGATCACTCAGCAGAACAACCATGGATCGCGCCTCAAGGCCCGTGTCTATCGACTGACTGACTACCTCTCGATTGCCCACTCGATCCGGGTTGCCGATCAGGTCTGGGTGCCGTCGAGCTACACGGCGAGCGAAGTCTTGCGTCTTTTTCCCAAAGCGCGGGACAAGATTCGCATCGTGCCGCTGCTCGTCGAGGGTTTCAAAGGTGAAGCGGCCGATATCCGTTCATTGAAACTGCCGCAGCGCTATTGGCTGTGCGTGGGCACCCGGGAGCCGCGCAAGAACATCAGATGGTTCGTCGATGCCTGGCAAACGGCGCGCATGCAATTCGTTGACACGCCGGATCTGGTGCTGGTCGGCGGTGACGAACCGCTGACCGAGGCCCAGCGTCAGCTTCAGGGCCTGCATGTACTGACCGGCCTGAGCGATGCCGAACTGCATGCCGTCTACCGCGACGCGGATCGTCTGTGGCAACCGTCACTGTGCGAAGGATTCGGCCTGCCGGTTATCGAGGCGCTGAGCGTTGGCACCCGCGTGGCCGTTGCGACCGGCTCGTCGCTGGATGAAATCTCGCCGCCCGACAGCCCGCATTTTTCGCCCACCGACAGCGCCGGCCTGATTCACCTGATGGGCACGCTGTCGAACGCCCCCGCAGAAGATCCGGTGGTATCGAAAGACTGGGCAGCCCGCTACAACCTCGACGCGTTCTGCAAGCAGGTGCATGCCACGCTTGAGGAGCTTCGCTGATGCCGATGGCCATGCCCATAGGACTGTTTTTCAGTCTCCTGTTCGGCGTGATGATCTGGATGCTGCCGGTGCCGTTCGTGTTGCTGGCGGCTGTCGGTGCCGCGTCGGTCATCACCATCATCAGACGTCCGGTACGCGGGCTGTTGCTGTTTGGGGTGATCGCGACGTTCATTCCCTACTCCACCGTACAGATCGGCATCCGTACCACGGTGTCCGAAGCCTTGATCATGCTGACCTGGGGCAGTTACCTGCTGCAGGCCGTGATCCAGCAACAGGCCCGGATTCCGAAAATGCTGCGCACCGAACGGTTGCTGGTAGCGCTGATGATGTTCAGCGCGTTCCCATTCCTGATCGGCGAACTGACCGTGGTGGCTGAAGGTAACGGTCCGATCAACTGGGTGCGCTGGCTGTTCAACCTGTCGGTTCTGTTTCTGGTACCGCGCCTGCTGGTGGACCTGCAGACGCTGGAAAAGCTTGTCATCGCTTTGCTAGGCGGCACGCTGATGCTGTTGCTGCTGTCGATCCCGATCTATGTCTTCAGCGGTTCGGCCCTGAGCATCACGCCCATCCTCAGGGTGATGGGCTACAGCGGTGCCGATGTGTTGGGTGAGGCCTTGCTGTCGCTGTCCAGCCGCATGGGCTCGCCATGGATGCACCCCAACGTGGCCGGCGGCGCACTGGCGATGCTGTTGCCGCTGGCGTTCTGTTTCGGCATGACCCGCACAGGCTCCGCCCGTGCACTGGGCCTGTCGGTCGCGGTGCTGGGTGCCCTCGGGCTGTTGCTGACCGGATCACGCGGCGCGCTGGTGAGTCTGGTGATCGTCATGCTGTGGATGACCCGCCGACGCATTCCGCATCTGGGGAGGATACTGATGGGCGGTGCGGCGGCAGGCGTGGTACTGATGATGTTCTATCCGCCGCTTCAGGAACGCCTGATGGGCCTGTTTTCCGATGACGACACCAGCACCGCGATTCGCTTTCTGGAGTACAGCCACTTCCCGGATGCCATGGCCACCTTCCCGTTCGGGATCGGCTTCAAGACCGACCCGCCGGTACTCGGTTACACCGATTTCGGGATCTCCAACCTGTGGCTGAACTTCATCTACAAGATGGGCCTGCCTGGCATGCTGCTGTTCATCGCCATCACGGTCAGTTGGTGGAAGGAAGTGCGTCCGCCCGTTGGCAGAATCGTGCTGACACCGGAAAACGCCATCAGCCTTGGCTGCATGAGCGGTGTACTGGCTGCGTTGTGCAGCGGCCTGTTCGACCACTATTTCAGTTTTACCAGCGTACTGGTCGCGCTGTTCTGGCTGTTCATCGGCATCAGCCTGCATGAAAGCAGACGCCTGCGTGCCGTAGCCGCCAGACCGCAACCATCCCCCGTCGCCTTACCCGAGCAGGGAGCCGCCACATGAAACATCGCATGATGCACTCGCACAATCTGCGCGACGCACTGCCTGATTACGCACGCAAGATGGGTGTGCCGCTTGAAGAGCTGCAATCCACCTATCAATGGATGCTGGACAACGAAGTGTGCTTCGAGACGCGCATCAAGGACACCACCCTGTCGTTCATCTGCTACCTGAACATCGAACCCAGAATCGAGCCGCCGCTGGCTCGACGCTTTTATCGCCTGCTGGCCAGCGAAACCCTCGGCGCACTGATCCCGCTGTACGGCATCAACTGGCCGACCCTGCGTGACCGGATGCTGCGCATCTGGGAGCAGGTGTACAACATCCTGATCTGCAAGATCCCCAGTCACACCCTGCGTCTGCTCTGGTTGCGCATGGGTGGCGCAAAGATCGGCAAGGGCTCGACGGTGTGGCGCAATACCGAAGTGCTGGGCGTGGACAGCCTGCGCATCGGCAACGACACCACGGTGGGCTGGCATTGCCAATTGGATGCACGGGGCGGTCTGGTGATCGGTGATCACGTCACCATCGCTTCCCACGTACTGATCATCGCCGGAGGGCATGACGTCAACGAGCCTGAATTCTGGGCCGTAGGCGGTCCGGTGTTCATCGGTGACTACGCGTGGATCTGCAGCCGCGCCTTGCTGTCGTTCGGGGCCGACATTGGCGAAGGCGCCGTGGTCGGCGGCAACAGCGTGGTCTCCAAGCCGGTGCCGCCCTACGCCATCGTCAGCGGTCCGAATGCCGAAATCAAAGGCGAGCGCGCGCGCAATCTCAACTACAAGGTGGGCGGCAAAGGCCTGTTCACCCTGTTTCACTGACAGAAACGACGACCATGTTGGGTTCGACACTGTGGCTGACCCTGGCCACCCTCACTGGACTGGCGGCTGGCTTCGCCCGCGAGTGGCTGCTGGTTGCCGCCTGGGGTGCCAGCGGGCAAAGCGATGCGTTTCTGGTGTCGATGTTTCTGCCGGAGGCCCTGCGCATGTCGCTGGCCGCCGGGCTGCTCAGCGCCGCGGCCCTGCCCTTGTACCAACAACGCTCAGCGGACGGGCAACAACGCTGGCTGGGCGCAATGGTGCCGCGCCTGACACTGGCTGGCGTCCTGCTCAGCGCGCTGCTGGTGGTGGGTGCCGGTCTGCTGGTGCGCCTGATCGGACCGGGTCTGGATGCAGACGGCTACGCCCAGGCAAGCAGTGGCCTGCGCTGGCTGGCCTGGTGCGCGCCGGGCTTCATGCTGCACGGCCTGCTCTGTGTGCCGCTGCAGGCGCGCTCGCGATTTGTGCTGGCAGGGCTGGGGTCGTTGCTGTTCAACCTGCCGCCGGTGATCTATCTCGCCACTCTCGGCCATGCCGCCACCCCCACGGGACTGGCCAGCGCCTGCGTGTCGGGCAGCCTGCTGATGCCCGCCGTGCTGTTGCCGAGCCTGTATCGCTCAGGCTGGCGACCCTGGCAGTGGAAGGCTGAATCGGGTGTGGTGCGTGAACTGTTGCAACGCATCGGGCCGCTGTTGAGCAGCAATATGGCCAGTCAGGGCCTGGCGCTGCTGGAACGCATGGTCGCATCGCTGCTGGGTGAAGGGGCTGTGACTTGGGTCAATCTGGCGCGCAAGCTCATCAACCTGCCGTTGATCGCCTTGATGAGCCTGAATCAGGTGCTGCTGGGATTGATGAGTGGCAGCGCGGGCGATCAACGGCTGACCTTGCTGAAACGGGGACTGGGCAGCGCGACACTGCTGACCCTGCCTGCCGTCACGGGCCTGATCGGCGCAGCGGGCGCACTGGTGGTTCTGCTGTTGCCCAACCAGACCCACGACGGTCCGCTGCCGGGCTTGCTCGCGTGGTTTGCCGTGCCACTGATGTTCGGCGCCTGGAATGCCTTGTTGGCGCGTTACGCCTATGCTGCCGGAGACACGCGCCTGCCGCTCAACTGTGAGCTGATCGGCAGCCTGTGCAACGCCGTATTACTGGGCCTGTTGCCGCTTATGTTCGGGTTGACCGGCATCGCCATCGCCGCGCTGGGCGGCGCACTGGTGACCGGCCTGCTGCTGATGCGCCGCCAGTCGCTGCTGAGCGTTCTTCCGTGGCGCAGTCACTGGCTGCTGGCAGCAGGGTTGATGACCGTGGCTGCGCTGATGCTGCATCCGTTGCAGGATACCTGGCTGCAGCTGGGGCTTAGCTGCACCTATGGCGCGCTGTTGCTGGTGGGGTTGGCGCTGTGGCTGAAGCCGTGGCGAGTCGTGATTGATCAGGCCTGAAGCAGCGCTGTCGCGTGGCAGACGCCTGACCATTGAAGGCGGGTTTTCCTCTGATCACGCCTCACCCGCTGATTCCCTGCATTGCTCACTGAACCGCTGCAGACGGGTCGAGACAAACTTGTCGCGATGACGAATCAGGAAGAACCGGCGGGTCAGCGGTGGCAAGGGGCTGTTGAGCAACTGCAGCTCTCCGCTCGCCAACAGGTCAGCCACTACCCGGCGGGACAGACAACTGATGCCGATCCCTTGAGCCAGGGTACGTTTGATCGCTTCCGAGCTGCCCATCTGACGCATGTCTTCAAGGTCATGAAGGTGCCTGAGTAACAGATGCTCCACCTCGCCACGCGTCCCCGAACCGGGCTCGCGCAACAGCCACTCGGCGTGTTGCAGATCACTCAGCGACACCTGCTTCTGCACAGCCAGCGGGTGATCACGTCCGGCAACAATGACCATTTCATCGACCAGCCAGGGTTCGGCGATCAGTTCGGGCAGATGACACGGCGCCTCGATCATCCCCATGTCGATCTCGAATTGCGCCACCTTGCGAGCAATCAGAGCGCTGTTGCCGATGTCCATGTCCACCCGCAAGGAAGGCGACGAAGTACGCAGCGCCGCAACGATCTGTGGCAAAACATAATTGGCGATGGTGCTGCTGCAGCCGATCCGTAACCGGGTTTTCAGACCGGCATCGGGCAACAGGAAGCCGTCTTCGATCTGCTGGGCACTTTCCAGGATCTGCCGGGCCTGGGGCAGCAACGCATGTCCATTGTCGTTCAGAACAAGCCGCTTGCCGACCCTATCGAAAAGCCGGGTACCCAACGCGCCTTCCAGCTCGTTCAAGGCGGCACTGGTCGCCGATTGCGAAAGTGACACGGCAAGGCCTGCGCCAATGGTGCTGCCGTGCTGGGTAACGGCGCAGAAGATTTGCAACTGCCGCAGGTTGAGTTTCAAACGATGACTCCCGTAGACGTATCTACCTGAATAACAGGTAACTGGAATCGAGATTACCCGTTTAGAGAATTATTCGCACACCCGTAGACTGCGCCGGTCAATCACCGCTGCCCACAGGAGAACGTCATGAGCAGGCTTGCAACCGTCATAGAGGGCATTGCTCCCCTCGCCTCGCTATCGAGCCCGCGCGAAGCTGTAAGGCAATTCACCCCCAACTGGTTCGCCGTAACCATGGGCACAGGCGTTTTATCGCTGGCGCTTGCCCAACTGCCCGGCGACATCGCATTGCTGCGCAATGTGGGCGAAGTCCTGTGGCTCTTCAACATCGGCCTGTTCGTGCTGTTCAGCGTCATGTACGCCAGCCGCTGGCTGCTGTTCTTCGATGAAGCGCGGCAGGTGTTCGGGCATTCGACGGTGTCGATGTTCTTCGGCACGATCCCCATGGGCCTGGCGACGATCATAAGCGGTCTCCTGGTGTTCGGACCCGAGCGCTGGGGTGACGGGGTGATCCCAGTAGCAGAAGCCCTGTGGTGGCTGGATGTGGCGATGGCCATGGCCTGCGGTGTGTTGATCCCGTTCATGATGTTCACACGCCAGGAGCACAGCATCGAAAAGATGACCGCTGTCTGGCTGTTGCCCGTGGTCGCAGCAGAAGTTGCCGCTGCCTGCGGCGGCCTGCTGACCCCGCACCTCACCGACACCGCCTCGCAATTCACCGTGCTGATCACCAGCTACGTGCTTTGGGCCTACTCGGTGCCGGTGGCGTTGAGCATTCTGGTGATCCTGTTGCTGCGCCTGGCATTGCACAAACTGCCTCATGAAAGCATGGCCGCCTCGAGCTGGCTGGCGCTGGGCCCCATCGGGACGGGCGCGCTGGGCATGCTGGTGATGGGCAGCGATGCACCTCAGGTGTTCGTCGCGCACGGACTGGCGTCGGTCGGCGAGGTGGCCGCAGGTATCGGCGTGATTGTCGGCACGCTGTTCTGGGGCCTCGGCCTGTGGTGGATGGCGCTGGCTGCGTTGATCACGCTGCGTTATTTCAAGGCCGGTATCGAGTTCAATCTGGGCTGGTGGGCCTTCACCTTTCCGCTTGGGGTATATGCGCTGGCCACGCTGAAACTGGGGTCAACCCTGCAACTGGGCTTCTTCGACCGTTTCGGCATGGCGCTGGTCGCCCTGCTGGTGCTGATGTGGACGCTGGTTGCAACCCGAACGGTGGCAGGCGCATGGCAAGGTCATCTGTTCGTTTCACCTTGTATTGCCACTTGCCAGAACAGCCGCGCTAAAGGTCAATCTGCCGAGGCACCGAACACACCTCTTTAAGGGTCTGGCGCAGCCAGCGGTGCGCCGGGTCTTTGTCGAAGCGCGGGTGCCAGGCCTGGTTGACCGACACGGTTTCCAGCGCCAGGGGAATGGCGAAGGCACGCATCTTGAGACCCAGTTGCTTCAGGCCCCAAAGCACTGGCTCAGGCAACGACAGGATCAGATCGGACTCGGCCACCCCGAAAATCGCCGAGTGAAAATGCGGTGTAATCAGCGCGATACGCCGTTCAAGGCCCAGCTCTGCCAGTGCCGGATCGATCGGCCCCCGAGCACGCCCCCTGCGAGACACGCTGACGTGATCGAACCCGGCGAATCGCTCGGGTGTGATCGGCCCGTCGAAGATGGGATGCCCTTCACGCGCAAGACCGCAGAAGCGGGTGTTGAACAGGTTCTGAATCTTGATCTCCGGACCGAAATTGAGCCGTGACGAGATGTACAGGTCGATCCGCCCTTCACGCAACGCATCATCGTCGTCGGCTCCTTCGGGCACGAACCGCATGGTGCATCCGGGCGCACCGGCGCGGATCGCCTCCAGCACACGCGCGCCGAACGAGCCGAAGAACACGTCGTTGGAGCGCACATTGAAGCAGCGCTCCAGGGTGCTCATCTCCACTTCATCGCGGGCCTGAAACACCTGCGCGGCCTGTTCGACCAATTCGCGCACCTGCGCCTGCATGGCCAGCGCACGCGGCGTAGGCACCAACCCGCGTCCGGCACGTACCAGCACAGGATCGCCGGTGGCTTCACGAATCCGCGTCAGTGTGCGACTCATGGCCGCCGGGCTCAAGTGCATGCGCCGCGCCGCGCCCACGACGCTGCCTTCATCGAGCAAGGCATCAAGGGCGATCAACAGGTTCAGATCGGGCAACTGCATAAGGCTATCCGCTGGCAAGGTTCGCCGATGATAGCGCGACTGGTCCGCCCAGGCAGACTGTGTGTGGTCACCCGCCGGGCAAATTCCTTGAACTAAAGCGGCCGCTGAAGCGCCTCATTCAGACACTTCAGCGCAGAGCCTACTCATGCACACCTCACACTTCGCCGACAACCACGGCGCGCGCGACCGGCGCATCGTCATCAATACCTACACCACGGTACTGCGCAGGCCCGGCGTGCCCCACGAACTTTTCGCCACTTACTGGCGTGACGTGCACGGCCCTTTGTGCGCACGTCTCGATGGCCTTGGCTGGTACGTGCAACACCACCTGTCCCGCGAACAGGACGCTCATCTTTGGCCGATCATCGAAGGCGTCAAGCCACTGGAAGGCTACGTGCTGGATGGCGGCGTGGAGATCGGCTTTCTATCGGCCGAAGACCAGCAGCGCTTCCAGAAAGCCAGCTCGATTCTGTTTTCCGATGAGCAGAACATGTTCGAGGAGACCCTGGCCTATGATGTGCCGGACGGTTCCAGCACGCTGATGGATCGCCTGCCCGACCCGTCCCCCAACGAAACCTCGACACTGGATCGCCTGCACCTGCACTTTCATCTGAATCCCGACAACCTTGCCGTCGCACGCCAGGCCATCGACACCCTGGCTCGCGATCTGGCCGGTCTGGACGACGTACTCAAACTGCGCCTGCACCTTGCAGAACCCTACGACAACGACCAGCCCGCCCCACCGGCCCCGGACGTCGCTCATTACGCCAGCGAGCCTCGCCTGAACATCGTGTTCATGGAACTGACCTTCGAATCCGCCTGGGCCCGGCGCACCTGCTATGCCAGCGAACGCTTCAAGGCACTCACCCATGGCATCAGTGCCCACGTCAGCCACATCACCCCGTTTGGCGTCAGCGGCGTCTACACCTACGTACGTGACGGGGCCATGACCACAGCCGGTATACGGGGCAGTCGTCAGGCCGAACTGATTCGGCAGTTGGGCGCTATCAACCAGACGCAGCCTGAAGTCGAAACGCTGTTCGGTGCAACCCGGCCCGATGAAACACCCGCCGAGTGACAGCAGGACGACCGGCTTCTATGCTGATCGCCCTTTTCAGCCTGATCGCGGATACCCATGAGATCCACTTCAACCCTGAGCGCCCGTGAGGTCTATCAACGCTTGAAAGAGGCAGCGCTGGGTGTTCGTTCGTTGCGCCGCCTCGATGATTGCAAGTCGAATCCGATCAGGATCGACATCGAAGGCTGGCGCCTGACGCTGGAAATCTCGGGCAGTCGCGTGACGGGTTGCCTGCATTGCCTGAATGCAGACGGCCAGCAAGGAACCGCCGAAGACTGGCCACGCACCGACCCGGTGAGCCTGCTCAGTGGATGGGAGCAGGCGCAGATCGAGGGCCTACTGGGTCAGATGGATTGATCATGATTCCTGCCGCGTCACGTCTGCGAAAACACCCCGCGCCCCAGCTCAAGCGCCCTCGCCAGCGTGACGGCAGGGTCCGCGGTCTCGGAATCCAGCAACAACGCTGATTGCAGGACAGGCGCGCCGCAATAGCCAAAGATGCCGTGGTCGATCTGGGTCTTGATGGCCTGTTCGTAACCGTGTCTTTCATAAGTGTCTGCGTCGACACCGCCCACTCCGACAAGATGCACCTTCATGTGCCCGAGCTTTCTCACCAGACCTGTGTCAGGGCTGAAGTCGAATGCCCAGCCGCTGATGAATACGCGGTCGATCCAGCCTTTCATGAGAGCCGGCATCGACCACCAATAAATCGGATACACCAGCACCAACGCGTCGGCACGGTCGATCCGTGCCTGTTCGGCGAGCACGTCGGCGGGTGGGCGGGCCTGTTCGCGATGTACCCTGTGATCATCCACGGTGAACACCGGTTTGAAGCCTTCGGCAAACAGATCGACGATTTCGGCGCTGTGACCGGCGCCAGTCTGTGAAATCCCCACCGCAACATGACGAGCGACGTTCTGGCTGAGCGATGCAGGGTCGTAATGGGCAACGATGATAAGCGCGTGCACATGAATCTCCTGATGATGGATAGCCGGTACTACCTTATGTACCTGACAAAGCAAAATAGCGCTTCTGGGCAAATCCGCAGCGCGTGTGCACGAATACGGCTAAATTCTGCTCCACAGCGTCCGCGACTTTGGCTAGACTCCGCTGACTGCTGAAACGTTTAATCCAGTCCAGCACGCCCATAATTCCAATAAGTCAAAAGGACAAAGCATCATGAAAACCCTTCCCCTGCTGGCGGGCCTCAGTGCCCTTTCCCTCGCGTCCAGCGCCTTTGCCTGGGACTACGTTCTGCTCGACACCGACAAGGCTGCGCAGAACCAGCAGATCACCAGCAAGCAACTGGGCGTCAAGACCGACAAGCCGTTCACCGTTACCCTGCGCACCCTGCATGGCGGTCGCCAGGAAGGCGTGAGCATCATCGATATCGACAATGGCACCATGAAGCTCTCGGTCGTGCCGACGCGCGGCATGAACGTGCTGCAGGCTTCGGTTGGCGATGTGCGCATGGGCTGGGACTCGCCGGTCAAGGATGTGGTCAACCCGGCGTTCATCGAACTCAACGGTCGCGGTGGACTGGGCTGGCTGGAAGGGTTCAACGAACTGGTTACCCGTTGCGGCTACGAATGGGTCGGCCATCCAGGCATGGACAACGGCGAATTGCTGACCCTGCACGGTCGCGCCGCCAATATCCCGGCCAGCAAGGTGACGCTGCACATTGACGAGAAGCCTCCTTACGCGATCCGCCTCAAGGGCGAACTCAAGGAGCAGGCGTTCAAGAAGGTCGACTTCTCGGTTCAGACCGAACTGGTCACCGAGCCAGGCAGCACCCGCTTCTCGCTGAACGACACGCTTACCAACAACGGCGACTATCCGAAGGAATATCAGGCGCTGTACCACAGCAACTTCAGCACGCCATTTCTGGAACAGGGCGCGCGCTTCGAAGCGCCGGTCAAGCAGGTATCGCCGTTCAACGAAAAGGCCAAGGGTGATCTGGGCGACTGGCAGACCTACCGCGGGCCGACTCCGGACTACGACGAAACTGTCTACAACATCGTGCCGTACGGCGATGCCAAGGGCGATACTGTCACTGTGCTGCACAACAAGGCAGGCAGCCTGGGCGTGGCGGTAGGTTTCAATACCCAGCAGCTGCCAGTGTTCTCTCTGTGGAAAAACACTGACACCAAGGGCCAGGGCTATGTGACGGGTCTTGAGCCTGGCACCAGCTTTTCCTACAACCGCCGCTTCCAGCGTCCGCTGAATCTGGTGCCGACCATCGCGCCGAAGGAGCAGCGCCAGTTCCAGATCAGCTACAGCCTGCTGGCGGACAAGGGCGCCGTCGACAAGGCACTGGGCCAGATCAAGACGATTCAGGACGGCCGAGACACCGAAGTGCGTCAGGAGCCGCTGGTGGACCTGACCAAGGAATGATCGCTCGCGCCTGACGCAGGCGGTCATCGTTGCTGCATGACAAGGCCGGATCTCGACGCATTGACGTCGAATCCGGCCTTGTTTCATTCACGTTCAGCATTGCGCACAACACTTGACGTTTTCGTCTGTCTACACCCTCTCACTCCTTCAACGACGAGCACACTCATGAAAATCCTGATGGTTCTGACTTCACATGACCAACTGGGCGATACCGGCAAGAAAACCGGTTTCTGGCTCGAGGAATTCGCGGCGCCCTACTACGTCTTCAAGGACGCCGGCGCCGAAGTCACGCTGGTATCGCCTGCAGGTGGACAGCCACCGCTGGACCCCAAGAGCGATGAGGAAGACGCACAGACCGCCGAAACCCAGCGTTTTCGTGAAGACTCTGCCGCGCAGCAGGCGCTCGCCAATACGGGCCGCCTGGCTGACGTAAAAGCCGACGACTTCGACGCCGTGTTCTACCCGGGCGGCCATGGCCCACTGTGGGACCTGGCGGAAGATCCAAAGTCCATCGCGCTGATCGAAGCCTTCGCCAGGGCCGACAAACCCCACGCGCTGGTTTGCCATGCGCCCGGCGTGCTGCGCAAGGTCCGCGCAGAAAACGGCGAGCCGCTGGTCAAGGGGCGTCGCGTTACCGGCTTCACCAACAGCGAAGAAGAAGGCGTCGGCCTGACAGATGTCGTACCTTTTCTGGTTGAGGACATGCTCAAGGAACTGGGCGGCGACTATTCGAAGACCGATGACTGGGGCGTCCATGTTCTCACCGACGGCAAGCTGGTGACCGGCCAGAACCCGGCCAGTTCGGCTCAGACAGCCAAGGATCTGATTACCCTGCTGAGCTGACCAGACGGACCCGGCACTGCCTGTGCGGTTGCCGGGTCGTCATCACGATAAATCGAATCTTGGGCGCGCCACGTTGACCAATACCCAGAGAGTCCATCTATTTGGAGGCAGGTCATGAGCCAGGAATCAGAACGCGAAGACCTCGATCACAAGCCGGAAAACGCCGGCAAAGTGGGCGAGAAGAACAAGCAGCTCAATGAAAAAGGCGAGCAGCCACGGCCGGCAACCGAGCCTGATCCGCAGAAAGACCGCTGATCAGAGCAGCCCCTGCTCGGCACACACCTTGACCACTTGTTCGCGGAACCAGCCATTGGCTTCGTCCTGATCGGCATGAGCGCTCCACACCATGTCCAGGCTGAAGCCCGGCAGGTCAGGCGGGAGCTCGTAAACCGCTACCCAAGGCTCGTTGCACAACAGTGTCTGGATACGCCGTGGCAGCACCAGAATGAAATTCGTCCCCTCCAGCAACTGCAGAGCTGCCCGGTAACTGTTGGCCCGCGCCACGATGTGACGCTCAAGGCCCTTGGTCTGCAACCAGCCATCGATCATGTTGGTATCGGACGTCCACGGCGTCGGGTAGACGTGATGCCGTTCGGTAAACGTGTCGAGGTCGATCTGCGCGCTCAGCGGTGCCGACTGGCTGTCCATCACACAGACCAGATCGTCTTCCAGCAGCACTTGGGCAATCAGACTGTCAGGCACTCTGTGAAACCCCGGCCCGAAACACAGTGCCAGATCGAAACGGCCGTCTGCGAGCCGCTCGACTGGCAAGTGCCTGTCCAGCTTTTGAACATTGACCGCAACCGAAAAGCCCGCAGCGACAAAGCCGCGCAACAGATGCGGCAGCACCAGCAGCTCAAAGTATTCAGGTGCGCAGACCGTGAGGGTGGTTTGCCCGCTGCTCGGGTCGAACAGGTTCAACCCGTCATGGCAGAGGTTGACCTTGAGCAGTATCTGCTGCACGTGACCGAGCATGGCGATGGCCTTGCGCGTGGGTCGCATGCCGTTGCGGGTGCTGATGAACAGGTCATCCTCGAAGTTGGCCCGCAGCTTCTTGAGGCAGTAGCTGACCGTGGACTGGCTGACATTCAGCGCCTCCGAGACCAGTGTCAGGTTGCGCTGTTCGAAGACCGAGACGAAGATCATCAGGTCCTGCATGTCCAGCTTTCTGAGGGCATTACTGTTGAGCATCGAGTCATCTCGTTGGCACTGCGATCAACGACCGGATCAGCACCTACAAGATAACATCAAAACGCAATCACGCCGTCTTCCCGCCAGCGATACCGGCATGCCCTGTTGAATCGTGCAGGTGCCGAGCATAGTGCCGTGGATCGAGGCGCACGACCATCAGCAGCATCACGGCGACCAGCCCGATCAACGACCACCACGCGCCTGCAAAACTGCCTGTCATGTCACGGATCACCCCTGCCAGCAGGGGCGACAGGCCGGCGATCAGATAACCCACGCCCTGGACGAATGCGGTCAGGCTGCCTGCCTGCTGCGGATCATCGTAATGGTCCATGGACACGATCAGGCTCATGGGGAAAAGACCGCCGATGCCCAGACCCAGCAGGCCGGTCCACAGCAGACTCAGCTGCTGCGGCATCAAGATGAGACCGACGAAGCCCGCCATGATCAACCCCAACAGAATCGCCAACACCAGACGCTTGTCGCGGCTGCGGTTGGCCAGCGCCGGTGTCACCAGACCCGACACGACTTCCATCAGGGTCATGAAGCCCAACAGCAGTCCAGCGTCCTGCTCGCTCCAGCCATTTTCAAGGTAATACGGTGCCAGCCAGGCCAGCGCGCAGGTGTAGGACGCAGTGCCCAGACCAAAGAAGACGCCCAGCATCCAGGCCCTGGGCATCCGCGAAAACGCATGTTTACGGGGTGCGGCGGACGATCCGCTGCTCTGGAATGCGTTTCGCTGAACGGCCCAGAAACACAAGGCCAGCAGCGCCAGCGCAGCCCAGATCGCCAGGCCAAAGCGCCAATTGCCACTTAGGCTCAGCATCAGTGGGCTGAAGGACGCGGCAATCGCTGCGCCGCCCATGATCGCCGTGACGTACAGCCCCATGCACAACGAAACATTGTCTTTGAAGCGTGACTTGATCAGCGCAGGCATCAATGCCTGGATCATCGCGATACCCAGCCCGGCCAGGACGGCACTGAAAATCAGTTCAACCGCCGAGTCGAGAAACAGCCGGGCCAGGGTCGCTACGCCGATCAGCGCCAACGAGATCGTGATGGTGCGGTACGAACCGACACGAGCGGCGATGCCCATGCCGACGAACATCGCCAGCCCCATGGCCATGACCGGCAGCATGGTCAGCAGTGACGCCATGCCGAAACCCAGCGAAATATCCACCCGGATCGCCGACAACAATGGACCGACCGCTGCCATCGAGGGGCGCAGATTCAAGGCCACCAATACGATGGCGACCATCAACCAGACACCTTGAGAAGCTGACCCGCGAGCACCTTGCATATCATTATCTTCCTTTCAGAGAAGTGATGATTAGGCCGGGCCAGGTGACAGGCGGCAAATCAAAAAACAGGCAGCCCTATCGATAAATCAGTTCGAACCCTTTGAACCTCAAGCGCTCTGGCGACGGCGACTGCAGGCTGCGCCCCGGCCTTCAAACCTGGCTTCAGACTCGGTTTCAGGGGTGGCCACCTCATCGACGCTCATCCACCAGGTCATGCCGCGGCAGGGATAATCCATGTAGAACGGCTGGCCCATCATGGGTGTGGTGATGGTCACGTTCTGCTCCCAGGCCAGGGCCAGAATCCGGTCGAACGGCTCGTGCCAGGCGTGCATCGACAGGTCGAAGGTGCCGTTGTGGATCGGCAGCAGCCAACGACCACGCAGGTCGAGGTGCGCCTGCAGCGTTTCCTCAGGCTGCATATGCACCTGAGGCCATTCAACGTTGTAGGCACCGGTTTCCATCAGGGTCAGGTCGAATGGGCCGTATTGCTCGCCAATAGTCTTGAAACCATCGAAGTAACCGCTGTCGCCGCTGAAGAAGATCCGCTGCTGGTCGTTGATCATCACCCAGGACGCCCACAACGTCTGGTTGCTGTCGCGCAAGGTGCGACCCGAGAAATGCTGGGACGGCGTGGCGACGAATTCGATGCCCTCAACGTCTGTGGACTGCCACCAGTCCAGTTGCCGCACCTTGTGCGCTGGCACACCCCACTCGATCAACGTATCGCCCACGCCCAGCGGCGCAATGAAATGCTCGGTCTTTGCCATCAACGCCTTGATCGCCATCCGGTCCAGGTGATCGTAATGGTTGTGCGAGAGAACGACTGCGGTGATCGGCGGCAGGTCTTCCAGGCTGATCGGCGGCTGATGAAAGCGTTGCGGCCCGGCCCACTGCACCGGCGACGCCCGCTCGGCAAACACCGGATCGGTCAGAAAGAAGCGGTTGCGCAGTTTCAGCAGAACGGTGGAGTGCCCGAGTCGGTAAACCGTGTTGTCGGGCGCGGCCAACAGTTGCTGACGCGACAGCGGCTGAACCGGCACCTCGCCTGCAGGACGGGTGTCCTTGGGTTTGTTGAACGCCTGATCCCAGAAAATGCCCAGCGTTCGAATGAGGCTGAACGGTTTCATCGGCGCATGATTACGATAACGCCCTTCGTGACGAGACAGGACGGGCAGTGAAGAGACATCCGTTTTCTGGTGGGTCGTGGCCATGGTTTGCTGACTCCCTGGGACAGGTTGAGGCTCAGCCGTGCAAAAGTGGTCTGCGATTACGTTGCAGAATTCTGATGTCAAGCATGTGGCATCGACAACATCGCTTTAAATGTGTAACAGTGCATTACACTACACGGTGTAGTTTTAAGCTTGCATGATCCTCCGCTACAAGTAAACTGCCGAGTGTAATTTTCTCTAAACGCACGTTTGAAGCGAGCCTATGACAGCCCCCATGCGCCTTACCGATCAGAAACGCGAAGCCATCGTCCTGGCAGCCATTGCCGAGTTCGGTGACCGTGGTTTCGAGGTCACCAGCATGGACCGCATCGCCGCGCGCGCCGAGGTTTCCAAGCGCACAGTCTACAACCACTTTCCCAGCAAGGAAGAGCTCTTTGCCGAGATACTCCAGCGTCTCTGGAACTGCTCTCCCCCGCAATCAGAGGTGGTCTATCACGCCGATGTCGGTCTGCGCGAACAGCTGAGGGACCTGTTGTGGGGCAAGATGCGCACGCTTAATGACAGCAGTTTCCTGGACCTCGCCCGGGTCGTGGTCGGTGCAACCATCCATTCCCCCGAGCGTGCTCAGGTCTGGCTCGCGCGCATCAACGAACGTGAGGAAACCTTCAGCGCCTGGATTCGCGCCGCGCAGAAGGACGGACGCCTCAAGCCGGTCGATCCGGGCTTTGCCGCCACGCAAATGCACGCACTGCTCAAGTCGTTCGCGTTCTGGCCGCAGGTGACGTTCAGCGCCGCTCTGCTCAGCCCCGAGAAACAGGACGAAGTGGTCGAATCAGCCTTGAACCTGTTTCTTGGCTGGTACGAGAAGCCGATCGAGTCCTGATGAGCAGCCAAAAGCACCCCGGAGGCTGACATGGTGTATGACCTTCTGATCCGTGATGCGTATGTGATCGACGGCAGCGACGCACCCGGCTACCGCACCGATGTGGCCATCCATGACGGACGCATCCTGCGCATCGGCGCACTGCACGACATCCGTGCAACTGAAGAGATCAACGCCCATGGTCTCGCCCTGGCACCCGGATTCATCGACGTGCACACCCACGACGACACCGTGGTCATTCGCAAGCCAGAGATGCTGCCCAAGATCAGTCAGGGCGTCACCACCGTCATTGTCGGCAATTGTGGCATCAGCGCTTCACCGGTCAGTCTGGCCGGCGCCCCTCCCGACCCGATGAACCTGCTCGGTTCAGCCCGCGAATTCGTCTACCCGCGCTTTGCCGATTATCGTGCCGCCGTGCAGGCCGCCCGACCAGCCGTGAATGTTGCGGCGCTGATCGGTCACACGGCCCTGCGCAGCAATCACATGAAGGACCTGCTGCGCACCGCCAGCGCGGTCGAGATCAGCGCCATGCGCGAACAGTTGCGCGACAGCCTGGCAGACGGCGCGCTGGGGCTGTCCACCGGACTGGCTTACGCATCGGCCTTCCACGCCGAGACCGACGAAGTCATGCAACTGGCCGAAGAACTGACGGTGGCCGGCGCGGTTTACACCACGCATCTGCGCAGCGAGTTCGAGCCGGTGCTGGAAGCCATGGACGAGGCATTTCGCATTGGACGTCATGCACAGGTGCCGGTGGTTGTCTCACACCTGAAATGCGCAGGCGCAGGTAATTGGGGCCGCAGTCCACACCTGTTATCCGCGCTGGAAAACGCTGCATCGAGTCATCCGGTGGGCTGTGACTGTTATCCCTATGCGGCCAGCTCTTCGACACTGGACCTCAAGCAGGTGACCGACGCGTTCCGGATCACCATCACCTGGTCCACACCGCACCCGGATCAGGGCGGGCGCGACCTGGCGGACATTGCCGCCGACTGGAATCTTTCTCTGGAGGAAACCGCACGCCGGTTGCAACCTGCAGGCGCGGTGTATTACGGGATGGACGAGGCTGATGTGGAACGCATCCTCTGCCATCCGCTGACCATGATCGGCTCTGACGGCCTGCCGGAAGATCCCTTCCCTCATCCGCGTCTGTGGGGTGCGTTTCCCAGAGTGCTGGGGCATTTCAGTCGAGACCGCAAATTGTTCGAGCTGCACACGGCTGTGCACAAGATGACCGGGCTTTCGGCCGCGCGCTTCGGGTTGCATCAGCGCGGTTTGATACGTGAAGGCCATTGGGCGGATCTGGTGTTGTTCGACCCGCAGCGCATCAGGGACATCGCCGATTTCAAGGACCCGCAACGCGCCGCCGAGGGCATCGAGCGGGTCTGGGTCAATGGCCGCTTGAGCTACGCCGACGGGGCCGCGCAGACCGAACGATGGGGGCAGTTTCTGCCCCGTACCGATTCGGGGGTGCGCGGCTTCAACGCGGAGTGACCACTGGCACAACCATCAGCCAACGATGATGCCACTGCACTCGCCGAAGCCGATCGACACCTGCCCCTCCCGATGACAACGCGCACGCAGAATCACTTGATCGCCGTGTTCCAGAAAGCGTCGTTCCTCGCCGTTGGGCAGGGTCACCCCCTGTTTCCCGCCTTCGGTCATCTCCAGAAGACTGCCGAACTGTCCCGGCTGCGGGCCGGACAAGGTGCCGGTCCCGAACAGATCACCCGGCTGCAACTTGCAACCATTGACGCTGTGATGCGCCACCATCTGGGCCACGGTCCAGTACATATTCAATGAACTGCTCACGGCAAGCCGGTGTGCCTGAGCGCCAGCAGCTTTCATCTTCTCCGTCAGCAACAGGACTTCGAGCTGGATGTCCAGTGCGCCGACCTGCTGATCCGCCTGATCGAGCAGATACGGCAACGGCTGTGGATCACCTTCGGGACGAGCTGGCTGGGCGCTGCGGAAAGGCTCCAGCGCTTCCGCTGTCACCACCCAGGGCGAAATTGTGGTCGCAAAACTTTTGGACAGGAAAGGACCCAGCGGCTGGTATTCCCAGGCCTGAATGTCGCGTGCCGACCAGTCATTGAGCAGACAGAAACCGGCGATGTGTTCGCTCGCCTGCCCGATCCCGATGGCCTCGCCCTGCGCATTGCCCGGGCCGATCCAGACGCCCAGTTCCAGCTCGTAATCCAGACGCTTGCATGGTCCGAAGGTCGGAGCGTCCTGGCCTGCCGCAAGGGTCTGGCCATTGGGGCGTTTGATTGGCGTGCCCGAGGTGCAGAGTGTCGAAGCCCGGCCGTGATAGCCGATGGGCACGTATTTGTAATTGGGCAGCAGCGGATTATCGGGCCGGAACAGCTTGCCGACGTTCAGTGCATGATGAATCCCGACATAGAAATCGGTGTAGTCGCCAACCCTGGCGGGCAAGTGCATTTGGCAGTCGCTCATCGGCAGCAGCAGTTGCCCGGCGTTGGCTTGAGGCGCAGTGGCTTCATCCAGCCAATGCAGCAACGCTGTGCGCAAGGTTCGACGGGCATCTGCGCCGAGGGCAAAGAAATCGTTGAGGTGATCGCGACTGGCGATTGCGGCAACCTCGGCGGCAGCGCCGACGAAAACACTGGCCTGAACGGCAGCCTGCAGATCAAGAATACGGTCGCCGATGGCCACGCCGCCACGCGGCCCGGAGTCGCCGTGGCTGAACACGCCCAGTGGCAGGTTCTGCAAAGGGAAATCAGCGTGGCCATTGGCAGACGCCACCCAGCTGCGGCGGTTCAAAACGGTAGTCATCAGGGCATTTCCTTGTGGAAGGTCTTGGCCATGCCGTTCCAGCAGGCGTCGTAATCGGTCTGTCGTTGCGGACATTCCAGCGCATGGCGACTGGGGCGCAAGACCCTGCCGGTCTCGAACATGAACGCCATGGTGTTCTCGATCTTGTGCGGTTTGAGCTCGGCGGCGGTGGCTTTTTCTGCCGTGACGTTATCAGGCCCGTGCGCGCTCATGCAGTTATGCAGCGAAGCGCCGCCGGGCATGAAGCCTTCGGCCTTGGCGTCGTAGGCACCTTCGATCAGACCCATGAATTCGTTCATCAGGTTGCGATGAAACCAGGGCGGGCGGAAGGTGTTTTCCGCCACCATCCAGCGTGGCGGAAAGATCACGAAGTCGACGTTGGCCTGACCATGAATGGCGCCTGGCGAGGTCAGTACTGTGAAAATCGACGGATCGGGATGATCGAAGCTGACGGTACCGATGGTATTGAAACGGCGCAGATCATACTTATAGGGCACATTGTTGCCGTGCCAGCCGACCACGTCGAACGGCGAGTGATCCAGTTGCGTGGTCCAGAGTTCGCCGAGAAATTTCTGCACCTGCTCCACGGGTTCGTCGCGCTCCTCGAACCAGGCGACCGGTGCCATGAAATCCCGTGGATTGGCCAGACCATTGCTGCCGATAGGCCCAAGATCAGGCAGGCGTAACGCACACCCGTGGTTCTCGCACACATAACCACGCGCATCGCCGTCGAGCAGTTGTATGCTGAACTTCATGCCGCGCGGCAGCACGGCAATTTCCTGCGGTTCGATATCCAGCAGCCCCAGTTCGGTGACCAGTCGCAAGCGACCCTGTTGCGGCACGATCAGCCATTCCCCGTCAGCGCTGAAGAACGCTCGCTGCATCGATGCGTTGGCCGCATACACGTACACACTGACGCCTTCGGCCTGCTCCGCCGCCGACGTACTGGCAAGAGCGATCAGGCCGTCGAGGAAGTCTGTGGGTTCAGTCGGAATATCGAATGCATTCCAGCGCAGGCGATTAGGCGTGATCGCCCCCTGCCCGACTCCGGCAATCTGTCGTGTCATGCGCTGATAAGCCGGATGGGCGGCAGACGGCTTGATGCGATAGAGCCAACTGCGTCGCGCTTCATTACGTGCCACGGTGAAGGCCGTGCCGGATAACTGCTCGGCGTACAGGCCCAACGGGGGCTTCTGTGGCGAGTTCTGTCCGAGCGGCAACGCGCCGGGCAGTGCTTCGCTGCTGAACTGATTGCCGAAGCCGGTCTGATAGACCAGCGGCTGTTGCGGGAAGTGGGCAGGCATCTGGACCTCTTGTTGTTATGGGTCAAGCGACTGAAACGTGACTGGAAACATAACTTGAAACGTAAAACGATTACGCATAACGTAATTTGAGTTTACGGGCCGGTCAAGCTATAAAGCTGCCTTTCCAGACCGGCGCACTCCACATGACCCAAGAGACCGATAGTCCGCCCAACGGACGCCAACAGAAGGTCCAGGCTGCCGAAGTGGGCCTTGGCGTGCTCAAGGCCCTCGCCGAGCTGTCACCCGCCACACCGCTGTCAAAACTGGCTGAACACCTGGGCATGCCTGCCGCAAAGGTTCATCGCTACCTGCAGGCGCTGGTCGCCAGCGGCTTTGCGGAACAGGATGCCGTGACCAGCCACTACGGCCTGGGCCGCGAAGCGTTGCAGGTCGGACTGGCGTCACTGGGCAAACTCGATGTGCTTAAAATCGCCGCGCCCTGGCTCGCGAACCTGCGCGACGAACTGAATCAGACCTGCTTTCTGGCGGTGTGGGGCAACAAAGGGCCGACCGTGGTCTACGTTGAGCCGTCAGCGGGTGCGGTGACGCTGGTTACACAGATCGGATCGGTATTGCCGTTGCTCAGCTCTTCCACCGGCATGGTGTTCGAAAGCTTTCTGGCAACTGGCGAAACAGCGCCCCTGCGCAGACAGGAAACGCCCCAGCTGACCGCTGCTCAATTGAAGGAAATTGATCGGCACCTGCAGCAGATCCGCACAGCAGGCGTGCATCAAATCCAGGGTCTGCTGATGCCCGGCATCAACGCGGCTTCCTGCCCGCTGTTCGCCATGGGCAACAAGTTGGTCGGGGTCATCACGGTGGTCGGTCCGGGCTCGATACTGACCGATCAGGCACAAGGTATGGCGGCCGCTCGCCTGCTGGAAACGGCAACGGCCATCAGCAAACGCATGGGCGGCACGATGCCAGGTTGAAGGCGATGCCCGGCGCTGACCGCGCCGGGCAACAACGTCATCAATCGGCGGTCAGTACGCCACGCTTGATCTGGTCCCGCTCGATGGATTCGAACAGCGCCTTGAAGTTGCCTTCACCGAATCCGTCATCCCCCTTGCGCTGGATAAACTCGAAGAACACCGGCCCCATCAGGGTTTCAGAGAAAATCTGCAACAGCAGACGACGCTCACCGCCGTCGGACGAGCCGTCGAGCAGAATGCCTCGGGCTTTCAACTCGTCCTCGGGTTCACCGTGGTTTGGCAGACGGCCCTGAAGCATCTCGTAATAGGTATCCGGCGGCGCGGTCATGAAGCGCATGCCGATAGACTTCAGCGCATCCCAGGTTTTGATCAGGTCATCAGTGAAGAACGCCACGTGCTGGATGCCTTCGCCGTTGAACTGCATCAGAAACTCTTCGATCTGTCCCGCGCCCTTGGACGATTCCTCGTTCAGCGGGATGCGGATCATGCCATCGGGCGCGGTCATGGCCTTTGAGGTCAGCCCGGTGTATTCGCCCTTGATGTCGAAGTAGCGAATTTCGCGGAAATTGAACAGTTTCTCGTAGAAACTCGCCCAATACGCCATGCGCCCGCGATAGACGTTGTGCGTCAGGTGATCGATGAATTTCAGACCCGCGCCGACCGGATGACGGTCCACCCCTTCGATAAAATTGAAGTCGATGTCATAGATCGAAGAGCCTTCGCCAAACCGGTCGATCAGGTACAGCGGCGCACCGCCAATGCCCTTGATCGCCGGCAGACGCAGCTCCATCGGTCCGGTGGCGATTTCCAGCGGCTGCGCGCCAAGTTCCAGCGCGCGGCTGTAGGCCTTTTGCGCATCCTTGACCCGGAATGCCATGCCGCACACCGAAGGACCATGCTCGGCCGCGAAGTACGACGCGAGGCTGTGCGGCTCGTTGTTGAGAATGATGTTGATAGCGCCCTGGCGATACAGCGTCACATCCTTGGACCGGTGGGTCGCCACCTTGGTGAAGCCCATGATCTCGAACACAGGTTCGAGGATGTTGGGGGTCGGCGAGGCAAATTCGATGAATTCAAAGCCCATCAGGCCCATCGGGTTTTCGTAGAGATCAGCCATATCTGGCTCCTTGCAGTTAAGTGGGTAATCGGAAAAATTGCCGTCACTTCCCTGCGGGTGGTGCACACGGGATCCCTCGCACGCTACGGGCGAGGAAGTCTCCGAAAATCAGTTGCAGTCCAAGAATCTTCATAATTCCAGCCTACTCCGGCTTGTCCGATTGTGCATCAGGGTGGGCCTGTAAAAAGGCCGGATGCTGCAAGGCTCGCTGCTCCACACGACGAATCCTGAGCCAGGCGTCGAGGCAGACATTGAAGCGACGCGCCGCATACAACTGGGGCAGCAGGTACACATCGGCGATACCGGGCGTGTCGCCAAAACAGAAAACATCGCCTTCGATCAGTTGCTCCACCGCGTTGAGGCCTTCGCTGATCCAGTGGCCGACCCAGTCCGAAACGAGCTGTTCGTCATGGCCAAGACTGCGCAACCGGTTGAGCACCGACACGTTGTGCAACGGGTGGATATCGCACGCGATGGTCGCAGCGACCGCACGCTGCCGGGCACGCAGGGTCAGGTCACCGCCCAGCAGGGAGGGCGTCGGATAGCGCTCTTCCAGGTATTCGATAATGGCCGGCGATTGAGTGATCACGTCACTGTCGTCCAGACGCAACGCGGGCACCCTGCCCTGCGGATTGATCGCGCGGTATCCCGGCGTGTGCTGCTCACCGCCGTCGCGAATCAGATTGACCGGGATTACCGCAGGCTCAAGCCCCTTGAGCGCCAGCGCAATGCGCACCCGATAGCTGGACGTCGAACGGTAATAAGTGAAGAGATCCACCGATGTCACCTGCTGGAACGCATCTGGCGTTGCCTGTTGTTATTTTGCGTATTTTCGTAATTGATTTACGTAATTCGTAAACTGCGTGATCACTGAACACATGTCAACACACGTCTTTTTCATGTCAGGCCCAGCCCTCCAGCCGCAGCGTCGCACGGACCAGCCTTTGCTCTTCGTTTTCAATCTCGCGCAGGTTGTCGCTGACGCTTTGAATGTGCGCCAGCGCGGCCTTGCGCGCCTGTTCCGGAAGACGACCGGTAACGGCGTTGTACAGGCGGGCATGCTGGCGGTCGATCTGGCGCTTCTGCGGCTCGCGGTGATACAGGTTGTTGACCGAGGCAAACACCGTGTTCAGCAGTAGATCGGTCAGCGAACGCAGGGTCTGCACCAGCACCGGGTTGTGCGAGGCCTCGCAGATGGCCAAATGAAAAGCGTGATCAAGACGCGCATGCTCGCTGGCCGACAGCTCACTGCCTTGCGCGGCGACCAGTGCATCGTAGCTGCGGGTAATCAGCACGAAGTCCGCATCAGTGCCACGCAACGCTGCCAGCCGCGCCGACTCACCTTCCAGCAGGCTGCGCACCTCGAACAAGTCGTAAAGCGTGCGCGGTTGCGAGCCGAACAGATGCATAAGCGGCGAGGTGTGCTGATCGGCATTCATCCGCGCGACGAATGACCCCTTGCCTTGCCTCGTTTCGATGATGCCCCGCGCCCGCAACAGTTTGAGACCTTCGCGCAATGCCGTTCGCGACACGCCGAGCTTTTCGGTCAGACGCCGCTCGGAGGGCAGTAACTGCCCGACCTTCAGCACGCCATCGACAATCAGCCGCTCTATCCGCTCGCAGACCACGTCTGCAACCTGGGCAGGTCTTGGGGTGGATTCGTTGTTCATGAGGTCTCCGCTGGAGAAACGCTGTCTTTTCTGTGGGAGGCGCGGACAAGCCAACTGGTATGACCAGCAAAACAGACCGACGAAGCATCCGACAAAATACAAAACAAGTCGTTGATTCAAAAGGAATAAAAAAACAATACCTGAAAACTATCGTTCAAAAACTGGTTCGACCAACCCTTTTCCTCGTAGACACTACGGCTCACAGCACCAATGATGCAAGTCAACCGCTAGCCCGATAAAAACAATCCTGGGTTGCCTGATGAACATTCTTTACGACGAACGCCTCGACGGCGTGCTGCCTGTTGTGAACAAACAACAGTTGCTGCACGACCTTCAACGACAGTTACCCGATCTGGACATTCTGCACCGCGCCGAAGAGCTGCGACCTTACGAATGTGACGGGCTTTCCGCCTACCGCACTACGCCGTTGATGGTGGTGTTGCCGCGCCATATCGAAGAGGTCCAGACGCTGCTCAGGATGTGCCACGAACGGCGCGTGCCAGTGGTCGCTCGTGGCGCTGGAACCGGGCTTTCGGGCGGAGCATTGCCGCTGGAACAAGGGGTGCTGCTGGTAATGGCGCGCTTTAACCGGATTCTGGAGATAAACCCCGCAGCACGCCTGGCCCGCGTTCAGCCTGGCGTGCGCAATCTGGCCATTTCCCAGGCCGCAGCGCCACACGGCTTGTATTACGCGCCTGACCCTTCTTCGCAGATTGCCTGCTCCATTGGCGGCAATGTGGCTGAAAACGCCGGCGGCGTGCATTGCCTCAAGTACGGCCTGACCGTGCATAACCTGCTCAAGGTTGAGATTCTGACCGTCGAAGGCGAATACATGACGCTGGGCAGCGAAGCGCTGGATTCCCCCGGCTTCGACCTGCTTGCACTGTTCACCGGTTCCGAAGGCATGCTCGGCATCATCACCGAAATCACCGTCAAACTGCTGCCCAGGCCGCAAGTCGCCAAGGTGCTGCTGGCAGCGTTTGATTCGGTGGAAAAAGCCGGACGTGCAGTGGGGGATATCATCGCCGCAGGGATCATTCCCGGCGGTCTGGAAATGATGGATAACCTGGCGATCCGCGCTGCTGAAGACTTCATCCATGCGGGCTACCCGGTGGAAGCAGAAGCGATTCTGTTATGCGAACTGGATGGCGTCGAAGCCGACGTTCACGATGATTGCGAGCGTGTGCGCCATGTGTTGACGCAGGCGGGTGCCACAGAAGTGCGTCAGGCAAAGGACGAAGCTGAACGCGTGCGCTTCTGGGCCGGTCGCAAGAATGCCTTTCCGGCAGTCGGCCGCCTGTCGCCGGACTACTACTGCATGGACGGCACCATTCCGCGCCGTGAACTGCCCGGCGTGTTGCGGGGTATTACCGAGCTGTCCGAACACTACGGTCTACGCGTCGCCAACGTGTTTCACGCCGGTGACGGCAACATGCACCCGTTGATTCTGTTCGATGCCAATCAGCCGGGCGAGCTGGAACGCGCCGAGGAACTGGGCGGCAGGATTCTCGAATTGTGCGTCAGGGTTGGCGGCAGTATCACGGGGGAGCACGGCGTGGGCCGGGAAAAAATCAACCAGATGTGCGCGCAGTTCAACAGCGACGAACTGACCTTATTCCATGCCATAAAGGCCGCCTTCGATGCCAGCGGTCTGCTCAACCCCGGCAAGAACATCCCGACGCTGCACCGCTGTGCTGAATTCGGCGCCATGCACGTGCATGCAGGACAACTGCCCTTCCCCGATCTGGAGCGCTTCTGATGATTGAACAGGACAAAGACGCCAGTGCCGCCCTGCTCGATCAGGTCAATCAGGCCTTGCAAGACGCCACGCCGTTGCGCATTCAGGGCGGTAACAGCAAGGCGTTTCTCGGCCGCGAAGTGTCAGGCAACGTGCTGGACACGCGTGCTCACTCGGGCATCGTGAGTTACGACCCGACCGAACTGGTCATCACCGCGCGTGCCGGTACGCCGTTGAACGAGCTGATGCAGACACTTGAAGATGCAGGTCAGATGCTGCCCTGCGAGCCGCCGACCTTCGGCAACGCCACGCTGGGCGGCATGGTCGCCGCCGGGCTGTCGGGTCCGCGCCGCCCGTGGAGCGGATCGGTGCGCGATTTCGTGCTGGGCACCCGTGTGATTACCGGTCACGGCAAGCACCTGCGTTTCGGCGGCGAAGTGATGAAGAATGTGGCGGGCTATGACGTCTCGCGCTTGATGGCAGGCAGTATGGGGTGCCTGGGTGTGCTGACCGAAGTGTCGCTCAAGGTGCTGCCAAGGCCGCGTCTGTGCAGCAGTATTGCGCTGGAAATGGACAGTGCCCGCGCGCTGACGAGCTTGACGCAATGGGGCCAGCAGCCGATGCCGATCAGTGCCGCCAGCCATGACGGAAAAATACTGCGCCTGCGCCTTGAGGGTGGCGAAGGCTCGGTGGCCGCTGCCCACGACAGACTGGGGGGCGAAAAGCTGGAGCCGACGTACTGGCAGGCACTCAATGAGCAGCGTCTGCCGTTCTTTGCCGATCCGCGGCCGCTGTGGCGCATCTGCGTACCGGCCGATACCGGCGTACTGAATCTGCCGGGCGAGCAGCTCATCGACTGGGCCGGGGCGCAGCGCTGGCTGAAATCCGATGCCAGCGGTGAGACCATTCGCAGCATGGCAACGGCGGTCGGCGGGCATGTCACCTGTTACACGCCAGGCCACCATGACAGTCCTTTCCAGCCGCTGGTCACACCGTTGCTGCGCTATCACCATCAACTCAAGAACCGGCTCGATCCGCAAGGAATCTTCAACCCCGGCCGACTGTACGCGGAGCTCTGACCATGCAGACCACCTTGAGCGAACAGGCCCGACAACTGCCCCGCGCTGAAGAAGCCGAACGTATCCTGCGCAGTTGCGTGCACTGCGGTTTCTGCAACGCCAGCTGCCCGACCTACCAGTTGTTGGGTGATGAGCTGGACGGGCCGCGTGGCAGGATCTATCTGATCAAACAGGTGCTGGAGGGCAATGAAGTCACCGAGAAAACCCAACTGCACCTGGACCGCTGCCTGAGCTGTCGCAACTGCGAGACCACTTGCCCGTCGGGCGTCGACTATCACAACCTGCTGGACATCGGCCGCGCTGTCGTCGATGCCGCGGTGCCTCGTCCGCTGGGTCAGCGGCTGTTGCGTGGAGGGTTGCGCAACGTCGTGCCCAACGCGAGTCTGTTCAAAACCCTGACCCGCATGGGCACCGCCTTCCGCCCACTGCTGCCAGACACGCTCAAAGACAAGCTGCCCTCCGCGATTCACAGCGCGGGCGTTCGCCCGGTCACTCGCCACGCACGCCAGGTGCTGATGCTGGAAGGCTGCGTGCAACCGGCGCTGTCGCCCAACACCAACGCAGCCACCGCACGCGTGCTGGACCACCTCGGCATCAGCGTCACCCCGATCAGCGAAGCGGGTTGCTGCGGCGCGGTGGATTATCACCTCAACGCGCAGGAAGCCGGACTGGATCGTGCCCGGCGCAACATCGACGCGTGGTGGCCAGCCATCGAGGGTGGCGCACAGAGCATTGTCCAGACGGCCAGTGGCTGCGGGGCATTCGTCAAGGATTACGGCCATTTGCTGCGCCACGACCCGGCTTACGCCGACAAGGCTGCGCGGGTCAGTGCGAAGGCCCGTGATCTGGTCGAAGTGCTGCGTGACGAACCTCTGGAATCGCTGGCCATCAAAACCGACACGCGGCTGGCGTTCCATTGCCCCTGTACCTTGCAGCACGCGCAAAAGCTGGGTGGCGAAGTGGAACGGGTATTGACTCGTCTAGGCTTCAACCTGACGGCTGTGCCGGATGGCCATTTGTGCTGCGGCTCGGCTGGCACCTATTCAGTCACACAACCGGTCCTGGCCCGCCAGTTGCGCGACAACCGGATGAATGCGCTGGAGAGCGGCAAACCACAGGTCATCGCCACCGCGAACATCGGCTGCCAGACCCATCTGGCGAGCGCCCATCGAACACCGGTACGGCACTGGATCGAGCTGATCGACCAGGCGTTGAACGGTACGCACTGATTATTTCGACCCATTTTTCCTCAGGAGCTCTTATGAAAATCAAAGCCGTATTGACCCAGAACGAAGTCAGCCAGATGCTCATCGCCGCCCGCAACGAGGCGCATGCCAACGGCTGGGCCGTGGCGATTGCGATTGTCGATGATGGCGGCCATCTGCTGGCCTTCGAGCGCCTGGACGATGCCTCAGCGATCAGCAGCTACATCTCCATCGAAAAAGCCCGTACATCGGCGTTGGGCAAACGCGAATCCAAAGGCTATGAAGAGATGGTCAACGGTGGCCGCACGGCATTTCTCAGCGCCCCGTTGCTGACCTCGCTGGAAGGCGGCGTACCCGTGATTGTAGATGGCCAGGTGATCGGCGCAGTCGGCGTATCCGGCGTAAAGGCCGACCAGGATGCCCAGGTCGCCAAGGCGGGTATCGCGGCGCTGAATGCGGATTGAGGGACCCGACAATTTTACAGATCATGCCAACGCGGAGCATTGGCACGATCAGAACCTTAACCAGGAACCTTCCCCATGACCGACTTCATCAAATGCCAACGCCTCAAGGTGGCCGTCAATCTGCAACGTTTCGTCGATGAAGAAGTCCTGCCCGGCACCGGCCTGGACCCGGAAACGTTCTGGGACAGTTTCGATGCGCTGGTGCACGAACTGGCCCCGCGCAACCGCGAGTTGCTGGCCGAGCGTGAGCGTTTGCAGGACGAACTCGACACCTGGCATAAAAAGCATCCCGGCCCGATCAGCGACATGTCCGCCTATCGCGAGTTTCTGAAATCGATCGGTTATCTGCGTGCGGTCCCTGAGCGGGTCAGCGCGACGACCTCCAATGTCGATCTGGAAATCAGCGAACAGGCCGGCCCGCAACTGGTGGTTCCTGCCAGCAATGCGCGTTACGCGCTCAATGCCGCCAATGCCCGCTGGGGATCGCTGTACGATGCGCTCTACGGCACCGACGCAATCTCCACCGCCAATGGTGCCGAAATCAGCGCAGGCTACAACCCGCTGCGCGGTGCCAAGGTGATCGTCTTCGCCCGCGAACTGCTCGACATCAGCGCGCCGCTTGCCAAGGGCAGTCACGTCGATGCCCGTCGCTATCACATCGAAGACAGCCAGTTGCACATCACACTGGCCGATGGCACCCGAACCACTCTGCAACAACCGGAAAAATATGTGGGTTTTCAAGGCGGGCCCGACAAGCCTGACGCCATTCTGCTCAAGAACAATGGCCTGCACATCGAGATCCAGATCGACCCACGCCACCCGATCGGCAGCAGCGATATGGCGGGCATCAAAGACCTGCTCCTGGAGTCGGCGCTGTCCACCATCATCGACTGCGAAGATTCGGTGGCCGCCGTGGATGCCGACGACAAGATACAGGTATACCGCAACTGGCTGGGCCTGATGAAAGGCGACCTTGCCGCCACCCTCGACAAGGGTGGCAAACCGGTGACGCGCACCCTCAATCCCGATCGCACCTACACGGCGGCCAAGGGCGGCGAACTCAAGCTGCGCGGCCGTTCGTTACTGTTCATTCGCAATGTCGGCCATTTGATGACCAACCCGGCGATTGTCGACCACGACGGAAACGAGATCCCCGAGGGCATTCTGGACGGCGTGATGACCAGCCTGATTGCGCTTCACGACCTGAAACGACGCGGCAATTCCCGCGCGGGCAGCATTTACATCGTCAAACCGAAAATGCACGGCCCGGACGAGGTCGCGTTCGCCGATCAGCTGTTCAGCCGTATCGAGGACCTGCTCAAGCTGCCTCGCCACACCGTGAAGATGGGCATCATGGACGAAGAGCGACGCACCAGCGTCAACCTCAAGGCATGCATCGAAGCGGCTTCGGCACGGGTAGCGTTCATCAACACCGGCTTTCTGGACCGCACCGGCGATGAAATTCACAGCGCCATGCAGGCAGGTCCCGTTCTGCGCAAGGGCGAAATGAAAAACACATCTTGGATCAAGGCGTATGAGCGCAGCAACGTATTGGTGGGCCTGGCCTGCGGGCTGCGTGGACGGGCGCAGATCGGCAAGGGCATGTGGGCGATGCCGGACCGGATGGCCGACATGCTGGAGCAGAAAATCGGCCATCCGCAATCAGGCGCCACAACGGCCTGGGTGCCATCGCCGACTGCCGCTACCCTGCACGCCCTGCACTATCATCGGGTCGACGTGCGCGCCGTTCAGCAGACGCTTGAACAGCTGAATCTGGAGGATGTCAGGGAACAGTTGCTCGACGATCTGCTTACCATCCCGGTGGTCGCCGATCCGCAGTGGACCCAGGAGCAGATTCGCGAGGAGCTGGAGAACAATGCACAGGGTCTGCTGGGCTACGTGGTCCGCTGGGTGGAACAGGGCGTGGGCTGTTCCAAAGTGCCGGACATTCACGATGTGGGATTGATGGAAGATCGCGCGACGCTGCGCATCTCCAGTCAGCACATGGCCAACTGGCTGTTGCACAAGGTGGTCGATGCCGAATACGTGCAAAGCGTGCTGGAGCGAATGGCCAAGGTGGTGGACAAGCAGAACGCCGGGGACTCGCATTACCAGGCCATGGCGAAGGACTTCAAACACTCGTCCGCGTTCAGGACCGCCTGCGATCTGGTGTTCAAAGGCTGCGAGCAGCCTGCCGGGTACACCGAGCCTCTGCTGCACGAGTCCAGACTGGCATTCAAGAACCGCAAACACCCGTAGATCGCCCGCACTACAGTGCCGAATATTTCTCTAGCCCGTGCGCGGTGCCTGGAGAAACATTCGGCGTTTGTCTGAACGAAGATATTCGAAACACTGGTGTCGGCGAGATCGGTGCAGGCAACGCTACAGCTTGTAGATGGAGATCCAGTTCATGTCGGTATGAGTGCTGTAAAGATGGGTACCTGCCCTGTTCAGCACCGAGCCTCCCATGGACGGGAAGAAGGCGACGCAACTGACCGTCCCCTTGACCGTGTCGATTCTGTACACGTCGAAGTTGCAGGTATAGACCGCATACACGTAACGGTCATCCGGCGTGATGCCGATGATGGTGACCGGATAGCCCTGCGCGCCGATTTTCTCGCGGTAGAACATTCTGCATGTGGTCGCGTCGACCACGTACACCTCGTCAATGCCACCGACGTACAAATGGGCTCCGCTCGAGCTGACTGCCAGTGATCTGGGGGCGGTGAAGCCAGGAATGTCGTGCTGCAGATAATTGATCGTGCCGATGGAGCAGATGGCTGTCGTGCCGATGCCGTCCGCCAGTGCCGAGGCGTATACACGGTCGTTCCCGGGACTGACCCCTAATACCAGCGACGCATTGGACAGGGTGCCCAGATCGAAATCGTTGACGACGCTGTAGTGTTGCGTCTCGATCTGGCGGATCATCCCTTCCAGCGCGTACTGGAACGACAGGTAAATGAACCGGCCGTCCGGGCTGCAGACAATCCTGTTGACGCTGCAGGAAGGAATGACCCTGATCACCTCGTGCGTGAGTGTGCTGATCACAAAGCACTTGTTATAGCCCGCCGTATAGAGCCACCTGCCGTCAGGGCTGAGGGTGATATCGCCCGCCCCCGCTCCTTTGATACAACTCACCACACTCGATGTCCCGACATCGACCACGCTGATTTCTCTACCGTTTTCATGAGACACATAGAGCGTCTTTTCATCGGGGCTGACGACAATTTCCTTGGGCACGAAACCCAGCGGAATAATGCCCGTCAGCCATGCAAGGTCCAGCGGTACTCCTGCGCCGTCCGGATCTGCCATGTGGGTAAAAGCGTTTACGTCCTGAGATGCTTTTTTGTGCATGTCACTCACCTGTGAATAGGTCTCGCGAGACCGCCACGATGGGGGAAAGATAAGAAGGTATGGCCCCATCAACAAACGATGCGGCAATTGCACTTATGCCACTCGGATCCAAAAACCTCAGGCCATTGAATACTGGCCGAGACGGGTTGGGTACTGACAGAAATGACAGTTTGAGGCGGGCCGGACGTGGTGGCAAAAAGAGCTTTTAGAGGGTCAAACGCAACGCTGTCGGGGGCTGGAGTCGTCGCGGTGCAGGCATGTGCAGGTGGTTCACCATTGGTCAGCAACCTGCTTGAGGCTGAATCACGAACTCTCGCGCAGCACCAGTTCGAACCCGAGGTCAACCCTGGCCTGCTGGGGTACGCCGTCGAGCAAACCCAGCAGCAACTGTGCGGCGCGCTGGCCGACTTCCTGTCGCGGGGTGCGAATGGACGTCAGGCGCGGCACCATGTGTGCCGAGCCCGGCAGGTCATTGAAACCCACCAGCGAGACCCGTTGCGGAATAGCGATGCCGAGGCGCAAGGCCTCCAGCGAAGCGCCCTGCGCCAGGTCGTCATTGCAGAAAAAAATACCGTCCACATCAGGGTGTTCATCCAGCAGCCGGGCGAACAGTTCGCCACCCAGGCCAATGGAAGACGGCAGCGGTGTCGTGACTTGCAGTTGCGCATCGAAGCGGCCAGCGTCTTCCAGAACCTGACGAAAACCCGCCCCGCGCTGCAGTACCCGTGTGTCGAGCTGGGCCGCCACGTAGGCCAGCCGCTGTCGTCCCCGGCCGAGCAAATGAAGGGCTGCCTGCGCGCCCGCCTGTTCCTGGGAAAAGCCGACGCTGTAGGCGCCCTGACGAGGATCCAGCTCCATCATGTGCACACAGGGAATGCCACTGGCTTCCAACATCTGATGCGACGCCGCCGTGCGATCAAAGCCGGTGAGCAGAATGCCCCGCGGCCGGTTGACCAGATGGTTGCGCAGCAGCGTTTCCTCTTCCTCCGGGGAATAGTGATAGTTGCCGATCACCACGTCCAGACCACGAGGACGCAACACATCCTGAATGGCCTCCAGCGTTTCGATGAACAACTGATTGGACAGCGATGGCACCAGCACCACAACCGTCTGGCTGCAGGACGACGCCAGTGCACGCGCTGCGGGGTTGGCGACATAGCCCAGGCTCTGGGCCGCGGCGCGCACTTTTTCGACCAGTTCCGGCGCAACGGTCGCGACGCCACGCAACGCACGGGACGCGGTGATGGGGGAAACCGCGGCAAGGCGGGCAACTTCATTGAGGGTCGGACGGCCGGTAGAGCGGGAACCAATGCGTATCATGCGTTGCCAACTAACATAGGGGTTGCCAAATGTGTCGAATGCCCCATAAGGTAGCGCTGTCTCATGGACCGTGACAACGCTTTATCGCTGGTTTCACATTTGCTGCCCGCGCCGGGTTGCCACGGAGAACAGCCTCCGATGTGTATTGTTGAACCCAAAACAACGACAAGAACTGGAACAGCCACGGCTGGACATGATGTCCACCGAACAAAGACAGCGCTGTCTCCAGATGAGGTGCCTACTGTGACAACTGCGAATACTGCTATTTCGGCCCTTGTGGTGATGGGTGTATCGGGCTGCGGCAAAAGTGCCGTGGGTGCCGAAATTGCACTCAAGAGCGGAGGTCGCCTCATCGAAGGTGATGCCTTCCACCCACCCGCCAACATCAAGAAGATGAGCGCCGGAACGCCCCTCAACGACGACGACCGTGCCGGCTGGCTTACCCGCCTGGGCGAAGAAATGGTCGCCGCGCTAGCCCGAGGCGAACACCCTGTCCTGACCTGCTCGTCCCTCAAGCTGATTTACCGTCAGCGTCTGCGTGACGCCGTTCCGGGGCTGGGTTTTGTTTTTCTGGAACTGACCAAGGAACTGGCTGCCGAACGCTGCTCGCATCGTCCGGGGCATTTCATGCCCGCAAGTCTGGTCGACAGCCAGTTTGCAACGCTCGAGCCTCCTTACGGCGAACCTCTCACCCTGGTAGTCGATGCCACCCAGTCCATCGAAGAGATTGGCACGCAAGCGGCAGCCTGGTGGAAAGACTCCCACGCCTGATAAAGGTGTGAGTGCAAAAGACAGCGCTGTCTTGCACACACGAAGCACGGATGGCGCTGGCGGTAGCTGGTAGCACCCTAGAATAATAACCGGAGAGACACCCATGTTCGGTATGACCCATGAGACGTTCCTGCTAGTCGATGCGTTGGTGACGATCGTCGGCCTTGTGCTGCTGATCACCCAATTCAAGGTTCACCCTTTCGTCGCGCTGACATTGGCGGCTGGCTTCCTCGGCCTGACCTCCGGGATGCCGGTGGAAAAAGTCATGAAATCCTTCCAGGACGGCTTCGGCGGCGTACTGGGCTTTGTCGGCATCATCCTCGGGCTGGGCACCATGCTCGGCAAACTGATGGCCGATTCGGGCGGCGCGGATCAGATCGCGCAGACCCTGATCCGTACCTTCGGCAAACAGAAAGTGCACTGGGCGATGATGTTTTCCGCGTTTCTGGTGGGCATCCCGCTGTTCTTCGAAATCGGCTTCGTACTGTTGATTCCGCTGGTCTTCATTGTCGCGCGTCGCACCGGTGTGTCCATCGTCAAGATCGGCATCCCGCTGCTGGCAGGTCTTTCGGCCGTGCACGGTCTGGTTCCGCCGCATCCGGGTCCGCTTCTGGCCATCGGCATCTTCGGCGCTGATATCGGCAAAACCATTTTCTACGGCCTGATCATCGCGCTGCCGACCGCAATCATTGCCGGCCCGATCTATGGCAAGTGGATCTCCAAATACATTCCCGGTACGCCTTCGCAGGAATTGATGGACCAGATCGCCAAGGAGTCGAGCACCGAGAACCTGCCAGGCTTCGGCATCACGCTGGTGACGATCCTGCTGCCAGTCTTCCTGATGCTGCTCAAGACCTTTGCTGACGTTGCGCTGCCGGAAGGCAACATGTTCCGCATCTGGATGGACCTGATCGGTCACCCGATCACCGCCCTGCTCGCCGCCCTGCTGCTGGCGTTCTACACCTTCGGTGCCGCACGCGGCTTTGATCGTTCCAAGATCATGAAACTGCTGGATCAGAGCCTGGCCCCGGTCGCAGCCATTGTGCTGATCGTAGGCGCCGGTGGTGGTTTCAAACAGATGCTGGTCGCCAGCGGCGTGGGTGACGTGATCGGTCACATGGCGGTACAGGCGCAGATCAACCCGATCATGCTGGCCTGGCTGGTGGCTGCGGTGATTCGCGTCGCAACCGGATCGGCGACCGTTGCGACCATCACTGGCGCAGGCATCGTGGCTCCGGTAGTAGGTCTGATTCCAGGCGTGAACCGCGAGCTGCTGGTGCTGGCCACCGGCGCGGGTTCGCTTATCCTCTCGCACGTGAACGACGCAGGCTTCTGGCTGGTCAAGCAGTACTTCAACATGACCGTGGCCGAAACCTTCAAGACCTGGACTGTGATGGAAACCATCCTTTCGGTCGTCGGCCTGATCTTCATCATGTTGCTGTCCATGGCGCTTTAAGCTCAAAACGTGCAGTACCTTCGCGGGTCGGCAGGCCCGCGAAGCTGTACAGCCTCACCCCTCTACCCTTCTGATTTTTCCCGCCTGTTCCCTTTATCCCGTTTCCTGTCTGGCGCGCCCCTACATAACCCGCCTTTGCTGCCGACAACATGACAGAGCGATTCGACTCGTGTCTGCGAAACCTGTCTGAAAGCTGTTTCCTACGAAGGCCTACAGCGCTTTCAATTGAATTTTTGGAAAGCTCAGGCAATGTTTCAAAGTCATGCCTACGCTTAGGAACAAAGCAGCATCAAACCGTGCAATCGCTTCCAGCGCAGTCATGGGAAAGCCGATTTGTGCGCAGAATCACGTTACTTTTTAAGTTACACCAGTAAATACGGGCATTCTCAGGCCAAAACGGGCAGAATTGGCGCACTCGTCGTACCGTGGATGCAAATCCCGATGACAAGAAAATGAACCGAGGGAATTAAATTCACCACCGCAACGTCATAAGACGGATGCATTTGGATGCACTCGGCAACAATCACCACGCAAAGGCAAACGCCAGCCTCTTGAGAGAGGCGTTTTCAAGAGGCCATCAAGGAAAAGATTATGTTGATACTCACTCGCAAAGTTGGCGAAAGCATAAATATCGGTGACGAGATCACCGTGACGATTCTTGGCGTTCAAGGGCTTCAGGTCCGGCTGGGCATCAATGCACCCAAAAATGTGTCCGTACACCGTGAAGAGATCTACAAACGCATTCAGGCAGAACTGGCTCCCAACCAGGACCCACAATAACTCCCTCGCCACACCCCCTTATTCAATGCTGATCTGCCCTCGCGGCGGGTCATCAGCCGTACGGCGTCTCTCATGACGCCGTTTTTTATGCCTGCCTTTCTCTGCCCGCCGCGGCACGACCACTGGTCACCCTCTCGGAACATCGCCAAAAAAACGCCAGTCGACTCTCTGCAAGCAAGCACATCGATGCCAGCCCGTAGTACGCCGTGAGCCGAGCATTCTCTTTATCTGGGGACAGAAACGGTGAATGATGATGGTGACTACCAACGAAACTTCCATGAGCGGCAATGCCCATACCGCCGGCACGAGCGGCCAGGATCATCTGCACGGGCTACAGGATGACGATCAGCGCAACTCACATGGCAACGCAGAAACTGTCGCCCGACAGGGAGGCGGACAGTTCGAGCAGTACCGCGACAGCGCTGCAGAGCAGATAGAAAACCTTGCGCAGAACGCTCAGTCGGCGGCGCAGCAGATTGACAGTAATGACACGCTGGGCCTGTCGGAATATGTCACGGCAATGGCGCAGGCCATGACCCGCCTCGCCGACAACCTGCGCAACAAGAGCGCCGAGCAATTGCTGCAAGATGCAGGCAGGCTCGCCCGGGAGAATCCGGTCCTGTTCATCAGCGGCAGCGTCGCGCTCGGCGTGGGCCTGTCGCGGCTGTTGAAAGCGGCTACTGCTTCGAGCGACACCCACTTCGACACGACCCTCTCTGAAGGCTCGACATCAGGCGCATCGACATCCGGTTCGTCCAGTCCGGGTGATCTGACAGGCGTTGATTCGGCGGCCCCTTATGACCCCATCAGCCCATCGGCGCTGGCCGCCGAAGAGAGGGTCGTGACTCATCCCCACGACAATGACGTTCTGCACAGCGCAAGACCGGGAACGGGGATCTCCGACACTCCGGCCATGAACGAATTCAACGACGACCTGGACGATGAAGTGACGCGTGACGGCTCGCCCAGGTCCGGCTTGTCCAAAGGAGACGTGTGATGAGCACCACACCCAATACTCAGCAGGACAGAAACCCTGAAAATGAAACGTCGGTGCTGAGCCTGATCCGCCAACTGGCGCATGAAGTGCCTGCCTTGGTCAGCAAGGAAGTGGCGTTGGTGAAAGCAGAGTTCCGAGAGTCGATTCAGGCCACCAAGCAAGGGGCGACTACCGTTGGCATCGGCGCTGTCGTGATGCTGGGCGGCCTGATCATGGTGCTCATGGCCGCTGTCTACGCCCTGAGCTACGTCATGGCACCCTGGCTGGCCGCCCTGATTGTCGGTGTCGCTGCTCTGGTCATCGGTTTTTTCATGGTTCAGGCGGGCAATAAGAAGCTCGATGCCTCGAACCTGATTCCAGAGCGCACTACCGGGACCCTGCAAAAAGACAAGGAAGCCATTCAGAGGAAAGTCTCATGAGCATCGACAGCAGCTTCGACACACCTGAACATTTTGAAGAAGTGTCGCAAAAGAGCCCGGAAACCCTGGAACGGGAGATCGATCAACAGCGCTCCAGCATCGGCAATATCGTCGATGCGCTGGAAAAGAAAATGTCGCCCGGCCAACTGGTCGATCAGGCTCTGGCCTATGTGAAGGATAACGGCGGAGAGTTTTTCGGCAATCTGGGCCACAACGTCAAGGCCAATCCTGTGCCTGCCGTACTCACCACCGTCGGCGTGCTCTGGATGATGATGGGCAGCAATCGTCCGGCATCTGCGGGCTACTCCGGCAATTCGTCTGTATTGAGCAGCGTCAGTGATCGGGTTGGCAGCGTGGCTGGCTCGGTAAGCGACGACTTGGGCAGCGCAAAGGCACGCGTACAGGAAACCGTGGCGCACCTGAAGGACACGGCCAGCAAGGTCAAGGACAAGACGTCTCAAATGACCCACAGCATGCGCGACACGTTATCGGGCAGCTCCGACTCGACGCAGGACGCAGGCCAGCCCCTTCAGGCACAGCGTGAGCGAATCAAGAGCGGCACGCGGCACCTGATCAACAAGCAGCCCCTTACGTTAGCGGCCATGGGTATCGCGGTGGGGGCTCTTATCGGTGCAGCACTGCCTGCCACGACGAAGGAGAAACAGATCGTCAGCCAGGCACGGGAGAAACTCAGAGGAAAGAGCAGCCCTGAATCGCCATCGGCATCCACCCCGACTTCCGGTAACTGCAGCACTCTGCCCGGCGCCGGTCAGGATGGCGACCGCCCTGCATCCCCGGGACTCGGTTGACGGGGTAATGAAAACCCCTGAGCGGCCCCTCTCCGGGGCCGTTTTCATGATCTATCCGGCGTTGCTCAGACAGCGATACCGTCTAGATTTGGGAAAGACGCTGGACGATTCGATCCTTCACCAGCAGGCGCTTTTCCTTGAGCTTCTTCAATGCATCATCACCGATACCTCCCGCTGATCCTTTTTCGGCATTCAGCACTTCGACGTCGGCGCTTTCATAGTCATTGAGCAATTGCTGCAGCCTGGCGTCCCGCCTGCCTCGCTCGGCGACCTCGTCTCGGGTCAAGCTCAAATCCGCGAACAAATCGTGTTTGACTGGCATGAGTAGCACCTCCAAATGACTGCTTGAATGCAAGGGGTGGCCGCAACGATTCAATACCTCACGGCTGTTCCCGAATGCGGCGTGCTTCGTACGCCCTGACATGGGTGCAGGCAACTTCCAGCACCGACAGTTGATTCGAAGCGACACCCAGAGCGTTACGCCTGACCAGCATATCGCCCAGAATCTGTTCGACCTCGGTGGGTGCACCCCGTTCGATGTCTCTCATCATCGAGGCCGTGAGTGTCGAGCCACGCGCCGTCAGCAGTTCAATCTGAGCGTGACGCACTTTTGCATCCAGCGGATAACCAACCGCCAGTGCAATCGCTGCGCATTCGGACAGTGTTTTCAGGATCAACCCTTCTCCGCCTGCCTCCAGCACATCGCCGATGGCTGCGCGCATGCTTGCGGTGACCGCCGCCAGCGTGGCGATGAAACACCACTTGCCCCACATGGCCTGCACGATGTGCTGACTGAGACTGGCTTCGAATCCGGCATCGGCCAGTGCCTCGGCAACCCGCAGAATACGCGGAGTCAAGGCGCCACTCAGTTCGCCGAATGACAGCTGGTGCATCTCGTTCAGGTGCAGAATCGCCCCGGTCGAGTCGCGGTCCACGGAAATCAGACATTGCCCGCCCAGCACCGCCTCCTTACCGAAACGCTCGGTCAGGCGATCAAGGTGAGCCATGCCGTTGAGCAGCGAAAGGATCGACGTCTCAGGCCCGACTGCCGGTTCAAAGGCGTCCATTGCCGAGTTCAGGTCGAATGCCTTGCAACTGAGCAGAATGAGGTCAAAGGGATCAGCCAGCCGGTTGGCAAGCACATAAGGAGGCGACGGGTACTGAAAGTTACCGTGCGGACTGCGCACGACGAGCCCGTCACGGTCCAGCTCTTCCGCCCGGCCCGGCCGGACCAGAAAGGACACCTGACGCCCGGCTTCCAGCAACCGACCGCCGAAATAGCCACCGATGGCCCCTGCCCCAACGATCAAGATACGCATGGCTCTGAATCTCCTGGTTGTGCTGCGTTTCAGAACGCTGGCAGCGCTCAACCACCCTGACTGCAGGGACGTCGCCACGCACCATGTCTGCCATCAGGCCTGAAAACGGGGTTCCAGCTGCATGAACCCGGCCATGCATGAAGTATCGACGGCAGATGCCTTTTGTTGCAATCGCGCGGTGACGGCCTGAATCACTGCCCGACTGGCATCATGATGGAATTGCCAGACACCATAGATTCTTCCGTCGAACGACGGCTCGCTGCCCAATCGAGGATCTGCCCCCAGACCGGCACCCAGACCGAACAGATAAAGCCCTTTCAATCGTCGCCCGTTTTGATCCATCGGGCACCCCGCCGGATCCGAATCCAGGCCGCCCTTTGCCTCACGCAAAGTGATCAGACTGCCATCGCCGTAACGCATCACGGGCAACTGCGGCTGATAGCCGGAACATTGCACCACCACACTCGACTCGGCCAGCGCGCTTTTGGCTTTCTCGAACGCACCGGCGGGCCCTTCCAGCGTCTGCAACAGTTGGACCCGTACGCCGGTTTTACCGATACGGCCGTTGTTCAGGGCCTCGCGACCGATGTCCAGCGCCCGGTAGCGCAACCCACCGGAGCGATTGATGCGCCCGGAAACCGGACACACATCCAGTTGAGCATCGAATACATAGCCCGCAGCGTCCGCATGTTCGGCGCTTTCGTAAAACAGTCTGATCCGGGTTCGATGGATCAGCGTCAGCTCTTCGAGCCCCGCGAATTCCAGAGCATCAGCCAGGTTTTCCAGGATGGAAAAGGCACTGTGCGAACCGCCGACCACGCTGATGCGCCCCCCACTGGCCAGCGCAAGTGCAAACACCTCACGCAGTTGCACGGCATTCATGCGCAACAGCCGGTCGGCACTTTGAATATTGGTAGCCGGTGCCAGTGAAATCCCTTGCTGCGCAAGGCTTGCGATCAGATGCCGGGGATCCTGACGCCCGCCCAGGTTGAGCACCAGCGTCTGGCACCTGACGAGCCTGACGCAACCTTCCGCCTCTACCGTAAGGCAGAATTCGTCATCTTCGCTGACCACTTCGATGATGGTCGTGCTGCGCCAGATTTTCACCCCGTAACAGCGCGTCAAGTGCTCCAGCACCAGTCGAGAGGCTTCGCCCATCAGTTGCCCCACATCCGATAACTGCGGGGCACTCTCGGCCTGACCGCGGATACGCCAATAGGCCGGTGAATATTCCAGCGGCTCGAAGATCTCACGCAAGGCCGGGTCACGCAGACAATCGATGAAAACATCGCCTACCGAGTTGGCGGTGATCCGGTATTGTCCCAGTGCACCGGTACCCGGTCTGTCGCTGGCATCGATGACAATCAGCCCACTTGCGGCAATCTCCGCCAGCGTGCCGCTTTTCAAGGCGTTGAACAGAAAGCCCATACCGGCAAGCCCCGCTCCGCCGACGACACAACCGCAGACTGTTTCCGAAGGTTTTTCAAACATGATGATGCTCCATCGTCATAGCTAAACGTTGGTGCATTCCAGAAGTTCTGGATGATCGAATACCTGGCCAGCACTGCAAACCAGCGTCCATGCACAATTAAAAAAGACAACACGACAACACGACAAACAGCGCACGCGCAGCATCATCAGAACCCGGCTGAAGGCCCCGCTGTTTTTTATAAATAGAAATGACCTGTTACATACGCTGACCGGGACGGCGATTCACCCGATACCTGAACCGCTGAAAAAACAATGCGCCACGCTACCGCCGAACCTTCGGATGAGGTTTAACGTCAGGTAGTTGATCAGAAGGGTTTAAGCACAACGAAACGAGTGGATTGAAAGAATAGTTGCAAAGAAACGATGACGTGTCAAATAAGCCGCAGCTGCATTCAAACGTTCCGCCCGCGTCGCAAGTACCTGATTTTAAATGATTGCACGTTTCAGCCAGATAAAAATATTAATCAGGCCGCTCATGAGCGCCCAATGAATAACGTTTATTTTTTTGATGAGGCACTGTAAAACTCGCCTGAATCCAGCGCCGGGATATTGACTGACGCGGACAGTAAGCGGTGAATGAACGGGCGAAGACCTGCGGGCAAGACAACCCTGAACGGGGACGGAGTGACCGGCAGAAAGAAGGTGTTCCGACCTGAACAGATCGGAACGGGGAAGCCGTGTGCAATACACGCTACGCCAAGGCAGATGCGGTCAGGCGGTACGGTGTTGCTTCTGCCGGACACCATGGGAACCGGGCTCGTCACGCAGTTCGCTGCGCAGTTCCGACACCAGATTCGATATGTCGCGAGGGCTTTTCAACCCGTGCGCAGAGATACCGGTCACCAGCAATTCAACCCGGCCTGAATCCGGGTCATTGACCTGCACCGTCATGAAATAGTCCGGTGCAATCGTACAGGTACAACGCAACGGTAAAAATGCACTTTCGACGATACTGCGCAGTTCCAGAGTAGACAGTCCACTCGCGATCATTTTCCATCTCCTTATTGTGTAAGCGCTGCCGGACCCCAGCAGATTACTGTCGCTATTTATAGTTAATTAACTGAAACCAGGCACACCCTTGCCTGCCAATTAATTGTCGCCACTTACTTGATCCTTGACGCTCTTTATACGCCAGCCTCTATCAACTCGGCAACGTGCAGCGTAGATCACGCCCTGACACGACGGATGTGTTTATTTGTAAACAATTTCAGAAAAAACGATTCACTCTAGGTGTTCACGCAGCGAATGGCATGATCTGCGTCATTAAAGAGATATGGCGCTGATTCTTGCATTATCACGGGGTGACGAACGGTCATGAAAAGGGTGGGTTATGTTCACTTATGAAACACCTCAAACGCACTTTTCAGACCCTGGCGACTGCTTACAGCCCACGTGAGTCGCCGAGGGGAAAGTCAGCTTGCGCGATTCGCTCGACTCACTGACTCCGCAATCAGCGCCCTGTATGACGCACAGCATCGCGGGATGCATGCCCACGCGCAGCGGTGGGCACGATCAGGGTCGAGTCAACATGTGTGTAACCACGAGCAATGCGCCCGGCGTTACTCCACAGATCTGGGCAGACGGAAATGGATAACTGCAACCCGTGCACCCTGTTTGTCACGTCGCTCTTCAATGGCATAAGGGCGGAAACCCATGCGCGGATAGAACAGCAGGCCCGGAACGTTATGGTTGTAGCAGGACGCAATCAGCTCAGAGGCTTCGTGCTTGTCAAAGGCAATGTCCATCATGCAACTGATCATGTAACGACCCACGCCTCGGGATCGGGCCTTGGGGGCAATGATGACGTTACCCAGTGCGCACCGACCGCGAAAATCACAGCGGGAGAAATTGGCATACCCCACTACTTCGCCATCCATCTCGATCACAATGGAGTCGTAGCGAGTTTCCAGCGCGTCAACCAACTGGGCTGGCGTGAACGGATAAGTAGCCCGGGGAAACATGTAGAACAGCTCGTCCGCATTCTGGGGCAGCTCACAGACGATCGGAATGTCTTTTTCTTCCAGGGGGCGATGTAGAAACATTGAGCGGTAACCTCTTGAAGAAATTGAAGAACCTACAGAGCAGGTTAGCCATGAAACTGCGATTTCGGCGCCTCCAGGCGACAGAAATACAGCGCCCTTGCGCTCACAGCATAATCCGCGGCTATCAAAAAACGCTAATTCAATAGCAAATCGGACTAAAAACAGCGGATTGATGCGTTGCCTTGACATCGACTGACGCAAACCACTGAATAAGGAGGATTTCAGGATTTTGGCGTATCCGCCGTTAGCCGCGGGTGGCGTCTAGGTTTTGTACGAAAAGTCGGCGAGCGAAGGTCAGGCAAGGCAAAAACAGACGAGGAAGCGGAGTCTACGTGTTGTAAATGAGCATTCCGATCGGACTCGCGCACGAGCCTGTTTTTAACGCAGCATCACCGAGCGCAGCCACTTTTCGTACAGAGCCTAAGGAAACGTCTTGAAAGATCGCCTCCCTTGAAATTGAAAATCGCCTCCCGACCCTTCTCGATTGACTGACGCAATATCCTGTAACCGATATTTCCCCACGGGTATTGCAACACCTGGACGGAAACGGCATTTATTTCATTTTGTTTACTGGAACACATCCCCTCATGCCCTCGTTCCCTCTTGTCCGTCTCAAGGCACATCCTTTCAGATGGTTGTGCATGATCGCGATCATCGTCGGCCTGCCAGTCGGTTGCGCGGTGCTGGAGCACAAGGAGCGCGAACTGGTGTTCCGTATCGAGCCGGGCACCGCCAGCTGGTACAGCGGCCTGCCCGCCGATGTTCAGGAGATGGAGCTCAAGACGCCCGATTTCGGCACCTCGCAGAACATTCACGCCTGGTGGTGGCCAGCGCCACGCAAGGACGCACCTGCGGTGTTGTATCTGCACGGCGCACGCTGGAATCTGACGGGCCAGTTGTTCCGCATCGAACAGCTCAGGGCACTGGGGTTTTCGATTCTAGCCATAGATTACCGGGGCTTTGGTCAGAGCATGGGGCAGTTGCCCTCCGAAAAGACGGTGTATGAAGACGCACGCATTGCCTGGGAACGCCTCAAGCAGTTGCAACCGGATCCACAGCGTCGGGTGATCTACGGTCACTCACTCGGGGGCGCAGTGGCCGTGGACCTGGCGGCGGAACTGGGCCGCGAAGCGGAGAAGGACCAGACGCCAGTGGCGGCACGCGGCCTGATCATCGAATCCACCTTCACCAACCTGGCAGACGTCGCCACTGCAATCGCCAACACTGCGCTGCCGGTCCGCTGGCTGTTGTCGCAGAAATTCGATTCGGTCGACAAGATCGCCGACATCCACATGCCCGTGCTGATCGTGCATGGCACCGACGATCGCTATGTTCCTGCCCGGTTCAGCGAAGAGCTGTTCGAGGCCGCACGAGAGCCGAAGAGCCTGTTGCTGGTGCCCGGCGGGACGCACAACAACAGCATGCGTCTGGGGAACCAGGCTTACAGCCAGGCGATACAGACATTACTGAAAACGCCCTCGTCATCACCTCAGGTCACCAAAAAGGGCGATATGCCGAAACACGCAGGCTAAACCCCGGGAAAACCTGCGTACGACACTCATGGAACGATAGACATCCGTGGCGGCAGGCGATAGCGTCGGCGTTCCCCGCTTCAGGACTGCGCCATGCATAGCGTTATCGAGTATTCGGACGACCAGCACCGTCAGGCGGTCATCGACCTCTGGACAGCCGTTTTCAACGACGGCGCTCCGCACAACCGCCCGGCCCTATCGATCGACATGAAGTTATCGGTCGAAGACCGACTTTTCTTTGTAGTCCTTGTTGACGGCCGTCTGGCAGGCACGTTGCTGGCGGGCTATGACGGACACAGGGGCTGGCTCTACTCGGTGGCGGTCGATCCTGCTCATCGTGGACGCGGGCTGGGAAGCGCGTTGGTCAGGCATGCGGAACAAGCGCTCATCGGGCTTGGCTGCCTGAAGATCAATCTGCAGATCCGTACCAGCAACGAAGCAGTCAAAGCCTTCTATGCGGCACTGGGCTACGTTCAGGAACCCCTGATCAGCATGGGCAAGCGGATCCCGTTCAATCCCGACACAAAAGCGTAGGAATCCGATACAAGTTACGTCAGGCAATTCCCTCATTTACATGAGAATTAATATCAAATTACAATTATTGCTATTAACGTCCTGACAGAGCATTTCCTTTGAGCACCTTCCATCGCCCTCGCCGCCCCGGCCCTTTTCTGCTGTCCGCAATGTCCCTGGCCATGTGCTCGGGCGGTACGGCACATGCAGCAGACGCTGCAATGTTGCCCGCGACGCAGGTATCTGCCGCCGCTACCCAGAACGAGGAAGGCTACAGCGCACAAAGCGCCAGTACCGCCAGCAAAAGTGATGTACCGCTCAAGGAAGAAGCGCAGACGGTCAATGTGGTGACACCCCGGACCATTGCCGACTACAACGTGCGCTCGCTGGACGACGCCATGAAGTTCGTCAGCGGCGTCAGTCAGGGCAATACGCTGGGCAACACCAAGGACTCGCTTGTCAAACGCGGCTTCGGGACCAATGACGATGGATCGATCCTGCGTGACGGCGTGCGCTCGGTGGTTTCCAGGAACTTCAGCGCGACCACCGACCGGGTCGAAGTACTCAAGGGTCCGGCCTCGCTGTTGTACGGCGCGATGGAGCCGGGCGGCCTGATCAACGTGATCAGTAAACAGCCGCAGTACGTGCAGAGCACGACGTTGAGCGGTTCGGCGTTCAGCGAAGGTGGCGGCAGTTTTGGCGTTGACACCACCGGCCCGCTGGGCGACAGCGGCCTGGCCTATCGTCTGGTTGCCGAACGCCAGAGTGAAGATTACTGGCGCAACTACGGCGTCGATCAGCACACGCTGATCGCACCGTCTCTGTCCTGGACAGGCGAGCGCGCAAGCCTCACGCTTGCCTACGAGTACAACGATTATGTCAGCCCGTTCGACCGCGGCACTGTATTCAGCGGCGGGCATCCGACCGATGTCAGCTACAACAAGCGTCTGGATGAAAAATGGGCCAACACTGTTGGCATCAGCGAAACGGCTACAGCGCGTTTTGAATACCAGCTCAGCGACGACTGGAAGACCCGCCTGACCTATGGCTGGAACAATGACCGCTACAGCCTTTCCATCGCCCAACCCAGCACCCTGTCAGGCACGGGCGTGCTGCGTCGTCAGGCCAACGGCGGGCACTACGACTATGAAACGCGTTATGCCAGCTGGGACTTCATCGGCAAGCAGGACATCCTTGGGCAAGAGCACGACCTGCTGATCGGTGCCGAACAGGAGGACTCTGACAAGTTTCGCGGCAAGACGTACCGCAATACCGCACAGAACGGCTTCAACATCTTCAACCCGGTCTATGGCGGCCTGGCTGAACCGAGTGTGGTCAACCAGTCCACCAGCAACCTGAGTAATCAACTGACCTCGTCTTCGCTCTATGTGAAAGATAATTGGCACCTGAACGACCGCTGGATTCTGGTGCTCGGCGGTCGCTATCAGCATTACGACCAGTACATCGCTCAAGGCCTGGGTGCCAGCCGGGCTGTGAATCTGGACAAAAATGATGACGTGTTCCTGCCCATGGCGGGGCTGGTGTTCAAGGTCAATGACGACCTCTCGCTGTATGGCAACTACAGTCGCTCGTTCGTGCCCAACGAAGACGTGAACGACGACGGCACCACCTTCGATCCCGAGGAAGGTCGCAGCTACGAAGTTGGTGCCAAATACGCGCTCGCGCCTGGCCTGGACTTCAACATGGCCGTGTTCGATATCGAGAAGAAGAACGTCGTCACTCCAACCGGCGTGACGGGTGTCAGCGAGGCGGCTGGCAAGGTCGGTTCAAGGGGTGTTGAGCTGGACGTGACCGGCCGCATCGCCGAGCGCTGGGATATGATCGGCACCTACGCCTACACCCACACCGAAGTGCTGGATGACCCGAGCAACGAAGGCAATCGCCTGAGCCAGGCGCCGAAGCACACAGCGAGCCTGTACCTCACGCATCATCTGCAGGTGCCTTCAGGTCTGGGTGACTGGCATGCCGGTGGTGGCGCACGCTACGTGGGCGAGCGCGCCGGGGATGACGCCAACTCGTTCTACATGAGCAGCTACACCGTGGCCGATGCATTCCTGCGCTGGGATGTGCCGATGGCCGGTTACAAGACCCGCCTGCAGTTGAACGTAGATAACCTGTTCGACAAGCAGTATTACCCGTCCAGCACCGGCAGCCAGTTGCAGGTCAACGTGGGTGAGCCACGCACCGCGCGGCTAAGCGCCAGCGTCACGTTCTGATAATGGTGAAGGGGCTGGACAAGCTCCAGCCCCTTCAGCCCGCTCAGATAAGACCTTTGCCTGCCGCGTCTTCAAGCGCGCTGCGAGCCAGATCCCTGATGACCTTGTCGCTCGACTCGTTGAACGGCAGGGCAAAGATCAGCACCAGGTGCATCCAGGTGGTGAGTTTTTCCTGCTTGCTGACCTGCCCCAGCTTCTTGCCTTCACCATTGCGGAAGGTCAGTTCCAGCGACAGGGTGTTGTCGACCTTGTTCGGGATCAGAAAGAACGTGAAACCGGTCAGGAATGCCAGGCCAAGACTGCCTTCTTCGTGATTGCGCAAGGTTGCCGTGACGTAGAGATCGGACGGCTCTCGCTCGATGCTGACGTTGCTGAAACGCTGACTGCCCTGCAGCTCTTCCTTCAACAACTTCTCCAGCGCAGCGATGTTGGTGCCGCTATTGGCGCGATCTTCGTTCAGCGCATGTTCGACCTGCACCTTGAGATAGGCCGCCGGTTTGACCTTGGACGATGTTGCCGGAGGCCATTGCGAAGCCTGCACCAACTCATGGTTCGAATAGGTCATGCAGCCTTGCAACGACAGTGAAAACAGCACAGCCAACAGCATGAAAAACTTGTTCATTCGAAATATCCCTTTCAACGAGGCAATTGGCCGGTGGCATCGACCAGCAGCGTCTCGACCAGATCGGTCAGTTGATTGGCCCCCATTGACGGGTTGAAATAATCGCGGTCCCAGAGCCCGGTGTTCACGTCGCGCTTGAACGTCTTTTGCGACAGTGCCAGTTGTTTGCCGTGGCTGTCGTTGATACGCAGTTCCGCCGCCAGATCATAGGCGTCGACGTAGATCGGGCCGTTGACCCAGATCCAGATCGTCAGCGTCAGCAGAGCGCCGGGGAAATACGCCGGGTGTGGCGTACGCTTGCCTTTGAGAGACGTGAAATTGAAGGCCAGTTCGACATCCTTTTCGCCCAGCTTCGCCGGGAAAACGATCATCTTCTGGAAATACTCGCCACGCTCGACGTGCGCGCCGATCTGCGCCGTGAGCTGCGAACTGATGTTTCGCTTCTGAAGCTCATCAATGGCCGGATCAGTGATCTTCACATCCTTGATCATTGCCCCGACCGGCAACGTATTCTCGACGGCCTTGGCGGGAAGACCAATGGGCCCTGCGGGCACGAAGGATACACACCCGGTCAACACCAACCCCATCAGTGCGATGGCGGCGTACTGCAGCTTGTTCATTTAACGTCCTTGAAGATGTCGCACCCGCGACACCCGAAGCAAATATTGATGGCATGCCACGGGACTTGCCGATCCATGGCATGCAAGCAGAGATAGCACTATGCTATCTCGAGCGAGATTGTAACCAATTTGCTTCAGGCGTGCCTGCTCTCGCAGAGCACAGAGACGGCACAGGTCAGGCGGCCTGCTGCCGGGCGTGCATTCAGTCAGCAGGGTTGACCATGGGTGTCGTGCCAGACGACCCGGTACAAGAAACGGCTCAGTACTTGATCCGGTAGATGTTTATGACTTTCTCGTTGTAGAACAGGTACTCGACCTTGCCGATGAACGCGCTTTTTTCCAGCCAGTCGTTCGGCCCCAGTGGCACCTGAAACTGTGGGGTGCAGGTGCACTGATAGTGCCCGTCGGAAATGGGCCATACGCCGTTCTGAAGCTGCTCCTGCCCGACCTCGTCCATGACCAGCACCCCTTTGCTCTCCACGTTGATCAGCTCGCCCACTCGGGTTCGCAAGGTGAAGCGCGCATTGAAATAGGCAAGCTCGCTGGACAGCTCGACAAAAAAATCACTGCCACCCGGCAGCACCGAACCCCGAATGTTCTCGCCCTCGAACTCGCCGCCGATGACGGAGCTGTTGCTGCGCAGACCATCGCTGCAGATTCCCATCAGCGTAGGAGCATCCGTCTTCAGGGTAATCGACAGGACTTTCTCCAGCAGCGGTGCCCTGGCGATTGCCACTTCACGAACGGATGGCTTGCAAGGCTTCTTGAAGTCGATGATGTTCACGGGTCTGCTCACTCCACTATTCGGTCAACACTGCAGTTGGGGCCAGAAGCTTTATGGCTCAGGCATCTGCCGGGTTCGGCATTGATGCGGCGGCGTTTATTTGAGGCTTCGTTTCCAGTAAGCTCCTCGGAGACGAAATAAATCGTACCGAACGGTTCAGTTTTAGTCCACGTTAATTTGCGTAACACAGGCAAACGAAGATTCCCTGAAGGATTGAGGATTTAAATGAAGGTGCGTACCGAAGCTCGCCGTGAAGCCATCATTGATGCGGCAGCCAGCGTTTTCCTCGAAATGGGCTACGAGCGCACTTCGATGAACGAAGTCACCAAGCGAATGGGCGGCTCCAAGGCAACGATCTACAGCTACTTCCCGTCAAAAGAAGATCTCTTCATCGCCGTGGTTGATCGGCATGCCACGTCTCATCTGGCAGAAGCCGTATCGGAGCTTGCGACCTATGGCGAAAAGGATCTGGACCTCAGAGCCTTGCTCAGCCGCTTTGGCGAGCGAATGCTGGCGGTGCTGATCAACGACAACACCGTGCTGGCGGTGTATCGGATGGTAGTTGCCGAGTCGGGTCGTTCTGAAATCGGCATGATGTTCTATGAATCCGGGCCACGCCAATGCATGCAAACCATTTCCACCCTGATGGCCCAGGCCATGCAGAACGGGCAACTGCGCAAGACCGACCCTGAGCTTGCAGCGCTTCAGTTGACTTCGCTGCTTACAGCGGAAACTGAAATACGGCTCTATCAGCAAAGCCCGCAGCCACTGGGCTGCGAGCAAATTCGCACGATGGTAGATCGGGCGGTCGAAACCTTCCTGCTGGGCATGGGCCAACGCTGAGTTACCGTCACGCATAACCGACGGCCCCTCTGCCTGACGCTTCAGGCGCTTTTTTTCAGAGACCGCGCATCTCCAGCCACTGGGCTTTACCGATGCGCGGAGCGCTTTATATTGCACTTGTCATCAAGAAAACCTCCATGCGGGCGATAGGCTTTCTAATCACCCATGGAGAAGGCACATGTTCTTGCGCAAACTCAAACTCGCACCTCGCTCGGCTTTATGCTTCGGTTTGTTCTGCCTCATGATTGTCGCACTGGGACTGCTCGCGTTGCGACAAGCCGCCATTCTCAACGAAGCGGAAAAATTCATCGAAACCAATGTACTGCCCAGCGTCAAGCTGCTCGGTATGCTGGACCGTGAGTTTGTCGGTATCCGTGGGAATAACGCCCGTCTGCGCAATCCACTGGAATCTCAGGAACGCAAAGCCAAGGCGCTGAGCGACATCAAACAATCGCGAGTCCTGATCGCCGACTACTCGAACTCGTTGGGCAAACTGATCGTGACGCCACAGGGACGCGAAGCATTCGACGCACTCAACAAGGCCAATGCCGACTATCAAGTGAATCAGGACCGTTATCTGGCCTCCGTCGCTGCAGGTGACCTGGAAGCCGCTGTTGCCATCTCCAACAACGAGATGAAGAGCGCCGCCGATCAGGTGGAGTCCTCACTGAAGAACCTCATCGGCATCAACGACAAAAAAGCCGAGAGAGCGGGTGACAACGCTGAATCGGCCTACAGCCAGACCCTGTGGCTCGTGGGGATCTTCATCGCTATCGGTGTTACATCCACGCTGTTGCTTGCCTGGCTCTACACCCGCAGCCTGACCGGTCCCATTGGCGATTCCCTGAAAATAGCCGAACGCATTGCAGCCAACGACCTGAGCAAGAACATCACGGTCGAAGGCAGCGACGAAGCGGCCAAACTGATCGCCGCACTGGCGACGATGCAGACCAATCTGCGCAGTGCGCTGACCCTGATCGGCGACTCATCGACTCAACTGGCAGCCACCTCCGAAGAAATGCATGCCGTGACCGAGGATGCGTCGCGCACTATTCTGCGTCAGAGCAATGAAATCGAAATGGCGGCGACGGCAGTCAACGAGATGAGCGCTGCGGTCGAAGAAGTGGCCAGCAATGCGGCCTCTGCTTCTCAGGTCACATCGCAATCCAGCACCGCGGCCATGGCCGGACGTGCCCAGGTCGATGAAACGGTTTCGGCAATCAATCTGATGGTGTCCAAGGTTCAGGTCACCTCGACCGAGGTGCAGGGTCTGGCGGTCATGGCCACCGACATCAGCAAGGTGCTGGACGTGATCCGCGCCATCGCCGAACAGACCAACCTGCTGGCGCTCAACGCCGCCATCGAGGCTGCCCGCGCCGGTGAAGCAGGTCGAGGTTTTGCCGTGGTCGCAGACGAAGTGCGGGCGCTTGCTCACCGCACCCAGCAGTCGACCCGGGAAATCGAGCAGATGGTCAGTTCGATTCAATCCGGCACCGGCAACGCAGTGACCGCCATGGAACAGACCAGCTTCCAGGCTCAGAAGACCCTGGACATGGCCAATGGCGCAGGCAAGGCGTTGCTCGACATCACTGAGTCCATCAGTCAGATCAACGAACGCAACCTGATGATCGCCACCGCTGCCGAGCAACAGGCTCAAGTGGCGCGTGAAGTGGACCGCAGCCTGGTCAGCATTCGCGACCTGTCCAGCCAGACCTCCGAAGGTTCCAGCCAGACCGCCATCGCTACGGCTGAACTGACCAAACTGGCAGCCGACCTGAGCCGCTTGACCAAACAATTCCGCGTCGCCTGAGTCCCTTTGGCCGGGGAACGTGGTTCCCCGGCCTTTCCCCACTCGAAGCATCTTCCCCGCAATCGCCCCACCGGCGCAGGCAGCGTCCACTTGTCAGGGGCGCGCACCTCGTCTAAGTTGTACGACGACAGATGAATATGCTGTCTGCCAGATCATGTCGAGCGCATGTTTCGGCCACCCCACAATGACAATAAAAAGGAATGCGCATGAGAAAGCTCAAACTGCTCGTAGGATTTGTCTGCCTGTTCACGGGCTACGTCGTCGCCGCGCCATCGGACGAGGCTGACGTGGCGCAGGCGGTGGACAAGTTGACCCAAGCCATGTGGCACAAGGATATAGCGCAGCTTCAGGCGCTGACCGCCGACAACCTTACCTATGGGCATTCCAGCGGCAACATCCAGGACAAGCAGGCGTTCATTGCCGACATCGAAACCGGCAAGAGCGCCTTCAATGACCTGAAAATGCTCAACCAGAAGATCACGATGTCTGGCGATGTCGCGCTGGTGCGCAACCACTTCTCGGCGCAGGCCGTGAACAGCGGCAAGGTGGTGCCGACCGAAATCGAGAACTTCCAGATCTGGCAAAAGCAGAACGGCCAATGGCTGCTGATTGGCCGTCAGGCATTCCGCTTCTAGACGTCAGCCACGTCCACGCAGCGAGTGGCAGCATTCACTGCTGCGTGCCGAACATCGCGGTCCAATAAATGCCTGCATCGCTCTTGGGATCAGTGGCATAAGCCGCGCCCAGTTCACGGAACCCGGCATTCATCAGATTCGCGCAATGCCCGGGGCTCGCCAGCCAGCCGTCTACCACCTTGCGGGCGGTGTCCTGACCGGCAGCGATGTTTTCGCCCACCTGCTGACCGATATAGCCAGCCAGTTCCGCTCGATCGCCAGGCATGCGCCCTTCCCGGTCCTTGTGATCGAAGAAGTTGTTGTTGGCCATGGCCTGAGAGTGAGCCTGAGCTGCCGTGCCCAGCGTGGCGTTCCAGCTGAGCGGCGTGGCCGCGGGAAATGCCTGAGCACCGCACTGGCGTGGCGTGGTGCGGGCAACGTTGATCATCTCCAGCACCTTCTGACCTTCGGCCTGCCAGTCCCCCAGACGCGACGCGACCAGCGAACGCGCCAGCACGATTCGCCAGTTCTGCCCTTCCCGGCTCACGCCAATGTCGATGAACTGCGGGTCGAGCACGACCTTGCAGAAGCTTTCCTGCACGGCCTTCAGTGCCGAGGCCGCATCACGCGGCCCGGAAAGGCTGATCGCCTGCACGGTGACCATTGGATAGGAAGCACGCGACAGTGCCGGCCCCAGCTCCACCCCGCCACTGGCGGGTAGAATCAGGCGCTTATCGCTGACCAGTGGCGGCAGCTCCATGGACACCTGATCGCCGCAGCGCTGCGCCTGCCCACGCCAGGCATTGAGCGAGTCGATCAATTGCGTCTCATCGGAGGCCTGAGCCGATTGGGCGACAAGCACCCCGAGTGACAGTATCGCTAAGCGCAGGACGGACGTGATGGACCCCATGAAAATCTCCGGAAAAGTGAGAGCGCCTATCATGCGCGACCTCACCCGGTCGGGTGCAACTGCTTTTTGCGGCTGGCGGCGGGATTATCACGAGCAGACAGGTAAAGAAGCAGGCCGGCTGGAAGGAGAGTGTTCTGGCAGCCAATGCAATTATTGTGGGAGGCGGCAATCCGCCTCCCACATCAAATGCAGCAGATACAGCGTTTGTTCAGCGGAAGATGAGGTATCTACTCACTCAGAGCTTGAACTTCGCCACCATTCCATTGAAGGACGTCGCCAGTCGCGACAGCTCTTGACTCGATGCGTTGGTCTGATCGGCGCCTGCCGCACTCTGGGTCGAGAGGTCCTGAATGTTCAGCAGGTTACGGTCCACTTCGCGGGCCACCTGAGCCTGTTCTTCAGAAGCCGAGGCGATCACCAGATTACGCTCGTTGATGGTCGCGACACCCTGAGTAATCTTTTCCAGCGCAGAACCGGCGCGCAGGGCCAGTTCCTGAGTATTGGTCGCCAGCGAAAGGCTCTTGCCCATGGCCGCCACGGCGCCATCGGCACCTGACTGCACGGTGCTGATCATGCCTTCGATCTCGACGGTCGACGCCTGAGTGCGATGAGCCAGTGCGCGCACCTCGTCAGCCACTACCGCAAACCCGCGCCCCTGTTCACCTGCACGTGCCGCTTCGATGGCTGCGTTGAGTGCCAGCAGATTGGTCTGTTCGGCAATGCTGCGGATCACGTCCAGCACCTTGCTGATCTCACGCACATGCCCGGCCAGTTCGGAAACGGCCTCGGTCGACTCGGTGATCTCATGCACCATGGTGGTGATGCCTTTGACCGTGTGATCCACCTGACCGCGACCATCGACAGCGTCTTCGGTTGCGGTCTTCGAGGCTTCAGAGGTCGACACGGCATTGCGGGCCACTTCTTCCACGGCCGCTGTCATCTGGTTCACGGCAGTCGCGGCCTGCTGGATTTCGTCGTTCTGACGAGTCAGCCCACGGGTGCTCTCGTTGGTGACAGCGCTGAGTTCTTCTGCCGCCGAGGCCAATTGATCCGAAGCGCTGGCGATCTGTTGAATGGTGCCCTTCAAACCGTCCTGCATGTTAGACAGGGCATCGAGCAACAACCCGGCTTCATCGCTACTGGTGGACACGATCGGCTGGGTCAGGTCACCGCCCGCGATTCGTTGTGCGCTGACCACGGCCACCGCCAGAGGGCGGGTGATCATGCGGGTGATGAAGATTCCCAGCAGAATCGCCACAATGAACGCAATCACGACGCCGATCTCAAGCATCAACACGGATTTGTTTCTCAGCTCTGCAGCCGCTACAGCGCCTTCCTTGATCTGACGATTGTTGGAATCGATGATGGTGCGCAGATAAGCGCGAATTTTCACGAACCCGTCGGTAGACAGATCGTTGAGGCGAGTCCTGGCGCCTTGCAGGTCACCGGCCCTCATCAACTCGATCACTTGCTGCGACCCCGCAATGTAGGCAGGCAACATCTGCTCAAGCTGATCGCCGGCGACACGCTCGTCGTCTTCAAGCGGCGTCGCTCGGTAAATGGCGAACACTTTCTGAGCGCGAGCAAGGTCATCGGCAATCGCCTGACGAACACGCTCCTTGTCGGTTTCCGATACGCCACCATCCTGCGCATCAAGCAGGCGATACAGGCCACGGTTATGGGCAGTCATGCTGGTCAGCGTTTCGTTGGTGTTACTCACCGAAACCAGATTGTTGGAAAACGTCAGCTCCAGCGCGTTGCCCAGACGGGTCACCCCTGTCATGCCCAGCCCACCCACAGCCAGTGTGATAAGCGCACAGATGATGAACGCCGAGAGAAGCTTGGTCGAAAACTTGAACTGACGCAGAATATTCATAGGGTGGACCGTTGCGATATGAGGGATAACGACTACGCTGAAATGATTTTTCACTCAGCAATGATGTCATAGTGACTTCACTCATCTCGCAAACGTTCAACACCCCACAAAATTAATTACACCTCGGCATATCATGCTGCGCAGCAGTCATTAGAGCCCTGCCAGACCCTGATGGTTGATGATCAGTGAAGCAGAATTGGCGGTTGTGCCCCGCCCGGTCCTTCATGCCGCTCAACAAAGTCCCTCGCCTCTTGCGTCATGCGGTCAAGACGTCGGTCACGTTCCTTTTCGGCATCGGCCATTGCCTTGTCTCCGTGCTGTTTGAGCAGGTAGGCGTGAATCTGTCGCACTTCCACCGAACTGTAGATCGGCGCGATGTCCATGACTGCGAGCAGGCCTTCAGTACCATGATCACGGGTGTTCATGATCACGTGCGGCCCGCGGGCACCCAGCACCTGAAAACCCAGTGACTCGAAATACGGCACCTTGTCGACCACGCAGTACAACTCCGCGTGCGGGTATCGGCTGACCATCTTCTCCAGCATCGTGCGCGCGATGCCCTGTCCCCGATGGCTTTCCCGAACCGCCAGATAGGTCACGGCGCACGCGTCCGGATCGCCCTGCACGGGCAGATACAGCAGAAAACCCAGCACCGTCTCCGGATCTTCGTCATCCAGGGCCACGATCAGCTCCACGGTCATGCTGCCGGAGCCATTCATCGCATTGAGGTAAAGATGCACCTCGTAACCGACGCCGTACTGATAGAGGTTGTACAGCGGATTGCTCGGCGCAATGGCAACCAGACTGATGTCGGTCACGTAATCCACCACCATCTGCTGGATCTGGCTTCGAATGAATTCTGGCGGCGGGGTTTGCAACAGCATGACAGTGGACATTGAACGTCTGGCTCCGAAGGGTAAGGCTTGCCTGAGGCAGGTGACGCGACATGATAACCCGACGGGATGATATGAACCGAATCCCGGAGCTTGAACGGATAAATCCATACCGACCTATGAATGGGTAATTTCCTGCCTAACTGTTACAGCGTATTTCTTAGTTCAAGTTGCCAACATGAAAATTGACTATCAAATAGCCACTACTTTTCGAGTGTTGGCACTGATTAGTCTGGTACGTTCGTCCTTGAACAAAAAATCGGTGAGCGGCTTTCTTTTTATGAACAATACGACTGGTTTTCATTAACGGACAAACGTCGCCAGGCCGCGCACTGAAGAGCGGCACTCAAAAAAATTATTAACATGATCAATATCAATGACTTATAGAATTAACATTTAAATATGAAGTCATGTCCTTACATGAAAATAATGTTAATGACAGCCCCCTGAAAACTCACCAACACTATTTTCAAGACAACTAGTCAATCGGTTCCACTGCCCCACAAGTATTTATCTCAATCACCCCGATTGATTTTTATAATCGCTCACTTCCCCCCCGCGCGCATAACATGGCCCGGCCTACTAAAAAAATATGAGGGATTCAAAAATGCCGTTATTAAACTGGTCCAGAAACATGGTTCGTTTAACAGCAGTCGGCCTTATCAGCATTCCGGCCGCCTACGCAGCCGACACTCTGACCCGCGACAATGGCGCGGCGGTCGGGGACAATCAGAACTCTCAGACAGCCGGCGCCCAAGGCCCGGTACTGCTGCAGGACGTTCAACTGCTGCAAAAACTGCAGCGCTTTGACCGCGAACGTATCCCGGAGCGTGTGGTGCATGCCCGCGGTACAGGCGTGAAAGGCGAGTTCACCGCATCGGCCGACATCAGCGACCTGAGCAAGGCGACCGTCTTCAAGTCCGGCGAAAAAACCCCGGTCTTCGTCCGTTTCTCCTCCGTGGTGCATGGCAATCACTCTCCTGAAACCCTGCGCGACCCACACGGCTTCGCGACCAAGTTCTACACGGCAGACGGTAACTGGGACCTGGTAGGCAACAACTTCCCGACCTTCTTCATCCGCGATGCCATCAAGTTCCCGGACATGGTGCATGCTTTCAAACCTGATCCACGCACCAACCTGGACAACGATTCGCGTCGTTTCGACTTCTTCTCCCACGTGCCTGAAGCCACCCGCACCCTGACCCTGCTCTACTCCAACGAAGGGACACCCGCCGGCTACCGCTTCATGGACGGCAACGGTGTGCACGCCTACAAACTGGTCAATGCCAAGGGCGAAGTGCACTACGTCAAGTTTCACTGGAAAACCCTGCAAGGCATCAAAAACCTTGACCCGGACGAAGTGGCCAAAGTCCAGTCCAAGGACTACAGCCACCTGACCAACGATCTGGTCGGCGCAATCAAGAAAGGCGATTTCCCGAAATGGGACCTCTACATTCAGGTGCTCAAGCCTGAAGATCTGGCCAAGTTCGACTTCGATCCTTTGGACGCCACCAAAATCTGGCCCGACGTCCCCGAGAAGAAAATCGGTCAGATGGTCCTGAACAAGAACGTCGACAATTTCTTCCAGGAAACCGAGCAGGTCGCCATGGCCCCGGCCAACCTGGTACCCGGCATCGAGCCGTCTGAAGACCGCCTGCTGCAAGGTCGCGTGTTCTCTTACGCAGACACTCAGATGTATCGCCTGGGTGCCAATGGCCTGAGCCTGCCGGTGAACCAGCCGAAAGTCGCCGTGAACAACGGCAACCAGGATGGCGCGATGAACGCCGGCCACACCACCAGCGGCGTCAACTACGAGCCAAGCCGTCTGGAGCCGCGTCCATCCGAGGAAAGCGCGCGCTACAGCCAGTTGCCAATCAGCGGCACTACCCAGCAGGCGAAGATCACGCGCGAGCAGAACTTCAAGCAGGCGGGTGATCTGTATCGCTCCTACAGCCCGAAAGATCAGACCGATCTGGTCCAGAGCTTCGGCGAGTCGCTGGCCGATACCGATACCGAAAGCAAGAACATCATCCTGTCGTTCCTGTACAAGGCCGATCCAACCTACGGCACTCGGGTAACCGAAGTGGCCAAGGGCGATCTGGGCAAAGTCAAATCGTTGGCTGCCAGCCTCAAAGACTGATGATCTGATGTCCCGCCCCGGCGCTCGAAGGCCGGGGCGGTTCAGGCCAGACCAGGAGAACGCTCATGAAAACCCTTCTTTACGGACTGCTGCTGTTGACCGCCGTTGCTCACGCCGAGCAACCTGTACCCGCCCAACCCGACCCTGTCCAATCGACGCCTGCCCAGAACCTGACCGCCGAACAGACGGCCAGCCAGTTGCGCACGCTGTTCTTCGATGCTTCGCGCGAAGGCAACAATCCGATGCTGGATACCTTCATCGAAGCGCATTACGACCTTAACGTCCGGGACGAGCAAGGCTATACCGGTCTGATACTCGCCGCCTATCACGGTCACGAAGATTCTGTCGTACGCCTGATCGATGCCGGCGCTGATCCTTGCGCCAAGGACAAGCGCGGCAATACCGCCCTCATGGGTGCCATTTTCAAAGGTGAGCTCAGCATCGCCAAACGCCTTGTGCAGGCCGATTGCGGCGCCAACCTGACCAACAATGCAGGCCAGACGGCCGCCATGTACGCGGCACTGTTCAAACGTACCGAGGTGCTCAAGGAACTGACCGACAAAGGTGCCGACCTGAGCCTGCGCGACAGCATGGGCAATGATGTGCAGGGGTTGTCCAAAGGTGAATTTCAGGTCATGCCGACCCGCTGAAACACGATCATCGATTGGCCGCTCGATGGAAAACTGCCATCCGTATCAGGACAGCAGTTTTTGTCGACCCGATTCGATCGTCAAACCTGACCGTTGTCGCTCCTCGGAGAGCCATGCATCTCTCCCGAACCCGGCTCGGCGCCTGTGACCGGCACTTGCGCAGAAGGATCGGATTGCATCCTCTGCATCATGACCATCAATGTGGCTTCATCATCCTCGCTGAGCATGACCGATGCCGTTGCGTCTACGCCATCGACAGCGCGAAGCGGATGCGGCTGGTGGCGAGGTCAGTCCTCGCGCTCGATCATTTCGTAGATCCGGCTGGCGAGCGCTTCCATGGTGAACGGCTTGGTCAGCACCCACATGCCCGGATCCAGATGGCCGTTGCCGATGATGGCGTTTTCCGCGTAACCGGTGATAAACAGCACCTTCAGGTCAGGACGGATGACCCGCGCTGCGTCGGCCAACTGACGACCGTTCATGCCGCCCGGCAAGCCTACGTCCGTGACCAGCAGGTCGATGCGCTTGTCGGATTCCAGCACCTTGAGCGCCGATGCGCCCTCGCCCGCTTCGATGGGAATGTAGCCCTGATCTTCAAGCACTTCGGCCACAAGCATGCGGATCGTAGGTTCGTCGTCGACGATCATCACGGTTCGCAGGCTCTGGGTTTTCAGCGATTCGGACGCCTCGATGGTTTCGACCTCTTCAGGCGCACCGACGTAATGACGCGGCAGATAAAGGCACATCGTGGTGCCCTGGTCCGGTTCGGAATAGATCCGCACCTGACCGCCGGACTGACGCACGAAGCCATACACCATCGACAGCCCGAGACCGGTGCCCTGCCCCAGCGGTTTGGTAGTGAAGAAGGGATCGAAGGCGCGGTTCATCACCTCGGGGGTCATTCCCGTGCCGGTGTCGCTGACACACAGCGACAGGTATTGACCGGGTGAAAGATCACGGGTCTGGGACCCGCGCTGGTCGATCCACTTATTGGCGGTTTCAATGGTGATCCGTCCGCCTCTCGGCATGGCGTCCCGGGCGTTGATGCACAGGTTCAGCAGCGCGTTCTCCAGTTGCGGCGCATCGATGAAGGTTGACCACAGCCCGACCGAGGTCACGACTTCCACCGTAATGTGCGGCCCCACTGTGCGTCGAATCAACTCCTCCATGCCCACCACCAGTCGATTGATATCGACCGGCTTGGGGTCCAGTGTCTGCCGCCTGGAGAACGCCAGCAGGCGGTGGGTCAGTGACGCGGCGCGCTTGGAGGCGTCTTGAGCGGCGGCCACGTAGCGGTCGATTTCAGTGAAGCGCCCCTGGCTGAGACGATTCTTGAGCAGCTCCAGCGAGCCGGTGATGCCCGTCAGCAGGTTGTTGAAGTCGTGAGCGATACCACCGGTCAACTGGCCGACCGCTTCCATCTTCTGCGACTGGCGCAGCGCCTCTTCGGCTTGCGTCAGACGCTCCTGCTCACGGCGCCGCTCGCTGACGTCGTAAGCGAACAGATAGGCACCGATCGGCTGGCCCTCGGCATTGCGCAAGCTGCTGTAGCGCATCTCGAAATGGCTGGCGGGATCGTTGGAATCAGTGAAGTTGACGCTGATGGCGAAATCTTCGCCTGACAACGCCCGAGCCCAGCGCTGGTGAAGACCGGCCTGACTTTCGGGCCGATCAATGAGCATCTCCAGCATGCTGTCGCCGACCTTGGGCCGTACGCCGAACAGTCGCTCGAATTCTCGTGACGCCGAGCCGTTGATGGCAATCCAGCGATAGTTGGAGTCGATGACATGAATGAACGCGTTGGTGCCGTTGACCACATCGGCAAGCACATTGCGCTCGGCCACTGCTTCAACAACACGGGCTTCAAGGGTTTCGTTGAGGTGTTGCAGAGCACGCTCGGCACGCTTGCGTTCGGTGATGTCCTGAAACAGCACGGCAACCTGCTTGCGGCTGGCCGGTTCGATGCGAAACGCCGTCAATGCCAGATAGCGGCCGGTTGCCTCCAGCTCACGCTCGAAGCGGATCGGTTCGCCGGTGGCCAGCACCTTGCCGTAGAACCTGACCCAGTCGTCGGCCTCTTCGCGCACCATCTCGCGCAGCCTTTTGCCGACCACGTTGGGAATGCCCGCGTGGTATTCGTAAGCCGGGTTGGCCTCGATGTGGATGTAATCACTGAGCGGGCCATGAGGGCCGTCGAAAAATTCGATGACGCAAAAGCCTTCGTCCATGGCGTCGAACAGAAAGCGGTAACGCTCCTGGGACACTGCCAACGCATGCTCGGCCTCGCGCCCGTTGACGCTCAAACGTTCCTTGAGCAGGGCATTTTCGTCCTCCAGGGCCTTCATGCGGCTCTGAAGATGTTGCAGTTCGGTCGGGGTCAAAACGGCTTTACCTGGAAGAATGGTCGTTGCCGTTTCCCCATTCAACAGGCCGGCACAGGCACGCTACGAGAAAAATGGCTCGCTGGCAAAAATAATGGAGATGTGCAGCGCAAAAACGATGCGTGGGCATGCAGCCCGTGACGCTCTGCGTCACATTTTCGAGCGAACAGACGTTTCTCGCTCAGCTACCGCACGCCTGCGCAGCCACTCGTCCGCCACCTGGCCCATACGCTTGGGTTCGGCGTCGGTAATCCAGGCCATAAAAGCGCGATCAAACCTGAACTGCGGTCCGCATTGTTCGGTCATGAAGCGTCGTACGTTCTGGGTGTTTCGGTAGTGGGCATCTACGGCGGTGTCGCGGGTAATCAAATCGCTGTGCCAGTCGAATGTCATGTCAGATCCAACCAAAGAGGAAACGCGGTCCGTTATAGCGCGATTCTGACGTGACCACGAATCAGGCTCGGTTCGCATGAGCATAAAAGCCCTCTACGGCAGCTGATTCGTCAGTTCATTTCAGGTCCTTGAATGGACATTTCTCTTTCTCTTGAATGAAATTTCCGAGAAAATCCTGCCCCCTTGCGCCTCTCGATTCGGGCCTCTAATGTGCGCCGGTCGCTGCCAATCAGCGATCGGGTTTAGTAGCCCGTGGTCGTTAGTCGCATAGCTCCACCAGCAAGTCAGGCGAATTATCGCTGAGCTTTATGGTGGCTGTGCGTCAGGGCACCCTCGGGTGCGCCGGTTCCTAACGCCCGGTCTACTAACCTCACGCACAGCCACCACCCTTTCGTTTATTAGCGAACGGGGGTTGGCTATTCTCAAGCGTTAGGAGTTACCAAAACACATGCAATCTACCGAATCCGATTCACTGTCAAACCCTGCAAACCCGCCACGCCCTCTCGCCACCCTCGAACAATCCCTGAACTACGCCGCCGAACTGCTCTGCTGCGCCGCTGCCACAGCCTACGAAAGCGGTGATCGCCTGAGCGGAATCGAGATCAGCGCGTAAGATGAGGCCATGGCCCGTTAACGCGCAGGCATTTGCGGGCCAACGACAGAGAGCCCCATGACGAAACCGGGCACCTGCGAATTCAATTCCCTTGCGCTAAACATCGCCCCCAGGATCAGGAATTTGAATCTGGCGTCTATCAGCGTGTGTGGTTCGAATTATTGCACCGATGCTTTCTGAATGGCATCCAAGCAGCCCCACTCCAAACCGATGGAGATCAGCTATCGGACAGGCGCGAATCACCATGGATCGTTCTCAGTTGGGCAAGGCTTGAGCAGCTCCAGATCAGTGCCACTCCCGACGCTCGTGTCGACAGCGCCTTCGGCATCAAGATAGATATCAGTGCCCCAAAGGGTTGGGGTTATCACAACGCAATGTCGTCCAGCAGAGCCCCCCCACCATTCAAGCCTCATAAAAAATCTGTCATTACGTAATAGTTCGCCCCAATCGAAAGAGCTTTCGCCCGGAAAAAGCGTCCCTCTGTAAATCCGGTGATTGGTATTCCAGATAAAACCTAACGTTTTTTTTGCCTCGACCGGATAATGGAGCCATGCATCGGGGGTGATAAGACTGACGACGACCAATGGAGAGACTAGGAGCATAATGCAGCAGAAAGACTTAAAACCAAGGCCTGGCGTTCTATGCCGCATACGTTAATTCCGGCATATGGACAACGACAACGATCACTGGCATTTGGAATTTGCCCCGCCGTAACATGCATGGACCCGCACACCACACTCCCAATCCGATACACCTACCCCTAGCACCTTATTCATGATCTCCGTTGCCGTAAGCCCTCCCATTGGATGGGACTCGTATAACTCCATACCGATCGTGATTGAAATACGATCTGGCGCATCGTCCCAAGCTCTAAGACCCTCAATATTTTCAAAACGGTGAGGTCCTCTACGCCCCGATGGATTCAATGCAAACCTGACGGCATCCGAGGCTATTTGTTCCAACCCTGCACCGTCCAGTAAAACTGCCTTACTGAATCCCGCAGCGGTACCAATATACCCATAATGGATATTTGACCAAATATCATAAAAATAATCGTACGGCCCCTGTTTGTGCCAAACCCCAAATATCTTCTGCAACTCAACCTTATGATCCCAAGGTCTATTTTGACCCACTTTTTCAGTCCATATTGCCATAGCAGCCAATGAATTAGACCGACCAACTTCTTGGGGATTATTATGAGCACCCAGCTGTGCGTACCAAGGTAACTCAAGCCATTTTTCCATCTCATCGACTACATTGTATTTGAGCAGTTCCTTGATCCTCAGCACTGTGGTATCGAATACATTACGGTTCATTTCCTCTGCGATATAACCGGCCAGTTGTTCCATTTTGTCCGGATGCTCACAAAGTGGTTGTTCAGACGAGTTCGCCCGGGATGCTTCTGTTGGGCTATAGGCATCAACCAGTGCACCTGCCTTTTCAGCCCTGTCCAAAAGCTCTGGATCACTCATTAACGCGTCCAGCCTGACCTCATCCACCGAACCGTCATCGCGCAACATCCCGAGCCGGGAAAAGTCGACCACACCGCCACTACTCGCGTTAAACCCACCCACCACATCCGGGCTGCCGTTGACGATCATTCCGCCATGGCTGGTAGGGCTGCCCAGATGGGCCATGGGGCGGCCGTTGATCAGTATCGACGGGAAGCCCGATACGATAACAGCGCCGCAGGCACAGACGTCGCCGACCCGCGCGACGTTCATGACGTTGGCGAGCACATCGCCGGACGCGCTGACGATGGGTGTTGGAAGGTGCCCGGGAATGGGGCAGACGTGCAGGTCGCCCTGGCGTGCGGAAGGAATCATGTGGGGTCCTTTGCTTCATCGCCTGCGGAATGCAGGGGTGACGACGCTAAAGGACAAGCTCGAAGTTATATGTCAGACGCTTCCGAAGCTGATGCACGAAGCCTCACTATATTGAGGCCTGTTCATTCCCCGGCAAAGGGCACCAGCGAATCCAGCAGCCACGAACCGGCCGGCCCCAGGCTGCGTTGAAACGACCAGATCACATCCACGGCCGAACGGCGCGGCCAGCCGGAAACGTTGAGTTCCTTGAGCAATCCGCCTGAATAACGCGACACCAGCCAGCGCGGTAACGCCGACCAGCCGAAGCCGAAGGCGGCCATGTCCATCAGCAACAGGTAATTGGGTGCCGACCAATGCCTGTGGCCGCTGGTGGGCAGGTCATCGGTGGGTATGCTTTGCTCGACCAGCGTGTTGAGGCGCAGCGCCCGGTAGCGCGCCAGTTGCTGATAATCGACCCGCTCCAGCGCGGCCAGCGGGTGCTTGTGCGACACGAACAGACCGAAGTCGGCACACTCGTCGATGGTCGCATGGCCGATCTCCGGCGGATAACTGGACTGCGCCGAGAGCAGACCCAGCGATGCCCTGCCCGACTGCACCAGGCTGATCGCATCCCCATGTTCGGCAAACACGCATTCCATCTCCAGCTCGGGAAAGCGCTGATCCAGCTCGGCCATCAACCGCTCGAAATCGGCAAACTGGTTGGCGTCCGACAGCACCAGCGTCAGCCTTGGCTCGACGCCCTCGACCAGTCTTCCTGCGGCACGGCGCAAGCGGTCGGCAGCGCACAACACATCATCGACCCGGCCCAGCATCACCTTGCCTGCTTCGGTCAACACCGGCTGACGTGACGAGCGATCAAACAGTTCCAGACCCAGATCTATCTCCAGCCGGGCAATCGCTTCGCTGATGGTCGACTGGCTCTTGCCCAGCCGCCGTGCCGCCGCACTGAACGAGCCCAGCGCGGCGATCTGTGCAAAGGCTTCCAGCGCCTCGGGTGAATAACTCATGAGCGACCTCTATCGGTTTTACCGATGGCAATGATTTTCAGCTTAACGCAAAGACCGATGATAATGCGGCTACGAATGACCACAAAGGACCGACGCGTCATGAGCCGCACTCTCACCAATACCTCTGAACAGACTCAGCTACCGGGCAAATCCCTCAAGGAGCGCATCCTGCACGCCGGCCTGTTCGAGCTGGGCGGCGTGATCCTGGTCGCCCCGCTGCTGGCCTGGCTGATGAACCACTCACTGACCCTGATGGGCGCGATGACCGTCATGATCTCCACCGTCGCCATGCTCTGGAACATGGTGTACAACGCGTTGTTCGACCGCCTGCGAGCCCGGACCGGCTTCGCCATGAGCCTGACCACGCGGGCGCTGCATGCGCTGGGTTTCGAGGGTGGCCTGATTCTGGCGGTCGTGCCGCTGGCCGCCTGGTGGCTGTCGATCAGCCTGTTCGAAGCGTTCGTGCTGGATATCGGCCTGCTGTTGATGTTCCTGCCCTACACCATGCTATTCAACTGGGCCTACGACAAGGTGCGTGAGCAGGTCCGGCAGCGGCGCCTCTCGAAATGCGAGGCGGTTTGAGGCCCCATCATCCATCAGGCCTGTAAATGCAGCGCATAAGGATTTGCGGTTGGATTATCGGCCCGCCTCTGGAGCACACTGTCAGACCTGACAACGGCAAAGGACCCGCAACAATGGCGACTGAAATACTCAAACTGGCTGCGTTCAGCGACGGGGATCAAGGGGGAAACCCGGCTGGCGTGTGGATTGGCGAGGCACTGCCTGACGATCAGGTCATGCAGCAGATTGCCGCCGACGTCGGGTTCTCCGAAACCGCGTTTGCTGCGCCTCTCGATGGCGACTGGCGTGTGCGTTATTTTTCGCCGCTGGCCGAAGTGCCGTTCTGCGGTCACGCGACGATCGCCCTGGGCGCAGCACTGGCCGCGCAGCAAGGCGACGGCGTGTTCAACCTTGCGCTCAACAACGCACGGATCACTGTCGAAGGCCACGCTCAGGGTTCGCTGACCTCGGCCGCGCTGCAGTCCCCCGCCACGCACAGCAAGCCGATCAGCACAGAACTTCTGAACGAGGCCCTGGCGCTGTTCGGTTATACGCATGCCGATATCGATACTCGCATCCCACCTGCCTACATCAATGGCGGAGCCGGGCATCTAATTCTGGCGTTGAACAGCCGGGCAACGCTCAAGGCCATGAAGTATGACCAGCAGACAGGACGCGACCTGATGGTCCGCGAGGGCTGGGCCACGATCCTGCTGGCGTATGCCGAAAGCGAGCAGTTTTTCCATACCCGTAATCCGTTTGCCTTCGGCGGCGTATACGAAGACCCGGCAACCGGCGCAGCGACGGCAGCACTGGCGGGCTATCTGCGTGACATCGGCTGGCCACACGGCGGGGTCATCGACATTCTGCAGGGCGAGGACATGGGCAGCCGTTCGCGCCTGCGCGCCGAGATACCGCAGCAGATCGGCAGCTCGATCCGCGTGTCCGGCATGGCGCGCAGACTTTGAGGTTCAGGTCCTCAATTTGCTTCCGCCGATTGCGACGCCCAGCAGCATCACGGCGACGATCATGAAGGCGACCTCAAGGCTGCTCACATGGGCGATGAAGCCGATGGCAGCAGGCCCGATCAGAATACCGGCGTAACCCACGGTGGTGATCGCCGGGATGGCCACGCTTTGCGGCATGGTTTTCTGCCGACCGACTGCGCTGTAACACACCGGCACGATGTTCGAGCAGCCTGCGCCGACCAGCGCATAACCCAGCAGTGCCGCTTCCCAGACCGGAATCAGTGTGGCCACGCCAAGACCTGCCGCTGCGCACAGTCCGCCGAGGATGATCACCCGGTTGGAGCCCACCCGGCGCACGACCGCATCGCCGAACAGCCGCCCCAACGTCATGGTCACTGCGAACACCGCATAGCCCAGTCCGGCGTAGGATGCCTCGACACTGCGCAACGACGTCAGGAAGACCGCGCTCCAGTCCAGCATTGCGCCTTCGGCCAGAAACACCGTGAAGCACAGCAGCCCGATGAACAACACCACACCCTGCGGAATCGCAAATGCCGGCCCGTCCGAGCGGCTGCCGTAGGACAGAAGATTGGGCGCGGCCTTCGCAAGTGCCAGCAGCGTCAGCGCGACGACGACCAGCATCGACGCGAACGGCGAAATGCCCAGACTGAGCAGACCACTGACACCGGCAGCTCCGACAATGCCGCCCAGACTGAACAGGCCGTGGAAACCCGACATCATGGTCTTGCCGCTGGCCCGCTCGACGATCACCGCCTGCACGTTAGCCGTACAGTCCACGCCGCCCATGCTGGCACCGAACAGAAACAGTACCGCGATCAGCAACGGCAGACTCGATACGGTCGCCAGCAAAGGCAGGCACAGACAGATCAACAGCGTAGAGCTCACCAGCAGACGCCGACAACCAAAACGCGCCGCCAGCGCCCCGGCCAGCGGCATGGCGATGATGGAACCCACGCCCAGACACAGCAGCAACAAGCCCAGCGTCCCTTCGTCGAGCCCCATCCGTTGTTTGGCATAAGGCACCAGCGGTGCCCACGAGGCCACACTGAAACCGGCAATGAAAAACGCAATACGCGTCGAGGACTGTTCGGCCCGAGCCTTGGCATCCTGGGCTACGGTGCTGAAAGAGGTCATGCATGCTCCTTGTTGAGGCGGGATGCCGTCAGCACAGGTGACGATCCGGATAAAAAGGGTTAATTGCGGGCTTACACCATAAATGCAAGTCTAAAAATTATGAGCTTATACCTTAAAAATCAAATACACCTGTTATCAAGTTAGGCCAAAAGCCAGTATTCATTGATCAAAACAGAAAGTCGTTATTAATCATAAGCATCAATAGCGATAGGCGTACACGTCATTCAAATACATAAGCTCTATAACGTCTTTTAATAATCTTTGGTTCTATGGACGCGTGTTGCCATGCAGTAAGCGTCGATATAGATTCAGTTTCGCACGTAACCGGTGCGACCGTCTGCCGCAACGACTTCGCCATGAAGCATCGAACGCGTCAGGGAAGAACCTGTAATTCAAGGAAGACTGGTTTATGGATACGCTTCATTCAGACAGCGAAATGTCCTCGTTCAAGGCAACCCATCAGTACTTTGCAACCGTTTTGAAGCACCCTTCGCACAACCGGAGCGCTGACGCCTCGTTGCACTCACGGCTGGCGAAAACCCTGCAATTGAGGTCGCTCGAACTGAACTGCGCCACTGTCGAGGCACGTGCCGGATCAGCGATTGAAACCCGACAGACGACGCCTGCCCCGGCTCAGGCTCCAATACACAATGACAGACGCCGTCGCCGGCGTGATTCCACGATATAGGGCAACCCGGCCCGCTTTACCGACTTGACCGAACGCTGAACCTGATCGGCTTGCCCCCAAAGGCAGCCCAAAAGGACTTCGTGTACGCGTTCGCCCGTGTTTTCCAATGAATACATCGATTTTACCGATGTGGAGATGATTATGACTGGACTCAGAGTTGGCATCGTTGGTCTTGGCGCACAGATGCAGGAAAACCTGCTGCCCACACTTCTGCAAATGCCGGATATCCGTATTGTTGCGGTCTGCGACAGCGACCGCAGCCGTGCCGAGCAGATCAATCGCTTCGTATCCCATGTGATGATTACCGACAACTTCGACGAGATGCTTGCCTCTGCTCAGGTCGATGCGGTGGTCATGGCCTGCCCGCCCCAGGCACACCGGGATCTTGCATTCAAGGCAATGGCCAGGGGTGTGCATGTTTTCGTCGAAAAACCGCCTTGCTTCACCCTTGCCGAGCTGGAAGAGCTGATCGACGCCAGCCGTCGCTCCGGCGTAGTCACGGGTGTCGGCATGAACTTCAAGTTCGCCAAACCCATGGGCCAGTTGCGGCAGATGACCGGCACCGAGCAATTCGGCGAGATCGTGCATATCCAGCTCAATCATTACGCGAGCAAACCGACCTCACCGCTGTGGGGGCTTGATTCGACCCTGCGGTCTTTCCTCCTGGCACAGGCGATCCACACCATCGACCTGGGCGTGACCTTCGGTGGCGGAGAACTGCGCAATATCGAGTCGCGGGTACAGCGCCACGGCGACTCGCTGCTGGTGAGCCTGGAGCTGCAATTCACCACGGGTGCCACGGTCAGTCTGCTCAGCGGCACCATGTTCCCCTACTTCGAATTCGACATGAAGATCGTCAGTTCGAACTCGATGATGGTAGAGCTCAACAATCTGTGGAACATCACCATGCACGAGCCGGTACACGGCACCAGCGCCACCGGTGCAGGCAAACGCTGGCGTGGAGCCTGGCAGCCGGGGCCGCTGGATTCGGGCTACGAACGCAGTGGTTATTTCGGCGAACTGGAAAAGTTCTTCGCCGCGGTGCGCAACAAGACAGCCTATGAGGCGAGTTTCGAAAGCCTGCGGCCAACCTACAGGGTCATCGAGAGCATCTGCGACGCAGACGCGGTTCGCCCCGACCTTGCCCTCAGCGCCTGACCCCTCGCCCATCAAACACTTGTTTCGGAGCCTGCAAACATGTCAGCCAACCTTTCAAATGCCATGACCGCACGTCCACCCGTTTCGGATAAATATCGTCCGGTGTACGCCGACGACCTGCTGACCATGCAGCAGACACTGGAGCGCCCGTTGTCGGGCACCAGCGATGTGGTCGGTGAATACGAGAGCAAGCTTGCGGCCTGGTTCGACGCCCGGCATGCCATCGCCGTGTCCTCGGGTGGCGCCGCACTCAGCGTAGCGATCTATGCATCGGGTGTAGGTCCGGGCGACGATGTCCTGCTCACGCCCAGCTGTCCGCTGTGCACCATCTACCCGATCATCGCCGCAGGGGCCAACCCCATTTTCGTCGACACCCGCAGCCACGGTTTCGGCGCCGACCCGGCATCGATCAAGGCACGCATCACGCCGCAGACCAAGGCAATCATCGACATCCCGATGTGGGGCTACCCAAGCGAAGTCGATGAACTGCGCAGCCTGACTCAGGCGCTGGGCATCAAGCTCATTCTGGACCTGGCTCACTCCCATGGCACTACCCTCAAGGGTCAGCCGCTGTCCCGGTTCGGCGACATTTCATGCTTCAGTACGCACGAACGCAAACCACTGGCGACCGGCGAAGGCGGCTTCATCCTTACCGATGATGATGCCCTGGCCAAGCGCTGCCGCGACTACAGCCGTTTCGGCAATCTCAACGGCAAGGATTTCGGCCTCAACTACAAACTGGCTGCACTGCCCGCAGCGCTGGGCGGCAGCCGTCTGGCCTCGCTGTCCGGGCAGATCGAGAAGCGCAGGGAGAATGCGGCGTACTTTCTCGGCAAGCTCGATCACAGCAAAGTGCGCGAAAAAACCATCATCGAGGGCGGTCAGCCGAACTATTACTTTCTCAATCTCGAACTGCACTTTGCCGACAACCGCGCGTTCATTGACTACCTTGATGACGCCGGTATTCCTTCCGACATTAAACGCTATGGATGCAAGGCGTTGTACGAATTTCCGGCACTGGCGCAATACCGCAACGAGTGTCCGAATGCCGAAGCCCTGCTGGCGGGCATGACGACCATCCCGGTTCACCCGGACATCACCCACGCCGAACTGGATTACATGGCCGAGCGCATCAACCAGTACGGTGCCGTATAAATGAACGAACCACTCGATCGCTCACAACTGGATCGGCACTTCACGGCATCCGGGTTCGTCTTGAATCCGGACCGGAAGATGCTGCTGCTGCATCACCGCAAGCTCGGCGTCTGGCTTTATCCGGGCGGTCACATCGAGCAAGGCGAAACCCCTGACGTGGCCGTGTTGAGGGAGATTTTCGAAGAGACCGGCATTCACGCCCACCTGCTTGGCGAACGAGATGAAGCGCTTGCCGACCCCGAAACCGACGTCACCGTGCTGCACCAGCCGTGGCGGGTGCTGTGCGAGTACATCGACGACAAGCGCGGGCCGCATTATCACCTGGACCTGATCTACGTCACGGCGACCCATCTGCGTGCCTGCCCGGACGACAGAGAAGTGGAACATGCGCGATTCTTCAGCCTTCAGGAAACGGCCGATCTGAAGATGTTTCCCAACTTCCGGCGAATGGTCGACCGGGTCTTTGCAGACGATGCGCTGTGGGATCTGGTGGGGATGAAGGTGTCGTCATGAGCCTGCGAACCCTGACGCAGAAAGGCGCAATGGACTCGCCTGACGACCTGCGGGAACTGGAACGGGCCCTGTATTCGGGCCTGACCGGCACCTCGCCTGTGGTCGAAGAGTACGAGACCGCCCTCGCTACGCTGTACGGCGTTCGTCATGTGATCGCCGTGTCGTCGGGCGCGGCCTCGGTCACCGCTGCGCTGGCCGGAGTGGATTTCCAGCCGGGCGACGAGGTCATCGTTGCGCCGACCGGTCCCATCTGTACGGTGCTGCCGATTCTCTCGCTCGGGCTGGTGCCGGTATTTTGCGATGTAGCGCCAGACAGCTTCGGGCTTGACCCACAGGACCTGCGACGTTGCATCAGCAAGCGGACCTGTGCCGTCATCGAAGTGCCGATGTGGGGTTATCCGATCCGCTCGGACGAGACCTGGGCGTTTGCGAAGGATGTCGGGGTCACGCTGATTCAGGACCTGGCCCACGCTCACATGACACGCTTGGAAGGAACCTGGCTCGCACGGCATGGCGACATCAGCTGTTTCAGCACCCATGACTGCAAGTTCATCTCGACCGGCGAAGGCGGCTTCGTGATGACTGACGACGACCAGCGGGCCAGCCGCATCCGTGCCTACACGCGCTTCGGCAACCTGACCGGAGAAAAACTGGGCATCAATCTGAAACTGGGCGGCCTGCAGGCTGCGCTCGGGCTGGCGCGCTCACGAAACCTTGTGAAGCACCGGGAGCGTCGCCTGGATAACCGCACGCGGTTGCTGGGCCTGCTGAACAACCCGGCGTTCCGCGAGTTGCCACTGGTTCGGCATGGCGAAACCAATGGCTATTCACTGTTGCTGCAATCGGTCGGGCATGACGGGCGTCAGTTGGTTCACTACCAGCAACGGCACGGCATCGAGTCGGACATCGGCAAGTACGACAATCAGCCGCTGTACCAGATGCCGATACTCACCCGTTATCACCGCGACTGCCCAAACGCTGCCAGGCTGCTGCGCTCGCTGACGACGGTGCCATTGCACCCGAGCCTGACGGACGACGACCTGCATTACATTGCCAAGGTGCTCAATGACTACTCCCCGAACTGAACCGGCTTCGCGTGCAAGGCATGCAGTGGTGATCGGCGGCAGTGTAACCGGCTGCCTGACTGCAGCCGTGCTCGCAAGTCGTTTCGAGCGTGTGACCGTGATCGAGAAAAGCGACTTCCACGACGAGACCGGGCCGCGTCAAAGCATTCCACAGGAACACCATGTGCACCTGCTGCTGTTGCGCGGCAAGCAGATTATCGAAGGGATCTTTCCCGGCATCCTGAGCGCACTCGAGGAAGGTGGTGCTCAGGTGGCAGATCTGGGCCATGACGTAAAATGGTTTCAGGGCGGCCGCTGGAAAAACCGTTATCGCAGCGGCATCAACGCCCACTATTGCAGCCGCAGGCTCATCGACAACCAGTTACGCCGCTGCCTGAAGAGCGTGCCGCAGGTGGACATCCTGTCCGGCACACGGGTCACGCGCATCGAGTTTGCCGGTGACAGTGATCAACGCCATGTGCGCGGCGTGTTCATTGACGACGGCACGGGCGAGCGCAGCCTGTCCTGTGATCTGCTGGTGGACGCGAGTGGCCGGGGCACACACCTGCCGTCGTGGCTGAAGGAGGCAGGCTTCGGCACGGTACAGAACAGCGTGGTCAAGACCGAACTGGGTTACGCATCGCGCATCTACCGCAGAGTTCCCGCGTTCGCCGAGCAGTGGAAGGTTCTGCTGGTACTGCCAAAGGCTCCGGTCCAACGCTCGATGGGCGTGATCAGCCCCATCGAAGGGGATCGCTGGATGGTGACCACCGGTGGCTGGTTCGGCCACTTCCCGGGCAAGGATCCGGACGATTTTCTGCAGGCGCTGGCCAATCTGCCGGTGCCGGACATTCACGACGTTATCCGCGAAGCAGAGCCCCTGTCCGAGGTATTCACTTTCAAGATGCCAGGCAGCCGCCGCACTCACTACGACCGGCTCGGCAACTGGCCGCAAGGATTGTTGGTCGCAGGCGATGCATTGAGCAGCATGAATCCGCTGTACAGCCAGGGCATGACCATTGCCGCGCTCGAAGCCGATTGCATCGATTCCAGGCTGGAGGCGCTGCTGGAGGGTTCGCTGAGTTGCCATCAGTTGCAGGGCCTGCTGTGTGCGGTGGTCGATGGCGCCTGGAACATGGCCACGACTGAAGACTTCCGTTTTCCGGAAACGTCGGGCGAACGTACCTGGCGCACCCGTTTCGACCACTGGTACGGCGCGGGGCTGGGCAGACTCTCGGCGAACAATCGTCGTGCGCTGGAAACCCAGATAGGCGTGACCAATCTGGTGGTAGAGCCCGGCCGGCTTTACGCACCCGCCATTGCCTCGCGCATCGCGCTCAACGCCCTCTTGCCCTGGAACACCCGACAATGATCAACGACCTCCTGCACTTTACCGGCGTCGAACACGTGGTGTTCGACTGGAACGGAACCCTGATTGACGACATCGATCTGGCAGTCTGCGCCGTCAACCGGTGCGGCGAGCATTACGGTGTCGCGCCCATCACCGCTGACCAGTATCGGGCTCGATTCGACTTCCCGATTGCCGGTTTCTACGCGGCGCTGGGTTTTGATCTGGACTGTGTGCCCTTCCCGATCATCGTCCAGCGTTACCTTGAACACTTCGATGCCCACGTGGCCGAGTGCCCGCTGCAGCCTTATGTCATCGAATTTCTCGACGCCGCCAGACGCGCCGGCATTGGTGTGTCGATCCTGTCGGCATCGCATTGCGATGTGCTGGTCCAGACGCTCAAGGCCAAGGGTTTGTATGACCGCTTCGAGCATGTCGTCGGGCTGAACCATAACCAGGCCACCAGCAAGACCGCCGAGGCCCTGGTGCTGCAGAAAACACTGGGCACACCCGCTTCCAGGACCCTGTTCGTCGGCGACACGCTGCATGATTTCGACGTCGCCTGCTCAGTAGGATGGTCGCCGATGCTGGTCTCGACCGGCCATCAGGACGGCGAGCGCCTGCGCCTCAGTGGCGCCCCGCTGTTCAGGAATCTGGGCGAGCTGCTGGAACGTTTTGTGCCTGCCCGTACCCTGCAAACCGAAACCGGGAGCGCCTGATCGTGGAGACTTCACAGACGGTTCTGGTCGGCCTGATCGCCACAGCCTTGCTACTGCGTGCGATGGTCGCCTTCTACTACCGCGACAGCACACGCATCCTGCGCCTGCTCAAGTTGATCCCGCGAACGCCCGGCCGCAAGGAACAGTATTACCGGCCACTGGACGGCTGGTTCGCACCGCTGCCCTTCCTCTGGACATGGCTGGATATAGTGGCAGCCGTGCTGCTGGCCTCGCTCTATTCGACGCCACTGATGTGGCTGGTGGTGGTGCTGTGGACGGGTGGACGCCTGCGCGCCCTGCAGGAGTTCGGACACAACGCCGTGCACTTCGCGCTGTGCCCGCACCATGAATGGCAATGGTGGCTGAGCAACGTGTTTTACCAGTTTCCGGCCTTCAAACGCGATATGCGCAGCCGCCATCAGACTCATACGCTGGAACACCATCGCAATCCCAACCACCCGAGCCTGGACCCCAATCGGGCCAGGGTTCACGCGGGGGGTTACGTCACCGGCATTTCTCCCGGCAGCTTTTACGCGCTGTTGCTCTATCCGCTGACGCCGCGTGGCGCCTGGGTCAACCTGACGACCATGGCCCGCAGCAGCCTGCTGAATCACTCGCACCTGACCACCGTGGTGCGCGTGGTGTGCCTGCTGACCGTCGCCGCGCTGCTTTACTGGGCAGGCGGCTGGAAAGGCGTGCTGTTTGGCTGGCTGGTTCCACTGCTGACCTCCTACCCGGTGTTCGCCTGGGTGTCGCTGCTCACGGAACATCGCTGGTTCGTCGAAGGGACCTCTCGCGACCGGCGCGATCTGGAGTACCTCGCAGGTCGTCCGACTGATTATTTCGGCCTCACCGGCTGGCTGATCCGCGTCTTCATTGCCCCCACGTCCGATGCCTATCATCTGGCGCACTCGCTGTACCCGGGCGTTCGCTGGAACTACCTGCCTGCGATAGACCGTCACCTGAAAATCCATGAGCCACGCTACAGCAACAACGCCAGTGAAGGCCTGTTGCTGCGACGCGGCAGCGCACCGACGGCGCTTTCCGAACTGTATGAACGTCTGGTCGCCCGCACCGGACAACCTGAAACCACCCTGAAGACGAGAGGCAGCGTGTGACCAACTCATCGGCATCCCGACAGATTCAACGGATCGGCATCATTGGCGGCAGTGGACTTCAACAATTGCCCGGCCTGAAGGACATCCAGCAGGTCGAATGCGAAACGGCATTCGGCAAACCCTCTTCTCCCGTCACACTGGGCACACTCAACGACGTGCCAGTGGCCTTCGTACAGCGCCATGGCATCGGACACACCATCCCGCCGTCGTTCATCAATGTGCGGGCCAATATTGCCGCGCTGCGCAGCGTCGGTTGCACCCAGCTGTTATCGGTCAGCGCGGTGGGCAGCCTGACCCACGATGCGCCGCCGGGCAGTTTCGTGCTGATCGATCAGTTCATCGACCGTACGATCCAGCGCGAAAAGACGTACTTCGGCCCGGGCCTGGTCGGCCATGTACCGTTTGGTGATCCCGTCTGCTCCCGCATGCGTGCCGTGCTGGCGGCCAGCGCGCAGACCGCCGATGTGCAGGCGCTCAATGGCGGTACTTATGTGGTCATGGAAGGGCCGCAGTTTTCGACCCGGGCCGAATCCAGTCTGTACCGTCAATGGGGCGGCACGGTGATCGGCATGACCGCCATGCCGGAGGCCAAGCTCGCACGCGAAGCCGAGCTTTGCTACGCGATGATCGCCATCCCCACCGACTTCGACTGCTGGCACGACTCTCACGAAGACGTGAACGCGACGCTGGTGGCCGAGCGAATGGCCGACACTTTCACGCTGACACGGCGCCTGGTCACTGAAGCCGTCACACGCCTGGGCGAGCACCACGGCACCTGTGAATACGGGTGCGACCATGCGCTGGACACCGCCGTGATGACCGCCCCGCAGCACCGTGATCCGGAAATGATCGCGCGCCTGCTCACCGTGGCTCCGAACGCCACTCACCTGGGAGCCAAGTCATGACAGGGCCTGTCGCCACCAAAGATCGAGTGCGCATCAGGCAGGTCGATGTGCTGTCGGACAACTGGTACGTGCTGCGCAAGACCACCTACGACTTTCTCGGCCGCGACGGTACGTGGAGCACCCTTAGCCGAGAGACGTATGACCGGGGCAATGGCGCGACCATCCTGCTGTACAGCAAGCTGAAACAGACCATCGTGCTGACCCGGCAATTCAGGTTTCCTGCGTTCGTCAACGAACACGACGGCATGCTCATCGAAACCTGTGCCGGCCTGCTGGACCGCGATGATCCGCACACCTGCATTCGCAAGGAAACCGAGGAAGAGACCGGCTATCGCATTCAGGAAGTGCGCAAAGTGTTCGAAGCCTTCATGAGCCCGGGATCGGTCACCGAGCGGCTGTATTTCTTCGTTGGCGAATACTTTGATGAAGACAGGCTGAGCGCAGGAGGCGGCCTTGAAGGTGAAGGCGAAGAGATCGAGGTGCTGGAACTGTCTCTGGATGAGGCGCTCGGCATGATCGACACCGGAGAAATATGCGACGGCAAAACCATCATGCTGCTGCAATACGCCAAACTGCATCGACTGCTGGAGTGACCCTGCGCATGGATGAACTGATCGCCATCAGCTCGATGGAACATGCCGAGCTTGCAGAATTCATCGCGGGCATGGAGGCGCATGCCGGGATAACCATTCGTCTGTCGCGCTGGTCCACGTCCGAACTGATCGAGCGGGTGATCGACGGCACGGCGGGCGACTGGGACCTGCTGCTGGGCACCGCCGCCACGGCGCTTCTCGATCCTGCACTTACCTCGAGACTGAGTGTCCTTGATGGGCTCGATGTGTCGAGCCTGCCGCCGGACGCCGTCGATGCTGGCCGACGCTGGTTCAGCCCGTCAGGCTTCGTGCCCGCCTTCTGTTACGACCCGCATATCCTCGCCGCCAATGGCCTGGCGCCGCCGCGTTGCTGGGAAGCGCTGAGCACACCGGCCTGGTCGACACGCATCGCCCTGCCCGACCCGGCACGCTCCGGCGCAGGCTATCTGCACCTGGGCGCACTGCTGGAACATTATGGCGAACAGGCCTGGGAGCGGCTGGCGGACATCGCCCGCCTGCAACCTGCCATCAGCGGTTCCTCGACATCCCCCATAGAGGCGGTGCTCGAAGGTCGGGCGTGGGTGGGCGTCACGGTGTCCACCGCCGCCACACGCGCCGCGCTTTTGCATCCATCGCTGCACTGGTGCGTACCGGAAGATGCGCAACGTTATGAGTTCGAGGTATTCGGCTGCCGAAACGGTTCGCAGCATGCCGTCAAGGCCCGCCAGGCGCTTGGCTGGATGCTGTCGCCCGACGCCGCCGCCATCAGCCGGCGCTATGGCAAGGTCGTGGTCGCTGACTCATCGAGGGACACGCCGACAGCCCCTGGTCCCGAGCCGCTGGATGCCATCGCAGCCAGTCGCGCCAAGGCCGAACGCTGCGCACGCTGGCACGCACTCTTCGACACCGGGGCAACCCCATGAGCAGGATGGCGCAGCCTGATTCGACTCAACCTCTCGCGTCACCCCGGACTGAGAGGCGGCCTTGGTCGATCTACCTCATGTTCGGCCTGTTCGGGGCGCAGCAAGGCATGCTCGGCCCCTTGATGCCCTTTCTGCGCGCGGAATTCTCCCTCGACCTGCGCTGGACCGGCCTGCACTTCGCCGCCTACGCGCTGGGACTGGTGTTGATCGGAGTACCCTATCGCTGGCTTGAGCGCAGGCCTCCGGTCATCGGCACGGGGCGCATTGCGATAGGCTCGATCGTCGTGGCCAGCGGCTTCTTTGCCATGGCAGCAGGCCTGCCGATGACGCTACCAGGCAGTGTCGTACTGGGTTTTTCCGGAGGGCTGGTCATGGCGGTCGGACAGGCCATGCTCGGCAGGCGCTACGGCGAACAGGCCGCCGCGAAGCTGGTGGAGGCCCATATCGTGGCCGGGCTGTGTGTGCTGGGGGGCGCACTGCTGGTGGGCGCAGCGACTGCCGTCGGGCTGTCGTGGCGCGCGGCTCCGTTGCTGATCAGCGCGTGGGCGCTGCTGATGCTCTGCGTGCCTTCGGGTCTTCATCGAACAGAGGCTCGAACCACGTCTGCAACGGCGTCAACCGGCGCGCCCGCGGATGCGTTGCCTGCGCCGCGCCTGACACGCCTGAGTCTGTGGGCACTGGTGATTCTCGGCATCTCGGCCGAGTGGGGCGTGGGCTTCTGGGGGGCGGAGTACATGAAGACTCACGTTCAGACCAGCGCGTCGGTAGCCGCGACCCTGATGAGCCTTTATTTTGCCGGCACCGTCTGCGGACGTCTGGCCAGCAGTTTCGCACTGCGTCGCCTATCGCCCCTGTCGCTGCTGACCACCGTGATTTTCAGCGCTATCGCTACACTGCTGGTGCTGTCGATGATTCAGGGCCTGGCCGGAACGGCTGTTTTCACCTTCGTGCTGGGTGCATGCCTTGGGAACTTCTTCCCGCTGATTCTGGGCTCTGCGATGCGCGTCGCGCCCCACGCAAGCTCTGCGTTGAGCACCCAGGCATCCCAGGCGGTAGGCGTTGCGTTACTGCTGGCGCCGTTTCTGCTCGGGCTGTTGTCCGAACGAATCGGGGTCGAAGCCGCCTTCAGCCTGTTGATCATCTACCCGCTTCTCATGTTGCCGTGGGTGCCGGCGCTTCGTGGCGCCTGGGCTTTCGGCCGCACCACTGCCCTTTCAAAGGAGTAACACTCAATGGCCCTTCGCGCGCTGTTGTTCGACCTGGACGGAACCCTCATCGATACCGATGAACTGCACCTGAACGCCTACAACCAGTTGCTGGCACGCTGGGATCGGTCAATGGATATCAGCTATTACAAAGCCAATGTCATGGGGTTCCCGGACGACATGATTTTCGGCGGCCTGTTTCCCGATATGCCCGCCTCGAACTACGCAGCACTGGCGGCCGAGAAGGAAGCCATGTTTCGCGACCAGCTTGGCGAAACCATCCCGGTCTCCGGCGTGCTTCGCGTTCTCGACCATGCCGGGCAACTCGGGCTGAAAACCGCCGTGGTCACCAATGCGCCACGGGAGAACGCCATGGCCATGCTGACCGGGCTGGGCATTGTCGATCGTTTCGAAACCATTGTGATCGGCGGCGAACTGGCTCGCGGCAAACCGCATCCCATGCCCTACCTCACGGCCCTGGAATGGCTGGGTGTGAGAGCGGATGAAGCGATTGCCTTTGAAGATTCGCTGGCGGGCGTGCAATCGGCACACGCCGCAGGCATTCATACCTTCGGCATGCTCTCCGGGTTGCAGGAGCAGCAGCTTCGCGAGGCTGGCGCCCGCAGCGTGATCAAGGACTTCGAAGCCGACGTCCTTTGGCGGTTTCTGAAGTCCGCCGCGTGATAGTCCGTCCGCACTGAAGCTTTTTATCCGCCCGCGCACTAAACTGGCAGCCGCTTGCCCCAAACCGGGGCAGGCACTCTTATTGGTAAACCCGAGAGGCCGCTGTGTACAAAGGTGTCGTGCTGTCGGTTCTGGCTTCAGTGCTGTTCGGGGTCATGTATTTCTATACCTCACTGATGAAGCCGCTGGATGGCCAGGAAATCTTCGGCTGGCGGATGCTGCTGACCGTGCCCTGCGCCACGCTGTTCATGCTGCTCAGCGGCGACTGGAAGCTGGTGCGTGCACTCGCAGCCAGGCTGCGCCGACAACCGGCACTGTTTTTCGGGCTGTTGCTGTCGTCGGTGCTGCTGGGCGCACAACTGCTGATCTTCATGTGGGCACCGCTGCATGGTCGCAGCCTGGAAGTCTCGCTGGGCTATTTCCTGCTGCCGCTGAGCATGATTCTGACCGGCCGCGTCGTGTACGGCGAACACCTCTCCTACCTGCAAAAGATCGCGGCAGCCTTCGCGGCGATCGGCGTTGGCCACGAGCTGTGGCGACTGGGCAGTTTCTCGTGGGAAACATTGCTGGTGGCCGGGGGCTATCCGCTGTACTTCGTGCTGCGGCGCCGGCTCAAGACCGATAACCTGGGCGGGCTATGGTTCGACATGCTGTTCATGCTCCCCATTGGCCTGTGGTTCATCGCCAACGGGCATCCGCTGGCGATTCAGCAAACGCCCCTTCTCTATCTGTTGATTCCCGTACTGGGCATCATCAGTGCCTCGGCGCTGGTCAGCTACATCATCGCCAGTCGTCTGCTGCCATTCAGCCTGTTCGGGCTGCTCAGTTATGTCGAGCCGGTGCTGCTGGTGGGCGTCGCGCTGCTGCTGGGCGAAAGCATCAGCCGTGACGAAATGCTGACTTACATACCGATCTGGATAGCGGTGGGCGTGCTGATTCTGGAGGGTGCCAAACACATGCTGGCTCAGCGCCGTCGGGACGCAGCCTGAGCCTCAGTGTTCGGTGAAACGCTCCAGTTGCATCTCCTGGAGACGACTCAGCGTGCGGCGGAACGCGAAAGACAAGTAGCCTTCGGTGTACAACGCCTCCATCGCCACCTGCGCTTCGACATACAGCGGAATGCGTCGGTCGTAACACTCGTCGACCAGCGCGATGAAGCGCCGCACGCCGTCGTCGTGAGGGGACAACTGCGGCAATTCACGGTCCCCCGCTGCCACCTGCTCCACGCCATCCTCGGTGCCACGGGCGATTTTCGATTCGCGCTGCGCCGCGCTCAGGGACGGCACTTCGCTGATCAGGATCACTGAAAAACGATCGCACAGGGCAATGAAATCCATCGCCGCCAGCGGTTGCTCGCACAGGTCCCGATAACGGCACCACACGGCCGTGTCGGAATGCTGAACCACATTGATGCTGCGATAGCCAAGCATGACCTGGGAATCGTGGATCGGCTGCCCGGCGCTGAGCGCGTCGAAAATCCCCTGCAGGGCGCTGGGACGTCCGGCGTCGGCCACCCAGTAACGCTGGTGCAACTGGCCGGGATGCAGGCGATGGTCCTCGCCGCCATCGACCGCGACGACGTTCATGTACTTCTGGATGGCGACAATCGCGGGCATGAAGCGCTCACGGTTGTGACCGTGGCTGTACAGCTGCTCCGGCGGCTGGTTGGAGGTGCAGACCAGCACTACGCCTTCTTCGAACATGACCTGCAACAGCCCGCCGAGAATCACGGCATCGCCGATGTCGGTGACGAACAGCTCATCGAAGCACATCACCCGCACTTCACGCGCCAGTTCCCTGGCCACCACGGTCAGTGGATGCGGTGTACCCATCAGCTCGAACATGCGCTTGTGCACCCAGCGCATGAAGTGATGAAAATGCTGACGCCGGGCCGGAACACTCAGGCTTTCGAAGAAACGGTCCATCAGCCAGGTCTTGCCGCGTCCGACCGGCCCCCAGAGATAAACACCCTGAGCCCGACCACGCTGCCCGGTCAGCGCCAGGTAGCACGTCTGAAGCTGACGGGCCGCATGCAACTGCGCCTGATCAGGCTGAAAGCCACGCTGGACGGCACGTTCGTAAGCATCCAGAGGAGACACGGCATCCATCAATCACACACCTTCGGCAACAGGAAAGACACTCAGCATATACAGGTTCAGGCGTGCTGCACGCCCGCACGCTTGAGCAGCCGTTTGCAGCGCTCGGACAGATGCACCACACGCAGGTGCTTGCCTGCCTTGGCGTAACGCTCGCGCAAGGTCTTGAGCGCAGCAATGGCCGAATAGTCGACGAAGCTCAGGTGACGGCAGTCCAGCGTGACCTGCGCCGGGTCTTCGGCAGGGTTGAACTGGTCGAGAAACGGCGTGGTCGAGGCGAAGAACAGCGTGCCGTGCAGGTGGTAGATCTTGCTGCCATCGGCTTCGACATGGCTATCGGCGTACAGCTCACGGGCCTGCTGCCAGGCAAAGTTGATCGCTGCGATGACAATGCCGAACAGCACCGCCGTCGCCAGATCGGTGAACACCGTCACGACCGTCACGGCAATGATCGCCAGTACGTCGTTCACCGGAACCTTGCGCAGCACCCGCAGCGAGGCCCAGGCAAACGTCTGCTGGGCGACCACGAACATCACCCCGACCAGCGCCGCCAGTGGAATGCGCTCGATCAGCGGCGACAGGAACAGCACAAACATCAGAATCATCATGCCCGCGACAATCCCGGACACCCTGCCGCGCCCGCCGGAGCTGAGATTAATGACGGTCTGTCCGATCATCGCGCAGCCGCCCATGCCGCCAAATGCGCCAGACACCATGTTCGCCGCGCCCAGTGCCACGCATTCGCGGTCCGGATAGCCGCGGGTCTCGGTGATCTCGTCCGTCAGGTTGAGGGTCAGCAGGGTTTCCAGCAGGCCGACCAGCGCCATCAGTACGGCGTAAGGCGCGATGATGCGCAGGGTTTCCAGCGTCCACGGAATGTCCGGCAGGTTGAACATCGGCAGACCACCCGCGATGTGGGCCATGTCGCCCAGGGTCCGGGTTGGCAGGTCGAGGAAATACACGGCCAGGCCGACGCCGAGAATCGCGACCAGAGCAGGCGGCACGGCGCGGGTCACACGCGGCAGTACATAGACCACGGCCATGGTCAGCGCGACCAGCCCCAGCATCACGTAAAGCGGCGTTCCGCTCAGCCAGGCCTCGCCGACCTTGAAGTGTTCCAGCTGGGCCATGGCAATGACAATCGCCAGGCCGTTGACGAAGCCGAGCATCACCGGATAAGGCACCAGCCGCACCAGTTTGCCGAGGCGCAGCACCCCGAACAGGATCATCAACAGACCGCCCAGCAACACGGTCGCCAACAGGTACTGCACGCCCTGCTGCACCACCAGCGCCACGATGACCACAGCCATCGACCCGGCAGCACCCGAGACCATCCCCGGTCGCCCGCCGAACAGCGCGGTCAGCGTGCAAATGATGAACGCGCCATACAGGCCCATCAGCGGGTTGAGGTGCGCCACCAGCGCAAAGGCGATGCATTCGGGCACCAGCGCAAAGGATGTGGTGAGCCCTGCCAGAACTTCGGCGCGTAGACGGATTGTTTTCATGACTGACCTGAACGACGTCTGCGGAGCAGCCCGCAGCGGTGCGAAAAAGGGGGCATGTTACGCAAACACGTCCTCATCGGCCACTGCTGCAAGGGTTCAGCCTGACGATTCAAGCTCGCCCGCGTCAGACGATGTCGAGATCCAGCAGCGCTGCGCCCAGGGCCTTGCCATGCGCGTCCAGCGCCAGCGACCGGGTCACTCCGCCTCGCAGCACACCGGGGATCACGAAGTTCAGTGCGTGCACGTTGGGCAGCTCGTAGCGCCGAATCGGCCCGGCTTGCGGGTCGAGTAACTGCGAGAAATACGCTGTCACCCGATCAACGGTCAGTGCCTGACACAACCTTGCGTAGTCTTCGCCACGGTAAGCGATCACCGAGATGTTCGATGTATCGCCCTTGTCGCCGGTCCGCGAATGGGCCAGCTCTCGAAGCTTCACGCCACCGCTCATACCGAATCCTCCAGATGAACCATCGGATTGACCGCCTCACGCGGCAGAAACAGCGAAGCGACCGCCACCACCTGACGCACCGCCTTGGTCGCCCCGCCACCGCCGTAAGGTCCGTTGGTGTAGAGCGTCTCGACTTCATTGCCGACCCGAACGGCCTCGCTGCGCTCGACACAGCGTGCGGCAATGCGCAGGCGCACCTCCCAGGGCTCAGCGTTGGCGCGCGAACCCAGTTCGCTGCCATGCAAGGCATCGACGCCGATCAATTCGGCACGCAGGTCTTCGACCCTCACGCCCATCAGCTTCAAACGCTCCAGAACGACATCACGTGCCAGTTGCGCACGCGCCAGCGCACCAGGCCCACCGTAGGACATCTGCCCTTCGCCGATCCAGCCATCCAGATAGCCGACCGACACCTTGAGAGTCCCGGGCCGCTGACGTCCATCCGCACCGACAACCCGCACCCGGTTCTCGGCTTCTGTCCGGAAGCTGACCCCGGAAAAATCGGCGCTCACGTCGGGTGTCAGGTAAGCCGCAGGGTCATGCACCTCATAGATCAGCTGTTCGGTGCAGGTGGCGGTATCGATCCGCCCGCCCGAGCCTGCCACCTTGGTGATGATCGCCTGACCTGATGCATCGACTTCAGCCAGCGGAAAACCCAGTCGGGCCAGATCCGGCACGTCCTTGAAACCCGGATCGGCAAAATACCCCCCGCTGATCTGGCCCGCACATTCGAGCAAGTGACCGACCAGCGTCCCGCGTCCCAGCAAACTCCAGTCATCGACGGACCAACCGAATTCGAACACCTGTGGCGCCAGAAACAGTGATGGATCGGCCACACGACCCGTGATCACCACGTCGGCATCGGCCTGGAGCGCCTGCACGATGCCTTCGCATCCCAGATAAGCGTTGGCCGAAATCAGCCGGTCACCCAGCGAAGCCAGCGTCATACCGTTGTCCAGCAGCCTGGAAGCGTCGGTCTGCAATGCAGCGAGCACGTCATCGCCGGTCAATGCCGCAACCTTGAGCCCGGACAGTCCCAGCCCGGCCGCGATGCGCTTCACTTCCCGCGCCGCCGCCAGCGGGTTGGCCGCCCCCATATTGGTGATCACCCGCAACCTGCGCGAACCGTCCGCCCTGCGCCCCACGAACGGCAGCACCCGGCGCATGCGCTCGCTCAATAGCGGATCGTAGCCGGCGTAGGGGTCGCTCAACCGGGCCTGCTGCGCCAGCGCGATGGTGCGCTCGGCCAGGCATTCAAAAATCAGGTAATCCAGCTCGCCGTGTTCGGCCAGTTCGACGGCAGGCTCTATGCGGTCGCCGGAATAACCGGCACCGGAGCCGATGCGCAGGGTTTTCATTCAGAACACTCCCAGGAGCATGGCAGTCAGGGTCATCAGGACCGAGGCTGCGAACAGGAAAGGGATGGTGAAGCGCTGGTGGTCGGCCAACTCGATCTTGCACAGCCCCACCAGGAGGAAGGTCGCGGGCGTCAGCGGACTGACCGGAAAACCGGTGGTGTGCACACCCAGCAGTGAAGCCTGAGCCACTTGCAACGGCTCGACGCCCAAGGCCTTGCCGACCTCGGCAATCACCGGCATCACGCCGAAATAGAATGAATCCGGGTCGAACAGCAGGCTCAGAGGCATCGAAATGAACCCCACCACCATCGGGATCAATTTGCCGTGCCCGGCTGGAATCTGGTGCACAGCCACTTCGGCCATTGCCTTCAGCATGCCGGTGCCTTGCATGATGCCGGTGAACACCCCGGCCGCCAGCAGGATGCTGGCCATGGTCAGCGCGGTTTTGGCGTGGGCATCAATGCGGGTGCGCTGAGCATCGACGTCAGGGTAATTGAGGCACAGCGCAACCACCGTGCCGAGCATGAACATCACCACCGGATCGACGACACCGGAGATCATCACGCCCATCACCGCAATGGTCAGCAGCAGGTTCACCCAGAACAGACGCGGCCGACGCAGCAGCTCTTCCTGTTCGGTCAGCACCCGCTTGGGCACCACATCCACCTGCGCTCCGGCGCCAAGGCCCAGACGCCGCTCTTCACGACGACCCAGAAACCAGGCGCAGGCGAACACAAAGGCGAGACCGACAATCTGCACCGGAATCAGCGGCTGAAACAGGTCCGCCACCGGCACGTGCAAGGCGGCAGATGAGCGCAGCACCGGCCCGGTCCAGGGCAGAAAGTTGACCCCCGCCGCCATGGCCGTGACGCAGGCCAGAATGCGCTTGTCCATGCCCAGCCGCGTGTACAGCGGCAGCATGGCCGGAATGGTCACCAGAAAGGTCACCGCCCCCGAACCGTCCAGGTGCACCAGCAACGCCAGCAGGGCCGTACCCATGACGATTCGGGTGGGGCGCGTACCGACTGCCTTTAGAATCCGGTCGATGATCGGGTCGAGCATGCCTGCATCCGTCATCACCCCGAAGAACAGGATGGCGAACACGAACATGCCCACCACCGGGGCGACGTTCTTGATGCCTGTGATGATGAAGGCGCTGGTCTGCAGACCAAAGCCGCCGATCAGGGCCGCGATGATGGGCAACGCAATAAGGGCAACGAGAGGCGAGAGACGCTTGCTCATGACAGCCGTGAGCAGGCAGAGAATGGTAATGACACCGAGGATGGCGAGCATGGAGGCTTTCCCTTTCATCCCTGACCAGCATGTGGCGGGACGCACTGTTGTTGTTTTCAACGAGTATCGAAACGAGGTTATGCTTTGTAAATTGAAATGTTCGGCACCTCTCATTCCAAAAAACAGAACATTGATCACGAGTCTTGCCAGCGCATGAAGAATTCGATCCAGCACATCCGGGCGTTCCTGGCCGTCGCTCACAGCGGGAGTTTTACCAAGGCTGCGGTGGAGCTGAACCTCTCGCCGTCTGCGCTGACCGTCCAGATCCAGCAACTGGAAGAGTGGCTGGGCGTCGCGCTGCTGGAACGCAGCCCACGCCACGTCAGCTTGACGGCGGCAGGCCAGAACAATCTGCAGCCCATGGAAAAGCTGCTGCTGGATCTGGACAACATCGTCAGTGGTTCGCGGGACCTTGCGGCATTGCGCCGGGGTGTGGTGACCCTCGCCGCCCTGCCCTCGATGTGCTCCAGCACGCTGCCGATCATCCTGCGCGAATTCCGCACCCGGTTTCCCGGCATTGAAGTACGCCTGCGCGATGTAGTGGCGCAACGCATCGACGCGCTGGTGCGTGAAGGCGAGGTGGATTTCGGACTCGGCGTTCGCGCCCGGATGAGCCACGGACTGGAGTTCGAAAGCCTGATGCAGGACCGGCTGCGGCTGTTCGTGCCCGGCACTCATCCGCTGGCCACACGAACGTCAGTCAGCCTGGCCGATCTGGCGGGTCAGCCGATTATTCTGACCGGACGCGACAGCAGCGTGCGCGAGCGGGTCGAGCAACTCTTCGCCGACGAAGGACTTGCTCTGGTGCCCGGCCTCGAGGCCAACTACATGTCAACCGTTCTGGCGCTGGTGCGTCAGGGGCTGGGTATGACGCTGCTGCCGGAGTCGGCCGACGAGGGCCGCTCCGACACCGTTCAGGTGCCCGTCGATCACCACGGCGTCAGCCGTGAAATCGGCCTGATCACCCGCACCGGCCAGACCCTGAGCCCTGCGGCGAATCGGTTCGTGGAGATGATGAGAGAGGTGTTGAGTCGCGATGCCTGTTGAATCACGTCTCGGCAAACACAACATTGCGGGAGGAAGATCCCCAGTACTGCGCAGACAACAGACTTACCCCCTAAAAACAAGGAATGCTTTCATGCAATGGAATCAAAAGCGGTCATTGCAGGCCCTGCTGCTGACCAGCCTCACGCTGACCTCTTCGCTCGCGCTTGCCGAGGCGCAGAACCCGAAACAGGACGACTTCGTGCGGGAAGCAGCCAGCAGGGTCATGCAGGAAAACGGCATCGCGGGCCTGTCGATTGCCATCACCCACAACGGCACACAACAGTTCTACACCTACGGCAAGGCGTCGAAAGACAGTGCTCAAACCGTCACCCCGGACACGCTGTTCGAACTGGGCTCGATCAGCAAGACCTTCACCGCCACCCTTGCCACCTGGGCGCAGGCAAACGGGCAGTTGTCGCTGACCGAGCGCATCGACACCTACGTGCCGCAATTGCGTGACACACGCTTGGGCAAGGTGCCGGTTTTCCACCTGGGTACGCATACTGCGGGCGGCTTCCCGCTGCAGTTTCCCGACAAGGTCCAGACCACCGAACAGATGATGGCGTATTTCAAGGCCTGGCAACCCGAGTACTTGCCCGGTACCCATCGCACCTACGCCAACCCCAGCGTCGGTTTGCTGGGCCTGGTCGCGGCGCGCAGCATGCAATTGCCCTTCAAGAGCGCCATGCAGCAAGGCCTGTTTCCGGCACTGGGCCTGAAGAACACCTACCTCACCGTGCCCGACGAACAACAGTCACTCTATGCACAGGGCTATAACAAACTCGACGAACCTGTCAGGGTCAACCCCGGCGTGCTGGCATCCGAGGCTTACGGCGTGAAATCCAGCAGCCGGGACATGCTCCGTTTTGTCGAGGCCAACCTGGGGCTGGGTCAGTACGACGCGCGCCTGCAACGCGCCCTCAAGGACACCCGAACCGGTTATTTCAACGTGGGCGCGATGACCCAGGGCCTGATCTGGGAGCAATACCCGATGCCGGTGAAGCTCGACACCCTGCTCGAAGGTAACGCGAGCACGATGGTGCTCAATACTCAAAAAGTCGAGCCGATCACCCCGGCCCGCGCGGCGCAATCGAACACCTGGGTCAACAAGACCGGCTCCACCAATGGCTTTGGCGGCTACGTTGCCTTCATCCCCGAGCAGCAACTGGGCATCGTGATTCTGGCCAACAGAAACTACCCGAACGAGGAACGGGTGAAACTGGCGTACCGGATTCTGAATCAGGTGCAGTGCTTCGACTGCAAACCCTAGGCTTCAGAAGTCTGCTCGCCAGTCGCAAAGTCGACCGGTACACGCCACAGATACCACGCCGCGACGGTTCGAAATGGCGCGAACCGTTCGGCGAGAGCGGCCATGGCCTTCGGAGTGGGTTTGCCTTCCAGGCCGTACAGCCGCCGATAACCTTCGCACACCCCGAAGTCACTCGCAGGCATCACGTCCAGCTTGCCCAGACCGTAGATGAGCATCATCTCGACCGTCCAGCGACCGACGCCCGGCAACCGAGTGAGACGAGCGATCAGTTCGTCGTCGCTCAGGGTCAGGGCCTCGGCCACGTCCGGCACCAGACCGCTGGCTCTGGCAGCAGCAATCGCCTTGATCGCCCGGCACTTGGACGCCGAGAACCCGCAGCCTCGCAACGCCTGATCGTCCAGGCTGGCCAACGCCTGCGGGTCGGGAAAGCATGAATCCGGAAACAGGGCACGCAGGCGCATCACCATCGCGTCGCCCGCCCTGGCGTGCAATTGCTGATACGCGACGCCTTTGACCAACGCCTGGAACGGGTCCTGCGCAGCGGTCACCGGGTGCAGACACGGCCCGACGTGCTCGATCAATGATCGCCAGCGTCCATCGACTGCCTTGAGCACTTTAATAGCCTGCCCATGAGCAGTGGGCGTTTGCGGTTCTGCTGACATTCCGATCATCCATAAAAAGCGCAATTCGAGACGCCCCCACTGTGCCGCAGCGCCCAAGGACTCTGCAAACGCGGGGTGATTTTCAAGTTCCCTCGCAATGCTGCAAAAACCTGAACCTGGCCTGAACGACATCGTGAAAACGACTTTCAGACAAAAAACAACTTCCGCCATTCAAGAATGAGTATCATTATGTTACGCATTGTGTCCGGCCCGTCTCGCCTGCCGAGACCTGTCAAAACACGTGCGCCTTCAGTCTCAACCCGGTGAACTATGCTCGTTCCGTTTTTGATCATGCTGCGCGAAGGCATCGAAGCCGCGCTCATTGTTGGCATCATCGCCAGTTACCTGAAACAGACCGGCCGTGGCGAGTGGATGCCCGCCGTCTGGATCGGTGTATTCCTGGCAATCGCACTGTCGCTGTTCGTCGGCGGTGGCCTGGAGTTGATGAGCGCCGAGTTTCCGCAGAAGCAGCAGGAATTGTTCGAAGGCATCGTAGGCCTGATTGCAGTGGGTATTCTGAGTTCGATGGTGTTCTGGATGCGCAAGGTGGCGCGTTCGATCAAGCACGCGCTGCATGAATCGCTGGACGCCGCCCTCACCGGCTCGAAAAACCAGACCTACGCGCTGATCGCCATGGTGTTCTTTGCCGTGGCCCGTGAAGGTCTGGAAACCGTCTTTTTCCTGCTCGCCGTGTTTCAGCAGAGCGAAGGCACCCAGGCTCCCTTGGGTGCCCTGCTCGGCCTGCTGTTGGCAGTCGGCTTTGGTGTGGCGATCTACAGCGGCAGCATGCGCCTGAACCTGAGCCTGTTTTTCCGCTGGACCGGCCTGTTCATTCTGATCGTGGCGGCCGGAATCCTGGCCAACTCGGTGCAGGCCCTGCATGAAGCAGGTGTCTGGAACCACTTGCAGGACGTGGTCTTCGACATCAGCGCCTGGCTGCCGATGGACGGTCCGACCGGCTCGGTGCTGGCCGGCATGTTCGGTTATCAGGATGCACCGACGGTCAGCACCCTGAGCGTCTACCTCATTTACCTGATCGGGGCGCTGGTGCTGTTTTTCCTGCCGCACGCCCCGTCAGTCCGCACACCGTTGCAGCAACATCCATCTTCCGTGACGAACGAATAAGGGCACCCATGTCGAACCGTCCCTCAGGGCCTTCAGAGAAAGCCCGGCCTCCCCGCGTCCTGCGATTGGCAGTCGCCGGCTCCGTGATCCTGATGATCGCCGCAGGCGGGCTGTTCTACTACGCCTCGCAAGTGGCCGCCAAGAAGCGCGCCGCCAATGCCGGCACTGAAACCGTGGTCAACATTCACGCTCACAACTGCGAGCCGAATGCTCTCACCGTGGCGGCAGGCCAGAACGCTTTTCGCATCGTCAATCGTTCCGAACGGGCGGTCGAATGGGAAATCCTGGATGGCGTACTGGTGGTCGAGGAGCGGGAAAACATTGCGCCCGGCCTGAGCCAGGTCATCAATGCCAACCTGGCGCCCGGCGATTACGCGATCACCTGCGGCCTGCTGAGCAACCCGCGCGGCACGCTGCACGTAACGCCTACCGCCGAGTCCGACGCGAAAGCCAAGGCGCGTCCGTCGATGACTGCCTTCATCGGCCCGCTGTCCGAATACCGCGTTTACCTGAGCCTGCAGGGTTCAGCGCTGATCAAGGCCGTCACCGCCCTGCAACAAGCCATTGACGCAGGCGATCTGAGCGCAGCGCAAGCCGCCTACCTGCCCGCACGCGCCGCCTATCAGCGCATCGCGCCCGCCGCGCAGCGTCTGGCCGAGCTGGACAACGCCATCAACGCCCGTGCCGATTATTACGAAAAGCGCGAGCAGGACCCGGGTTTCAGTGGTTTTCACCGCATCGAATACGCCCTGTTCGAGCAGCACAGTGTCGATGGCCTGAGCCCGGTGGCGCAGCGTCTGCAGACTGACGTCACCCAACTCAAGCAACAATTGCTGGCCCAGTCGCTGGCTCCGGAGCAACTCGCCGCCATTGTCACGCGCAACATGCGCAGCCTGGCCGATTTGCGCAGCAACGGTGAAGAAGAACGCTACAGCCACAGCGACCTGAATGGCTTCGCCGCCAATCTGGAAGGGACGCGCAAGGTGGTTGATCTGCTGCGCCCATTGCTGAGCAAAAGCGCAGGCGATCAGTTGCAGACCATTGATGCGGCCATGGCTGATCTGGACACCACGCTGGACGCCTTGAAGACCGATGACGGCTACCTCCTTTATGACCAGGTCGATGCAGGACAACGCAAGCAGATCGCGACCAAAGCTGCGGCACTCGCCGACGCGCTGAACACCATCGACCCGGCGCTCGGCCTGTCCGGGCTCTGAACCGAACCGATTCCGTCCATCAGGAGCACAGCACAGTCTCATGAAAACTCCCGACGCCAACAATGCCCCTGCCTCGATTCAGCGCCGTCGCGTCCTGATGGGCCTCGGCGCTGCCGGGGCCGCACTGGCCGGCAGCAGCCTGAGCGGCAAAGTACTGGCCGCTGCACCCGCGCAAGTCACCGAAGCGCCGAACAGCGACAAGACCGAGGACCGCAACGCGTTCCATGGCCTTCACCAGACCGGCATCGTCAACCCGCGCCCCGCTGCGGGTATGTTCGTGGCCTTCGACGTGCTGGCCGCGGATCGTGACGACCTCGAGCGCCTGTTCCGCACCTTGAACGAGCGCATTGCGTTCCTGATGACTGGCGGCCCGGTGCCGGACGTCGATCCTAAACTGCCACCGCTGGATTCCGGCATCCTGGGACCGGTCGTCACGCCCGACAACCTGACCATCACCGTGTCAGTGGGCGAATCGCTGTTCGATGAGCGCTTTGGCCTGACCGAAGTCAAGCCCATCCGCCTGAGCCGCATGGTCGGTTTTCCCAATGATGCGCTGGAACCTTCTAGTTGCCATGGCGACCTGAGCATCCAGTTCTGCGCCAACACCGCCGACAGCAACATCCACGCCCTGCGCGACATCGTCAAGAACCTGCCTGACCTGTTGCTGGTGCGCTGGAAACAGGAAGGCACCGTGCCGCCTCAGGCACCGAAGAAACCCGGTCAGCCGCCCGAGAGCGCCCGTAACTTTCTGGGTTTCAGGGACGGTTCGGCCAACCCGGATTCCAACAACCAGAAGACCATGAACGAGCTGGTCTGGGTGCAGCCGGGCAGTGACGAACCGGCCTGGGCAGCCAACGGCAGTTATCAGGCCGTGCGCATCATCCGCAATTTCGTCGAGCGCTGGGACCGGACACCCTTGCAGGAACAGGAATCGATCTTCGGCCGCACCAAAAGCACCGGCGCCCCCATGGACGGCAAGGTCGAAACCGATGTGCCCAATTATGCCGCCGACCCGGAAGGCAAGAAGACCCGCCTGGATTCACACATTCGCCTGGCCAACCCGCGTACTGCAGAGACCCAGCGCAACCTGATCCTGCGTCGCCCGTTCAACTACTCCAACGGCGTGAACAAGAATGGTCAGCTGGACATGGGCCTGCTGTTCATCTGCTATCAGGCGGATCTGGAAAAAGGCTTCATCACCGTGCAGAACCGCCTCAATGGCGAGCCGCTGGAGGAATACCTCAAGCCGGTCGGTGGCGGCTACTTCTTCACCCTGCCGGGCGTGACCGGCGACCAAGACTTCATCGGACGCTCATTACTGGCGGCCGTATCGAAAACCCAAACTGCATGACCTTCAACCTCCTCACCCGGAAGAGCACCATGAAAAAGACGCCTCTGGCTTTGCTGCTGACCCTTGGCCTGCTCCAGACTCCGCTGGCCGCCTTCGCTGCCACGGCGCCGCTGGATCTGGTCGGCCCGGTTTCGGACTACAAGATCTACGTCACCGAGAACATCGGCGAACTGGTCAGCCACACGCAGAAATTCACCGATGCGGTCAAGAAAGGCGACCTGGCAACCGCCAGGAAGCTGTACGCACCGACCCGTGTGTTCTATGAATCCGTGGAGCCGATTGCCGAGTTGTTCAGTGATCTGGACGCCTCTATCGACTCACGCGTCGACGACCACGAGCAAGGCGTGACGGCTGAAGACTTCACCGGTTTCCATCGCCTGGAATACGCGCTGTTCTCGCAGAACACCACCAAGGACCAGGGCCCTATCGCCGACAAGTTGATGAGCGACGTCAAGGACCTGGAAAAGCGCGTGGCCGACCTGACCTTCCCGCCTGAAAAAGTGGTCGGTGGCGCAGCCGCGCTGCTGGAGGAAGTGGCAGCGACGAAGATTTCCGGCGAAGAAGACCGTTACAGCCACACCGACCTGTACGACTTCCAGGGCAACATCGACGGTGCGAAGAAGATCGTCGACCTGTTCCGCCCGCAGATCGAGCAGCAGGACAAGGCGTTCGCGGGCAAGGTCGACAAGAATTTCGCCACCGTGGAAAAGATCCTGGCCAAATACAAGACCAAGGAAGGGGGCTTTGAAACCTACGACAAGGTCAAGGAAAACGACCGCAAGGCCTTGGTCGGCCCGGTCAACACCCTGGCCGAAGACCTCTCGACCCTGCGCGGGAAACTGGGGCTGAACTGACATTCAGCGGCGTGCGTAGAGCTTCCCGAGCGGCATTACCACGCGGCGCTCAGCGCTCTACGCAAATCCTGCTGCAACCATCAGACTGTGGGAGGCGGCTTGCCGGCGAGGCTTTTTCTGAAGCGACACATCAGCGACTGAACGGACCCCAACGCCGGCGAGCCGCCACCCACCCG